>JBATHK010000135.1:0-15073 GCA_049666725.1 Woeseiaceae bacterium
GCCTGATCGAGGTCCGCGATCAGGTCTTCGATCGCCTCGATACCTACTGAAAGACGTATCAACTGATCGTTGATGCCGAGTTTGGCGCGTTCTCTTTCCGGCACGCTCGCATGCGTCATGATTCCCGGGTGCTCGATCAGGCTCTCGACACCGCCGAGGCTCTCCGCCAGCGCGAACACTTCGCAACGCTCGAGGAATCGGCGCGCATCAGCGAGCTCGCCTTTAATAAAGAATGTAACGATACCTCCGAAACCGTCCATTTGTTTGCTGGCGAGCTGGTGCTCGGGATGAGACGAAAGGCCCGGGTACAAAACGCTGGCCACGCGGGCGTCCTTCTCCAGCCATTCGGCGATGTGCATGGCGCTCTCGCAGTGGCGCTGCATGCGAACGTCAAGCGTCTTGACACCGCGCAGAGCAAGAAAGCTGTCGAAAGGACCCGCAACGGCACCGATTGAGTTCTGCAGATACCCGAGCTGCTCCGCAAGCACCGTGTTGGCGGTAACCACGATGCCGCCCACCATATCGGAATGACCGTTGATGAACTTGGTCGCGGAGTGCATGACGATATCGGCGCCGAGCTCCAGCGGCCGCTGCAGGTAGGGCGTTGCGAAGGTGTTGTCCACGACGATTATCGCCCCGTGCTTCCTGGCAATAGTCGCAACTGCATTGATGTCAACGATTTTCAACAAAGGATTGGTTGGCGTCTCGATCCAGACCATCCGGGTGTTGTCTTTGAACGCGTTGCTGACCTCGTCCAGGTTCGTGAGATCGACGTAACTGAAGTCGAGCCCTGCACTGCGGGTCCGTACCCCGGTAAACAGGCGGCGCGTGCCACCATACAGATCGTCCATCGCAATGACATGGCTGCCGCTGTCGATCAGCTCGAGTATCGTTGCGGTCGCGGCCATGCCTGATGCAAATGCGAAGCCGTGAGACCCGGATTCGAGGTCCGCAATGCAGCGCTCGTATGCCATGCGCGTCGGGTTCTGCGTGCGGGAGTATTCGTACCCCTGGTGGACGCCGGGACTCGACTGCACGTAGGTCGAGGTCGCGTAGATCGGCTGCATGATCGCACCCGTGCTCGGGTCCGGCGCCTGGCCCGCATGAATCGTGCGCGTGGCGAATGCGCGTTTCTTCTCATTTTCGGTCATTCGCTTTGCCCTCACATCTGGCGGCGAAGATAATTGAGTACGTCTGATCTTGTAATCAGGCCCACGAAATCTTCACCATCCATGATGGCCGCATAGGGCTGCACGCGCAGCATCGCGACCAGGTTATTCGTGCTTTCGCTCCTGTCGAGCTTGATGAAGGCAGACTCCATGGCATCTTCGACATTGGCGTTCATGAGTTCCGGCTTGCCGTACACGAACTGAATGATGGCGTCTTCGGTAACAACGCCGACAAGGTCGCCTTCGTCCATCACGGGCAGCTGCGAGAACCCCGCGTTGCGCAGACGGTTGTGGGCGGTCGTCAGTACGTCCGTTGGTCCGACTGTAATGGTCGCGTGCTCTACGTGAGGCCGCCCGACCAGGTCACGCAAATCACCGTACTGCTTGCGCGTGATAAAACCCTGGTCTTCCATCCAGAAATCATTGAAAAGTTTTGACAGGTACTTGTTGCCGGTGTCGCAGGCAAACGTCACAACGGTTTTCGGCTCGGTCTGCTCGCGGCAGTACTTGAGTGCGGCGGACAGCAGCGTTCCGGATGACGATCCGGCGAGCACGCCCTCTTTCTTCAGCAGCTCGCGGGCTGCCGCAAACGATTCGGCATCCGTGATGGCGTACGCTTTTGCAACCTGGCTGAAGTCGGCAATTGAGGGTATGAAGTCTTCGCCTATGCCTTCGACCAGCCAGCTGCCTTGTTCACCCAGTTCGCCCTTGTTGATGTAGTCCGCAAGGACCGAGCCAACCGGGTCGGCCAGGATCAGGTCTACGTCGGGCGCATTTTCCTGCAGGTACTTGCCAATGCCGCTGACGGTTCCGCTCGAACCAACGCCGAGCACAATTGCATCGAGCTCGCCGCCCATCTGCGAGACAATCTCGGGCGCCGTGGTTTGTTCGTGTGCGAGCGGGTTATCGGGGTTACCAAACTGGTTGATGAAGTAAGCGCCCCGCTCCTTCGCAATGCGCTTGCCGAGGTCCTGGTAGTACTCGGGGTGACCAAGGCCGACGTCCGAACGCGTAAGCACAACTTCGGCGCCCATGGCGCGCAGGTTAAAAATCTTCTCCTGGCTCATCTTGTCAGGCAGCACAAGTATCAGGCGATAGCCCTTTTGCGCCGCGACAAGTGCAAGCCCCAGGCCCGTATTGCCGGCGGTCGCTTCGACAATCGTGTCGCCGGGCTTTATGTCGCCGCGCTTTTCGGCTTCCGTGATCATCGAAATACCGATGCGATCCTTGATGGAACCAGCCGGGTTCATGAGCTCGAGCTTGAGGAACAGGCGGCACGGCCCCGTATCAATATGCGTGACCTCAAGCATGGGCGTCTCGCCAACCATGTCGAGAATATTGGAATACACGTTCATGGGCACATCAGTTACATTGGAAATCAGTAGCGAGTGTACGCGATAGCACCGGACCAACACTACCCATGAGCCAGGAAGACGACAGGCGCATTGACCATTTGCTCGGCGATGCCGTGAAGCGCCTCGCCGCTGCCAGCGACTCGCCACGGCTCGACGCCGAGCTGCTGCTGTGCCGCAGCATTGATCTGCCGCGCAGCTACCTGTTTGCGCATCCCGAAGACGTTCTCGATGATGCGACGTTCAGTCGATTCGACGCGCTGTTGCGGCGACGACTCGGCGGCGAGCCCATGGCCTACATCATGGGTGCCCGGGAATTCTGGTCTCATCAACTGCTGGTCAGTCCCGCAACCCTTATACCTCGACCTGAGACCGAGCTTTTGGTCGACCTTGCGCTTCGGGAGATTCCGCGCAAAGCCGAGTGGCAGATCCTGGATTTGGGCACGGGCAGCGGTGCCATCGCCGTGGCGCTTGCGGCCGAACGACTGATGTGCGAGGTAACCGCGGTCGACATTAGCGAAGCGGCGCTCGCAATTGCACGTGAAAATGCGCGCCAGCTACCGCTGAGCAACATCACGTTCGTGCACGGCAGCTGGTGCGCGCCCGTTCGCGACAGGCAGTTCGATATTGTTGTGTCCAATCCTCCCTACGTACGGGCCGATGACGCAGCGCTTACAAAACTTCGGTACGAACCCGTTGAGGCGCTGGTCGCAGGCGTTGACGGGCTCGACGCGATTCGCACGCTCGCCGCCGACTGCGGGGAGATCCTGAAGAACAGCGGCAGCCTGCTGATCGAGCACGGTGCCGATCAACGCGACGAGGTTGCGGCCATCCTGGCAGCAAGCGGCTGGACGAATATTCTGAACCATAAAGATTTTGCGGGCCATCCGCGCGTGACAGCAGCGCGCAGGGGTGGTAAATAACGGCGCTCACCTACTTTTGCGAGACATCATGATCACTATCAAGACCAATCACGGCGATATCAGCGTCGAACTGTTTGACGACAAAGCCCCGATCTCCTGCGAGAATTTCCTGCAGTACGTGAAGGACGGCCACTTCGCCGGTACTATTTTCCATCGTGTCATCCCGAATTTCATGATCCAGTGCGGCGGCATGGACGAAAGCATGGCCAACAAGCCGACCCGCGACCCGATCAAGAACGAAGCGGACAACGGCGTATCGAACGAGCGCGGCACGCTGGCAATGGCCCGTACCGGCGTGGTTGACAGCGCCACATCGCAGTTCTTCATCAACGTCAAGAACAATGATTTTCTGAACCACGGCACGCGCGATTTCGGCTATGCCGTTTTCGGCAAGGTCTCGGCTGGGATGGACGTCGTTGATGCCATCGCCGCAGTTCCGACCGGAAATCGCGGTGGTCATTCCGACGTGCCTTTGGAAGCCGTGACAATCATCGAAGTAACCATCGACGACTAAGCCGGAAACGCGGCGACTGCCCGGCATGCTTAAAAAAAATGTGACCCTGATCGGCCTGCTTCAGGCCGCCGCGATCATCACGATCCTCTTTTCGTTCGCAACGAGCTTCGACTTCGTGCACCGCAACGTCGAACTGTATTCGCATTTCAGGCTGCAATACCTGGGCGCATCGCTGCTGTTGCTCGTCACTTTCGCGGTTTTGCGGAACCGTATCTATGTGATCCTGTTGCTCATCACTACCGCCTTGAACGCGAATTATGTGCTGCCCTGGTATTTCGGTGGGACCCGGGTCGACAGCGAGCACACCATCAAGCTCCTGCACGCCAACGTGCATGCGAGAAACGACCAGTACGAACGGTTGTTCGAACTCATCGAAGCGGAACGGCCCGACGTGATTTTCCTGCAGGAAGTATCCGGGAAATGGCGCGATGCCGCCGTTCGTCTGAATCAGGACTATCCGTACAACTACGTCGAGGCGAGAGAAGGCAGCTTTGGAATCGCGATGTTCTCTCGCCTGGCGCTCGACTCGGTCGCGCACGTCGATAGTCCGCCGCTGGATTACCCGACGATCGTGGCAACGCTGTCCGTGAATGACCAGCTGTTGACCCTGATCAGCACACACCCCACGGTTCCGCTGTCCCGACTGCAGTACAAGGCGCGCAACGAACAGCTCAGGAGCGTCGCGGCCCTGGCAAACAACGCAGCGGGCTCAGTGGTTTTGACGGGCGACTTGAATGCCAGCGTATGGGACCGCAATTACCGCAAGTTGGAGGCCGCCACCGGGCTGCGCAACACGCGCCGCGGTTTCGGCATCCTGCCAACGTGGCCGACGTTCCTGCCGTTTGCGATGATTCCAATTGACCACGCGCTGGTTTCGGATGGTATTGGCGTTGTGGAAACACGAACCGGCGCGCGCATCGGCTCCGATCACCTGCCGCTGATCGTGGAATTCGTCGTCAGCAAATAGCCCGCTTGAGGCCGCCTTGCCGGAGGCAGTGCCGCTGGCCTACGCCGTTCCTTTTTTCCTGCGGGTTTTGTCGGCGTACATTCGCTCATCGGCTTCCCGCAGCAGGTCTTCGATGTCATTGTGACGATCGGGGTCGAACTTCACGCGGCCAACGCTCCAGCCCAAGTGTCGGCTGAAGTTCGATTTGATGTCCTTGGAACGCTTCTGCATGCTCGCTATCGCTCGATCGGAAAAGGCCTGCTGCCCGGCCATCATGACGACGAACTCGTCGCCACCCAGGCGCGCGACAACATCAGAGTTTCGAAAACTCTTGAGCAGTAGTTTGGCGAATGCCTGCAATGCTTCGTCGCCAGCCTCGTGCCCGAATTTGTCGTTCAGCGCTTTGAAACCGTCAAGGTCAAAAAACAAAATTTCGACCTCCAGGTTGTTGCGCTTGCAAAGCGGTAGCAGATGCTGCGCGACCTGTTGAAAGCCGCGCCGGTTCGCAATCTTTGTCAGCTCATCGACATTGATCTCTGCCGACGACGCCAGTTCATCGTCGATCAGTGCCGCAAAATCCTTGAGCGTTTCCGCGTCCTCTGCGGAAAAGGGCCGCGGCTTGTCGTCAATCAGACACAGCGTGCCGATGCGTTTGCCTCCGCCCGAATGCACGGGATAGCCGGCATAAAATCGCACATTGGGATTGCCCGTAACGAGCGGGTTATCGGAAAAACGCGGGTCAGTGTGCGCATCCTCGATGATAAAAGCCCGCTCCTCGAGGATCGCGTGACCACAAAACGAGACTTCTCTTGGCGTCTCGCAGGCATCGAGCCCCTGTCTTGATTTGAACCACTGGCGATCCGAGTCGACGAGACTCACTAGGCAGATATTGACGTCGAAGATCCGTTTCGCCATGCGAGTGACCCGGTCAAATCGCTCCTCGGGCGCAGAGTCCATGATGCGCAGCGAATGCAAACTGAGGAGTCGAACGGTTTCGTCGAGCGGAATCGGTGGTTCTTGCATGCGCTTTTTCCCAGTCGAACAAACAAAACATCAGGCTAACGGACAACCCAGTCTAGCAAAAGCGATTGCAGCCGTTTGTAATGAATGTTCACAATCGACGTCGACTGTGAGCAAAATCGTCATTTCCCACTCACTACTCAGGCCGCGTTGGCAGCGCCCGGTTCATAGCCGAGGTTCGGCGCCAGCCACTTTTCGGCATCGGCGACGCTGATACCCTGCCGCTCGGCGTAGGATTCAAGCTGGTCGCGGCCGATCTTGCCCACGGCGAAATACCTCGAATCCGGGTGCGCGAAGTAGAAACCACTGACAGCGGCCGTCGGGTACATCGCATAGGACTCGGTCAACGTCAGGCCGATGCTCGCCTCCACATCGAGCAGCTGCCAGAGCTTGCCCTTCTCCGTGTGGTCGGGACAGGCGGGATAGCCCGGTGCAGGCCGGATGCCGCGGTATTTTTCGCGGATCAGTTCCTCGTTTGTCAGCTGTTCATCGCTGGCATACGCCCAGAACTCCCGACGCGTGCGATGATGCATGTGTTCTGCCATGGCCTCGGCCAGCCGATCGGCCAGCGCTTTCAAAATAATCGAGCTGTAATCGTCGTGCGCTTTTTCAAAGCGGGCGACGTGCTCCTCTATGCCGATTCCGGCCGTCACGGCGAAAGCGCCGATGTAGTCAGCGAGCCCGCGGCCGGACGGCGCGATGAAGTCGGCAAGACAGGACTGTGCCTGCCCTTCGGCTTTCGCGCGCTGCTGTCGCAGGTGCACGAGACGCTGTTGCGTCGTTTGCCGCTGTTCATCCGAGTAGATCAGGATGTCATCGTGATCGTGCGAATTCGCTGGAAAAAAGCCGAGCACTGCGCGCGCTTCAAGCCATTTCTCGTCAATAATTTTGTCAAGCATTGCTTTCGCATCATCGAAAAGTGACGTCGCCGCTTCACCGACGATCTTGTCGCTGAGGATCTGGGGAAACTTGCCGTGAAACTCCCAGGCGTTGAAGAACGGCATCCAGTCAATATAGTCACGCAAGATCGCGAGATCGATATCTTTGAATACGCGCTTGCCTTCGAAAGTCGGCCGCGGCGGCGCGTAGTTGCTCCAGTCGCATTTGTGTTTTCGCTCGCGGGCCTGGTTTATCGAGAGCTGTGGTGCCAGTCGTTTCTTGTTCGCATGCTGATCTCGGCGACGCGCATTATCGTGACGCGTTTTTTCAATAAGCGCGGCGCAGGTGTCCGGCTCGACCAGGGCCTGCGCCACGCCGACGGATCGGGACGCATCCTTGACGTAAATGACCGGACCCTCGTAACGCGGCTCGATCTTGACAGCGGTATGCGCCGGCGACGTGGTTGCGCCGCCTATGAGCAAAGGCAATTTGTAGCCCAGACGCTGCATTTCACTGGCCACGTGCACCATTTCATCGAGCGACGGCGTAATCAGGCCGGACAGACCGATAATATCCGCGTTCTCCCGCCGGGCCGCTTCGAGGATCTTGTCGCAGGAAACCATGACGCCGAGATCGACGACCTCGAAGTTGTTGCACTGCAAGACCACGCCGACAATATTCTTACCGATGTCGTGTACATCCCCTTTCACTGTCGCGAGAATGATCTTGCCGTTCGAGCTCATCTCGCCGCCCTTCTCTTCCTCGATGAACGGTATGAGGTGACCGACGGCTTTCTTCATCACGCGCGCCGACTTGACGACCTGCGGCAGGAACATCTTGCCCTCGCCAAACAGATCGCCGACGACATTCATGCCCGCCATTAGCGGTCCTTCGATGACATCGAGCGGTCGGTCGGTTCCACGGCGCGCTTCTTCGGTGTCTTCGATGACGAACTCGTCAATGCCGTTAACGAGGGCATGCTCGAGGCGTTTTTCCACCGGCTCTTCGCGCCATGAAAGATCCCGTCCTTTTGCAACGGCGCCACCCGCCTGGCCCTTGTAGTTCTCGGCGACGGCGAGCAGTTTCTCCGTCCCCTCGGGATCACGATTGAGGATGACGTCCTCGACCGCATCGCGGAGGTCCTCCGGCAGGTCGTCATAAATCGCAAGCTGTCCTGCATTGACGATACCCATGTCCATGCCGGCGCGAATCGCGTGGTACAGGAACACCGAGTGAATGGCCTCACGCACGATATTGTTGCCGCGGAATGAAAACGACACGTTGCTCACGCCACCGCTGACAAGCACGTGCGGCAGCGACGCCTTGATCTGGCGCGTCGCTTCGATGAAATCGAGCCCGTAGCTCGCGTGTTCTTCGATGCCGGTCGCAACCGCAAATATGTTGGGATCGAAAATGATGTCCGCCGGATCGAACCCTACCTGCTCCGTCAGCACCTTGTACGAGCGCTTGCAGATACCTACCTTTTTCTCAATCGTGTCTGCCTGACCTTGTTCATCGAATGCCATGATGATGACGGCGGCACCATAGTCACGACACAGTCTTGCCTGCTGAACAAACGCGTCCTCACCTTCCTTGAGGCTGATGGAATTGACGATCGCCTTGCCCTGCACACATTTCAGACCCGCTTCGATGACCGTCCACTTCGACGAATCGATCATGATCGGAAGGCGCGAGACATCGGGTTCCGACGCGATGAGATTCAGAAAAGTGACCATCGCCTTTTCGGAATCGAGCATGCCCTCGTCCATGTTGACGTCGATGATCTGCGCGCCGTTGTCGACCTGCTGGCGCGCAACCGCAACGGCGGCGGCGTAATCATTGGCCTCGATCAGGCGCCGGAACACGGCCGAGCCCGTGACATTGCATCGTTCGCCCACGTTGGCAAACAGGTCATCGGGCCCGATGTTGAACGGCTCGAGCCCTGACAGCCGGCATTTCACGGGAAGTGCCGGTATGCTGCGAGGCGCACAGCCGCTCACGGCCTTGCCCAGTGCGCGAATGTGGTCCGGCCGCGTGCCGCAACAGCCGCCAACCAGGTTGACCAGGCCGCTGTTCGCAAACTCGCCAACTACCTCGGCCATTTCCTCCGGCGTTTCGTCGTATTCGCCGAACTCGTTCGGCAGCCCGGCGTTTGGATGTGCGCTTACGCGGGTATCGGCGACGCGCGCGAGCTCGGCAACATAGGGCCGCAGTTCGCTCGCACCCAGTGCGCAGTTGAGACCGATCATGAACGGATTAATATGTCGGACTGAGTTCCAAAACGCTTCGGTGGTCTGCCCGGACAGGGTGCGCCCCGAAGCATCGGTGATCGTTCCTGAGATCATGACGGGCAGTTCAATACCGGTAGCGCGGAAGCTGCGTTTGAGGCCAACAATTGCGGCTTTCGCGTTGAGCGTGTCGAAGATGGTCTCGATCATCAGGAAATCGACGCCGCCCTCGATCAGGGCACTGGCAGCCGTTTCATAGGTATCGGCGAGATCGTCGAACTTGATATTGCGAAAGCCCGGGTCGTTCACGTCAGGTGAGATCGACGCGGTGCGGTTCGTCGGGCCGAGTACGCCTGCTACGTAGCGTGTGACACCGCTCTTCGCGGCATGCGCATCGGCGCACTCGCGCGCGATCCTCGCGGAAGCCGTGTTCAATTCCGCAACCAGCGACTCCATGCCGTAGTCGGCCATCGAGGGCGCGTTGGAATTGAAGGTGTTGGTTTCAATGATATCCGCGCCAGCTTCGAGAAACTGGCTGTGAATGTCGCGAATGATGTCCGGACGCGTCAGTGAGAGGAGATCATTGTTGCCTTTCAGATCGTGACCGAAATCGGCGAAACGCTCGCCCCGGTAGTCGTCCTCTGTCAGGCCGAAGGACTGGATCATCGTCCCCATGGCGCCGTCGAGCAGCAGAATGCGCTGGTCAAGTTCGCGCATCAGCGTATCTATTCGTTCTTTGCGCTCCATTGTCATTTGCTCACGCCGCCGCTCGATCGGCTCGAACGCCAAGCGCATGGCATATAGCGTAGGTCAGTTCGGAACGATTGAGCGTATAGAAATGAAAGTCCTCGATGCCTTCTTCTTGCAGGGCGCGAACCTGCTCGATCGCCACGCTTGCGGCGATCATTTGCCGCGTTTTTTCGTCGTCATCGAGTCCGTCGAAACGGTCCCGCAACCAGTCCGGAATACTCGCGCCGCACATGCTTGCAAAGCGTTCGAGCTGCGGAAAACGCGTGATCGGCAATATGCCTGGCACGATCGACGACTCGATGCCTGCTTTTGCGCAGCGATCGCGAAAGCGCAGGAATACGTCGGTACCGAAGAAAAACTGCGTGATCGCTCTACTGGCGCCGGCATCCAGCTTGCGTTTCAGGTTGTCGAGATCGAAATCGGCGCTCGGTGCCTCCGGATGCACCTCGGGGTAAGCCGCGACCGAGACGTCGAAGTCGGCGACATTACGCAGGCCCGCGACGAGGTCGGTGGCATACGCGTAGCCCCCTGCCGTTGGCGTATAGGTATCGGCGCCTTTCGGCGCATCGCCCCGCAAGGCAACAAGGTGGCGAACGCCCATATCCCAGTACTCCCGCGCGATGTCATCAATCTCGCCGCGGCTGGCTCCGATGCAGGTCAGGTGCGGCGCGGGCGTGAGCTCGGTATCCCGAATAATGCGCTCGACGGCCGCATGCGTGCGCTCGCGTGTCGAACCATCGGCACCGTAGGTCACCGAAACGAATGACGGCCCGAGGTCCGCGAGTCGCTCGATCGACTTCCAGAGTGTCGCCTCCATTGTCTCGGTGTTCGGCGGAAAGAATTCGAATGAGACTGTAGGTTTTTGCAAAGTGTCTTTTTTCATAGTGTTTTCTTTCACGTTCAGGCCGCCGCGCTTGCGCGGCCAGACGGCATTGCTACGGCGAGCAACCATTCCGGTTGTTTTTCGGGAATCGAACGGGGCTTTGCAAAGCGCATGCCTGACAATGCGGCCCACTCGGTGAAGTTTTCGTTCAACTCTGCGACGCTTTTATCACCGACCGATGCCAGCAACAGGATGCGTCCGCTACTTTTGAGCAGGCGCAGCGCTTCGGCGAGCGCTTTCTGCGGTTGCCCGGCACTTCCGAGCACGTCGTCGAGAATAATCGTGTCGAATTCGGCGTCGGCGAACGGCAATGCATACATGTCACCTTGCCGCAGGGTGCAGTTCGGCAAACCGGCAAGCAGCATTTCCGCCCGGGCGAAACGGCGCGCGTCGGGATCGGTGTCCACGCCAACGACGCGGTGCGCGCGCGTTGCCAGCAGTTTTAACAAGCGACCCTGACCGCAGCCGATGTCGAGAAGATCGCCGAGTGGCCGGGCGACGGTCAGTTCGACCAGTGCTTTGTGCAACAGGCGATCGTCATCCGCCTGCGCGACCCGCTCATCCTGCCCGCGCAGCGTGCGCAAGCGCTGCGTGTCCTTCGCAAACTGCGGCTCGTCGGCCGGCAGCAGTGCGAGCAGACGACGACGCGCCAGGGGATCAGCACCCTTGGTCGGCACGCGGTAGTAGACGAAGTGGCCATCGCGGAATCGCTCCAGCAGGTCAGCCGCGCACAGCTGCTTCAGGTGCTGCGAGATCCGCGGCTGGCTTTGACCCGTCACGGTCGTGAGCTCCGAGACGCTGCATTCGGCCACGCCGCACAGCGCGACCAGGCGGATCTTGATCGGGTCGGCCAGGGCCTTGAACTGCTTCAGCAGCCTGTCGGTTGATGCTTTCATATAAATATATAACGATTCTTTTATATAAATCGGCAAACAGTATAACTCACTGATTCTGTGACTACCACCCACGACCCACCAGTCTGACCGCGGCGTCGAGTGCCGGGGAATCTCAGTCGCTCGGACAGCTGTTTCACAAACTCGCTTTGTGAGACACCCCGGCACTCACCGCCGCTGTCCCATCGTGCTGCGTGAGGCAAGCGGACGAGATGTTTGCCGGCGAGACATCAAGCGAGCGTAGCGAGACAGTCCGCCGTTAAATATGTCGGCCGCTTGCCTGATCTGATGGTTGGGTGGTGGGTGGCGGGTTACTGAACCGAGTCGGGACCCTGAACGACGTTCTCGATGAACAGGCGCTCGACGTCCACCGCATCGAAATTCCGCTGACGCCCGCAATACTCACAGATCACTTCAATGCGTCCCTGCTCCGCCAGCGTCTCGCGTGACTCAGTTTCGCCGAGCATCTTGAGGACATCCTCGGTCTTTTGGCGTGAACACCGGCAGCGGAAATTCGCATCGCGGGACGCATACACGCGCACATCGTCTTCGGCGAAGAGCTTGCCGATCAGCTCTATGCCGGCGTCACCGTCGAAATCGCTGCTGCCCAGCGTTTTCGCCAGATACCGCAGCCGCTGCCATTCATCGTCTTCGATTGCCTGGCCCGGAACCTGCTGCAGCAGCAGCCCGCCGGCGACCTCATTGTTCGCGATCAGCGCCAGGTGACTCGGCAATTGCACGGAGCGCAGGAAGTAGTGTTCGAGACTTGCTGCGAGCGACGCATCGTCAATGTCGACGACTCCCTGGTAAGGCCTGTCGCCGGAATCGACGGTCACCGCGCAGTGTCCTTTTTCGATAAGACCGGCAAATTCCATCGCGGCCTTGCCGGGCGCAACTGATGCCATGCCGCGAAGTTCGAGCTCACTCGTGCACTGCATTACGAGCATGCGCAATATGCCGCTGCCCTGGATCTGCAGCGTGATCGCGCCGTCAAATTTAAGGCTCTGTGCGATCAGGCCGGACGCCGCTGCGGCATGACCGAGCGTTTCAGTGATGAGGGGATCGTAATCATGGTTGCGTAACATGCGGCGCCATGTTCGTGATAAATGGATGAGCGCGCCGCGCACCGGCATCGACTCGAATCCGAACGGTATGACGCTATCGGCGGGCACTAGCTGCCGAGTTTGTCTTTGAGGATCTGGTTCACCTGCCCCGGGTTTGCCTGGCCCCTGGTGGCCTTCATGACCTGGCCCACGAAAAAGCCGATGAGCTTGTCTTTGCCGGCTTTGTACTCGGCAACCTGCCCCGGGTTGGCTGCGATGACCTCATCGACAGCGGCCTCGATTGCCGAGCTATCGGTGATCTGCGTCAGGCCTTTAGCTTCGATGACCGCGTCAGCCGTGCCGGCGCCGTCCCACATTGCCTCGAAAACCTGCTTGGCTATTTTTCCGGAAATCGTGTTGTCGTGGATCCGCGTCAACATTCCTGCCAACTCGGTCGCCGAAACCTTGCTGTCGGCGATATCGAGCCCATCCCGGTTCAGCGCGCCCGACAAATCGCCGATTACCCAGTTTGCGACGAGCTGCCGTTTCGCATCCGTTGCAGACGCTGCTGCTTCGAAAAAATCGGCCAGCGCGCGTGAACTCGTCAACAGGTCGGCGTCGTCCGATTTGAGGCCGTACTGGTCCACAAAGCGTTGCTGCTTCGCCGCAGGCAGTTCTGGCAGCTGCTGCCTCACCGACTCGATATAGTCTGCGCTGATCTCGACAGGTAACAGGTCCGGGTCCGGGAAATAGCGATAGTCGTTCGCTTCTTCCTTGGAGCGCATTGGCCGTGTCTCGTCCTTGTCCGAATCGTACAGGCGAGTTTCCTGCACGACTTCGCCACCGTCCTCCAGGTGCTCGATCTGTCGCTCTATCTCGAAGTTGATCGCTTTCTCGACGAAACGAAAAGAGTTCAGGTTCTTTATTTCGGTGCGCGTACCGAGCGCTTCCTGCCCGACGGGCCGCACCGAAACGTTCGCA
Organism: Woeseiaceae bacterium; assembly: GCA_049666725.1. GTDB lineage: Bacteria > Pseudomonadota > Gammaproteobacteria > Steroidobacterales > Woeseiaceae > UBA1847. Next base: position 13,582 of record JBATHK010000135.1, read on the forward strand.
TCGCAGCGAAATGAACCTTCCTGCATGTTGCCGTCGGAGATCCCAAGGTAGCGCACGATCGTATGAATCTTGCGCATGTAGGCCACGGCTTCTTTCGCCGAGCTCAGATCGGGCTCCGAAACAATTTCGAGGAGCGGCGTACCCGCGCGATTCAGATCAATACCGGAATACTGGTCGAGACCTTCGTGTATGGACTTGCCCGCGTCCTCTTCGAGGTGAGCACGCGTGATCCCGATGCGCTTGTCGTTGCCGTCGTCATCAGTAATGTGCAGCTCGCCGTGCTCGACGACAGGCAGCTCGAACTGGCTGATCTGGTAGCCCTTCGGCAAATCCGGGTAGAAGTAATTCTTGCGCGCAAATACTGAACGCGGTGCGACCGTGGCGTTGACAGCGAGCCCGAACATCGTCGCCATGTGCACGACCTCTTCGTTGAGCACGGGCAGAACACCCGGGTAACCCAGATCAACGAGGCAGGCCTGCGTATTGGGTTCGGCACCGTAAGACGTCGAGGCGGCGGAGAAAATCTTGGACTTCGTCGCAAGCTGTGAGTGGATCTCGAGACCGATGACTGTTTCCCAACCAGCTTTCACAGGAAATCCTCCGGACAGGCGGTGTGCCAATCGGTAGCCAGCTGATACTGGTGTGAACACCGCAGCAGGGTCTCTTCGGCGAAAGGAGCACCGACCATGTGCAGCCCGACCGGTAGCCCATCGACGAAACCACATGGAATTGACATGGCGGGCAGCCCGGCCAGGTTCGCACCAATCGTGTAGATGTCGTTCAGGTACATCGTGATCGGATCATCCATTTTGTCGCCCAGCTTGAATGCCGGTGACGGCGCGGTCGGCCCGACGATAACGTCGACGGCGGCGAATGCCTGTTTGAAGTCGTCGGCGATCAGGTGACGCACCTGCTGAGCCTTGAGATAATAAGCGTCGTAATAACCGGCCGACAGCACGTAGGTACCGGTCATGATGCGGCGCTTGACCTCGTCACCAAACCCTTCACCACGACTGCGGCAATAGAGGTCCAGAAGATCTTCTGCGTTCTCGGCACGATGGCCAAAGCGCACGCCGTCGAAACGCGACAGGTTGGATGAACACTCTGCCGGAGCAACGACGTAGTAGGTCGGCACCGACAGATCGAGATTGGGCAGGTCGACTTCCACGGCTTTCGCACCGAGCGATTCCAGTGCGGCGATCGCTTCCTTGACCGTAACGCCGCACTGCGCGTCGAGACCTTCGTCGAAATGCTGCCTGACGATACCAACGCGCAGCCCCTTGATCGATTCACCGAGGCCGGCAACGTAGTCGGGAACCGGCTGGTCAATCGACGTCGAATCTCGCTCATCGAAACCGGCCATTACGCCGAGCATTCGGGCGGCGTCTTCGGCCGTGCGGGTGATTACGCCCGCCTGGTCGAGGCTCGAGGCGAACGCGATCATGCCGTAGCGTGAGACGCGGCCATAGGTCGGCTTGATGCCAACGGTGCC
>JBATHK010000136.1:0-57535 GCA_049666725.1 Woeseiaceae bacterium
CACCAGCGGTAGTCGATGCCGCGGCCGGGCGCGCGGGACAACACGTACGGCATCAGCGCCGGATCAATTACGTTGCGCCAGCTGTCTGAACTCAGGCGGCCCCGCGCAAAAACCACGGCCAACAGGAGCACGAGCGGAATCGCAAGCAGCCACGCGGGGCGCAGCCAGTGGAAGTCAGCCAGCATTGGTAGCCCCCCCGGCACGCAGTGCCGCTGCCCGGGTACGAGCCAGTCGCTGCAACAGGCTGATTGCCGACATCATGGCGACCAGGGCAAAGGCCCCGCCCAAGGGCCAGAAGTAGAGTGATTTCACGGGCCGAAAACCTGACTCCGGCTCTTCGACCGGCTCGAGTTCGTCAACCAGTCGATAAATGTCCTGCAAGCTGGCTGTGTCGGTCGCCCTGAAATACCGGCCACCTGTAAGATCCGCGATTCGCGTGAGCGTGTCCTCGTCGAGATCCGCCGACGGGTTTATGCGGCGCCGGCCACCAATCAGAGACGCGACCTCAAGTTGCTCGGCACCAATGCCTATCGTGTAAATGCGCAACCCGACCTGCTGCGCCAGTTCAGCCGCCTTGAGCGGCTCGACTTCACCGGCCGTGTTTGCACCGTCCGTCAGCAGTACCAGTACCTGATCGCCTTCTTCTTTCGGCTGCTCGTGCACGCGGCGCACGGCCAGCGTTATCGCGTCGCCGATCGCCGTCTTCTCTCCGGCGAGTCCGATGAAGGCTTCCATCAACAAAACGTTTACGGTCTTGCGATCCAGCGTCAACGGCACCTGCAGGTAAGCGCGTTCGCCGAACAGAATCAGCCCTATGCGGTCTCCCTCGCGCCGCGCAATGAAGTCGCTGGCAACGGCCTTGGTCGCGGTCAGGCGATCGACGCGGCGATTACCGAGTTCGAAATCCTTTTGATCCATGCTGCCGGACAGGTCGACAGCGAGCATCAGGTTGCGCCCGGAGACCGGCACATCGAGTTCGTCGCCAATGCGCTCCGGGCGCGCCGCTGCGAGGACAAGCAGCAGCCAGGCAAGCACGGCAACCCAGACGCGCCAGTTAAACAACTGTTCCGTAGCGGAGCGGTCCTTCAGGGTTTCGAAGCCCGCCAGCGACGGCACGCGAAGACCGGCTTGTGAGAGGCCGCGCGCTTCCGGCAGCAACGCACGCAGCAGCCATGGCAGCGGCAGCAGAAGTAACGCCCAGGGCCAGGCCAGCGACCACATCAGGCAGCTCCCTCGAGCGGCACGCGCAAACGCATGCGCACGGCCGACAGCATTGCGTCGATATCCACGTTGGAAAAATCATTTGCCGGATCGCGGTACGGCAGTTGCAGCAGGCTCTTGCCGCCGTCGGTGTGGAAGTACGGCAGCGGCATGCCCCGGTCCAGCCATTGCAGCCAGTCCTCGCCCGTGAGCCCGGCCACCTCGTCTCTTGGTGCGTACGCCAGCATGACGCGGCGCAATAGCTCCGACAGCTGCCTGGCCAACGTCACCGGGTTGCGGTGTTCGACGTACTCCGCTTCATAACGCGCCAGTTGACGCAGCGCGAATCGACGTGAAGCATTGTGCTGCCATCGTTTGTATCCGCGCCAAACCAGGTAGCCGACCGCGGCCGCTGCCAATGACAGAACAAACCACCATCCGGGCGCCAGCGGCCACCAGCCGATCGCTTCCGGCAGATGCAGGTCCCGAAGCGGTAGCTGCGTCTCGTCCATGCTCAGCGCGACCTCCGCCGCAGCGCCGTTTGCAGAGCACTGACCGGGTCGTCGTCGGTGGACATTGGCATCAGGTGCACGCCGTAGCGCTGGCAAAACGCCTCCAGTTCATCGCGACGTTGTTCGAACGCATTGTGGTAATCACGTCGCGCAGCCGTTGCAAACGTGTCGATTTCGAGTTCGTCGTTCGCCGATACGAGACGATAGCGGCCCGGCGGCGGCAGCTCTCGCTCCAGCGGATCGTTCATGAACACGGCGAGCACCTCGTTGTGGCGCGCAACACTGGACAGATAGGACTGGGCGCTGCGCCCAAATCCTGTGAAGTCACTGATGACTATGACGAGGCTGCCGGGACGGGCAACGCGTCGCAGTGAAGACATCGCCTGCGTCAACAGTTCCGCGCTATCAGGCGAGGCGGTCTCACGATGCTCCCAGTCGCGATGACCGACGAGTTCGTGCACAAAGCGCAGCGCGGCCATGCGGCCGAGCCGCGGCTTGAGCTCGCGGTGCGAAGTGTCACCAAAAATCAGGCCACCCAGGCGATCTCCGCGGTGATGCGCCGCCCACGCCAGCAGCGCGGCAGCCCGGCTCGCATTAACCGACTTGAAACAGCCCTGCGTTGCAAAATGCATCGTGGAACGAAGATCGACGACCACCAGGACCGGGCGTTCGCGCTCCTCCCGAAACAGCTTGGTATACGCGGTCGCGCTGCGCGCGGTTACGCGCCAGTCAATACTGCGAGGATCGTCCCCGGGCTGATAAGGGCGCGATTCGTCGAACTCCATGCCGCGGCCACGAAAATGCGATACATAAGCGCCGGTTTGCAAAGAGTTCACGCGCAGCACATCGAGCGCAACGGCTCGTGCCGGACCACTGAGCCGGATCAGGTCAGCCTGGCTGACACTAACCGGCGATGCGTCCGCGGGAATGTGGTCCAGCCGGGGCACTAGGGCACTCCGACACCGTCCAGAACGCCCTTGATCACGGAATCCGCGTCGACGCCGTCAGCTTCGGCTTCGAAACTCAAGACCAGCCTGTGACGCAGGACGTCCGGCGCTATCGCCTGGATGTCTTCCGGACCCACAAAATCGCGGCCCGCCAGCCAGGCATGCGCGCGGGCACCGCGATCGATACCCATGCAGGCACGCGGGCTTGCACCGTATTGCACCTGGCCCTCGAGTGCCGGGTCAACCGCGCCCGGGTTCCTGGTTGCGACCACGACGTTGACGATATATTCCTCGAGTTCGGGGGCAAGATGCAGGTTCAGAATGTCCTGGCGAGCCTGCATGATCGACTCCATCGACAGCAGTTCGGGTGGCTGAAACATGTCGCGCCGGGCCTGCTTCGCTTCGTTTCGATTCAGGATCAGAATCCGTCGTTCGTCCGCAACGCTCGGGTAACCAACAACGACGTGCAGCAGGAAGCGATCGAGCTGCGCCTCGGGCAGCGGATAGGTACCTTCCTGCTCGATCGGGTTCTGCGTGGCCATGACCATGAACAGGCTTTCCAGCGGGTAGCTCTTGTCGCCCACCGAGATTTGTCGCTCCTCCATCGCCTCGAGCAACGCCGACTGCACTTTTGCCGGGGCGCGATTGATTTCGTCTGCGAGGATCAGGTTGTGAAACAGCGGACCCTTACGAAACTCGAAGGTGCCCTCCTGCGGGCGATAGATATCGGTACCGGTGAGATCGGCCGGCAGCAGGTCGGGCGTGAACTGCAGGCGGTGAAAATCGCCCTCGATGCTGTCCGCGAGCACCTTGATCGCGCGGGTCTTGGCAAGGCCCGGGGCACCTTCCACGAGCAGGTGACCGTCGCAAAGCAGCGCGATCAACATCCTGTTGATCAGGTGGGCCTGACCGATAATCAGCCCACTCGCGTGTGCTTCGAGTTTCTGAAACTGTTCTGCGACGCTCATTGGTAACTCCGAAGGATAATGCGGCGTGCCATTCTAGTTATGATGCGTCGACAGGCCAACCGGTCGCGGACCTTTTTCTTCAAAATCGCACCCGGTTCAGTAGTATTGACCCCAATTCCGACCACGCCAGGGCCGATACATTGCAGTCAATCAGAGAAAAATCCGATCGAGCGAGCCGCCTGACCGCATCCGGGCTGGTATTGCTGACCCTCCTCGGAGCCTGCGAGCGGGCGCCGCAGCACGACGCTGCGCCGCAGGAAGAGGAAATCGTGGCTGCACCGAGCTGCGGCAGCAACGGCCGGCTGACGACTCAACTTTACGGCAGTATCGCCCGAGAAATCAGCTGGTCCGCCGCGGAGCTGAAGTGCGAGAGCATGCTGCGGCCGCAGGGTAAAGGTATTCGCCTGCGCTTTTCGGGTAATGCCGCCGACAGCCGGCTGGCGATAATTCTCGCGCTGCCGGAGCTGCAGCGCGGCAGCACGCTCATGGAGTCACCTACCGTGGTCACTTTGACCGTTGAAGGCAGCGGCCGATTTTTCAGCACGCCGACGCTGGGGTCCTGCTGGTCCGACGTCGAGGCCCAGGACCTTATCGACGACGGCGGCGATCGCTACACCATCAGCGGCACGCTTTATTGCGTCGCGCCGCTGGGTGAGATCAATGGGGACGCCGCCATCTCGATACCGGAACTCGAGTTCAGCGGCATTATTGACTGGAGCGCAACGTGACCAGGCTATTCCTGCTGTCAGTGCTGGCCGCAGCAGGCCTTGCGACCGCTGCGGCCTGCAGCCCGCAACCAGCACCCAAAGCATCCAATCCCTCGAGCCTGGAATCGATGTTCGAGCTCGACGAGCTCGTCATCGTCGCCAATGACGGCTCACGTCACGCATTCGAGGTTTATCTCGCGACCACCCCGGAGCAGCAGCGCCGCGGCCTGATGTTTGTTCGGGATTTGCCGGAAAGCACGGGCATGTTGTTCGTGTATGACGATGCCGGCATGCGCTCGATGTGGATGAAGAACACCTACATCTCGCTGGATATCGTGTTTGCCCGTGACGACGGCACAATCTCGTCGGTCATACATGACGCACAACCGCTTTCGCTGCGCTCGCTGAGCGCCACCGAACCGGTTCGATTCGTGCTTGAACTCAACGCCGGTGTCGCGAGGCGCCTCGACATCGGGCCCGGCAGTCAACTCATCTGGAAACCGGATCAGAGCACGGCGGCTATTGCATCGGCCAGGTAGTTCACGTTATGCGCGGTGATACCAGCCGTATTGATGCGGCTGGAATCGACCATGTAGACGCCGTAGTCTTTTTTCAGGCGCGCAACCTGGTCCGCTGTCACGCCGAGAAAACAGAACATGCCGACGGCGCGTACCAGGTGGGAGAAATCATGCTGCGGCGCCCTGGCCTGGAGCGCATCATTCAGCAGCACGCGCATTTCACGCAACCGGGCCCGCATCGTCGCCAGCTCGACGCGCCACGCGGCTTTCAATTCCGCGTCGTTGAGAATGGTTGCAACCACCACGGCACCATGATCCGGGGGCACCGAGTAGATCGTTCTGACCACATTGTTGACCTGGCTGTATACCGTGTCTCTGGACGCTACGTCGGGCGCGAGTATTGATAATGTACCGACTCGATCCCGGTATAGGCCAAAGTTCTTCGAACAGGAGTTCGTCACGATCATTTCCGGGACGAGACCGGCCATGTGCCTTACCGCAAATGCATCGGCGTTGAGACTCTCGGAAAATCCCTGGTAGGCCATATCGATAAACGGCACCAGCTCACGCTCGACAATGACGTCGGCAATAGCACGCCACTCATCTTCCGAAGGATCGAGGCCCGACGGATTGTGGCAGCAGGCATGTAGCAACACGAGATCACCCGCCGGTACCTGACGCAGGGTTTCGAGCATCTCGTCGATGCGAATCACGTGTTTTTCAGTGTCGTAATACGGGTAGGTTTTCAGCGTCAGGCCGGCGCCGCCCAGAAGAGGAATATGATTGGCCCAGGTCGGGTCACTGACCCAGACGGTCGCGTCAGGACGCGCGCGCAATATCAGGCTGGCCGCAACGCGCAAGGAGCCCGAGCCACCCGGCGCCTGGATGGTCATCAGGCGATCCGCGTCAACAGCGTCGGCAAACGTCATCGCCTGCATCGCCGCGTTAAATGATGGATCGCCCGCCGTTCCAATGTACGCCTTGCTGCTCTGCGTATCCACGAGTCGTTGCTCAGCTATTTTCACGACGCCGAGTACGGGCGTCTCGCCCTCGGCGGTGCGGAATACTCCGACGCCGAGATCGACTTTCTGCGGACGAGGATCGTTCGCGTGTTCGGTGATCAGACCGAGGATGGCATCTGCTGGGGCAGGATCGAGTGTTTCAAACAAGGCAGTTCTCCCAAAAACGCCGGCTATTGAGCCGGCGTCTCTGGAAGTATTGTAACGATATTGTCAGGCTTTTGGAGCCCAAACCGAGCACCATCCTGCAGCGGCAACGGCCTTGCCCGGGAAAATCTGGCAGGGACGCCACGCGTCGCCATCATTGCCCTGTACCAGGGCACAGTTAGCGCAGTGCTGCACGGCGGCGGGATTGTTGCGGCTTGCGGGATCGACTGACGATGCGTCATGCGTGTATTTCATGGCAGCTGCCATCGGGTCGTCGGCCGACAGCTTCGGCAAATCACCGGCCTGTGCCTGGCGAGCGGGCGCTACAAAACATCCGGCAGCGGCGACCGCTGACAGCTGGATAAATTTACGGCGTGCGATCTTGCTCAAGGGAGTCTCCTTAACATTCGGCTTGGCGCCGGCATTACCGGCGTGAAATAGTCTAAACCAGATTGATGCATCGGCGCGCATTTTATTGCATGTACCTGAACGGCGGCAAAACCGGATAGGCGCATGATTTTGATCAACTTTTGAGAACCATTCTCATTAAGGCGTGCGGACCGCGGCGCTGCGATATACTGCGGGCTCATCATCCTGCAGCAGCGACGCATGCCAGGCAACAGCGCCACCATCACAATCAGCGAAATCCGCGGCGCGGCGCGGCGTTTGCGGGACGATCGGGTCGCCGTCGAAGAACCCATGGAAATCCGGCTGGGTTACGAGACCGCGGCTGGCCGCACTGAAAGCAGCATTTCGATCACGATGCGCACGCCCGGCAACGACGCCGAGCTCGCCACCGGTTTTCTGTTCACGGAGTCCATCATTCACAGCGCCGCGGATATCGCGCTGGTAAAGCCCTGTGGACCGGCCGCTCCGGACAGCGGCAATCACAATGTAATGCGTGTCGAACTGGAATCCGGTGTTGACGTCGATCTCGATCGCCTGCAGCGACACTTCTACACAAGCTCGAGCTGTGGCGTATGTGGCAAGACATCGCTGGACGCACTGCGCATTTCCGGCGCCCGCAAGCGACCCTTCGACGATACGCGATTCGGCAGGGAGGTACTTACAGCGCTGCCCGACAAGCTTCGCGCCGCGCAGAAGACTTTCGATGAAACCGGCGGACTTCACGCCGCCGCGGCGTTCAGCCCGGACGGCGAACTACTCGTTATCCACGAGGATGTAGGCCGCCATAACGCTGTCGACAAAGTGGTGGGCACGTTATTATCGCGTAACCTGCTGCCCGCGAATGATCTCGGCCTGTTGGTCTCCGGACGGGCCAGCTTTGAGCTCATGCAAAAGGCGCTGATGGCCGGTATGCCGATGCTGGCGGCGGTCAGCGCGCCATCGAGTCTCGCGGTCGACCTGGCCCGTGAGTTCAACGTGACGCTGGTTGGATTTCTGCGTGGCGAAAACTTCAACATTTATGCGGCAGAGGAACGGGTAGTTTGATGGCGGCACCACGTATCGACAAGGAAACCACGAGCGAGATTGTCAGGCAGTTTGGCGCGAAGCCCGAAATGCTCGTGCAAATTCTGCAGGCGATTGTCATGCGCTACGGCTGGGTTCCTGAAGACACCATTCGGCAACTTGCCGACGCGGTGAACCTCTCGCGCGCCGATGTTTATGGCGTCGTGACCTACTACCACGATTTCCGAACCGAACCACCCGGCGAACACATAGTGAAAATCTGTCAGGCCGAAGCCTGCCAGGCAATGGGGAGTCGCGCATTGACGGATCACGCTCGCGAATCGCTCGGCGCCGCTCTTCACGAAACAAGCGGGGACATAACTCTCGAACCGGTTTACTGCCTCGGCAACTGCGCCTGTGCTCCGGCCGTAATGATCGACGGTAAAACTCATGGCCGCGTTAGCCCGGCTCGTTTCGACAAACTCGTCGATACGATGAAGGAAAGCCGGTGACGTCGCGCAGCAAGATCTATGTGCCGCGCGAGACATCTTCAGTTTCGGTGGGCGCCGATGAGGTCGCACTCGAAATTGCACGCGAAGCCAAGCGTACGGGTACGAGCATTGAGCTGATTCGCAACGGTTCCTGGGGCGCGACATGGCTCGAGCCACTGGTCGAGGTCGAGGTCGACGGCGCCCGCATTGCCTACGGCAACGTAAGCACATCCGACGTGCCCGGCATGTTTGCAGCAGGTCTCGTCGATGGGGGTGAACACCCACGACGGCTCGGTCCGATTATGGAGGTCGACTACCTGGTCAAACAGGACCGCTGGACGTTCTGGCGCTGCGGGCTGATCAATCCGCTTTCATTGGATGACTTTCGCGCACACAAGGGCTTCGCTGCCCTGGAAAAGGCGTTTGGCGACGGGGCCGACGCGGTGCTCGATTCGGTCAGCGAATCCGGATTACGTGGCCGCGGCGGCGCCGGTTTCCCGACCGGCATCAAGTGGCGCACGGTGGCCGAAACCAAAGCCGATCAGAAATACGTTGCGTGTAACGCCGACGAAGGCGACAGCGGCACGTTCTCCGACCGCATGCTTATGGAGGGCGACCCGCTCGGCCTCATAGAAAGCATGGCCATTGCCGGCTTCGCCGTCGGCGCAAGCAAGGGCTATATCTACCTGCGTTCGGAATACCCGCTGACCCATTCAATTCTGTCGCGTGCCCTCGACGTCGCCCGGGAAAGCGGCTGGCTCGGCGCAAATATCCAGGGCAGCGGTTTTGACTTCGATATCGAGCTGCACCTCGGCGCAGGTTCCTACGTCTGCGGTGAAGAAACCGCGATGCTCGAAAGTCTCGAGGGCAAGAAAGGCATCGTTCGTTACAAACCGCCGTTGCCCGCGCACGAAGGGCTGTTCGGCAAACCAACCGTCGTGAACAACGTCGTAACGCTCGGCTCGGTTCCGAACATCATCAATCTCGGCGCCGAGCGTTACTCACAGATGGGTGTGAACCGTTCCAAAGGAACGCTTGCCTTCCAGCTGTCCGGCAACATCAGGCGTGGCGGCCTTGTCGAAAAGTCCTTTGGAATCAGCTTGCGTGAACTGATCGAGGACTGGGGCGGTGGCACCGCCAGCGGCCGGCCTGTCAAAGCCGTGCAGGTCGGCGGTCCGCTTGGCGCCTACCTGACTGCCGCACAGCTCGATATAGCTCTCGACTACGAGGCTTTTGTAGAGATCGGCGCCATGATCGGGCACGGCGGCATCGTGGTTTTCGATGACACGGTCAACATGGCACAGCAGGCGCGTTTTGCCATGGAGTTTTGTGCAATCGAGTCCTGTGGCAAGTGCACACCCTGTAGAATAGGGTCCACGCGCGGCGTAGAAGTGATCGATCGCATAATTGCGGGCGAAAACCGCGAAGAAAACTATGATTTACTGGTCGAACTCTGTGAAACCATGGAAGGCGCCTCGCTTTGCGCGATGGGGGGAATGACGCCCTACCCGGTCAGGAGCGTGCTGAAGCACTTCGCGGAAGACTTCGCGTCGTCCGGAGACAAGCCATGAATAAGACCCGACAAACTGACCTCGGCACGCCGGCGAGCAGTCGCCAGGAGACCGTCAGCATCGAGATTGACGGCCTGCCGGCAACGGTAAAAGCAGGCAGCAGCATCCTGCGCGCGGCCCGTGAGTCGGGCGTCGACATTCCAAAGCTCTGTGCGACCGACAGCGTGAAGCCCTTCGGTTCCTGCCGCCTCTGCCTCGTCGAAATTGAAGGCCGCAAGGGCTACCCGGCCTCGTGCACGACACCCGTCGAAGACGGCATGAAAATCCGCACACAAACAGACGCGCTGGCGAAGATGCGTCGCAACGTCATGGAACTGTATATCTCCGATCATCCGCTGGACTGCCTGACCTGCTCGGCAAACGGCGACTGCGAATTGCAGGACATGGCCGGCGCCGTCGGCCTGCGCGACGTGCGTTACGGCTTCGACGGTGAAAACCATCTCGATGCGCCTGTCGACGCCAGCAATCCCTATTTTCAATTCGATGCCAGCAAGTGCATCGTCTGCTCACGCTGCGTGCGCGCCTGTGACGAGGTCCAAGGTACGTTCGCGCTGACGATCGAAGGCCGTGGATTCAAGTCGAAAGTGTCGGCCGGCATGCGTGAGAGCTTCCTCGATTCCGAGTGCGTGTCGTGTGGCGCCTGTGTGCAGGCTTGTCCGACGGCGACACTCATGGAAAAGAGCATCGTCGATCATGGCATGCCCGATCACAAGGTCATCACCACCTGCGCGTACTGCGGCGTGGGCTGTTCGTTCCAGGTCGAGATGAAAGGCGACCAGGTCGTTCGCATGACGCCCTATAAAGACGGCCAGGCCAATCACGGCCACAGTTGCGTCAAAGGCCGGTTCGCCTGGGGTTACGCGTCTCATCGCGATCGCGTGATGCAGCCGCTGATCCGCGAAAACACCAGTGACCCGTGGCGTGAAGTGAGCTGGCAAGAGGCAATTTCCTACGCCGCGCAGCGCTTCAAGGACATTCAGAAAGAGCACGGGCAAAAGTCTATCGGCGGAATCACATCGTCGCGCTGCACGAACGAAGAAGTTTTCGTTGTGCAAAAGCTTGTGCGCGCTGCTTTCGGCAATAACAATGTCGATACCTGCGCACGTGTCTGCCACTCACCGACCGGCTACGGGCTCAAAACGACGCTCGGCACTTCAGCAGGAACGCAGCCGTTTGACAGCGTCATGGATGCCGATGTCATCATGGTGATCGGCGCCAATCCGACCGTGGCGCATCCCGTATTCGCCTCGCAAATGAAACGGCGGCTGCGCGAAGGCGCAAAACTCATCGTCGTCGATCCGCGTGAAATCGGCCTCGTTCGCTCGCCGCATATCGAAGCGAGCTGTCACCTGCCCCTGCTGCCGGGCACCAACGTACCGATCATTAACGCGCTGGCGCATGTCATCGTTGAAGAGGGACTGGTCGACGACGCGTACGTGCGCGAGCGTTGCGAGATCGACTCGTTCGAGTCGTGGAAAACCATGATCCTCAAGCCGGAAAATTCGCCTGAAGAGGTGGCAAAAATCTCCGGTGTCGATGCGGAAACGATCCGCGCCGCGGCTCGCCTGTATGGCAGCGCCGGAAACGGTGCGATTTACTATGGCCTGGGTGTTACCGAGCACAGCCAGGGTTCGACCATGGTAATGGGCATGGCGAATCTCGCGATGGCCACCGGCAACCTCGGCCGCTCCGGCGTCGGCGTGAACCCGCTGCGTGGCCAGAACAACGTGCAGGGTTCGTGTGATATGGGCTCGTTCCCACACGAGCTGGCTGGCTACCGGCCCGTCGCGGATGACGAGGTGCGTACGCAGTTCGAGAAACACTGGGGCGTCACGATCGATCCCGAGCCCGGATTCCGCATCCCGAATATGTTCGACGCCGCCTGCGCCGGTCAGTTTAAAGGCATGTACATCCAGGGCGAAGACCTCGCCCAGTCTGACCCGGACACGCACCACGTCGAAGCCGCGTTGAGCAGCATGGAGTGCATTGTCGTGCAGGACCTGTTCCTGAACGAAACCGCGAAGTTCGCACACGTGTTCCTGCCTGGCACATCGTTTCTTGAAAAAGACGGCACGTTCATTAACGCCGAGCGCCGCATCAATCGTGTGCGGCCCGTAATGGAGCCGCAGCAGGGCAAGGACGAGTGGCTGATCACCCAGGAACTCGCACGCGCAATGGGCTATCCGATGCACTACGACAATGCGGCACAGATTATGGATGAGATTGCCGAACTCACGCCGACATTCAGAAACGTCAGCTTCAGGTTCCTCGATGAAGTCGGCAGCGTGCAATGGCCCTGCAACGACGAAGCGCCGATGGGTACTCCGATCATGCACATAGACCATTTCGTGCGCGGCAAAGGATTGTTTGTAGAAACCGACTACGTGCCAACAGAAGAACGGACCAACCGCAAGTTCCCGTTGTTGCTTACGACCGGACGAATCCTGTCGCAATACAATGTCGGCGCCCAGACCCGGCGCACGGCAAATAACGTCTGGTATGGAGAGGACCTTCTCGAGATTCATCCGAGTGACGCCGAGCTGCGCGGTATCGAAGACGGTAAACTGGTCGCACTCGCGAGCCGCAAGGGCGACATCACCTTGCGCGCCAGTATTACGACGCGCGTCAAACCGGGCGTTGTGTACACCACGTTTCACAATCCGGAAACAGGCGCCAATGTCGTGACGACGGAGTACAGCGACTGGGCCACCAATTGCCCCGAGTACAAGGTCACGGCGGTCCAGATTGCACCGGCATCACATCGCTCGGGTTGGCAGGACGAATTTGCGGTCCGCGCGAAGCAACAGGGCAAGATCGTCGAGACGAACTGATATGATCAACAGCGAGCACCAATAGCTCGCACAGAAAAATAACAAGGGGAAGACTCTGAAACGCCTAACAACCGCAAGCCTCGCGGGCATCCTAGCTTGCCTGCCGCTTCTTTTTCTGACGCCCCCGGTGTGTGCCGCGGAAGCCAGCATCGACGCCCCCAAAGTTCTGCTGACCAAAGTCGGCTTCGACGTCACGATCGACGGACTCGCACCGGGTAGCCGCATCGACCTGTTGCTCAACGGCAAGACGATTGCGATGGGCACGGGCACGGGCCTTTCGGCTACCGGTATCAAGGTCGCGGAGACCGGCACGACCCGACTCGAAGTGCTGCGAAACGGCAAAACGATCCTGGAAAAAGAGATTCCCGTGATCCCGGCGGCAATATCGATACTACCGCCGCTCGTCGCGATCCTGCTCGCCTTCCTGCTGCGCTCGGTGATTCCCGCCCTGTTTGTCGGCCTCGTGGTCGGTGCCTGGGCGATCAATGGCATGACCTGGTCCGGCGCCTTCCGCGGCTTTTTTGAAACCGGCACGATCTACATCCTCGAAACAGCGATCAAGCCGGATCACATGGCCATCATGATGTTCACGTTCCTGATTGGCGGGATGGTGGGCGTGATCTCGCGCAACGGCGGCATGGTCGGCATTGTTGATCGCATCATGCCGTTCGCCAGCAGCCCGCGGCGCGGACAAGGCGTGGTCGCGGCGCTTGGCCTCGCAATCTTTTTCGACGACTACGCCAATACAATGATCGTTGGCAACGCGACGCGTCCCATGAGCGACAAGCTGCATATCTCGCGCGAAAAACTGGCGTACCTCGTCGACTCGACGGCCGCACCGGTCTCGACGATTGCCGTCATCACGACCTGGATCGGCTTCCAGGTCGGGTTAATCGGTTCTGCCATCGAAGGACTCGACGGCATCAATGAAACACCCTATTTGTTGTTCCTGAATTCCATCCCCTACAGTTTCTATCCGTTTCTTGCGATCTTCTTCGTCTTCCTCATTGTTTACTCGGGCAGGGATTTTGGCCCGATGTACAAGGCCGAGACGCGTGCGCGCCACAGCGGCGAGGTTGTGCGCAAGTCGTCGAAAAAAAGCACCGACACATCGGGGGACGAGTTCTATCACAAGGACATCATCCCGTGCCGTGCAATCAACGCCGTGCTGCCGATCGTGACCATGGTCCTCACTGTGATTATCGGCCTGTTCATCAGCGGTGAAGGCGAGACACTCACGGACATTATTGGGTCTGCGGACGCTTACTCGGTACTGATCTGGGCATCGCTGCTGGCCAGCTTCATGGCTGCGCTGTTATCGCTGGGTCAGCGCTTGCTTACGCTGGACGAAACCATCGACGCATGGCTGGCCGGCGCCCGCTTCATGATGACGGGTCTGGTACTGCTGATCCTCGCGTGGGCTATCGCCGACGTTGCGGCGGTCCTGCAGACCGCGCCCTATCTCATCACCATTTTGGGTGATTCAGTGTCCCCATACACCCTGCCAGCCGTTATTTTCCTGCTGGCTGGCGCCACGGCGTTTGCGTCCGGTTCCAGCTGGGGCGTCATGGCCATTCTCATGCCCCTGGTCATCCCCCTCTGCTGGGCAGTCCTGCAAGCTAACGGAATTGCAGATGCCGACCACATGCACATTCTGTACTCGTGCATTGCCTGTGTCCTCACCGGCGCCGTCTGGGCCGATCACTGCTCGCCAATTTCCGACACCACCGTGCTGTCGTCGATTGCGACGGGTTGCGACCATATGGATCACGTACGTACGCAGTTGCCGTATGCACTCCTGGGGGGCATCGCCGCTCTTCTTATTGGTGTGCTTCCAGCCGGTTTCGGACTGCCCTGGTTCCTGCTGCTGCCGACTGCCGCGATAGCCCTCGCCGTCGTGCACCGCTTCATCGCAAAACCTGTCGACTGACGGCGGCCCTTCTTTGCACAATTCAGGCTTGATCCCTGCTATTGTTGGGCGCGTAATATTATTTTTTAGGGAGGCATGACCGTGGGCAAAGAACTGAGCGAACTTGAAAAGAATCTGCAGCAGACCAAGAAGGATTTCCTCGCTACCGCAAAGCGAGCTACCAAGGAACTGGACAGGCGGCGTAAGGCATTACGCAAGGAAATTACTCGCGCCAACACGCGAGCCAAGAAAGCACGGGCGCAGCTGCAGAAGAAGAGCGAACGGCTGGCAAACACCACTGCAACCAAAGCGAAACGGGAACTTAAAAAACAGATTCGCAACCTGGAGAAAATGCTCGACGGAGCGCGCAATGACGCAGCACAATTGCGCAAAGATCTTGCGCCCGTAATGGACGACCTGGGCAGTGCCCGCGATCACCTGTCGCATGCGCTGCATGTCGATCGGGCGATGGAGAAGATTCGCCGGCAGCTTGGCGGCAAGCCCAAGGCAAAGAAAAAGGCCAAGAAAAAGACAGCCAAAAAGAAAGCCACCAAGAAAAAAGCTACCAAGAAGAAAGCCAAGAAGAAAAAGGTGACGAAGAAGAAGGCAACCCGTAAAAAGGCGCCGGCTCGTCGCAAGAAAGCGGTTCGGAAAAAAGCGCCGGCCCGTCGCAAGAAGGCAGCTCGGAAGAAAGCACCGGCTCGCAAGAAGGCGGCTCGAAAAGCTTAGGTAAGAGCCCGGCACGTCAGTCGCTGGGAGGGTTTCACCTGAAGGAGGGGCACGTGGCCAAAATAAGCGCGTGCCCTTCGTGTTGAGGCAATCATGCAAATCACCGTACTGGGCGCAGGTGCTGGCGGTACTGCCGTGGCATTCGACTGTGCATCACACGGGCACGACGTTCGCGTGTTCGATTTCGAGCAATTTCCCGACAACATAAAGACGATCGCCGCGCAGGGCGGCATCAAGGCAGAGGGCGATATCTCCGGCTTCGGACCGATAGCCTATTCCGGCCATGACATCGACGAAGCCCTGCGGGACGCAGAGCTGATTTATGTGGTCGGCCCGGCCTATAGCACGGAGCCGTTTGGCAAAGCTGTGGCCGGTAAGCTGAGTTCCGGCCAAGCGGTAATCGTCACTCCCGGTTCCTGTGGCGGCGCGCTGGCCTTCAAGCGCGCTGCCGGGCTGGCATTGAACGACGAGTCCATCCGTGTCGCGGAAACCTCCACGCTGCACTACGCCGTCCGGCTAACCGCGCCGGGCAGGATTCGCGTGTTCCTGAAACTCAAGGCAGGTAACTTGTTGGCGGCACTCCCGGGCAAGCATACGGGTGACATTCTGAAAATTATCGCCGACGTGTATCCGAGCATGGAACCGGCGACAAGCGTCCTGCAGACGAGCCTGCAGAATGCGAATCCGATCATTCACCCGGCGGTGACTTTGAGTAACGCGGCCCGCATCGAAATGACGGGCGGGGATTTTCTGTTCTACGAAGAAGGTGTGAGCGATTCGGTTGGTCGCCTGATTGAAGCCCTGGACAAGGAGCGCATCGCTATTGGTAAAAAGCTGGGCATTTCCATTCTGCCCGACCCTGAGATAGGCATGCGCCAGGGTTATATGCTGGAAGCCAACTATGGCTCCGGCTACCGCAAGGCGCCGGGCTTTCTTGGTATTGGCGCCCAGCCGCAGCTCGATCATCGCTACCTGAACGAAGACGTCGGCTACGGTCTGGTGTTCATGTCGAAGCTCGGCCAGCAGATCGGTGTGGCGACGCCAGCTATGGACGCAGTGATTAACGTCGCCTCGATTGTGATGGCACGGGACTACCGTGCGGAAGCCTTGCGAACGCCGAAATCGCTGGGCATCGCAGGACTGTCCGCCGGAGCGCTCGCAAAACTGTAACGGCAGATATCGAGCGCAAACCCGTCATTCAGTCCTGATTGCGGGCGGAAGCGGTCGCTCAGGCGGTCAGATAAAGGATCACAATCGCATAGCCGGCGAACACGACTGACAGGAACGGAAACCATGCTGGCCTCAGCGCAATCAGCAGCATCAGGCTGCCGCCAATTATTGGAAATAAAAACGACAGCAGCGGCGGATTACCGAACATTGTTATGTTGACGTGCGGTCCAATACAGAAATAACCAAGCATTGACAGCGCCGATAATCGTCCGAATGAGCGGCTGTGTGCCAGGAAGACCAGCTCCAAATCATTGGAAATATCGTAATCCTCAGTCGGCAGTGCGAGTTCGGCTGCGCCATAAACGAATATGGCACCGATCACCAGGACGAAGAAATCGATGATCGTCCATTCCGTGACCGAGCGTAGCTCCCAGCCGACCCACCATAGCTGCAAAATGAAGAGCATGATTACGACACCCCACAGCGCGGTCGCCCAGTGAAAGGTCACGCGTTTGTAGGCGCGGATCAGTCCGGCCACGGAATTCAGCAGTCGCGTGAGAGCGAGGCCAAGAATTATCGAGATAGCAATGAAAACGTATTCGTGCTGAGTCATGCAGCGGATGCCTCTAAACGAGCAAGTCTACGCTGTGCCTTCTTGAATGGTCGGATCAGGCAGAGGCCAGGCGATTGGTGATGTATCTGTATTCGGCTGCAACAAGGTTTTTGCAATCGGCAGCAATAAACTCAGCCAGCGTCTTGCCAACAAACGGCAGGCCGCAGTCGATGACCAAGCGTACCTGATTGACACAACCATCGTCTACCGGCTTGAGCTTGAGTGTGCCGCCAACCGTAACCGGAACATTGGCCACGTCGATGCTAAGTTCCGACTTAAATATTTCGCCGTCAAGGCTGCGCCACTGCTCCGCTTGCTCCACGCTGTTCCAGGGCTGCAGGAATCGACTCAGGATATCGGGGACCTCGACGGGCAATTCACGCACGAATCTGACAATTGCACCACCAGAATCTCTTTCGCATTCCAACACACGAATCTTGCGGGCGCCGAGGGCTTTTTGCTTTGCCTTGATCTCCTTCGGGTCGGTAAACATGAAGTACACGGCATCTGTGTTGTGCAAATACCTGTGATCGGCGCTGATTTTCATCTGCAGTTTACCAAGCCTGGTCAAGACCATTGCGTCACGAACGGCTGCGTATTAGTACTATTTTCCAATTGCGTGAGCACCATTATGGTGCCTGCTCAGCATAGGATATTTCGTCATGCAATGTACTGTATTCTGGCCAAATGAAAAACTGCAACTCATGTGGCAAGTGTTGTGAGACCGCGGGCAATGGTGGTTTATCTGCTACAGCGGAAGAAATTGACTGGTGGGAAACCCACCGACCGGATATTTCTCGCTACGTCCAGGGTGAAAAGATCTGGGTGGACCCCGCAAGCGGTGAATATTTTCCTCGATGTCCCTGGCTGCGGAAGTCACCCGACGGTAAGAAATTTACCTGCGATATCTATGACGACCGTCCTGAAGATTGTCGGCACTATCCTGTCGACATCGAACAAATGGTTCGCGACGACTGTGAAATGCTTGAGCGGCGTGACCTGTTGCATCTAAAGCGCGCTCAGAAAAAGCTTGACGAAATAATGATCGACAGCCGGCCACCGGCTGGCCAGTGGCCCTAGCAGTCAGGACTTGTCGAGTTTCGTGAACTTCGAGCCTTCGAGCGTCAGGTTGTACATCAGGCCTTTGGAGCCAAAGATGAAACCAACAACCGGGTCCCGGACGTTGTCGGTGTCGATAGTCTTGCCGGCACCGAGGTCAATCAGTGCTACCGAGCCGTCCACGCCGACTTTCCAGCCGCTCGAGTTACGAAACTTGTCCAGTGACTCTCGCGTCATGAACGCGATGACAATCGATTTCGCCTGCGCACCGAGCTGAAACCCGATCGAACCGCTGGTCGTACGGTAGTAAGCCACGGTCGAACCACCAACGCGCAGCACGCCCTCGCCTGTCTCCGCACCCACGCCCACGCCGACTTTGATGACGCGCGGGAATACAAGGTAACCGGCCGCCTGGTTGAGGAATACATCGGCACCGCGGATCTCTTCCTTGAATTCCTGCAACGCCTTATTCGACTCGCGGTTGATCTTATCGGCTGACGCCGCCAATACCGACGAAGCAAACAGTATCGTCAAAACCAGCGCCCATGGACGCAGAACTCTGCTTTGTTTAATCATTTCCCAGTTTCCCTGAATGAAGCGATCGGACCGCCAGGCCCGCCGATTGGGGGCAATAATAGCCCAATATTTCATGGGCAGCGTATTTCCCCACCCCTGAACCGCTACTGAATCTCCTGCCTGTCACGCATGTTCGCGCGCCGCATCGAGGAACGCCTGCAGCATTTGCCTGAGTGTTTCCCGAAGGCGCCCCGCCTTTTCCGCATCGAATACTGTCGTCGCCTCGTTCATATAGGCTCGTTGCGCAATCTCGAGCTGAACCGCATGAACGCCGTCATCCGGTCTGCCGTATTGGCGAGTGATGTAGCCACCTTTAAAGCGCCCGTTCACGGCGATGCTGCACGGACCGGCCTTGGCGGCATCCACGACGGCTGCTTCAACAGGCACCGCGCAACTTCTGCCGTCGTCGGTTCCAATATTCAGTTCAGGCAATTCGCCGTCAAACAGCCGCGGCACAACGCTGGGAATCGAGTGCGCATCCCAAAGCAGCGCGTAACCGTGCTTTGCCCGCATTGCGACAAGCGTTGCATCGATGCGCGCATGAAACGGCTGCCAGTAGTTTGCAATACGTTCGGCTTTCTCCTGCACCGTGACACCGCCCGCCGCGTAGATGTCCTCACCTGAAAACGTCTGTTCGGGGCACAGGCCGGTTACAAGCTGCCCCGGATACAGGACATCGTCCGTTGCCGAGCGGTTGAGATCAACGACGTAGCGCGAGTAGTTTGCGACCAGCACTGACGCGCCAAGCTCACGAGCAAAATCGTAGAGCTCGGCAACGTGCCAGTCGGTATCCGGAACCTGAAGCCCGATTTGCGTCATACGATCCTGCTGTTCCTTCGGCAGGTGGCAACCGTCGTGCGGCACGCTGATCAGCAACGGCAGTTTGCCCTCGTAGATGCTATAAATATCAATCATGTGCGCAGGCTCGGCAGTATGGACTCGGCATACCGACAGTAGTTGCCGTCGTCGATCGTGGCCGCAACGCGTCGTATGTCGGACGACAGTGAGCGATCCTCGACATAGCGCGGCGAAACCTTGCGCAACGCGGTAATCACGTTTTCAATTGCCGGCGAACTTTTTTGCGGATGATGAAAGTCGATTCCCTGGGCCGCCGCAAGCAGCTCGATCGCCACGATATCCGCCACGTTGTCGAGCATCGTATGCAAACGCCGCGCGGCAAACGTCGCCATGCTCACGTGATCCTCCTGGTTGGCCGACGTCGGCATGCTGTCCACACTCGCCGGGTGCGCATGCGACTTGTTTTCGGAGGCCAGCGCCGCAGCCGTCACCTGGGCCATCATGAACCCGCTGTTCAGTCCGCCCTCAGCGACAAGAAATGGCGGCAAACCGCTCAGGTGTGAATCGATCAGCAGCGCGATTCGGCGCTCCGACAAAGCGCCGATCTCGGCGATCGCCAGGGCCAGGTAATCGGCTGCCATGGCGATAGGCTCAGCGTGGAAGTTGCCACCGGACAGCACGGCGTTTGATTCGACGAAGATCAGCGGGTTGTCAGTTACCGCGTTCGCTTCCGTCCGCAACACCCAACATACGTGGCTCAAGACATCGAGACATGCGCCGACCACCTGCGGCTGGCAGCGAATCGAGTACGGGTCCTGTACGCGGTCGCATTCAAGATGGGATTTGCGAATATCACTGCCAGCCATCAGTTCGCGCAGCACACCCGCGACGGCTATCTGGCCACCATGACCGCGCACGCTCTGAATGCGCTTGTCGAACGGCGTATCGCTGCCCTTGATCGCGTCGGACGACATCGCGCCTGCTACAAGCGACGCGGACAGGACGTTTTCTGTGCGAAAGACAGCAGCCAGCGCCAGCGCTGTCGAAACCTGCGTGCCATTGAGCAGCGCCAACCCTTCTTTCGGCGCCAGCGTGATCGGCGCTATGCCGGCGGCCTTTAGCGCAATCGCGGCCGGCACGAGATTGCCTTTGACGCGAACTTCGCCGATGCCGATCAGGGCGCCGGCCATATGCGCCAGCGGCGCGAGATCCCCCGATGCGCCCACGGAACCGCGCGATGGTATGCGCGGATAAATCTCGTTGTTGATCAGCGCGCACAAGGTTTCGACAAGTACCAGGCGCACGCCCGAGAAACCGGCTGAAAGCGCAACGACTTTCATGAGCATGATCAGGCGGACAATCTCGTCATCGAGGTCTTCACCAACGCCGACGGCATGCGAGCGCACGAGATTTTCCTGCAGATGCGCGAGCTCCTTGTCGCTGATGCGAACCTGGGCCATCTGCCCAAACCCGGTGTTAACACCGTACACGGTGTCGCCGTGCGCAACGACGTCATCGATGAACTCGTTCGCTTCTGCGATACGAACCCGGGCATCCTCGCCCAGCGAAACGGTCACGCCATCGTGCCAGGCCTCGCGCAGGTCGGCCAGCGTGACGAGCTGATTGTCGATCGTCAGTTTCATGGCGACCTCCCCGTATCCACCATCGGAAGATCAAGACTGTTTTCGCGCGCGCAGTCGATGGCAATCTGGTAGCCCGCATCGGCGTGCCGCATGACGCCGCTCGCCGGATCGTTCCACAGCACACGCGCTATTCGGCGGTCAGCATCGGCGCTACCGTCGCAGACAATCACCAGTCCGGCATGCTGCGAGTAGCCCATGCCAACGCCACCACCATGATGCAGCGATACCCAGGTGGCGCCGCTCGCCGTGCTCAAGAGTGCGTTCAGCATCGCCCAGTCCGACACGGCATCACTGCCATCCAGCATCGATTCGGTTTCCCGATTAGGGCTCGCCACGGAACCGCTGTCGAGGTGGTCACGGCCAATCACGACCGGTGCCCTGAGCTCACCGTTGCGCACCATCTCGTTAAATGCGAGCCCCAGCCGGTCGCGCTGTCCGAGCCCCACCCAGCAAATTCTCGCGGGCAGCCCCTGGAAGTGAATGCGCTCACGGGCCGCATCGAGCCAGTTGTGTAAATGACGGTCGTCCGGAATCAATTCCTTGACCTTGGCATCGGTTTTGTAAATGTCTTCGGGATCACCGGACAGTGCGGCCCAGCGGAATGGACCGATGCCGCGACAAAACAGCGGGCGCACGTAAGCGGGTACAAATCCCGGGAAGTCGAACGCATTCTCGACGCCTTCGTCGAAAGCTACCTGCCGGATATTGTTGCCGTAGTCGAATGTCGGTATGCCTTGCTTTTGAAAATCAAGCATTGCGCGAACATGCACAGCCATTGACTTGACTGCGGCCGCGACGACGGCGTCGGGATTATTCTCACGTTGCTCGTACCACTGCTTGACCGTCCAGCCAATTGGCAAATAGCCGTTCGCCGGATCGTGCGCCGAGGTCTGATCGGTGACCGCGTCGGGACGAATACCGCGCTTCAGCATTTCAGGCAAAATCTCCGCCGCATTGCCAAGTAAGCCGACTGAAACCGCCGTCTTTTCGCTAACTGACTTCTCGATGATTTCCATCGCTTCGTCGAGTGTTTCCGCCCGCGTGTCGAGGTAGCCCGTTTCCAGCCGCATATCGATACGGTCGGACTGGCACTCGATCGCAAGCATCGACGCGCCGGCCATCGTTGCCGCCAGCGGCTGCGCGCCACCCATGCCGCCGAGGCCCGCCGTCAGTATCCATCGCCCGGCGAGATCCCCTTCGTAATGCTGCCGACCCATTTCGACAAACGTCTCATAGGTGCCCTGCACGATTCCCTGGCTGCCGATGTAAATCCACGAGCCTGCCGTCATCTGCCCGAACATCATCAGGCCTTTCTTATCGAGCTCGCGAAAGTGTTGCCAGTTTGCCCAGGCAGGCACCAGGTTGGAGTTGGCTATCAATACGCGTGGCGCATCGGCATGCGTCTTGAATACACCGACCGGCTTGCCCGATTGCACCAGCAGGGTCTCGTCACTCTCGAGTTTCTTCAGCGTCGCGACGATAGCATCGAAACACTCCCAGTTGCGCGCCGCTTTGCCAATGCCGCCATAAACGACGAGATCCTCTGGCCGTTCCGCGACTTCAGGATCGAGGTTGTTCATGAGCATTCGCAGCGGTGCTTCGGTCAGCCAGCTCCTGGCCTGCAGTTTCGTGCCCGTGGGCGCCTTGATGATTCGCTTCATTGCCGTAGTTCCTCCAACTGCACGACCTCGGACGACGTCGACCGGCTGGTGCCGGGCGGGGTGTAGTGTCCGGTTAACTCATAGCGTCCGCCCGGGTGATGCAAGCGTGCAAAGGTCACCGGGCGCCCTTCGGACCAGGTGCGCCGTATAACGACGAGGCTCGCCTCGCCATCTTTGATATCGAGATACTTCTGCACGGCACGATTCGGCACGCTCGCACGAACGACCTGCTCGGCCTCCTGCAGCGGCGCTATCGATGTCAGGTAAGCGCTTGGTGTTACCGCGGCAAAATCCTGCCGCAAACAGCCCGGCGCGAAACTCGCAAGCACGTGACGATCTTCGAGTTGTATCGGGACACCGTTCTCGGCGTGTACGAGCAGCAGGTGAACAACATCGGTACCCTGCTCAACGTGCAGCGCTTTCGCCACCTCGCCCCGCGCGTGCTGCAGCGACTGGCGAATGACCTGGCTTGAATGCGTATGCCCGCGCAGCGCAATCTCGTCGGCGATGTTGTGCACCTCGAGCAAATGTGACTGCGATCGATAGTCCGACACGAACGTACCGCGACCCGCTACGCGATCGACATAGCCTTCGTCGTTCAGCTCACGCAGGGCACGATTCGCCGTCATGCGCGACACGCTCATCGACTCGACAAGCTCGTTTTCGGACGGCACGCGATCGGCCGGCTGCAGCTCGCCCGATGAAATGCGCCCAATGATCAGGTCCTTGAGCTGTTGATAGCGCGGCTTGGCCTGGTTCATGGTGCTTTTCTCAGCGCTTGCAGCGTCGTTGCATACTCGGCCCGGGATCGAGCCCGGTCCACGTGCGCGGCATCGACGACACGCCAGTCGCCGTTGACCATGACGCGTTCGACCGGCAGCGGGTAGCCCGAAAATACGAGCGCATCGAGGCGCGAAGCATCCCCGTGGCCTGCCAGCATCGGGTCGTCATCGCTGAGAACAACGAGATCCGCTGGCGCTGCCTTCGCAAGACCGACTATGTCCCGGCCGCCGGCCATGGCGCCACCTTCAAGAACGCGTGCAAACAATTCGCTGCCGACATGGCTGTGACGCAGCGATACGACGTTGCGGGACTGCGTCGCAAGCCGCTGCCCGTACTCGAGCCATCGCAGTTCCTCGAACGGATTCATCGAAACGTGGCTGTCGGAACCGATGGCAATGCGGCCCCCTTCTTCGAGGAAATGGTGCAGGGGAAACAGGCCGTCGCCCAGGTTTGCCTCGGTACTTGGACACAAGACTGCCACCGCCCCCGAACCTGCCAGCGCCGCCGTCTCCTCGAAGTCCATGTGAGTAGCGTGCACCAGGGACCAGCGCTCGCTCACGTCGAGGTTTTCGAGCAACCAGCGCACCGGCCGGCGGCCGTAAGCGGCCATGCACTGGTCGACTTCGCGCTGCTGCTCGGCGATGTGCAGATGCATCGGCACGTCATGGTCTGCAGCGACGCGCGCAATTTCTGCGAGCGACTCGCGACTGACCGCGCGCAGGCTGTGTGCCCCGATCCCGATGTTGACTGACTCGCTGGCATAGCTTGCTGCTCTCTCGTAATGCGCCAGGAACTCGTCGAGTGACATGGCGAAGTTACGCTGATGCGCCGCGGGCTCGGGGTCGTCGAATCCGGCGCGCTCGTAGAGCACGGGCACATAGGTCAGGCGAATGCCGCTGTCGGTCGCAGCCTGCACAATCGCCTGCAGCATCGCGTCCTGTTTGTCCGGGTCTCGAGGATCACGGTGCAGGTAGTGAAACTCGGCAACCGACGTGAACCCGCTGCTCAACATCTCACAGTAAACCTGGCGTGCGATCGCCGTCAGTGCCGCCGCATCGACCTGCTCGGCGAGTTCATACATGCGCTCGCGCCAGGTCCAGAAACTGTCGCGCCCGGTCGGCGAGCGCTGTTCGGTGTGCCCGGCCAGCGCGCGCTGGAATGCGTGGCTGTGTGCATTGCACAAACCCGGGATGACGCAGCCGGCCAGCGTATCGTCGGAAGACGGTTTGGCAGGCACCTCGATGCCCGCAATACGGCCCTGATCGATACGAAAACGAACATTGTCCGACCAACCGTCAGGCAACAGCGCTTTGCTCGCGAAAACGTGAGTCATGGAGCCCTCTTGAAGTTGTATATACAGGCTAGTACATGGTAATTTCGAATGCAATTTCGCGGAGACAATCCATGGCCGATTGGGACCTGCTGCTGACCGATGCGCGCATCGCGACGCTTGCCGCCGACTCGCACGAATACGGCGAGATCAGCGATGGCGCCGTCGCCATTGCCGACGGCTCGATCGCCTGGTTGGGGCCCAAAAGCGAACGGCCTGCCGGGAAGTCTCGCAAGACACGATCCCTGGGCGGCCAGTGGCTGACGCCCGCGCTGATCGACTGTCACACCCACCTGGTTTTTGCCGGCGACCGATCGCAGGAATTCGAGCAACGTCTCCAGGGTGTGAGTTACGAAGAGATCGCGCGAGCCGGGGGCGGAATTTTGTCGACCGTGCGGGCAACGCGAGCCGCGTCAGCGGAAGAACTGCTTGATGGCGCCCTGCCGCGCGTTGAGGCGCTCGCCGCCGAGGGCGTTGCGACAATAGAAATAAAATCCGGCTACGGGCTCGACGTCAAAAACGAGTTGAAGATGCTCGAGGTGGCGAGGCAACTGGGCGAATCGACGGGCCTCACCATTCGCACCACGCTGCTGGCCGCGCATACGGTGCCGCCCGAGTTCGCAGGTAAAGCCGACGATTACATCGATTTGATCAGCAATGAGTTGCTGCCTGAAGTGGCGAAACGCGGGCTCGCGGATGCTGTCGACGCCTACTGCGAATCTATCGCTTTCAGCGCGCCACAAGTCGCCAGGCTGTTCCGTCAGGCCAAGGACTTCGACCTGCCGGTGAAGCTGCACGCCGACCAACTCAGCGACGGCGGTGGCGCGAAACTCGCGGCCTACTTCAGTGCGCTTTCCGCCGACCATCTCGAATACACCTCGTCCGCTGGCGTCGAGGCCATGGCCCATGCCGGCGCCGTCGCGGTTCTGCTGCCCGGCGCGTTCCTGACGCTCGGCGAAACACAACGGCCGCCGATCGAAACACTCAGGGCAAACAGCGTGCCCATCGCGATTGCCAGCGACTGCAATCCCGGCACATCGCCGATTTGCTCTTTGCGTAACACCATGATTCTTGCCAGCCGCCTGTTCGGATTGACGCCGCTGGAATGTCTTGCTGGCACCACGCGCGAAGCCGCTCGTGCGCTCGGCTTGTCGAAGGATCGCGGCACGCTGGAAGTCGGCAAACGCGCCGACATCGCGATCTGGAACATCGGTCATCCGCGAGAACTGACGTACTGGATTGGAACACCGCAGCTGGCAGAGTTGCTAATTGGTGGGCACACTGCACTTCCTTGAACACCGACCTCGCGCAATCCCGCAGTTTTGTCCTGACCCTGGGCCTGCTTACGGCCATGGCGGCATTGACTGTGGATCTCAGCCTGCCCGCCATTCCTTCCATGGTCGACGCGCTCGACTCGAGCCTGACGCACGGCCAGCAGATTGTCGGCATATTCATGGCCGGCATGGCGATCGGGCAAATCCCCGCCGGCCTGTTCTCCGATCGCCTCGGTCGACTGCCGACGCTGTATGCCGGGATGACGCTGTTTGCGATAGCCGCAACCGTGGCGGCCGCGGCCAGCGACATGGGCTTGTTGCTGGTCGCTCGTTTTGCACAGGGCGTTGGCGCCGCTTCAGCCGTCGTGCTGTCGCGGGCCATCGTGAGAGATATCGCATCAGGCCGTGACGCGGCGCGCTTGATGTCACTGATGACGATGATATTCACGGCGGCGCCCGTTATTGCACCGACGTTCGGTGCACTGCTCGTCGCACAATGGGGCTGGCGGGCACCGTTTATTGCAATCGCCATCTGCGCCTACCTGATGATTGTGGCGATCAGGAAAAACCTCGTTGAAACGCACCAACCCGAAGTCAGCGAGCACCCGGCCCGGCAGCTTGTTTCCAGTTTCGGCGAGTTCTTCTCTCATCGCCAGAGTATTTTCGGGCTGCTGCTGCTGCTGTTGCCGCCGGCAGGGTTTTTATCGGTCATCGCGGTATCGGCAGCACTGACCGTCGAAATCTACGGCTACTCGGTACAGGCTTACGGCCTGATCTTCGCCTGTGCCGGGCTGTCGATACTGGCAGGGTCGGCCCTGAATCGCCTGCTCGTCATGCACTTTGACCAGCTGCAGCTGATCGGCCTCAGCGTAGGCATTATCTTTGTCGCCAGCGCGCAGCTTGCCATCATTGCCTGGCTGAACTACGCGCCCTTCTGGTGGCTCTGGTCCTGCGTATGCCTGTTCATGTTTACGATCGCAATCCTGATGTCAAACACCATGGTCGTCGCGCTTGACCCCCTGCCGAGAATCGCAGGCGTCGCCTCATCCATTGTCGGCACCCTGCAAAACCTCTCCGGCGCAGCCGGTGCGCTGTTCGCGGCGCTGATTTATGACGGCTCGGTTCGCAACACCTTGATCGTCATGGCAATCGTCGGGCTGCTCACGACCTTGATCTTCCTGCTACGGCCGCTGATCGCCCCTGGGCCGTTCGTGCATCACCCGGAAGAACTGGCGCGCGACTAGTCGCACGGCTGCTATACTTCGCGCCACCCGGAAAAACTCCAAACTCATTCTGATATCGCACTGCGGGCTCCAGTATCAACTGCCGCGACGCGACCACGACCAAAGAGAGTTAATGATGAACAGAAAAGTATCCCTGGCAGCGACCCTTGCGTCTTTTGCGCTGCTCGCTTTTGCTTCCCTGGCGGCGGCCAGCGACATTGAAATTCCCTATACCGAATACACGCTCGACAACGGTCTCAGGCTGATCGTCCATGAGGACAACAAGGCGCCCATCGTTGCCGTCAACGTCTGGTACCACGTCGGTTCGAAAAATGAGAAGCCCGGCAAGACCGGCTTCGCGCACCTGTTTGAGCACCTGATGTTCAACGGCACCGAGAACTACGACGACGAGTATTTCAAGCCTTTCGAACGCGTTGGCGCGACCGACATGAACGGTACGACGAACTTCGATCGCACCAACTATTTCCAGAATGTTCCGAAGACCGCCCTCGACATGGCGCTCTGGATGGAATCGGACCGCATGGGGCACATGCTGGGCGCCGTCACCCAGGAAAAACTCGACGAGCAGCGGGGCGTCGTGCAAAACGAGAAACGCCAGGGTGAAAACCAGCCCTACGGCAAGGTCTTTAACCACATAGTTGAAGGCGCATTTCCGAAAGGTCACCCGTACTCGTGGACCGTCATTGGATCCATGGAAGACCTGAATGCAGCCAGCCTCGAGGACGTGCAGGAATGGTTCAAGACCTACTACGGACCCAACAATGCGGTCCTGGTCGTCGCCGGCGACGTTGTTGCCGATGAGGTTCTCAAGAAGGTCAAACTGTATTTCGGCGACATTCCGCCCGGGCCACCGATATCCAAGTACGAGACCTGGGAAGTTCAGCTGGAGAATGACAAACACGAAGTTCTGCAGGACCGCGTGCCACAGGCGCAGTATTACAAGATCTGGGGCGGCCCACACCTCACGTCCGAGGATACCGATTTGCTGAACCTCGCCGGCGATGTGCTGGCCGGCGGCAAGAACTCGCGCCTGTTCGAGCGCCTGGTCTACAACGAGCAGATCGCCACGGGAGCCCAGGCGGGCATGTTTGCGAACGAAATCGGCGGCATTTTCTGGATCGTCGTTACGGCACAGCCCGGCGGTGATGTAGACACCATCAAGCGCGCCGTCGACGAGGAAGTCGATCGGCTCATGCAGGACGGAATCTCGAAAGACGAACTCGAGCGCGTCAAGGCCGCGAGACGCGGCGGCTTCGTGCGCGGCATCGAGCGCATCGGTGGTTTCGGCGGCAAGTCGGACGTACTCGCAAGGAACGCTGTCTATGCCGGGCGTCCCGACTTCTACAAAGTCCAGCAACGGCGTTTTGAAAGCGCGACAGCCGATTCGATCGAGGCCGCAATCGACCGCTGGTTGAAAGCCGGCGCGTATCACCTCGAAGTGCGGCCGTTCCCGGAGCTG
This sequence comes from Woeseiaceae bacterium, assembly GCA_049666725.1. Taxonomy (GTDB): domain Bacteria; phylum Pseudomonadota; class Gammaproteobacteria; order Steroidobacterales; family Woeseiaceae; genus UBA1847. The sequence goes on from JBATHK010000136.1 coordinate 28,570, forward strand.
AGTGCGGCGAGCGAGGGCGCCGATCGTTCCGGCGTTCCCGAAACGACGTCGTTCCCGGAAGTGGCGTTCAGCGACTTTGAACGAGGCACGCTGTCGAACGGACTCGAACTGATCGTTGCACCGCGCAAGTCTATTCCGACCATCAAGATGAATCTCAGCTTCGACGCCGGCTTTGCGTCCGATCAGTTCGGAGAGCCCGGCACCTCGAGCCTTGCGATGGCAATGCTGGACGAAGGCACGAAGCGGCGCACGGCCCTACAAATCAGCGATGAACTCGACCGCCTCAGCGCCTCGATCGGCGCGAGCTCGAGCCTGGACTCCTCAACCGTCTCGCTCGACACGCTCTCGGAAAACCTCGACAAAGCGCTCGATATTTACGCTGACGTCATACTGAACCCGGCCTTCCCTGAAGCCGATCTCGAGCGGCTGCGCAAGCAGCGCCTTGCGCAGATCGGGCAGGAAAAAAACGCGCCGGTTTCGATGGCGCTGCGTACCTTCCCGAAGCTGCTCTACGGTGAAGGCCATGCGTACGCCATGCCGTTGACGGGATCCGGCACCGAGGCCTCCGTGTCGCGAATCACGCGCCAGTCGCTGGTCGACTATCACGGCACCTGGTTCAAGCCGAATAACGCCACGCTGATCGTCGTTGGCGATACCACGATGGCCGCGATCAAGCCGAAACTTGAGAAGCTCTTCGCCCGCTGGAAGTCCGCGGATGTGCCGATGAAAAACATGGCCAACGTGCCGGTTAGCACCGGGCAACGCGTATTCCTCATTGACCGGCCGGGCTCGGAGCAGTCGATTATTTTTGCAGGCAACATTGCGCCGCCCACGGGCGCCGTCAACGAGATCGCGCTGGAGACCATGAACGAGATTATCGGCGGCAGCTTTACCTCGCGCCTGAACATGAATTTGCGAGAGGACAAGAGCTGGGCGTACGGTGCCCGTACGTTTATTCAGGACGCACAGGGCCAGCGACCCTTCATCGCGTACGCGCCGGTGCAAACCGACAAGACCATGGAATCCATGGCGGAGATCAAGCGTGAGCTCGGCGAATACCTGTCCTCGAACCGGGCGACCGACGCCGAGATGGCGAAGGTCAAGGACAACAACACGCTTAGCCTGCCAGGCCGCTGGGAGACGAATGCGGCGGTACTGCGCGACATCAGCGAGATCGTCACCTATGGTCTTCCCGATAACTACTGGGATACCTATGCAGATTCTGTTCGCGGGCTGTCGCTCGAGCAGATTAACGACGTTGCCGGGAAGACCATCAAACCCGACAACCTCACCTGGGTAGTCGTCGGCGATCGGGAAAAGATCGAATCGCGCATTCGCGAGCTCGAATTAGGCGAAATCACACAAATCGACGCTGACGGAAACATCATCACGACGACGTCGGCAAACTAAGCTGCACGCCGGGCGCCCGCTCCAGGGCGCCCGGCATCAGGCGCGGGCGCGATCATGCGCATCAGCCACGCCCTTCCAGTCATCAGCTAATAAACCGGTTTTCATCAGGTCTTCGCTGGCCACCAGGTATATCTTGTAATGTGAAAGGCGCCCATTGCGCTTCTCGCAGAGGAGAATTCCATGAATACCTCGACCCTCGGCCTGCGCTCCGCCGTCGCCTTTTTGTTAAGTGCCTGTCTGCTCGCCGGCTGCGGTGGCACCAAGGTGCTGAAAGAATCGCAGCCCGTACAGACCACGAAACCGCTCGCAGCGGCTTCCGACCAGCAGGTCGGCGCTACGCTCGACTGGGTCATCGTCCGCGACGGTCCCGGGACCTGGGCCAAAAATGCCGACTGGGATGAATACCTGCTGACGGTAAAGAACCAGTCAAACCAGCCAGTTCGGGTAACGCGGCTGCTAGTCATTGACTCGCTGGACACACGCGTCGAGTCGCAGCCTGGGCGGAAACAGCTGGTCAAGGGCAGCAAGAAAACGGCCAAGCGTTACAAGAAATCCGGAATGAGAGTAAGAGCGGGCCGGGGTGCCGGCGTACTGATGGCCAGCGGTGCGGCCGTGACCGTGGCGGGGTATGGAGTCGCGGCTGCGTCTATTGGGCTTGGCGGCGTATCGACGGGAGCCGCTACCGCAGCCGGCGGCTTGTTATTGCTGGGTCCGGCACTTGCCGTTGGAGGTGTCGTACGTGGCGTCAACAACAGCAAGGTCAACAACCAGATCGAACTCAGGCAGACAGTATTGCCACTTGAAATTCCGGCAAGCTCTGAACTTGGCCTGGACGTCTTTTTCCCGCTCGCACCGTCGCCGAAGACGGTCGAACTGTTCTACACCGACGCGACGGGCGAACACTCGCTCGCCATCGACTCGAGCGCGGCCCTCGATGGCCTGCACATCGACGCGCCAGAAGATTGAAGCCAACTCATATCCTTAGTCGGTTATCCTTGCAGGCGGATACGACTACGATATGAGTTTATGACAACAAGAACAGTAATCGAACGAATCATGTCAGGCAGCCTCGTGCTGCAGATCGCGGTAGGCATCGTTGCCGGAATCGCTTTGTCTTTAACCTGGCCGGACGCTGCAAAAGCGTCGATGCTGCTTGGCAACCTGTTCGTCCAGGCGCTTAAAGCGGTAGCGCCGGTGCTCGTCCTGGTGCTGGTTGCCTCGGCGATTGCGAATCGGCGCGTGAGTCACACCTCGCAGATGCGGCCGATTGTCATGATGTATCTCATCGGCACGGCCGCGGCCGCTCTGCTGGCGGTCGTCATGAGTACCGTTTTCCCCACCACGCTGGCCCTGCAGATACCCGAGATCAGTGCGAGCGCTCCGAAGGGAATCGCCGAAGTCCTCGGTGGCCTGTTACAGAAACTCGTCGACAATCCGGTCAACGCCATCCTGACCGGCAATTTCATCGGCATTCTCGTCTGGGGTGTGTTGTTGGGCGTGTTCCTGCATCACGCGGCGGAATCTACGCGGCAGATGCTCAAAGACACATCAGACGCCGTGACACACATTGTCCGGCTGGTCATTCGCCTGGCGCCTATCGGCATATTCGGACTGGTGGCTGGCAACCTCGCGGAGTCGGGACTGTCGGTACTCGGCGGCTACGCACGAATCCTGACCGTGCTGCTCGGCAGCATGCTCATTATGGCGTTGTTGATCAATCCGCTGATCGTCTGGATAAAGACGCGCCGGAACCCCTACCCGATCGTATTGACAGCGCTCAGGGAAAGCGGCGTCACGGCGTTCTTTACGCGCAGTTCAGCAGCCAATATTCCGGTCAACCTGGCGCTGTGCGAGAAACTCAATCTGGAAAAAGATACCTACGCCGTGTCTATCCCGCTGGGTGCGACCATCAACATGGGCGGAGCCGCCATTACCATCACCGTGCTGACCCTGGCCGCGGCTCATACCCTCGGCATCAGCGTCGACTTGGCAACGGCACTGTTGCTGAGTCTCGTTGCAGCGCTGTCAGCCTGCGGAGCCTCGGGCGTTGCCGGGGGATCGTTGCTACTGATTCCACTGAGCTGCGGACTGTTCGGCATATCGAACGACATCGCAATGCAGGTTGTCGCCGTCGGATTCGTCATCAGCATACTTCAGGATTCGGCGGAAACCGCGCTGAACAGTTCGACGGACGTGGTGTTCACGGCAGCCGTAGCGAGCAAACAAACACAGTGACGTCTCTAAGGCAGTCGGCGTAAAACGTCTGACAGTTCTTTTCGGGACTGGCCCGGCGTCAGTTTCGGGTATCCGAACCAGATGAGACCAACGACGAACGCCTGCGACTCATCGACGCCAATGATGTCGAAGAAGCGAGAGTCTCGCGTGATAGCGCCCGTCGTCCATTTGGATCCGACGCCCGCTTTCCAGAGGAACAGCATGAAGTTCTGCACGGCGGCACAGCACGCCGCGTAGTCCTCCTGTTGCCGCAGCGCGTCCTCGTTACGTTCGCACGTTACGACCAGCCAGCCCGGCTTCTCCGCCCAACTCTCACGTTTGTGCAACGCCAGTTCATCGCCTTTTTTCTCAGCCGTAATCAGCCGGCAAAGATCGAGTATCTTCGACACCGTCTGCGCGCCCGGGAGGATGAAGCGCCAGGGTTCCGTAACGTGGTGATTCGGCGCCCACATGGCCGCCTCCAGCGCATCGCGCACAAGCCCATCGGGCACCGGCGTCTGCAAGAAAAGGCTGATCGTACGCCGCCCTTGCAGGACTTCCGCAAACTCTCGCAGCTCCTGCGTTTCGTAGCTGGGCGGGCGCGCCTTCATCAGACCCGTTCGATGATCATGGCGATCGCACCGCATCACAGATAAACGCCTCAGCCATTTTCTTCCCTACTTCAAACCAACCGTCATGCGACGCAGGACATCGTTCTTTGCGATGAAGTGGTTGTAAATCGCGCCCAGCACATGGATGACAATCAGCGCTGCGACGATCTTCCACGCAAACTCATGAATTTCTTCCCAGAACTCATGATTGTCGCGGCTTTCCGCCACGGGCAACGGTATCGAGAACAAGCCAAAAAATGGCAGTGCGTTACCGCCGGTCGCAACCGTCATGCCACCCGACGCCAGCTGCACGAATACAGCTGCATACAGTCCCCAATGAACAAAGCTTGCGCTTATCCTCTGCCACGCGGCCGTGCCATCCGGATGTGCCGGTACCTCGTTCATGAAGCGCCAGGCAATCCGGATAGTCATCAAAAAAAATACGGCCATCGCGATCGAGCCATGAATGAAGCGGATCTCTGTTTTTTCTGGACCCCGTTCCATACCGGATTGCTCCAGACCGAGATATAGCAGCATGAGAAGGCCGACCGCCACCAGCCAGTGCAACGATTTGGCCAATGTGCCGAATTCCGTTGTTGTGTTTCGCAGTCCCATCAGTCCAGCCCCAGTTCGAATCCCGCCTCGAGTTCCTGCCGCGAATACGCGCGGAACGCGATCATGGTTTCGGTTTCGACGATGCCCTCCTGGAGGCGCATCTTGTCGCTGATAACATCCGCGAGGTCCTCGTTCTTCGCAACCCTGACGATTGCAACGAGATCGTAGCGGCCCGCAACTGAAAAAACCTCGGAAACACCGGCCATGTCGGCAATCTTGTCGGCCAGGTCCGGGATGCGGTTTGTCTCCGCTTTTATTAGAACGATCGCTGTAACCATGGGTGTCTCCGTGCCCTTCTCGTGAGCACGAAGCCTAACATCAGGCGACGCTGTTATGCATCAGCAGCGCGTGTTATTCGGTTGTGACGATTGCGCTGGCGGCAGCGCGCGTTGAAGACCGTCCTAGATCGCTTTTTCCAGCAGGTCATTGCCACGTATGTCGGTGACACCGCGGCAGCGCGCCTTGGCACGATACATCGCCTCATCGGCCTCGCGCAGCAGCCCCGTGAGGGTATTGGCGTTGTCGGGGTACAGAGCGAGACCGATGCTGGCCGCGCAACGCAACGTTTTGTCGCCAATAACGTATGGCTCTTCCAGACCCTTGGCAAGACGCACAGCCAGCTTGTCGGCGATAGCCGCACCCACATCGGGCACCAACGCCACGAATTCATCGCCACCCGGACGACCGATGATATCTTGCGACCGCAGGCTCTTCTTCAGCCGTTCGGCTGCAATACGCAATAGCTGATCACCGATTTCATGACCGTACTTGTCGTTGATCTGCTTGAACTCATTCAGGTCAATGAAGAGCAGCGCGCCTGTCGCGTCATCGGCGCTGGCGGTCAGTCGCTCGGCCGCATGGCGCTCGAATCCGCGTCGATTCAGGACACCTGTCAATGGATCCGACGTCGCGATCGAGTCCATCTGGCGTTCTTTTACCTTGTCATCCGTGATGTCGATAAAGGTCGCGGCGACGTCGTCGCCCATCGGCTCGCAAATCATTCGCAGCCAGCGATCCTGTCCACGATTTTGCTGGTGAACCTCGATTTCCAGGCTGTCGCCTCGGCTCACAGCTGTGTCGAAACGGTGAACGATGTCGTTGGCCGCTTTACTGTCCATACCGCTCGTGGCTAGCTGGATGAGTTCCGGCGCAACGTGATCGACAAGGTCATCGATCTCCGCGCCCAGGAAACGGCCGGCCGCCGAGTTGGCAAAGATGCTGCGCAGCACTTTCTCACCATCGTCGTCTTCGCCCCAGCGAAACCGTACGATTCCGTTCGCCGAGTGATCGATGATCGTCCGCAGCAGCTTTTCACTTTGGCGAACCTCGCTTTGCGCTTTTTCGACGTCGCTTACGTCACGGAACATCAAGACTTTGCCGCCACGCGCAGCCGCACGATTCGTGTTGATCGGCGAAACCTGGACATGCAGGAAGCGTCCGGTCGTGGTCATCATCTTTTGTGGCAAACCTGAGTTCAGGACCTCGAATACCTCTGGCGAGTCTTCACCAAGAAGCGCTTCCAGCGGTTCGCGCAGCGCAGCGGACTCGGCGATACTCAGCAGGTTTTCTGCACCACGGTTCAGACCGATGACACGGTGCTGCTCATCGATGACGACCACGGGGTCCTGCATGTTCTGGAACACGGCTTCATAAGCCAGTGGCCTGAATTCAACGATTCTTTCGCCGTAGATGAGCCACGCATAGATGGGCAACATCGCCGAGAATACGAGGGGCACGTAGGAGATTGTATGGGGCCCAAGGCCAAGGTCATAAGCGAGGGTCGCTGCCACCGGCGCGATGCAGGCCCCGGTGAGCTGGAACAGTCCGCGCCGATGCGCAGGCGCCACGGCGGTAATCTGTCCGAGTAACGATACGATCGCAGCGCCGATGACGGCGTAGCTGTAGGGCAGATGCACAAACAGGAACCAGGGACCCCATTGGACCGGCCGCGTCAGGAACTCGCCCGCGGCGTTGCTAACCGGCAGATACCACATGAACTCGTGATAGATATTCGTGGCCGCAAGCAGCACCGATATACACGGAATGATGCACATCATCGCCAGCCGGCGCGTTGGTGTTTCCAAGCCCGCGTACTCGCGAAAGTAAACGTATGCGACGATGGGCACCAGCGCCGTGCCAATAAAGTGCGCCGTGCGGCCAATAGAGAATACCGCGTAGCTTTCTGCCAGGAGCTCGAGCGCGCCGCCCGCAACCCAGATGCTGATCACGACGAACAGCACGCCGACCGGCATGCTGCCGACCTCCCGCCTGGACGCCACGAGGCTCGATCCCATCATCAGGAAGCAAGCTGCGCTGAAGACCAGCAGTACGGACAGTGCCACGTCCAGGTTCATCGGTATCGTGCCCAAATAATGATCCAGGGATCCTCATCGTACGGCTCGTAAGCCGCTGATTTAAGGAACTGTTTCTCAATTGGCCGGAGAAACGCCCGCATCCGTCTGGCAGCGGTCAGATTATTGTTAAATAGCGGGACTCAGCGGCTGACCGCGCGCTGCAATTTTCGCAGGAACCTGGCTCTCCCCAGTTTATCCAGCACGGTGAGGAAATCGATCGCGCCGCTTTCCTGGTTTAGCGTCTTTTCGCGATACGGGTCATCGTGAGGTCGGGCATCCAGGCGCCAGTAAAGCAAGGTGATCGTCGTTGCAAGGCGCACACGCACAAGATCGAACAACGACGTCAATTCCGCCACGGAAAGCGGCCTGACCGCATGATAGCCGGCGACAAATGGAGCTATCAGTTCGAGTGCGTCCGCTTCCGAAGCACGCAGGTACGACGACGCAATCGCGACGTCGAACACCAGCGGTGCCCGGACCATGTCACCAAAATCGATAAATCCCGACACCCGGCCGCTCAGCGGGTCGACTAGTATGTTTTCCGGGTTCGCGTCGCCATGTATGACCTGCTTGTGCAGTGAGCTTAGCTCCGGCAAGACGCGCTGATCATAGTCATCGATCGCGCCCAACACGCTACCCCGTATCGCCGGACTGTCGATGCGATCAAGCAGGTCGCGCAGCTCACCGGCTCGCTGCAGGTCCCACTGCAATACCGGGTTCTCGCCATCATGCGAAAAACCGTCAAGCCCGAGGTCCAGGCCCGCAAGGCTGCCACCAATATCCCGCGCGATATCGGCGGTCACAGGCACCGACGTGAGCGGTTCACCGGCAAGATAGCTAACGAGCCGCAGCATGTGCGACCGGCCCGCGTAATCGATGCGCCCCGCGTGTCGCCCGTCGAGCGCGGCAACGACCCTGGGTACAGGCACGGTCCCGACCCTCTCGAGGTGCAGTAGCGCCGCGATCTGAAAATCGCTCACCGGCCGGGGCTCGGCCGCGCTTGTCACCTTGACAACGTATTCGGCGCCGCCGCTCGCCTCAAGGCGGAAGTTCTGATCTCGTTCGCTGACGAGCGGCGAATAACTACCCGAGAAGCCAAACTGCCGTTCAACGGCAAGCTCGATTTCGGCGACAGGAACGCAGGGCGGCCGCGCCGATACGGCCGTATGCGCTGTTACAGGCGAAGACATGCTCACAGTTTCGCCTACGCCGGCTAACCCGTCCATTTGTCGACGCGAGGCGCCGTGTATCGCTCGAATTTCTGGATCAATCCGGTCGCACTTCTGTCGCACAGCAGCATCTGCCGGTTTGCGGAGCGCAGGAAGCCTTCGACATTCGCATGGTCCAGGTAACCAAGCAGGTGATCGAAATAGCCATCGACATTGAACAGGCCGCAGGGCTTGTCATGAAAGCGCAGCTGTCCCCAGGTGACTATCTCAATGATCTCTTCAAGCGTCCCGAAACCGCCAGGCATCGCGATGAAACCATCAGACAGGGCCGCCATCATTGATTTGCGCTCATGCATCGACGAGACAACGTGCAGTTCCGTCAATCCCTGGTGTGCAATTTCCTTTTCGTAGAGCAGCTTCGGAATAACCCCGTGCACCTTGCCTTCGTGCGCGAGGACCGTGTCTGCAATAATCCCCATGAGGCCTTTATCAGCACCGCCATAGACCAGTTCCAGATCATGACGCACGAGGACGTTCGCCAGTTCGCGAGCGGCGTCCGCGTACAGCGGTCGGGCGCCGCTGTTCGAACCGCAGTAAACACAGATTCGCCGCATCGCGCACTCAGGCCGAAAGGGCGGCCGACTTCACGTTTTGCACAATCTTGGCAATTTCCGGCCGGTGCTTGCGCAACTCTTCCGGCGTCAGGGCGTCGAGCTCGTGCGGAAACACCAGCCATTCGGCCGTCTCGCGGAGAAAAAAGTCGGGCACAAGGTCTGTTTCGTTGCGGCTCGGTTTGTACCACGGCACGGCGATGCGAATATCCTCGGGCGTGTTTCCGCGCGCGCGTTTCGACAGCTCATCGACGACTGCTGCAATCGTATTGCCCGTGTCGAAGACGTCATCGACGATCAAGACGCGGTCGTCATGGCAGATCTTCTTGATGATGTAGTTGAGCCCGTGAACCGCAACAGCGCCTCGCTCATCAACACCCACATAGGACGACGTCCGTATCGCTATGTGGTCAGACTCGATGCCGCAGTAGCTCAGGACTTCCTGTACGGCCATGCCAACGGGCGTGCCACCGCGCCAGATAGCGATGATCAGGGTGGGTTTGAAGCCACTCTCGAGGATCTTGATACCGAGCTCGATGGAGTCCTCGAGGAGCTCCTGGGCGGAAAGAACGGTTTTGTCCATTATTATTCTCTTGGATGCCGGCTTGCGACTGCCGGTATAATGCCGGGTTTTAATTCTAACGCAGTGCAGCCTGGGTACAAGAATAATGAACGAGCGATTCATAGCCGCCGACGACCTGCTGCGGGATTCGTTTCAACTGGCGGCAAAAATCTACGAGTCGGGTTTCAAGCCCGATTTTCTTGTCGGCCTCTGGCGGGGTGGCAGTGCCGTCGGCATCGCCGTACAGGAGGGGCTCGACTATTTCGGTGTAAAGACAGACCACATTGCGATCCGCACGTCGTACACGGGTGCGGCGAGTTACTCACAGATGGTCAGCACGGCGGATTCGATCCGCGTACACGGCATGCAATACCTGCTGGAAAACCTCTGCGCTCAGCACTCCATGCTGATTGTCGATGATGTCTACAGTACGGGTTCGAGCGTGAACGCAGTGATCAAGCAGCTCGCCAGACGAACACGCCGCAACCTGCCGCAGGAAATCCGCACGGCGTCGGTCTGGTATCGGGCGACCGAGAAAACACTGCGCGAGCCTGACTATTTCATACACGGTACAGATGACTGGCTGGTTCTGCCCTACGAGCTATCGGGCTTTTCTATGGACGAATTGCGCGCCAGCCGACCCGAGATGGCCGGCCTGCTGGACAAACTTGCCCCGCACGTAAGAATGGACGACAAACCCGCGATCGGATAAGCGATGCGTTAACGCTTACGGTATTCAGGCGTCGACAAGGCACTCGAGCAACGCATCGATAAGGTCAACCGACGTCACGATTCCAACCAGGTTGCGATCGTCATCTACAACCGGCAACGCATGAAAACCGCCATCCGTAAGCCTCTCCGCGGCATCCCGCAGCGTCGCCGTCGTGGCAAGAACCACGGGGTCAAGTTCCATGATCTGGCTGACGGTTGCGAGCGCAGATAGCGCAACCTCTTCATCAAGCACATAGAGTTTCAGGAGATCGGCCGATGACACGATGCCGACCAACTTACCGGCGTCAACGACCGGCAGATGATGGATGCCGGAAGCCTGCAATAACTCCCTCGCCTTCGCCGCAGTGTCGCCCGGCCCGATCATCACGGGATCTGTCGTCATGATTCTTTCGATGGAAGTGTCACGCATCGGCTCACCTGATCATCACGCTAATAGCAACCTTATAATCATACAAAATGCGGCTGTCCGATGCTGTGAGTTGGCTCCTGGTTTGGGCAAATCGTTCATTTCGGTTTTCCGATACTTGCTATTGGCTGCCGACACCCAACATATGGGTCTTTGATTACTCTTTTACTGGAAAAACCATGCAGGATTTGCCGCATCTGTACGTCGTAGCCGCTAACGCTGACGCTGACAGCCACGTTCTGATATCCAGCCAGGGGCTCGAACCCCTGGAGACTGCGGGGCCGCCAGAGTTTGGCGGACCCGGCGACCTCTGGTCACCGGAAACACTCCTGGTCGGCACAGTGGCAAACTGCTTCATCCTCACGTTTCGCGCGATCGCAAGGGCCTCGAAGTTCGGGTGGGTTTCTTTGAGTTGCGACGTTTCCGGAACGCTCGACAAAATCGAACGCGTTACGCAGTTCACCAGCTTCGACCTGCGCGTCGAGCTAACCGTGGCTCCGGGCACGGACGAGGAGAAAGCGCTTCGTCTCCTGGAAAAGGCGGAACATCACTGCCTGATCACCAATTCCATGAAGGCGAAATCAAGCCTGGACGCGAAGGTGCAGTTCGCTTAATGAGATCCGTGGGCAGCGCGTCCGAATGACTCGCTGTCGTCATCGTTGTGGTTCGCCGCATTATTCGCCAGCGTAACCAGCAGTGCATGGGGTCCCGCCTCAAGTTGACGTACCGTTTCTTCCTCTGCGCCCTCAATATCGAAGCTCGGCGGACCCAGCTCGATGGTCTGGCCAGATAGCTGAACTGCACCAATGCGCTGCAGTTCTTTACGCATGGCGCCTTCAGGAATATCGCCGGCAAACTGCCTGACGAGCGACTGAAACGAGCCGCGTTTACCCGTTAGCGGGAGTATCGCCGGTTCGCCGCCTGCACCCAGGAATTCATCGAACGTTCGCCACGCCGACATGACTTCCTGCAGCGGCGTTCCGCGATCGGTGACTGCTGCTTTGCAATCATCAATCCGTTTGCGGATTCGGCTGACTTCCTTGCGCGTAAGCCCGGTCATTGCGGCAATGCGCGAGACGTTGGTTGGCCGACCGTGCACGCCATAATCTTCGGCGGCGACCGCTACAAAGGCCGCTTTTGAGAGTTCCGAGAATTCACGATAGCCCCTCCCGAAGCGAAGGAAAATTCGTGCCAGGGGCTGCAGTAATGCGAAGAAAACGTTATTCAGTTTATTAGGGTGTTCTTGCATGGCATTGGGAATATAGGTTGCCCCGGATGCTTCCGCCAGAAAAAACGACCAAATGGGAAAAATCGACCGTTTCTCCTGCAACAGTGCGCCCCGGCAGGCGGCAGAGGCACTGTAACAGTTTGTTTTTAGTTCTTTTCTTGCGCAGACCCGTTGATGAAGGTCGCCGCCACATGGCGCTCATCGGCCAGGGTCAGCAGCGCGAAAAACGCCTCCTCGATCGTCTCTGCCGCCGACGTGCGGCGCGCCACCAGCTTCGAGCCGCCCGGGTCGAGCACAATGAAGTCCGCTTCTTTGCCCGGCAGGAAATTGCCGATGGCGTCGTCAAGATACAGCGCTTCGGCCGCCCCGAGCGTTGCCAGGTACAGTGCCCGGGTCGCCGGCAAAGCGTGGTCCTGCAGATGCAGAACCTTGTAGGCTTCGCTCGCCGTTTTCAGGAGAGACAGGCTCGTTCCACCACCGACGTCGGTCCCAAGGCCGCAGCGCACATTGGCGGCACGCATGGACGATAAATCGAACAGTCCGCTGCCGAGGAACAGGTTGGAAGTCGGACAAAACGCGGCGGCACCGCCCGCGCTCGCCATGCGGGCACGGTCCTGGTCATCCAGGTGCAGGCAATGCGCAAACACGGAGCGTTCGCGAAGCAGGCCGAACTGATCGTACACGTCTAGATAGCTTCTCGAGGACGGGAACTGTCTCGCGATTTGTTCGACCTCGTCGCGGTTCTCGGCGAGATGCGTGTGGACCCAGACCTCAGGATATTCACGCGCGAGTTTTCCGGCGGCAGCAAGCTGCTCCGCGGTTGATGTCAGCGCAAAACGCGGCGTTATGGCATAACCCAGCCGGCCCCGCCCGTGCCAGCGCTCGATGAGCGCCTTGCTGTCGGCGTAGGCCGAGTCGGCATCGTCCCTGAGCTCTTCGGGGCAATTGCAGTCCATCAACACCTTGCCGGCGATCAGGCGCATATCCCGCGCCGCCGCCGCTTCAAATATCGCATCGGCGGAATGCGCATGGACGGTGCCAAAAACCAGCGCCGTGGTCGTGCCATTGTCGAGCAGCTCGTCGACAAAGACCGTTGCGGCCTCGCGCGCATACTCCGGGTCGCTGTAGCGCGCTTCGGCGGGATACGCATAGCGGTGCAGCCAGTCAAGCAGCTGCTCGCCGTAGGACGCAATAATGTCGAGCTGCGGATAATGCACGTGACAATCGACAAAACCGGGCACGATCAGCTTGCCCGGAAATTCCGTCAGCCGCACATCCTCGGCCAATCCATCAAGCAAGGTCCCGGCGTGGCCTGCCTCGAGGACCGTGCCGTCTTCAATAATCAGCAGGCCATCTTCGAAGTACTCAAAGGCCGATGCGCGCGACTCTTCGCCGGGATCTGCCAGGCAGTGCAGGATAGAAGCACGAAAAGCTCGTCGCATGGTCTTCAGACCGCCTCGAGCATGACGACGTCATCGAGCGTATATGCCTCGCAGTTGGGTTCCGCACCGCCTCGATCCACAACAAGAAATTCCTGCCCGGCTTGCAGTGCGATCAGCGGCATATGCCAGGTACCACGATGGTAGTTGAAGCCCTGCTTGCCATTAGTAACGAATGCTCGCAGGTCTGCGGCATCGACCGACTCACCCGGCGGCGCAACGACAATGACCATCCGACAGCGCTGCAGCGGGACGAAGGCCTGGCTTCCCAGCGGATGCCGTTCCACCGTATCGACACGCAACGGCAATGCGGTCGGCGTACGACAGCGCGCGACACTCATCGCGAGATGCCCACCGTCGGCAAGGTCGACCCTGCAAAGATCGTCAAAACGTTCAAACCGCGCCGCGTTCATGGCCGCCGACCTGTTGAGCGCGGCTTCGATAACGTCGCCATAAGGCGCGAAGCGCTCGCGCGTGAGAGGCTCGGGCGTCAGCGAAATTGCCGGGCGATCAACCATGAACCTGGCCGAACAGGCGGACGCGGCTGACGCCGCCATCCGGATAAATCGACACGCGCACGTGGCTGACCGCGCCGACGGGTTGCAGCGCCTCGTCAAAGTAGTGCTGCTGATCCATCTTGAGTTTGGTTTCCGGTAACAGCGTCTGCCACTCTTGGTCGCCAAGCAGCGCCTGCTCGTCACTCTCGAAGATCGCGCCTTCGAGCGACACGCGATCCGGATAATTGCCCTTGAAATGTGCGGTATCGATCTCGGCTCGCTCAATAACGCCGGGCTGGCCCAGCGCAATGATCACCCAGTCATTGCCGGGGCCCCTGCGACGTGCCGTTTCCCAGCCGTCACCCATGTTGATTCCCCGACCGGGCGCCGTGAGATTGTGCATGCTGCCATAGTGCTCATCGCTGCAGGCAATCGCGCGACCGCCGTGCTCCACGGCCGCCAGGTCGACATAGCCATCGACGTCGGTGAAATCGGCGCGAATCTCGCCAAACACCCTGAGACGGGCGACGCCACCATCCGGGTAAATATGCAGGCGAACGTGAGTCCGGATCTCGTTGTCGCGGGCATCGAGAAAGTGATGCGAGTCGCCCGACAGATCTGTCTTCGGAATGAGCTCAACCCAGCCTTCTTCAGGCGTTTCCTCGTTGCTTGTGCAGGCTTCAATCGAGGCCTGCGGCGGATAGTTCCCGGTGAAGTGGCTCGTATCAATATCGAAGCCGTGAATGACGCCGGGCACTCCCAGCCGCAGGACGCAATAGTCGTGTCCAGGACCTCTGCGGCGGCGGCTCTCCCAGCCATCCATCCACTTGCCGTGATCGTCAAACTTGTCGGCTATGAAGACCGGGTCGGCTGGATCAATGAGGCGCTCCTTGGCGCCAAAAAACTCGTCGCTTGCAAACGTGACGCGTGTTCCAAGCCGAGGCTGTTCAAGTTGTACCCATTTGCGGATCGGACGCGTCATGCAGTGGCTCCCATAGCATCGAGACGAAGGCGGGCAATTTTGTGAATTTCGACCAGCGCCGTTTCGAATTCGAGGTCGTAGTCATTTTGCAGGCGCGCGGCAAATGTATCGAGTATTTCAGCCCGATCGCTGCCGCGAACGGCCATCACGAACGGGAAACCGAACTTGTCCCAATACGCTGTGTTAAGCGACTGAAAGCGTTCGAATTCCTCCGGAGAGCATTGATCCAGTCCTGCACTGGCCTGCTCGAGTGCCGAGTCGGCGGTCAGTTTACCTGCTACCTGCGCGCGGCCCGCAAGGTCGGGATGCGCGCGAATAAGCAGGAGCTGTTGTTCTGTCGAGGCGTTGTCGACGCAATCGGCCATCAGCACTGCCAGCCGTTCCACATCATCGTTATCTGCTGCAATCGAGGCTACGCGCTCGGCGACCCAGGGCGAATGCTCATAGATGCCGGCGTAGCGCGCGATGAAATCGTGGACTTCCATCAGGCACCGGCCTTTGCCGCATGAACCTGGCGCCAGTGGTTCGCGATATCGAGCCGGGTTGTGACCCAGGCATCATCGTGCGACGTAACGTAGTCGACAAATCGTGCCACGGCCGCCGCCCTGCCAGGACGTCCTGCCAGCCGGCAATGCAGCCCTACAGACATCATGCGACCACCCTCCGCATGCAATACATCGAACGTGTCCTTGAGGTAGTCGAAAAACTGCGTTCCCGAGTTGAACCCCTGGGGTGTCGCAAAACGCATGTCATTCGCGTCGAGGGTATAAGGCACCATTAGCTGCGGCGTCTCGAACGAATAATCCCAGTACGGCAAGTCATCCGCGTAGCTGTCCGCGCTATAGACGAAGTCGCCGTCCTCCGCTGCGATGCGATGACTGTTCGGACTGCAGCGGCCGAGATACCAGCCGGATGGCCGCTCGCCGACGACGCGTTCGTGCGTTTCCAGCGCCCGTCGCAGGTGCTTGCGCTCATTTGCTTCGTCCATGAACTGGTAGTCGATCCACCGGTAACCGTGGCTTGCAATCTCCCAGCCGGCCGCTTTCATTGCAGCAACGACTTCCGGGTTGCGCTCGAGTGCCATGGCAATCGCGAACACGGTTACCGGCACCTTGCGATCAGCAAACAGCCGATGCAGTCGCCAGAACCCGGCGCGGGAGCCGTATTCGTAGAGCGACTCCATGTTCATGTGCCGCTGGCCCGGTATCGGCTGCGCGCCGACTATTTCGGAAAGGAAAGCCTCGGACGCCGCATCCCCGTGCAACACGCAGTTCTCGCCGCCTTCTTCATAATTGACGACAAACTGGACCGCCGTACGCGCAGCATTGGGCCACTCCGCGTCGGGAGGACGCTGACCGTAGCCACTCATATCTCTGGGATAGTCGTTGTCCGCCATCTATGGGTCCTGCAGCCCTTGGTACCACCGGTCGATGATCTGTCGCTCTTGGTCAGTCATCGCCGTCAGGTTACCGATCGGCATGACGCGCGTCACGACCGTCTGTTGATGGATGCGCGCAGCCTCCGTGATGATGCGCTCATCTGTATCGAGCATGATGCCCAGCGGAGCTGCGGGAAACGCGGGGTGCTCAGGAGCCTCGGCGTGGCAGGTCGTGCAACGCGCCTGCACCACGCCGCGTACCTCGTCGAAGCTCACTGCCGTGCCATCTGTTGCCTGCGGGCGAGGAACGATCGCAGCAGCGATCGCCACCAGCAACACGACAGAGACGATCACTGGCAGCAATGACGCCTGACCCTTGTGCCGCGCCACAAAGTAGATGCGAATCAGCGCACCGACCAGTGAAATACCGATCAGTATGAGCCAGTTGTATTGATGACCGTAGGTCATCGCGTAGTGATTGCTGGTCATGACAAACAGCACGGGCAGCGTGAAGTAGGTGTTGTGCACGGAGCGCTGCTTTGCATGAATGCCCGGCGTCGGATCGGGGGCTTCGCCGCGCATTGCCGCCGCAACCATTTTCTTCTGCCCCGGAATGATGACGAAGAACACGTTCGCAACCATGATCGTTCCGAGCACGGAACCAAACTGGATGTAGGCGCCACGACCACCAAAAAGCTGGCATACGCTCCAGGCCAGAGCGCTGCCGAGCAGCATGAGTACGATGGCAAATACGCGAGTGTCACGCGCCAGCGGTGACTTGCACAACAGGTCGTATACAAACCAGCCACCAACGATGTAGGCAATCGAAATGCCAACCGCCTGAGCCACCGAGAGGTTGGCAACAGCGGGGTTGATCAGGTAAACCTCGGCGCCGTACCAGTAGACCAGCGCCAGCATCGCCATGCCGGACATCCAGGTCGTGTACGCCTCCCATTTAAACCAGTGCAGCGTCTCGGGAATCGCGGTCGGGGCGACCCGGTACTTCTGGGCGTGGTAAAAGCCACCGCCATGTACGGACCAGAGCTCTCCTCCGACACCTCTGGCGTCATCGCCCGGGTCCTTCGGCGACTGCAGGTGATTGTCGAGCCAGACAAAATAGAAGGACGCGCCTATCCAGGCGATGCCGGTTATCACGTGCAGCCAGCGCACCAGAAGATTCAACCAGTCAACGACATACGCTTCCATGCTAGGGCCTTTTCAGCGGGTGAACGTTATCGGGGTATGATGGCGCCGATGCTTCTGCGGCGCGGCCCTTGACCTCGAGTATTTCGGCGGCGACGGCGACCGCTATCTCGGCCGGCTTTTTACCGCTGATGCCGTTCACGCCGATCGGGCAGACCAGCGTGTCGATCAGTGCCTGCGACATGCCCTGCTGACGAAAGCGTTTCTCGAATCGGCGCCGCTTTGACAGCGAGCCGATCAGTCCGCAGTAAAGCACATCGTTGCGTCGCAGGATGCGATCGCAGATATCGAAATCCAGCGCATGGCTATGGGTCATCACGAGGAAAAAACTGCGCGCTGGCATGGCAGCCACTTCAAGCGCGGGTTCCGAGGTCTCTATTGCGCGCACGTTTCGGGGCACCTGTCGGAATATATTGCGTCGGCTGTCGACCCAGCGAATATTGCAGTCGAGATTCCAGAGTGCGTCGACGACGGCCGTGCCGACATGGCCGGCACCGAAAACAGCAATGTTGAGGTCGGCAACGACAACCGGCTCGAGAAACTCCTGCACATCTCGCTGCGGCATCCTGTCACCCTCGAGAATTGCCCGCGCGGCAGACACGAGCCTCGACAGCGTATTGTCTTCATCGACGCCAAAAACACGATCGGCTGTTACGACAAACTTGCTCGGTGCGCTTCTCGAAATACGCGTTACGATCACCGCCGGCTCGCGCTGGCCATGCAAGGTTTTCAGGTCTCGCAACCACGCTGGCATGCCATTACCCAGCGGTTCGAACAGCATTTCCACGACTCCGCCGCAGCACTGCCCCATGGAAGAGCCCAGTGGGAAGCTACGCAGCGACAGGACCTCGTCATGAAGCAGCCCTGCGGCAATTCTCGTGCACTGATACTCGAGCTGGCCCCCGCCAATCGTACCGATCGTTTCCTTTGCCGTGACGATCATCTTGGCACCGATTTCTCGCGGAGCCGAACCGCGAATGCCGGCCACCGTGACAAGAACCGCAGGTTCGTCCGCTGCGCAGAGATCCGTTAGCTCTTCGATCCACTCATTCATTGGCGGACCCATGGAGCGCGCGCAGGACGGCTTCGGGTGTCGCGGGTGCCTGCAGGTCGGGCGACGGCAGGTCGTCGTCTGCGATGGCGTCGCGGATTGCATGGAATGCCGACAGGCTCAACATCAAGGGTGGCTCGCCGACTGCTTTGGAACGATAAATCGTGTCTTCGCGGTTGGCGAAGCCCTGCATAAGCTGCACGCGAAAGTCCGGTGCCAGGTCTGAACAGACCGGAATCTTGTAGGTCGACGGCGAGTGCGTGCCGAGTTCCCCGGCGTCGTTCCACCACAGCTCTTCGGTGGTCAGCCAACCGACACCCTGGACATATCCTCCTTCCACCTGGCCGAGATCGACAGCCGGGTTCAGAGAGTCGCCACAGTCGTGCAGGATATCGACACGCAGCAGGCGATGCTCGCCCGTCAACCTGTCGACAACGACCTCGGTCACCGCGGCACCGTAGGCGAAATAGAAAAACGGTCTACCCGAAAACGTTTTGCGGTCGTAGTTAATTTTTGGCGTCCTGTAATAGCCCGTGGCTGAAAGCGACACGCGATCAGCCCATGCCAGCTGAACAAGCTCTGCAAACTCAAGCGAATGTTCTCCGCCGCGAATCGAGCCGGCGACAAACTCTACCTCAGCCTCGGACACTGAAAAGTGCCGAGCCGCATACTCCGTCAGCCGCGCGCGAATTTTCGCCGCGGCTATTTGCGCCGCTTTGCCATTCATGTCCGAGCCACTTGATGCCGCCGTTGCCGAAGCGTTCGGCACTTTGCTGGTGTCGGCCGCCATGCTGCGAATGCGGTCGATGCCAATCTGAAACTCGTCAGCGACTACCTGCGCTACCTTGACGTAAAGCCCCTGGCCCATTTCTGTGCCGCCATGGTTCAGCTGCACCGTGCCATCTTTGTAGATGTGCACGAGCGCTCCAGCCTGGTTTAGCAGCGTGTTTGTAAACGAGATCCCGAACTTGACCGGCGTCATTGAAATGCCACGACGCAGGATCTTGCTCCCGGCGTTGAACCTCCGGATCTCGGCGCGTCGTTTTTCATAGCCGCTGTCGACCAGCAGTTTGTCGAAGATCTCTTCGATGATGTTGTCATCCACAGTCTGCTGATACTGCGTGACATTGCGCTCGCTTTTCCCGTAGAAATTGCGGCGGCGTATGTCGAGCGGGTCCTTGCCGAGGAACCGGGCGATATCGTCAATGACGTATTCGATGGCGAACATGCCCTGTGGCCCGCCAAAACCGCGAAACGCCGTATTCGAAACGGTATTGGTCTTGCAGCGGTGCGAGACGATGCGAACGTTTTCCAGAAAGTAGGCATTGTCGCAGTGAAACATCGTTCGATCATTGACCGGGCCGGACAGGTCTGCCGACATACCGCAGCGCGACGCGAACTCGAAATCGATGCCGAGAATTCTTCCCGTATCGTCGAATCCCGCATCATAGTCGATGACGAAATCATGACGCTTGCCCGTCATGATCATGTCGTCGTCACGATCGAGCCGCAGTTTGCAGGGCCGCCCCGTCTTGTCCGCCGCGACGGCCGCAATGATGGCAATCAGCGCCGCCTGGCTTTCCTTGCCGCCAAACGCGCCACCCATGCGCCGGCAGATGACGACGATGTCCTTTGCCGCGCGATCGGTGGCGTGCGCGACCATGGACTGCACTTCATCAGGGTGCTGCGTGGAACTGTAAATGAGCAATCCGCCGTCTTCCTGCGGGATGGCCATCGCGATTTGACCTTCGAGATAAAACTGGTCCTGGCCGCCCAGCGAGACGCGTCGCCGCACGCGATGCGGTGAGCTTTCGAGCGCGGCTTCCGGATCGCCACGCACGAGTGTCTCGCTCGGCAACACAAAAGACTGCTTCTCGACAGCCGTCAGCGGGTCAAGAATTGCCTCGAGCTCTTCGTATTCGATAACCACCTTGCGCGCCGCTTTGCGCGCGTCGTCTACGGTGGCCGCAGCCACGGCAAATACCGGCTGGCCAACGTACTGGACGAGTCCATCGGCAAAAACCGGATCATCGGCAACTATCGCACCGTAGTTGTTCTTGCCCGGAATATCGCCGGCGAGGCAGACGTCGACTACACCCGGCGAATCGAAAACCGCCGTCAGGTCGATGCCGACGACTGTCGCGTGCGGCTTCTGGCTCATGCCGATGGCCAGATGCAGCAGGTCTCTCGGCTCGGGCAGATCGTCGGTGTACGCCGCCCTGCCGGTTACATGCAGGTGTGCGCTATCGTGCGGCAGCGCCTCACCGACAGCGCGCACCGGTTTCGCCGCCCTGTTACCGCTAGCGTCCATACGTGTACACCGTCGAATCGACGTTGCCTTCGGTCTCATGGAAAAAACGCCGCAACAGATTCTCGACGGCACGCAGGCGGATATCGGCAGATGCCCGCATATCGCTTATCGGCGTGAAATCCTGCCTCAGCGCCCGGCAGGCTTTTTCGATGCTTTTTTCATTCCAGGGTTGCCCTTCGAGCGCGGCCTCACAGAGTGCGGCACGCTTGATAACAGCGGCAAGGCCGCCGCACGCCATGCGAAAGCTGCTGACTTTATCGCCTTCAAGCACCAGGCGATATGCCGTGCAGACCGCTGAAATATCCTGATCGAATCGCTTCGACCATTTCTGACTCCCGACGATCGCCTTCGGCTCGGCAAGCGGAATTCTGACGACAGCAAGAAACTCGCCAGGCGCGAGATCGTTAACCTGGTAGTCATGATAGAACTCGTCAAGCGGCAGCTCTCGCGTCGCTTCTCCACATCGCAATACCAGCGACGCTCCAAGCACCATCAGTGCCGGCATCGTATCGCCGATCGGCGAGCCGTTGGCGATGTTGCCGCCGAGCGTGCCGGCATTTCGAATCGGCGGTGATGCGAAACGGCGGAACAGCTCTTCGAGACCCGGGTACTGTTGGACAATTACGGGCATGGCGTCCGATAACGTGACGGCAGCGCCGACTTCGATATGCGTCGTCGAAACCCGAAGGTCCGAGAGTTCGGCAACACGACCCGTATAAATGACGGTCTCGAGTTCACGATGCTGCTTGGTGACCCACAGTCCAACGTCGGTGCCACCGGCAAGAATCGTCGCGTCCGGATTGCGCCGGTAAAGTTCGGCGAACGAGTCGATATTGAGCGGCGCATAAAAACGCCGCCCGGCGTGCCCGACGTCGAGGCCTTCGGTACGCACCAGGCTGCGAAGTCTGGCAATTCGGCCTTCGGGTTTTTGCTGCGCGCCGAACGGCTGCTGCAGCCAGTCCGAGCGGTGCACATCACCGTCTTGTTCGTACATGGCTTGTGCCGCTGCAATAATCGGTCGATAGCCCGTACAGCGACATAGATTGCCGGCAAGCGCATCGTCGATTTCCTGCCGCGACGGGCGCGCGTTCGTTTTATAGAGCGCGAATAACGACATGACAAACCCGGGTGTGCAAAAACCGCACTGCGATCCGTGTTGTTCCACCATCGCACGCTGCACCGGATGCAGCTGCGACCCGGCGGGCGCCAGGCTCTCTACGGTAATCAGCTCCTTGCCATCGATCGTCGGCAGGAACTGTATGCAGGAATTGATCGCCTTGAGCGACAAATCGTCACCGTCGCGATTGACTTCGGCAACAACGACCGTGCATGCCCCGCAGTCGCCTTCGGCGCAGCCTTCCTTGGTGCCCTTGCGTCGCAGATCTTCCCGCAGAAACTGCAGCACCGTTCGCGTCGGGTCCACATCGTCGACTTCGATGATTTCACCATCGAGTACGAAGCGTATGGACGAGCCAGGCATCTGCGCTAGCTACCTCGATACGTCGAGTACGACCACGGCGACACCAGCAACGGCACGTGGTAATTCTCATCGGCCCTGATCGAAAAACGAATGACGACGGTATCGAGAAACGGCGGATCATCGACGGATACATCAGGCGTGGTGAAATAGGCGCCGATATCGAACTCCAGTTCGTAGGTGCCCGTTTGCATGGCCTCGTCTGCAAGCAACGGCTTTTCGGTGCGGCCGTCGCGGTTCGTTGTCGCGCCGGCCAGCAGCGTGCGCGCATCGCTGAGACCAAAAAGGCGAATGTCGACGCCAACCGCGGGCTTGCCGTGTGTTGTATCGAGGATATGTGTAGTCAGTCGTCCCATTCCGCCTTCCTGTTTGCAGTGCTTAAAGGTCTGCGAGCTGCCAATTATACGACGCCAGGGGCGCTGCGCGGGTACTGCTTTGTCAGGGCGCCTGAGACGCTGCGAGTAATTCGTTTCGTCGAGTAGCCAGCGCCTTCAGGCGACGTTTATCGAGGACATCGCCGAAATTCCCGGCAAGCACTTCGTCGGTCAGCCCGGCCAGCGCATGCCGCCAGCCGTCCGAAATTTTTATTGGCGCATCCTTGAGATGCCTTGGCCGACCTTTCCGGGTAGCGAACGCCCGCTCGTGCTCGATGAGTATCAGGCGCCAGGTCGCCCTGTCATAAACCATGCGCTGCATGTTGCGGCCTTCGTTGTAGATCAGCACATCGAAGACGTACATTGCGCCCCATTGGTCCGTCAGGGAGCACGCCGCGCCGCCGCCCTGCCCGGAGGCCGACCGCTGCGACTCGTCGTAAAGCTTATTGGCCAGAAACTGCAGTGAACCGTCGGCGCCGCCAACTTCGCGCAAGACGGTAACCGGCACCATATCCAGCTCGAGCAGGCGGTCGAGCCGATAAGCGGCCACGTCAGGGTAAAAGCCGCGCGCCGCGCGCTTTTCGAATATCGCCGAAACGGTATGGCGCCCATCACTGACCGTCACGAGCGATCGACCGGAGGGATCTTCCTGCCGCGACAAAATCTCGCCGTACTCGAGCAAACGCTGCAGCGCTTCCGCGGTCATGTTGTCCGGCCGCGCGCCAACGCCGCGCGGATGTTCAATCGGTGCATACCGATCGTTGCCGGCCTGATTGACGACCGAGACCGTGTCGCCGACAAGTACCAGCGCATTACCGCTGCCCTTGTAATAGAAGTTGAGCATTCCCGTATCGATCTCGATAAGTCGGCCGTCAAATCGCTGCAGGACACGCCGGTTTGGCGTCGGCGTGTGGCCAACCACGACGCGGTCGGCACCCAGGGCGGCCAGGGCAGCCAGGAGTCGATGCTCCTCGATAAGTTCCCCGCACGACACGCTGCCCCGGTACCAGAGCGGGCCATCCGAGACAAACAGGTCCGAGTGGCCGAGTCGCCTGGCCGCCGAAATAGCATCCAGCACGCGGGGTGTTTCGTCCAGCGCCGGCAGATACGCGTTCAGTATCGCGTCGGTGTCATAGTGACTGTCAGTAGGCAGCAAAACCTCGGCCCTGGTCAAAACCTGCAGTGCATCGACATATCGGCCCAGTTCTTTTTTGAGGCCGCGATTGACACCATCCAGACCGAGCTTCTCGACGAGCGGCGACAGGCCTCCGTGCACAAACGCCGTGCCGTTCACAACGACAATGACCGGCTTCGCCAGCAGCCATTTGCCATACTTGCCGTCGGGCCTGAACGCACGTCTCAGTGCAAAAAAACCGGCCGGAAACTGTTCATCGAATCTCTTGCGCAACGCCTCGGGGGTTGTGCCTGCCGCAAATCGTTTTTTATAGGCCGAGAACCAGCGGTCACGCTCTTGCACCGTTTCGTCGTCAGCAAACGCAGCGTACTCCGCCTTGCTCACATAGCGCAGATCGCCAATCAAATTCATCGACTCATGATTGCCAATCAGCACGTGCACCGCGCCGCCTGCCGATTGCGCTTCCTTCTCAAGACGCATAAGAAGGTCCATTGCGGCGCGCGATTTCGGTCCGCGATCGAGGATGTCGCCTACGATGACGAGGTGAGTACTACCACCTGACCAGGCCTCCTGATCGTCGATTACATCGGCTTGCTGCAAAGTCTCGACCATCGCAGCAAATGCGCCATGTATGTCTGAGACAGCGACGATGCGATCCGCGCCATCAAACCGCCACTCATCGGCATAGGCCGACGGCAACAGGGCGAGTGCCACCGGCACAAGCAAGATAAATATTCGCAACAAGATTTCCGGGTCCTCGTCAGCCGGCTGGCAGCACAGTTTAGTGGCAATGCCGAGTATCAGCAATTCGCGATGGGGGCATGAACTGGGGCTATGCTAGACTTTGACTCATCTGCAAGCCAATCGATCCCGACAATGTCTGTTTTGCGATTTGCCACGTTTTTTCTTTTTACCGTAATCAGCACTCTGCCCGCGGCGAACGCCGGCGAGCGAAAACCCGCCAAACCAAACCCCCTGTTTGCCGATCACTCACTTCTCGAGATCACAATCACGGCGCCGATTTCTACACTGATGCGCGAGCGATCCAGCGAAGAGTATGTGATGGGTCAGCTGAGCTACCGGGACGAAGAGTCCGATGCAGTGGTTCTCGACGTTGGCATACGGGCGCGCGGCCGATTCAGGCGAGACCGAGACGTCTGCTCCTTTGCCCCGTTGCGCCTCAATTTCAACAAGGAGACAACCCGGAAAACGCTGTTCACGCGGACAAACAAAATCAAGCTGGTAACGCATTGCCGCGACAAATCGGTACGATATTCGCAGGGCGTGCTCAAGGAATATCTCGCCTATCGCATCCTGAATACAATGACCGACAAGAGTTTTCGCGTGCGACTCCTGCGAATAACCTACGTCGACACCGAGGCCGAGCAAGAGAATCGCGTCGATTTCGGCTTCCTGATAGAGCCCGACGAAGATCTTGCAAAGCGCCTGGGGATGAAGGTCCTTGATGTCGCAAGCACGACGACCAGCGCGCTCGACGGCCGTCACACCAACGTAAGCTCGGTCTTTCAGTACCTGATTGGCAATACCGATTTTTCGCCAATCCAGGGCGCCGAGGGCACAACCTGCTGCCACAACCACGTGCTCCTCGGTCTGGAGCAAGGGCCCCTTCTGTCCGTGCCCTATGACTTCGACATGTCGGGTTTCGTGAATGCGGCCTATGCGACACCGAATCCCCGGTTTCGCATCCGGAACGTTAAGATGCGCCTGTACCGTGGACGCTGCGCAAACAATGAACACCTCGACAGCACTTTGCAGGTATACCAGGAACGCAAACAGGATATCTATCAGCTCGTTAGCGGGCTCACAGACCTGAAGCCAAAGACGAGAAAGCAGTTGATCCGTTACGTCGACGACTTCTACGCGACGCTCAACGATCCAAAAAAACGAGACTCCCGCCTGAGGGAGCGCTGCATCTAGGCCGGGGCGACAGCCTATTCCAACCAGTCAGAAATGATCTTCGACGTGCGCGGATGAATGTAATAACCAATAGAGCTGTGCGGATTCGACTTGCCATAACGAACCGCGAGATTGAAGACATTGTAGTCGTGCACGGCGCTGACCAGGCGATGTTTCAACATCGTCCTGTAGTCGTCGGCCAGCGTATTGTCATGACAGGTATAGTCATCCTCGGCCGACACGTTGTGCCACGAAATCACGTTCGACGGAAACCGGCAATCGTCTTTTTCTTTACAGCCGAGCAAGCGCTTCTTCACGTTGCTGTCGCCCAGCGGCGATCCCAGGGTCACCCAGGACTCTACTTTCTTATTACCGTACCTTTCTTTGAACTCGGGATCATGCGATAGCTGCCACAATACGTCGTAGGCGGCGACGCTGCCGCTGCCGTGTGCGAGCAGAATAATTCGATCGTTGCGATCCATCAGTTCGCAGAGTTTTGTCCGCACGCGCTCACGCACTTTGGTCGCAAAGTCGAGCTTCGCATCGAAGTAGGCCGCGAAATCCTTCGCTACGGAACCCAACAACGGCATGGCGAGGCCGACGGAACCAAGCACTGGTGCCGTCAGGCCAGCGAAGAACTCGGGAATGGCCGATTTGCCGGGCAGTTGATCGTATTGGCGGATTCCGAAACGTTTACGCTCCCTGATCTCGCGAAGCGCATTGAGCGCGTTGCGCCGATCACCAATATCGAGATCCACGTCGTACTTGCCGCCAGCTGCCTGCAGAATCTTCTCGCTGAGGTCGCCGTACCAGGCGATGTGCTTTTGCAGGGCGTCGAAGCCACCGACCTGGCTCGGAAAATCGCGTTGTATGCCCGCACGAAATGCTGCCATCGACAGGTCCATGTAGGTATCGCACGGCGGCTTGAAGTCCCTGCCGTGCACCAGGAGCAGGCTTCGGTTAGACGGGCCGCTGAGTTCATCCAGTGTCATCATTATGTACGCACTACCTAATAATCATCTTCACCGGCGTCTCGCCGGGTCAGCATGGTCAGGAACGGTCCCGAGAGCGTCTTGCCATACTCGAGTTTCCAGATTACGAGGGTCGCGATCACGAACATCAGCGAGATGATGCTGGCCACGCCGAGCGCGCCGATACCGGATCCCAGGCCGATGCCAATTGCTACGAATATATACATCGCATCCGAAGGCTGGTTGAGGGTGAAACGGAAACGAACTGCGGCGACGACACCGGCCAGGCTGAACGCCAGTGCCAGGCTGTTGACCACGATCATTGCTATCCCGGTAACGACGACCGGCAAAATCATGATGGTTTGCAGGAACGACTGGTCGATACGCCGCGCCCGGCTGGTGATGAAGTAGACCCACGAGATCGGCACGGTAAGAATCAATGACCCTATGCTGGCCATTGTCAGTCGCAGCGGACCCTTGGGCGAGAGGACCGTTCGTTCGACGCTCGAATACACAGGCTCGAACGAATCGATATTCGATGCCGCAAGCTCACCGATGCCGCCCAGCGGCAAGTACTCGTGCAGCGCAGGGAAACGCGACACGAGGAAGATGACGATGCCGAACCAGAAGCCGTAGTACGCCAGGATCAGGGTGAGTGGAATCAGCAGACTTGCAGATCTTCTCATCGCATTACTCCGGCATGCAGTGTGTGGGATCGTGGATACAGACCCGAATGTTGCCAACCATAGCAAATGACACACATCGGGTGCTATGTGATGGTAGTCTATGCGGCGTTTTTAGCCAGCAGATAGTTGTATGACACATTCCGTTCAGTTACTTGGCATCAGCAATGCCATCGTCGATGTACTCGCACATATCGAGGACGACTTCCTCAGGGAAATTGGCGCCGTGCCCGGGTCGATGACGCTGATCAACAAGGACCAGGCGCGCGAACTCTACGGCAAAATGGGGCCGGCAACCGAAATGTCCGGCGGCTCGGTAGCAAACACCGTTGCCGGCTTCGCCAACCTCGGCGGCACGGCCGCCTACATCGGCAAAGTCAAAGCCGACCAGCTCGGTACCATTTTCAATCACGACATGCGCTCGCTGGGTGTCGATATCCGACTGAAAGCCGCCGCCAAAGGCGCACCGACGGCGAGGAGCCATGTACTCATTACCGATGACGGCCAGCGCACCATGCAGACCTATCTCGGCGCCTGTCTCGAACTCGGCCTTGCCGACATCACGCCGAAAACCGTCGGCAAACCGAAAGCCATGCTGCTGGAAGGCTATGTCTGGGACATTGCCGAGGGCCCGGCGCTGGCCCGGAAAGCCGCAGAGATCGCAAGAAGCAACGGTACGGCGGTCGCCCTGTCGCTTTCCGATTCATTCTGCGTGGAACGACATCGCGACGCTTTCGCGGAATTCGTGCGCGATGATGCCGACATCATCGTCGCCGACGAGGAAGAGGTTTTTGCGCTGCTGGGAACGAAAACAATAGATGAAACCCTCGACGCATTGGAAAACAGCGACAAGCTGTTTGCCATCACCCGCTCGGAACAGGGATCGGTGATCGTTCACAAGGACGGCAAGTTCGTGCAGGCCGCATCAAAGGTCGAAGAAGTGGTCGATACGACCGGTGCCGGCGACGCGTACTGCGCCGGGTTCCTGTTTGGCTGGGCAAATGACCGTCCGCTTGACGACTGCGCGAAACTGGGTACCTACTGCGCCACGATGGTCATTCAGCAGCTGGGGGCGCGTATCGAGCCTGGCCTGCTCGACGATTTCGAATCTCGTTAGCTCGCCCCGAGCTCGACGGCGTCGACGATACCAACAACGACCGAGCGCACCGGTGCTTCGCTGTCATCGAGAATCTGGCGGGCACCGTTGCCCTCATCGAGGATCAGGACGGTCTCACCAAAGCCTGCGCCGATCGTATCCATTGCAATGATGTAGCCGCCAGTCGGACGTCCGCCTGCGTCGAGTCGCTCGGCGACGAGCAGCTTGTGCCCTTCGACGACAGGGTGATGGATGGTTGACACAACGCTGCCTGTGATGCGGCCGAGGATCATCTGGCAGAATCCTCTGCAGGATAAATTCTCACTTCATCGACCAGCCCGACGATGGCATCGTCGACCGGGACGAACCATGGATCGAGCGTCAGCGCTGCTTCGCGGCTGGCCACCCAGTAGATCACCTGGCCGGGCCCCGCCATGCGAGTGCCGTCAGCGCAGACCAGCGGATCGCCCTCCTCCCGGCCGTTGCGGTCGAGGGGCTGGCCCCACAGCAGCGGGGTGGCGGCCAGCTCGTCGACCTGCG
>JBATHK010000137.1:0-21268 GCA_049666725.1 Woeseiaceae bacterium
CCTCGGTGGCGGTCCCTGGGGTTCGGCTGGCAGCCGCGACCTGCCAACCCTGTCCGAGGAGATCGCGCTGACCCGGGCCAAGCTCGACGCGGGCACGCCCGTGATCGGCATTGGTCTCGGCGCCCAGATACTGGCCATCGCCGCGGGCGGTGGCTCCGAGAGTCGTGACCTGACGTTCGAAATGCTGAACGCAAGCCGCACGGTGGACGATGCGTTGAACGGCTTCCTGCCACAGCAGTTTCACCAGGTTGTCTACATGCGTGACTGGCCCGTGCCGCCGGCTGGCGCCAAAGTGCTCGCGGAGGACGACGCGGGCCGGCCGCTGGTCTGGCAGGTTGGTGAGAATGCTTATGGTTTTTCGGGTAATCCCGGGATTAAGCTGGGCATGGTAGAGGACCTGATTATGGAATTCGAGGAGGTCGCGGAGGGCGCGACCGCGAAACTCGAACAGCTGCGCCAGCTGCAGCCTGTCCTCGAAGACGAACTGGTACCGATTATGACCGGTCTTGTGCAGTGCACGTCCCTGATGTCCTCGCCGAAAGCGGGCGCCAGACCCGATCCGGAACTGGACACACAGGTCATTTAGTATATGCTAATTCGCTGTTAGACAGTTTCTAACGGCAGGGAACTGAGAAAAATGGCTGAAAAACTCATCATCGTCATGGCAAACACGGACCCTCGAAACGGCGAGGAACTCGGCGCACCCATCTTCCAGGCGACCGTCGCGGCGGCGATGGACTACGACGTCGACGTCATTTGTACAGCCACCTCGGGCCGACTCATGAAGAAAGGCGTCGCGGAAAAACTATTCGTCAAGGAAGGCTCGCCGAAGTCGGTGTACAGCTTCATCCAGGACGCTCACGAAGCCGGCGTGAAGTTCTTTTGCTGCTCCCCCAATCTTGACCTGTTCGACATGAGCAAGGAAGACCTGATTCCCGAATGTGAGGGCATCGTCGGCGGCGCGCACCTCATCGAAGAAGTCATGGAAAGCGACTGCAAGGTTCTGTCCTACTAGATTACACAGGTTCAAAACATGTCCCATTCAGCGACGTCTCGAATTCAGGAACACATCGGCGATCCGGTATCAGATACGCCGCCGGTCGAACGGGAGAAGCTGGAGGAGATCTTCCAGGATATCCAGGCGGACATGCGTTATGACCACGAGCTCAACGGCTGCCTGAACTGCGGCATTTGCACGGCGACCTGTCCGGCCGCCCATTACTACGACTTCAGTCCGCGCGAGATCGTGCAGCTGCTCTGGACCGAGAATCTCGAGGGCATCTACGATGCCATGCAGGAGAAGATCTGGTCCTGCGCGCAGTGCTACACCTGCGCGGCACGCTGCCCGTTCGGCAATTCGCCGGGTGGCCTCGTCATGCTCATGCGCGAGACCGCCATCAAGCACGGCATGGAATCAGCCAAGAACGTGCTGCGTCCATTCAGCCGCGTGATGCTCAAGCTCATTTCTACGGGTAACCAGCTGTCACCCGATATGATTACCCCCGACGGCTTTGCCGACTGGGGGCCCAACGTCGCCAAGGTCGATGCTCCGCTGGAGCTGCTTCGCCAGGCGATTCCCATGCCCACGCTGCACACGACGAAGACCGCGTGGGAAGTCAATCTCAAGACCTCCGTCGAGCTTTACACGATCTGGGAAGAAACCGGCGTGCTTGACAGTCTTGAGACCATTGATGAAAACCTGTTCGATGTAATCCTCGACATCATGGATGAAAAACGTGATGACTATGAGGATTGGCTCGACGATCAGGATGATGACTAAATCTGAGACTGAGAGAATATTATGACGACAGGTAGCGGAAACGGTAACGGAAAGCCCAGCTGCGGTGAACGCTTTACCGGCCACGGCGAAGAATGGACGGATGCGAACCTCTCGAAGGAAGACGCGCAGGTAGCGACCGTATGGGTCGAGCAGATAATCAACAAACGCTCGATGCTGACCAACAAGGACCGCGTCGAAGACGTGCGCGACATCATGTGGCAGCTCGAAAAAGAAGGCGAGATTGTTGTGCATCGCGTCACCGACGATCACAAGCCGGTCACGGTCAAGACGCTGTACGGTTGGGACAAGAAGATTCCGACCACGCGTCTCTGGCACCACAAGTCCTGCGGCCAGTGCGGCAATATTCCGGGCTACCCGGCGTCGCTGCTATGGCTCATGAACGAGATGGACATCGAGTATCTCGATGAGACCGACCAGACCTCGTGTACGGCATGGAATTACCACGGCTCGGGCATTGGCAATCTCGAGAGTCTGGCCGCCGTGTTCCTGCGCAATTTCCACCAGGCCTACGTCGCCGCAAAAGCGCAGGGCCTGCCCGAGGGCTATTACTATCCGCTGGTGCATTGCGGCACGTCTTTCGGCAACTACAAGGAAGTGCGTGGCTACCTGCTGCACTCCGCCAAGCTGCGCGAACGCGTCAAGACCATCCTCGGCAAACTCGGTCGTCTCGTTGACGGCAAACTGCTGATCCCGGAAGAGGTTGTGCATTACTCCGAGTGGGTACACGTCATGCGCAACGAGATCAAGAAGCATCAGGTCATCGACTGCAGTCACATCCGCGCGACCGTACATCCGGCCTGCCATGTTTACAAAATGGTTCCCGAGGACGCTATTTACGACGATGACGTTCTTGACGGCAATCGCGTCGCGGTGACGACCGGCGTGCTCGAGACGCTCGGCACCCAGGTTATCGACTACTCGACCTGGTACGACTGCTGCGGCTTTGGTTTCCGGCACATTATTTCGGAGCGCGAGTTCACGCGCTCATTCGCCATCGATCGCAAGATTCGCGTTGCGGTGGAAGAAGCGAAGGCCGACATGATGATCGGTCACGACACCGGATGCATCACGACGCTCGACAAGAATCAGTGGATAGGCGCAGCTCAGGGCAAGCCCGTCGAGCTTCCGATTCTTGCCGACTGCCAGTTTGCCGCCCTGGTTTGCGGCGCACATCCTTACAAGATCGTGCAGTCGCACTGGCACGCTTCATCAACCGAGACGCTGATGGAGAAGCTCGGCATCGACTGGGAGAAAAAGAAAGCCGAGTTTGAGGCCTATTTGAAAGACGTGGAAGCTGGCAGGGGCGAGACACTTTACGACCCGCGCCTGATGATCACATCCGGTCCGGGCTTCAAGCCCATGATTCGCAAGCAGTCGAAGGACGCACAGTTGAGCGAGAAAAATGACTAAACCGATCCTGATAGTGGGGGGCGGACCTTCCGGTCTCGCCGCGGCTCACAGCCTCGCCACGGTGGGCAAGAAATGTGTAATCGTGGAAAAGGAAGACAAACTCGGCGGTGCGCCGATTCTCTCGGGCTACGCGAAACTGGTACCGACCGGTGAATGGGCGAAAGACGCTATCGGTGGCATGGTCGCGCGCGTCACCAACAATGCGCATGTCGGCATTGAAACCGAAGCCACGGTTACGTCGTTTGCGGGTAGTCCCGGCGACTTTACGGCGGAGCTGTCGAACGGCAGCAAGATCGAAGCCGACGCCGCGATTCTCTGCAGCGGATTTACGCACTTCGATTCCGTTAACAAGCCCGAGTGGGGTTTCGGCACCTTCGAAGACGTTGTCACCACAACGCAGGTCGAGCAGATGATTTCGTCCGGCAAGGGCGTGCGCTGCCCATCCGACGGTCGCAAGCCGGAACGCGTTGCGATCCTCTTGTGCGTTGGTTCACGTGATCGCCAGATCGGCCGCGAGTGGTGCTCCAAGATCTGTTGCACGGTGTCGGCCAACATGGCGATGGAGATTCGCGAGGAATTGCCGGACTGCCACGTCTATATCTATTACATGGACATTCGTACCTTCGGTCTTTACGAGACCAAGTACTACTGGAAGAGCCAGGAGGAATTCAAGGTCAAGTACATCAAGGCACGCATCGCCGAAGTGACGTCCGATGGCGAGAAGCTGATCGTCAAAGGTGAAGATACGCTCGTCAAACGCCCGATCACCATTCCTTTCGACATGGTCGTGCACGCGATTGGCATGGATCCCAACGTAGATAACCCGACGCTCGCTGAAACGTTCGGGGTCGACCTCGAAGTTAATGGTTTCATCGACGTGGCCAGCCGCTACGGTGCGATGGGGGAGACTTCGCGGCCAGGCGTCTTCGTGGCCGGCGCCGCGACCGGGCCAGAAACCATCGACGACTCGATCGCGCAGGGCCATGGCACTGCGATGGCCGTTCTTTCCAGCCTCAAAGACTTCAGCAAGTCGGCCTGAGGCTGATCGGATATGGCATCGAAGTCGGCACTGCTGCCCCAGGAATTCGAGCGCCCTGTGCTCGACCTCTCCGGGGACGCGCTGCGAGCGGGGCTGCAGATCATGATCCGCCGCAGCGAAGATCACGGCGGCATCGAACGTTACATCGACGCTGTCAAACTCAAGAGTAAAATGTTCCAGCAGGCGCTCGTGGCGAATGACATTGCCGAACTCGATCTCGAGACTTTCAAAGGGCTGTGCACGTTCATGGCGACCGTGCGGCGCAGAATCGGTGCGTGGCTGAATGAGGAGCAGTTCGCCGAAATGCGAACAGGCATTGTCGAGTTGTTCGCCGATGACGAGCACATCGATGTACGCATCGTGCGCTTTTGCGAGCGCTTCCCGAATGACAAGAAGCATCGCTGGGTAAGAGACCTGGCGGTCGAGTTGCTGCACAACGCCGATCCGGAACGCGTGCCGATGATGAACCGCTGGATCTGGGACCTCAAAGCCAATACGGGCGTGATTCGCGAGATCTGGCACGGCGAAGATGTCGATCACATGACCCTCAAGGTCCCGGACAACTACGGCACCTACGTGATGCTGCGCGAAGAGCTCAGTCAGTTCCTGAGTGACAACGGTTTTTTCCGCGATGTGCTGTTCTACGTCGATGTGCTGTGCGCGCAAATCTACGCGCAGTATATTTGCGAGCAGGGTGGCAGCTACCTGCGCGTCGACTTCTCGGCACCGGAAGATCCGATGCAGCACACGCGTCGCCTGCTGGGCCTCGACGGCGTGCAGCCGGGCAGCGGCCGAACGCGCCTGAAATCCATTGATGGTGTCGCGTTCGTTGTCGATGACAACCCGACGCTGAACTAGATGGGATAAGTAATGCCAATTCATGAAAAATCGCTGATCCGCCCCGAGAACCTCGAGACGCACGACAAGCTGGTCATCGACGGCGTGGATGTCTCCGGCCACTGGAGCACGTTCATCAAGACGCGCGTCGTCAGCGACTATAACGAGGCGCTGCAGGAAGAGATCGCCGCACTGCCCGGCGGCGAACAGATTCACCGCTGCTGGCAATGCGGTTCCTGCACCAACGCCTGCACGGTCAACGAGGTTAACCCCGATTTCAACCCGCGCTACTGGATCTACCTGATTCGCATGGGTATGGAGTCCGAGCTGCTGCGCGACAAGGACATCATCTGGCAATGCGTATCCTGCAACAAATGCACCTACGCGTGTCCGCGCGACGTTTTTCCCGAAGGCGTCATGAAAGCAACGGCGCACTGGCTGGAGAGAAAAGGCCATACGCCGAAGTCGCCATCGACACACTTCGACGAAGTGTTTACGGAACAGGTCCTCAAGACCGGCAAGATCGAAGAAAGCCGAACCATGCGCCGCTTTTTTGCACGCACCAAGCAGCAGCTGTTGCAGCCCTGGATGATAGAGATGGTCAAACGCATGATCAGCGGCTTGCCCGTCGGCATGCTGACCCGCATGGGGCTCGCGACACTGGTGGCGCCGCGCACCAGGGACTGGTCCAAAGCGTCGGCCGCGATGCAGGAATACATTGACGAACAGCATGAAAAACAGGAGCAGGCGCTGAGTCTCGCCGAGCTGGTTGAAACCGCGAAAAACGATGTCGCTGCCTGACAAGGATTCCTGATTTATGACGACGAAAGACAAATACAAGAAGGTCGCTTACTACCCGGGTTGTGCGCTTGAAGGCAGCGGCCATTCCTACAACCGTTCAACCAAAGCCGTGGGCAAGGCGCTCGGGCTCGACCTGGTCGAGGTCAAGAACTGGAACTGCTGCGGGGCGATGGAAGTCAAGAACGTCGACCCGAAGCTGCAGACCTACCTGTCTTCGCGGGTAATGTCGGTCGCGGCGAACGAGATGGACATGGACGTCGTCATGGCGCCCTGCAACGGCTGCTATCACAACCTCAAGAAAGCGGAGTACGACCTGGAGCACGATCCGGAGTCGGTCGAGGTGGTTGACCGCCTGTCGAAGAAAGCGGGGCACAAGACCTACGAGTCCGGCCAGGTGGAGACGATTCACGCACTCGACTGGATCAGGGACACGATCGGCGAAGAGGGCCTCGCAGCGCGCGTCAAGAATTCTCTGAGCGGATTGAAGATCGCCAACTACTACGGCTGCATGTACACAAGGCCACGGCATATTTTCCCCGAAAAAGACAAGGGTCCGGGCAGTGAGTCGACCTCGAAACCGCATTTCATGGACGACCTGCTGGCAGCCGCGGGCGCGGAGAACGTGGACTTCCCGTTGAAGACGGCCTGCTGCGGCGGTGCCCATACGCTGTCTGACAGCGATATTTCGACGAAGCTGGTCCTGAATATCCTGAAAACGGCCAAGCTCGCGGGTGCGGACGTTATTGCGACCGAATGCCCCACCTGTCATTCGGGTCTCGAGATGCACCAGATACGCGCCGAGAAGACGCTCGGCGAAAAAGTCGATATCAAGATCCTGTATTTCACGCAGCTGCTCGGCATGGCGCTGGGACTCAAAGCAAAGAAAGTCGGCGTGCACGAGAATATTTCTGATTCAATCAAGTTCCTCAAGGCAAAAGGCCTGGGATGAGGTCGCTTACCGAGCTCGAGACCGTGTTCGAAGCTCCACCGGCGTCAGGCGACCCCGACGCGGCAGCGGCTGAGCTGCTGCGGGCGAGTGAGGAGGTTCTCGAGCACTGGGTAACGGCCCGGGGCGAGGTCCCGACCAGCGACAAACGGGAGGGCTTTCGGCTGCTGGCTCTGCATCGGCAGGGTGCAAAAGGCGATCCGAGCTTCAATGCCTGCCGCGAAACCTGCCGGGAAATCGCCTACCACTACAACCTGGTGACAATGCGAGACGTACATTCGGATATTACGGATCGCTTAAGTATGTTGGCGATGATATCTAAGCATTTGTTTCTGTTCGTCAGCGGCAAAATGCAGGTCGCCGGGCTCGGCGAGTTCTGCTGTTCGGCCAGGCCGATCCGCGCGGCTGACGGCGCAACAACCACGTAAT
Organism: Woeseiaceae bacterium; assembly: GCA_049666725.1. Taxonomy (GTDB): domain Bacteria; phylum Pseudomonadota; class Gammaproteobacteria; order Steroidobacterales; family Woeseiaceae; genus UBA1847. The sequence goes on from JBATHK010000137.1 coordinate 7,264, forward strand.
TAAGGAAAACTGACTATGCCAACGGTACGCGGATGTAATCTGCCCGATGACCTTCTCTATGATGTCGACAACCACATCTGGTTCACCGAGATGGGAGACGGCACCGTGAAGATCGGAATGACGGCTGTCGCGACCGCGATGGCCGGCAAGCTCGTTGCCTTTACACCGAAGCGCGTGGGTCGGGCCGTCAGGGCCGGCAAATCCTGCGGCACGCTGGAATCCGGTAAATGGGTGGGCCCGGCAAAGTCGCTGGCCGGGGGAGAGGTTGTTGCCGTCAATGACGAGATGGTAAACGAGCCGAGCACCGCCAACGACGACCCTTATGAGAAAGGCTGGCTGCTGATACTGAAGCCGGACGACTGGGATTCGGTCAAGGGATCGCTGGTCGTCGGCAGTGACGTAACCGCGGCTTACGAAGCCAAGATGGACTCCGAGGGCTTTGGTGGCTGCGAATGATGGCTGACGTCGCAAACACGGACATACCGGAAGACGTTGCGCAACTGACCGAGCTCCACGACATGGCGGCACACGCCGTTGAGTTGCTCAAAGCCATGGCCAACGAATGGCGGCTGATGATCCTGTGTCAATTGTCGGAAGGCGAAAAGACGGTCAGCGAATTACAGGAAATACTGGGCCTGAGCCAGTCGGCGTTGTCACAGCACCTCGCCGTCCTTCGGCGCGAAAGAATTGTACGGTCGAGAAAAGAGGCGCAATCGGTCAGCTATTCACTGTCCGGCGACGACGCGACCAAGGTCATGCAAACCCTACACGAAGTATTCTGCAAAACGCAGGGAGAAAGACGATGAGCTTTACAGCAAGAAAATCCGCGGCCTGGCTGCTGGCGATGGGCGTGTTTGCGTTCAGTGGATCTGCGCTGGCGACGAACGGTTATTTCACGCACGGCGTTGGCACGCAGTCCAAGGGCATGGCCGGCACGGGCGTCGGTTCCAATGCTGATATGGGGTCAATAATGACGGCCTCCAATCCGGCGCTTGGCGTGTTTGTCGACGATCGGTGGGAAGCGGGTCTTTCAATATTCAGTCCGCGGCGCAGCTACACGGCTTCTGCCAGCCAGTTAAACGGCGCCCTGATCGATTTCGGCGGCGGCAATTTTCTGCCCTCTCATACGATTACTGAAGGAAAGGTCGACAGCGGCAGCGAGTGGTTTCCAATACCTTACGTCGCCAAGAACTGGAGCTTGCAGAATGATGCCAATATTACGGTCGCGTTCTACGGCCGCGGCGGCATGAATACGGATTGGGACAGTTCAAATGCGTCGGCAACCTCGTATTTTTGCGGCGGCAACCCTGCTACAGATCCCCCCGGTAATGGTCCGGGGCCGTATTGCGCGGGCAAAGCGGGCGTTGATCTTTCGCAGGCCTTCTTGAACATTAACTACTCTGCGAAGGGCGGTGATAACTTTGCCTGGGGCATAGGCCCGATATTTGCCGTGCAATCGTTCGAGGCCAACGGAGTCGCGACGTTTACTCCCGTTACGAATAGCTTTATTGCATCCGGTGGCACGACGTTACCGACCGCGCTCAGCAACAATGGCCATGACATGGCTTTCGGTTGGGGCATTGCGGGCGGTATCTGGGCTGGGCTCTCCGACACCGTCAGCGTCGGCCTTTCCTACCAGTCCAAGATTTTGATGGGCGAGTTTGACGACTATGCGGACCTGTTTGCCGAGGACGGTGACTTTGATATTCCTTCAAGCATCAAGGCCGGAATTTCGTTCATCGCAACAGACGCCTTGCGCGTCAACTTCGACATTGAACACACGGCGTACGGTGAAGTCGATGCCGTCGCCAACCCGATGTCGAATCTCTTCTCCTGCCCGGCAGTTCCCGGAGGCACGGATCTCGAGAGCTGCCTGGGTGGCGCAAACGGGGCGGGCTTCGGCTGGGACGACATGACGACGTACAAACTCGGTTTCGAGTGGCAACGTGACGAGACCAGCACCTGGCGCTTCGGCTACAGCTATGGCGAGCAGCCGATCCAGGCCGCGGACGTGCTGTTCAACATCCTGGCACCGGGTGTCATGGAGCAGCACGTCACGTTTGGCCTGACATGGCAAACCAGCAGTGGCGGCGCATGGGACTTCTCGTTCATGTACGCGCCGGAGAAGGCTGTAACCGGTCCGAGTGCATTCGATCCGACCCAGACAATCAAGCTGGAGATGAGCCAGCTCGAATTCGAAGTCGCTTATAGCTTCTAGGAGCAGTACATGAAGGCCAGACTGAGGATGGCCGTGATAGTGATTGCGGCGCTGATTTCAGCGCCGCTTTCATATGCGGCGGACAAGATCGGCATCTTCGAGTCACTTCTCGAATCGTCGCAGTCGTTTTCCGAAACGACGGCGGCACTCGAACATGCGCTCGAAGACTCACCTCTCGAACTGCGCGCGACTCATGTCGTTCGCGTACCTGAGGGTGCTCACCAGGCGCAGGTTTTTGTATTGACGTCCCCTGCCTACGCCAAAGCGGCGGCGGCGGAATCGCCGCGCACAATTTCGGCGCAGATCCTGCGTATCGCCGTTTACACGCAGGGCGATGAGCATACGACGTTAGTCAACATGGCGAACCCGGTGGCGCACGCCATGGTGTTTTATACCGATTCCTCGAACTACGACGCGCTGGTTGCTGCGGCACGCAACGCCGCTGCGGAAATGCGCGACCTCGTCACGGCTTTGCCCGGAACAGCGCTCAGTGAACAACAGGAACCCACGCGCACTGAGAAGCACTATCGCAAGTTCAAAGGCGATGGGCCGGCCCGCATGATGGCCAAGTTCAGGGACTTCGAAAAGAGCCAGCTATCGATTGATGTAGACACGAGCGAGGGACTTGATGCGGCGGTCCAAAAAGTCATAGCTGCACTGAAAGCCGGTACCGTCAGCGACGCTTCAGATTCGACCGGATGGGAAACGATTACGCAGGTACGATTGCGCGACGACGCGGTTTATATCGGACTCACGAATCCCTATATTGAAGACAAGATGATTCGCATCAATTCACGCTTCCGCAGCGATTCGAAAAGCGAACTGTCGCCTTATCCGGGCGTGGATCATGTTGCGGCCCTGCCGACCGAGGTGCTGATCGTCAATGACGGCGATGAGATAAAGGTCCTGCACTACGGCCAGATGTGGCGCATGCAGCTGTATTTCTGGGACTCCGGCTACCGCGCGTTTACGGCGAATGTCGGCGTGCCGGGCACGATCGCCAATTCGATCGAGGACGCGATCGAAAACCAGGACTAGCTGCTGACGCTAGTTCAGGAGTTCGTGATCCGGCGGCAGCTTGTGAGTCACCCACATGGCCAGCCGGTGTCGCATTTTCGGCAAATTGAGCTGGTCCGGCGGCAGCGCCGCGATCTCCTTGTCGTGCAGCAGCAGGCGGTAGGCATATTCGACCTTGAGGTCCTGCGAGTCGGTCGGTTCGATCTCGACGATGCCGCGCTTGACGGCATTGTCGATCACGATGCGCAATGCTTCCGTGAGCAGCGCTTTCTCGTTTTTCAGCTTTTTTGCCATTCAAAACACCGTTTGCGTTCCTGCAATTCAGGCATAATTGCTCGATGAGCAAAACTGTACTCGATCCGGCCTATCTGCGACAACAAATTGTCGGCGTGGACTCCACGTTCGAAACGCCGTTCGGCGAGCGGCTGATGGTGTACTGCGACTACACGGCCTCCGGGCGCTGCCTGCGTTTCGTGGAATCCTACCTGCAGAGCCTGCAGCGTATTTACGCCAATACGCACACCGAGGATGACATCACGGGTCGCAGCATGAGCCAGCTTTTGCACGAGGCTGAAGACGCGATCAAGCAGTCCGTCAACGCGGGTCCGCAGGGACGCATTATCGCATGCGGCACCGGAGCCACCGGCGCAATCGACAAGCTGCAGCAGATCATCGGCGTCGCGCTTGCACCGGCCACGCGAAAGAACATCGACGAAGCGCTGCATCAGCTGCACGCCGATGCCGACAGCGAATCGCTCCGCGAATTATTGCGGGACATTCAGCCGGTCGTATTCCTAGGCCCTTACGAACATCATTCCAACGAAATTTCCTGGCGGCAGTCACTTGCGACGACGATCGAGGTCAGACTGGATGCAAGCGGCAACATTGACCTCACGCATCTCGAGGAATTGCTCAACGACCCGCGCTACAAGGATCGCAAGCGCATCGGCTCGTTCTCGGCGGCATCCAACGTTACGGGAATGCGCTCGGATGTCAGGAAGATCGCGAGCCTGCTGCACAAGCACGGCGCGATTGCGTGTTTCGATTTTGCGGCCTGCGCGCCGTACGTGAATATCGATATGAACCCGGAGCCCGAGGGCGAGGGCGATGATCCGAGTATCGATGCGGTGTTTATTTCTCCGCACAAGTTTCTCGGTGGCCCGGGCTCCAGCGGCGTGCTGGTGTTCAACGAACGAATTTACGATCGCGAGCTGCCGCCCAGCGTCAGCGCCGGGGGTACGGTCGACTACGTTGGCATGACCGGCCAGGACTTCATCAGCGACATAGAAGAACGTGAGAAAGCCGGTACGCCCGGCGTGCTGCAGACGCTCAAAGCGGGTCTGGTTTTCCAGATCAAGGACAGTGTTGGCGTCGATGTCATCAATGCGCGAGAACATGAGCTCACGGATCGCGCGATGAAGGCCTGGGCCGCCAACGAAAATATCGAAGTGCTGGGCAATCCGGATCCGAGCAGCCGCGTAGGTATTATTTCATTCAACATCAAGGACAGTAACGGCAAGTACCTGCACCACAAATTTATTACCGTGCTGCTGAATGATCTTTTCGGCATTCAGTCGCGCGCCGGCTGTTCCTGTGCCGGGCCTTACGGTCATCGGCTGCTCGATATCGATGAGGACATGTCGGAACGCTATCGCTTTGCCGTGCAGCAAGGGCACTGCGGGCTAAAACCGGGTTGGTGCCGGGTCGGGCTGCACTGGGTCATGGACGATGCCGAAGCCAATTACATAATCGACGCGGTGCAATTTCTTGCGCGCGAAGGGCGCCTGTTTCTCAATCTCTACGATTTCGACCTCGGGACCGGTACCTGGAAGCACAAGTACTCTACCTCGGAATTGCCCGAGTTTTCTCTCGACGAAGCGCTCATTGCCGACGAAGGCGAGCCGGCGATACTTTCGCTGGCATTGCGCCGACAGCTTTACAAGCACTACCTGACCGAAGCGAAGCGCATTGCGGATCGCCTCAAAGAAGAACCGGCGGCCGAGTACGCAACACTGGAAGGGGACTTCGGTGATTTGCAGTTCTTTGCGCTGCGGGCTGACGATCAGCCGCCGCACTAAACGGCTTTTTTATTCCGCACCGGAAGCAGCCCGCTGATTGCGGCACCCAGCACGACCAGCACGAACGATGCAATATCGAGAAACGGCAGCGGCGAACTGCCGAATCCGAACAGGGCCAGCAGGGCAACGCCCAGGCAGATGAGCAACGCGCCAACAACAAGCCTTGCCGCGGAGGGCACCGCTGCATCGGCAGGCCGTGCGCGACGTTCCAGCGGCCCCAACGCCAAAGCGACGGGTATCAAACAAGCGTAAAGGGCACCGATCCAGACAGGTCGCGTCAACCACCACTCGAGACTGGCGGGTTCGATGCCAAGGCCGAAGCCGCCCGCGAGATACAGGATCGAAATCAGGATGACCATCACGGTCAGGTGCCATAGATAAAGCGTCATGATCATGCTGTTGATCAGGACGGTCACGGCCCAGATGCGCAGGCCGGACAGCCGGCGTCGCATCGGCGCCTCGATGGCCAGCAGCAGGCCGAACTGTGCAATACCCAGAACAAGCAAAGTGATTTTTGGCGGCAGCGTGTTGCTTAAGTCTTCATCGGGCGATCCCACCATGGCGAACGGGTAGGGACCCTTTAATATAAGTAGTGCCAGGACAATAAAACCGAGCGCCGAGTACGTCAGCAGGCGCGCCGGGCTGCCCATACGGCCGTCGCGCCAGGCATACCCGAGGTGGTGCACCGCGAGCCAGACCCAGAGGTAGTTGCTCCAGCCCAGCCACTGCTGGTCGGCCGCAAAGAACGCGACGTCGACGAGGACGCCAACGATAACGAAAGCCCAGAACGAGGCAAAGCCCCAGCGCTGCCACGCGATGTAGGTCGCCGGTGCGAGGACAACAACCACGGTGTAGATAGCGAGGAACCAGATGGGAATCAGCGACGCTCGCGATGCCAGTCGCAGAACATTGCCCGTGACGCCGGAGAAATGCAGTATGGCTGCCAGCAGCGCCCACGCGAACAGCAGGACCAGCAGCGGCGAGACCAGGCGATTGAGACGCGTAACGAGCCAGCCCGCGTAGTCGGTACCGCGGCGGCGGGCACTCTCGAGCGACACCGCGTTGGCGTAGCCGCCGACGATGAAAAATATCGGCATGACCTGGAATAGCCAGGTCAACCACTGCGTGTTGGGCCGCAGTTCCAGCAGGTCGCCGGGTATGAACGCGCCGTCCTTGTAGTACAGCGCGACAATGAGCCAATGGCCGGTGACGACCATGAGGATGGAAACAGCCCGCAGGAAATCGACGTAGCGATTGCGCTCATCGGGCGTCTTGCCGGCCATGTCGAGGGCCTGTGACCAGATACTCATCTGGCCAGTTTACAGTATTGTTAGCGACATTCGTCCTGGCGGCCGCAACCGCCGCACTTCAGCGACCTGGCCTTCGCATCGGGATCGTGTCTCGACAGCCACAGCTGGAATACCGCCCAGAGCCCGCACAGCAGGATCAACGCGAGCAGTGAAAGAATATAGGTCATCATCGTCCAGGCATGCTCCGCTCAGGCCGAACTGAAAAGTCCAGCGAAACCCATAAACGCCATCGACAGTATGCCTGCAATGATCAGGTTCATCGCCGTGCCTTTCATCAGTTGCGGGATATTGGACAACTCGGATTCTTCGCGCAGTCCGGCAAGCAGCACCAGCGCCAGCGTAAACCCGATACCGGCGCCGAGCGCGTAAACGATGCCCTCCATGAATCCATAGCCGCGGTTGGTGGCGAAAATTGCGAGACCCAGAATCGCACAGTTGGTCGTGATCAATGGCAGAAAAATTCCCATGGCGCGAAACAGCGCAGGACTCAGTTTCTTGATCAACATCTCGATGAACTGCACGGTGCTGGCAATGACAACGATGAAACAGATCAGCCGCAGATACGGCGCGTAAATCAGTACGTAGGTGTTGAGTAACCAGGCACACACGGCGGTCACGAGCATTACGAAGGTCGTCGCGAGCCCGAGCCGGGCCGAAGTCTCCAGCGAGTTGGAGACACCGAGGAACGGGCACAGCCCCAGGAAGTAGGTCAGCACGAAGTTGTTGACCAGCAGTGCGCTGATAAAGATCCAGGCAAGGTTATCCATTAGTTTCCACCCCGCTCGGCCGCGGCAACGTCGGCCAGGAACTCGTCCTTCTTGTAGCGGAACCAGTTAAAGAACAGCAGGATGACGCCGAGCGTCAGGAACCCGCCTGGCGGCAGGATCATGATGATCCAGGGCTCGAAATTCTCACCGAACAGATCGATGCCGAACAACGCACCATCGCCGAGTATTTCGCGGATCGCGCCGAGCGAGAACAGCGCCAGCAGGAAACCGCTGGCCATTCCCATGGCATCCATTACGGCGAGGCGCACCGGGTATCGCGACGAGAAGGCCTCCTGCCGGCCCAATATCATGCAGTTCGCGACGATCAGCGGGATGAAAGCGCCCAGTTCCTTGTGAACTTTCGGGACGAGCGCCAGTAGCGTGTAGTCGGCGACCGTCACGAAGGTCGCAATGATGATGATGAAGCAGGAAATCCTCACCTGTTTCGGTATCCAGTTGCGGAAGCTCGAAACGAGAAAGCTCGATCCGACGAGCACGAAAAACGTTGCCATTCCCATTGCGATTGCGTTGATCGCCGAGTTGGTCACCGCGAGCATCGGACACATGCCGAGTACCTGCACGAACACCGGGTTATCGCGCCAGATTCCTTTGATGAATTCCTCGTAGGACTCGTTCTGTTTCATGGACTCCCTCCGGAACTCGCCGGGTCCTTGCCGCTAAATGGCGGCTCGGTGCCGGCTGGCGGCAACCGCTGCAACCATTCGGCGTGCGCTTCGTTGATAATCCTGACGACGGCCTTGGACGAGATGGTTGCGCCGGTAATCGCGTCTATCTCGTTCGGCCTGGCCTTGGCGCCTTTCTTGACTGCGACGATGTTCGGCTCGATGGACAGCGCGCGAAAACTGCCGACAAAGTCGGCGTCTTTGTATATCTTGTCGCCGAGTCCGGGCGTCTCGCGGCTTTCGAGCACCTCCATGCCGACAACCTGCTTCTGCTCTGGCGCGAAGCCGTACAACAGGCCGATCGTGTCCTGAAAGCCGGGGCCCGCCGCCGGAATCGCATAGCCGATGAAATTGCCCTCGCGGTCGTAGCCGCCATAAATGGCCTGCTCCTCCTTGCGCCGTTCCTCGGTTGCCACCAGTCCTCCATCCCTGTAAACCAGCTGCTGCATTTCGCTGACACCCGGAAGCACTTTGAACACGGCTTCGCGCAGTTCGCGGGCCTTGTTCGCGGTAATCGTGGGCAGCGTGGATTCGTAGATACCGATGATCGCGATACCGGATATCAGTCCCGCAATCGCGAGCGTCAGAATGAGGCGCAGCGAGCTGGGCGCCGGTGTATGCACTTGTGCGCTCGTTGTCATGGCGAATCAGCGCCACGGCCGAACACGCGCGGCTGCGTGTATCGATCGATGAGCGGGGTCGCCGCATTCATGAGCAGGATCGCGTACATCACGCCCTCGGGCAGGCCGCCGAATACGCGGATCAACATCACGAGTACGCCGACTCCGATGCCGAAAATCCAGGCGCCGCGCGGAGTGACCGGCGAGCTGACCGGATCGGTCGCCATGTAAATTGCCCCCAGCAGCAGTCCGCCAGAGAAGACCGAAAACAGCGGCGACGGAAAACGCGCCGCGTCGAACAGGCCGAGGACAGCGGAGAACAGCACCACGGTGAGCAGGATGCTGACCGGTATGCGCCAGTCGAGGTCGCGGCGCAGCCATAGATAAATGCCGCCGAGCAGCAGCAGTACGCCACTGGTTTCTCCGAGCGAGCCGTTGATCTTGCCGAACATCAGGTTGGCGAGTGGCGTCACTTCCTGGTCGAACTTGAGCATCCCCAGCGGCGTTGCCGCGGTCACGCTGTCGATGCCTGACTGCATGAACGGCAGCGCAAGACTGCTCGCATAGACACTGGTAAATTCTCCGCCGTTGCTGTTCACTACCCAGGTGGTCATGGCAATCGGAAATGTTGCCTGCAAGAATGCGCGACCGAGCAGCGCAGGATTAAACAGGTTGTGACCGAGGCCGCCCCAGATGACTTTGCCCAGGCTGACGCCGACGAATCCACCGAGGAATGCCATCCACATCGGCAGACCGGGCGGCAGCGTCAGGCCGAGTAGCAGGCCCGTCAAAACGGCGGTGGCATCGCGAAGTGACTCGCCGCGCCGCTGGCCGTTGTCGAACAGCCATTCGGCCAGGACGGCGCCGGCAATGCTCGCGCCGAGCAGGAGCAGGGCGCTCAGCCCGAAGAACCATATCGAGGCCGCCGTCGCCGGCAGCAATGCAAAGATAACGTCGCGCATCGCTTTCGGCGTGGTCATGCCCTGGCGCAGCAGCGGCGCGTGAAACAGCAGGAGATCCGGGTCCTTCTTTTTCACTCCTCGGACTCCTTGCGATGCGTCAGGTCGTCTTTCGCAGTGCGGATGAGCTGCACGATCGGGATACTGGACGGGCAGGCAAACGTGCAGCAGCCGCACTCAACGCAGTCGAAGACATGGTAGGCCTTCATGGCATCGTACATGCGTGCTCGCGAAAGCCGCGCCAGTCGAGACGGATTCAGAAAATAAGGGCAGGCCTCCAGGCATCGGCCGCAGCGAATGCACGGATACTCCTTGCGCCTTGCGGTCTCCGCCTCGGTGAAAACCAGCACGCCCGAGCAGCCTTTCAGCACCGGCACATCGAGACTCGCGATCGGACGGCCCATCATCGGCCCGCCCATGATGATTTCGCGGCTCTCGCCTTTGAGCCCGCCGCAGAACCTGACGACTTCGCGCACCGGCGTACCGAGCGGCACGACCAGGTTCGCAGGGTAGGTAACGCCCGGGCCCGCCACCGTCAGGACACGTTCAATCAGCGGCAGTCCGCGCAGAAAGTAGTCCGCGATCGCGACGATCGTGCCGACGTTGTTGACGTTGACTTCCACGTCGCGAGGGAGCTGCCCGGCGGGCACCTCCTTGTCGAAGACGCTTTTGATCATCATTTTTTCGGCGCCCTGGGGATATTTCACCTTCAATGGCACGACGCGCACGGGCTGGCCCGGCTGGATGTGCCGACGGATGATCGCTATGGCATCGGGCTTGTTGCTCTCCACGCCAATGATCGTTTCCTCGGCGCCGAGCTTTTGCCGCACGATCTCCGCGCCTTCGAGCAGCGCATCGGGGCGCTCGACCATGAGCCGGTGGTCATTGGTCAGGTACGGTTCGCACTCGGCGCCGTTCACCAGCAGATGCCGGATTTTTACGCCGTCCGGTACCGAGAGCTTCACGTGCGACGGGAATGCCGCCCCGCCGAGACCGACGATACCTGCCATCTGCACGGCCTCGATGAACGTCTCCAGGGACATTGATTCCCAGTCCAGTGCCGCACCGGCATCGACCTGCTGCGTCGCAAACGGGTCTGCCTCGATCCCGATCGCCGGCGCAAAGCGGCCATCGACACCGCGAAAATCGCCAACCTGCCGCACCGTCCCGGTTACCGGACTGTGCAGCGCCGTAGAAACAAAGCCGCCCGGTTCGGCAATAAGCTGTCCGCGCCGCACGCGCTCGCCGGCGACAACAACGGCTCGACTGGGCACGCCGATATGCTGTCCGAGCGGCATGACGTAATCTTTTACGAAAGGCACGCGCTGGATCGGCAGGTCTTCGGTCTGCGTCTTGTGGTGGGCCGGGTGGACACCGTGCTCGAAGCTGCGGCGCAGTCGACTGAGCGGATTCATCGTCATTTGCCCCGCTTGCGCGATGCCAGTTGCATCAGGCGGCTACGAATCTTGCTCGCGATCTCGACCTCTGTCTTTTCCTGAATCTCGCGAATTCGCGTTTCCGAGGCCTCGTTCTGTGCATCGAGTTCCGCCTGGTGTTCGGCGGCGACCTCGGCGCGGATTTCCTGCTGCAGTCGCTCGGTGAACGGGGTGACGATACCGGCGAGTTCCTGCAGGGTTTGCCAGCCCTCGATACTCTGCTCGACCCTGTCGAGCATGGCCGGCGCCATCGAATACCGGCGTTCTTCGTCGCCTGTGCCAACGGCAAGGTACGGCGTTTTCCTGTCGCGGCCCCTGGCATCGAGTTGCAGCCACTCGTGCAACGCGACGGGTGCCGCGGCCTCGGCCGACAGTGGTTCGAAGTTTGTCCTGAAGCGCTGTTGCCGTATCGCCCAGTCCGCCGCCGTCAGGGGCCGTTCGCTGTTCGCCCCAGGCACCAGCGTTTCATCGATGTGTGGGTTGCCTTGCAGGCTGATGCGCGATCCAAACACACCGTCGATCGTCGGGTCGTATCGGAACAATGGCATCACGCGGCTGCTGACAGCGAGTTCTGCCTGCGCCAGCGTTTGCTCGCTCGCAAATCCATGCCGCGTTGGGCTGGGCGCGTAGACCTGGATCAGGGCAGGACCGGCGTAGCCGAGTGCCCTCTGCATACTTTCGCCAAGATGCACCGGGTCGGCGACCGACGTCTGTGCAACAAACGCGTTACGTTGCGCCAGCGCGAGGAGTCCAAGACTTGCCCGCGGATTGTTGGTCGGCGCCTGGGCGGTCCTGGCGGCAGGATCGCTCGCCATGCCAAAGTCCAGCGTATTGAGCACCAGCACCTTGACCGGCAGACCCGAGTTCAGCAGCCAGATCAGCTGGCTCAGTCCTCTCCCTGCGAGCATCTCGTCACTGCCGACCAGCAGCAGCGGCGGACACAGTTCGTATTCATCCTCGCCGAGGTCCTTCCAGCTAAGCTTTGCGAGTGCCTCCCGCTTCCATTCCAGGCCATCGGGCCTGTCGATTTCGAGGCGTGCCAGCCGCAGCAGGCGGACCAGCTCCGTGGTCTCCTCCAGGTGTCCCTCGATCAGGCCGGCGGAGAGCTGTGCGGCATCACCGCTCATGTCGATGAGCACCGGTGCCTGGAACGGATTGTTCGGAAACGCGCCGGCCCATTCGGCCATGCTGCCACCCGCGACGACCAGGCCGTAGCGGGCGCGACCGAGGCCGTGTTCGCCCTCGACCAGCCGGTGGTGTGCCGACGTAATCTGGTTTTGGAGTTCGATGAGCCTGAGGAGATAGCTCGTATCAATGGAGTGATCGGCCGACGTCTTTCCGGCTCCCTGCGCCAGCGTTTGCAGATCGACACGCGGACTCGTCGTGCGTTTCAGTTGCTCTGTGACCGCGTCCAGGTCTTCGACGGCAAGGGTGCCTGACAGCGTCTCCGTGACGAGCGAGGTGACCGACTCGCCGGCCTCTGAAAGCGTCCTGGCAAAGCGTTGTACCAGCGGCTGCTGGTGGAATTCGGTCGCGGCGAGGACCATCCTGACGGCCATTTTTTCGCCGGAGCCGGCTTCGGCCGCATCGCCACCCGCCAGCGCAAACTGGCAGTAACGCGACAACAGTATCGCCGCCATCGAACCGATTTCCGGGTCGTCTGCCACACGTTCGATGGTCTCGGCCGCGGTATCGGCCGTGTTGGCCCACAGTGGCCATAGCGCATGCGCCGTGTCCAGCGCTGCGGCGTCCTGTTCATGCGCGCTGAGTGCGCCGGGCTCGCAAATCTCGATACAGATGCCACAGGCTTTGCAGGCATCCGGGTTTATGACCAGGCACAGCAGCTCTGCGCTGTCTTTCTTTTGCGCCTCGGCCTTGTGAAAGAACGGCTCCGTTACCGCGACCGGCAGCGCTCCAATCTCGGCGCCAATTGCGGCGAGACCCTCCCGGATCGCCTGCTTGCGATCATCGGGCAAGGGCATTTTTTCTTCGAGCCAGGAATAGGAGGTATCGAGCATCTCGCCGAACGCCGGCGCCGTACTATCGGCCGCTTTGTCGCGAGCCTTGCAGTCGACGATTATTCGCGCCGCGAGTTTGCCTGACACTTGCCGCACGGCTTCTGCGCCCGTGTGGCCTATCGCCGTGTCGATCAGCGCAGCCGGACTCGCCGCGACCACGCCGATCGCGCTATCCGGGCAATGTGTCCAGCACAAGCCGCAGCCGGTGCAAAGCGCCGGGTCAAATACCGGCAGCATGCGGCGTGCATCGCTCAGGTCGTTGAAGGTCGAAGTCAGCGGCGGCATGGTGCCGGTCGCGAGATACGGATCCGCGGTCAGGCGATCCGACTGGCCGTCGCGGTACAACACGCCAAGCTGATCCCAGAAACGCGGCAGGCTCCCGTAATGATCGTCGTTACGACCGAGGTGACGCACGGCCGCGGGCGCCTGTTCGTCCCACCGCTGCGACGCGCCTGCAGCTGTGGCCTGATTGCTATCGACCACGGCGACCTGATCGAGACCCGACTGGAACGCGTCTATCAGCTGCTCGAGGCGATCGTTGTCAATGCCATCGAGCATGTCGCGTCGTTCGGCGATGACACGACGAGTCCTGGATTCGATCAGGCCGGCCTCAAGCAGCACGCCAAACAGGGCGCCGAGCAGCGACTCGGCGCCCAGTTCGCCGCTTGTATCGCCCTCAGACCGAAGCGGCACATTGAAGGATTTTGATTCGTTGCCAAGCAACAGCTTCCCGCCGGAGGCAACAAGCGTGATGTCGGCGATGAGCCCGTCGCCCGGATCCTGCAGCGTGTCGTCGCCGTGTGTAAGCCAGTCAATGCGGTCGGCAGAGCCGTGCTGCCAGGAGACTGCCGGCCGGCTGCGTATGCGACCGCCGATTAGTCGATGCAGCAGGGCGCTGG
>JBATHK010000138.1:0-1957 GCA_049666725.1 Woeseiaceae bacterium
CGTATCCCGCTGACGTCGGCGCAGGACATTGTCGATGAGATACCCCTGATCCGGGAGCGTATGCAGGACGATTTCGCGAACTCCGACCTGGGCGTGCAGATCACGGGTCAGGCGGTGCTGGCCGGGATCATGCAGACCAACATGATTGACAGCCAGCTGACCAGTTTCTCGGTCGCGTTGGCGGTCGTTTCCCTGATGATGATCCTGCTGCTGAGATCCGTGCCGCTCGGGATGCTGGCAATCATTCCAAACCTGTTGCCCATCGTCGTGGGTCTCGGTGCCATGGCGCTGGCCGATATTTCGTTTAACCCGGCGACCGTCATGATCGCTGCGGTGGCCTTGGGCATAGTCGTGGACGACACCGTGCACATGATGACCGTGTTCGATCGCGAAGTGCGCGCGGGCCGGCAAACAGCGGATGCGATTCGCACGACGATCATGGAAGTCGGCCGCCCGGTTTTTGTTACCAGCGTCTTGCTGGCGGCGGGCTTTGGGTTGCTCGTGTTCGGTAGCTTCCTGCCGAGCCGTCAGATTGGCGGCGTCATCGCGGTCATTGTCATCGCGGCCCTGGCGACGGACCTTGTCGTCCTGCCGGCAATTCTCAGGGAAACGTTTTCGCCCAGTCGCACAGACGGCTGAGCGGCGTTGGCTTGATGTCGCCGAGCCGCATGCCGCGCTGCATCAGCGACTGCGAGTAAGTCTCGTAAGCGCGTTCCGCAACGTGGACGACGCGAACAGTCCGGAGCTGTCCGAGGCGCACGCACAGCTCATAGTGCGGGTTACGGCAAAGCTCGAGTTCGAGTTGATCGGCCAGTTCTCGTGGAGCGGCAGTCTCACACTGCAGGTATAGCGAGTAACCTGGCGGTTCCCCCGGCATATCGATGGCCAGCATCGCGAACAGCGGAGCCAGGCCGAACCTGTCGAACACGGTCTCGAGGCACTTCGCGACGAAGGTCTCGTCCAGTTTCTCGCCGAAATGGTCCGAGATGTTGTCTTCCTTGCCCCTGAAACAGAGGCTCGGCACATCATGCAGGAAGCCGGTAACTTCGACGCGGTCCTGCAATCGGTAGCGGTAGAGTCCGCCGCCTGTCGTCACGACGATCGAGTAGCTCTCGCCCTGCTGCAAAGACCAGCCTGGATGCACGACGCCGTGATCGTCCACAAACTCAAAAAAGTGACTGCGCACAGCCAGCGGGCGGTGCCCGCCGAACGGCAGCGTTGCAAAAGCTTCGGTAGCGACGAGTCCTTTCGGCTGCACGGCAACGCCCGGGAAAGACGAACGAACATCCTCGAGCGGCCCTGCTGCGTGGGCGTCACCCCAGCAGCTGATCAGGCGTAGCGATGGCCAGATGAGAGCGGGGTCGTCCGGTCCAAGGCGATCGAGTTCGCGGGCACGGGCAGGGTCGGCGCTGATCTGCAGTTGCGGTTCCGACAGATCGATTCCGGCATGCAGGTCCTCGAGCAGGCTCGACCAGTGGCGACGCAAATGTGCCAGCAACAGCAGCAGGTAAGACGGGTGCCATACCGATACCAGCCGCAGGTCCGGGCAGCCGAGCAGCAGCAGTAGCGTGACATGCCGGAAGCGCTCCATGTCATGAATTTTCTTGAGCTCGGGTCGCGTCACCAGCGTCAGGTTGACAAGTCGTTGCGCCAGCCCGCCGAGGTAAGCACTGTCGTCGTCGAAACCAACGGGCACGCGGGTATCAGTGCGTTTCTGCTTTGGGGGCTGCGGCGTCAGGCTCCAGTAGGCCCGGCCACCCAGTAGCCCGGGCGAGTCAATGAAGTTCTGCGCCATCCACGCCGCGACGGCCCGGCGATATTCGGCCTGCAGCGTCCGCGTATAGGGCACCCATTTCTCGGGTCCCGACGAACCACTCGATGGCTCCAGCATATCGACCTTTTCGGCCGTGAGAACATGGTCTTCCCCTTCTGCAATGCGCGTGATCCAGGGCTGGAA
>JBATHK010000139.1:0-1911 GCA_049666725.1 Woeseiaceae bacterium
AGTGGAAGCCTTGCGCGACCGGCACCACATTCCGGGCATGCGCGTGCTGCAGTTCGACGTGTGCGACCCGGATTTCGAGCTGGCGGACGTGGGGCCGAACAGCGTCTGCTATACCGGCACGCACGACAATGACACGACCATAGGCTGGTTTCACGGCAGCCCCGGCGATATTCGCAGCGCCGGGGATATCGAGTTCGCTCAAAAAGCTGTCCTCGACATCACGAACGGCACGCCCGAGACCATTCATATCGACCTGATCAAGGCCTCTTTTTCGACAGGCGCCAAGCTCGCTATCGCGCCGATGCAGGACTATCTGGGTCTCGGATCGGAAGCTCGCCTGAATATACCCGGAAAGCCTGGCGGAAATTGGCGCTGGCGTGTACTTGTCACACAATTGACGCCCGAATTTTGCGACAATGTTGCCGACATGGTGCGGGCATCGGGTCGCGAACTAAGCCACTGAGGCAACTCACTGGCAAAGGCGTATCCGGAACCGGCCGTGTTACCCCACGCCTGACAGGACGAGTTGCAAAATGAACGAAGTAAAACTCAAGGAAGATGCCAGGTTTGTCAGTCGCCTGACGCGGCAGACACTGGCACTGATTCTCGCTGGCGGGCAAGGCTCACGGCTTCGCGAACTGACGACATGGCGCGCCAAGCCCGGCCTGCACTTCGGCGGCAAATACCGGATCATCGATTTCCCGTTGTCGAACGCCATTAACTCGGGCATACGTCGCATCGGTGTGTTGACGCAGTACAAGGCCCATTCGCTCATTAGCCACCTGTTGCACGGCTGGTCGTGGCTGAATACAGGCGCCGGTGAACGCGAGTTTGTCGAAATCCTGCCGGCTTCGCAACGGGTCGGTGGTGAGTGGTACCGCGGCACAGCGGACGCCGTCTATCAGAACCTCGACATCATACGCACACACGATCCGCGCTTCGTGCTGATCCTGGCCGGCGATCACATTTACAAAATGGACTACGGTCCGTTTCTCGCTTACCACGTCGACGAGACTGCGGATATGACGATCTGCTGTCTTGAGGTACCGCTGGCCGAGGCCGCCGGTGAGCTTGGCGTAATGACGGTTGACGAGGCGGGCCGCGTCATTGCCTTCCACGAAAAACCCGAGAAACCGAACCCGGTTCCGGGGAAACCGGAGGTGTGCCTCGCGTCCATGGGTAACTATATCTTCAACACCGAGTTCCTCTACGAACAGGTGATCAGGGACGCCGATACGCCCGGCACCCAGCATGACTTCGGCCGCAACATCATCCCGTCCATCATCAAGGACTACCGCGTGTACGCCTACCCGCTGCGAGACCCGGAAACGGGCAAACAAGCGTACTGGCGTGACGTCGGTACGCTGGACGCTTTTTGGGAAGCAAACATGGAGCTTGTGTCGGTAACGCCGCAGCTCAATCTCTATGACAAGGTCTGGCCAATTTGGACGCACCAGATGCAGGCGCCGCCCGCCAAGTTCGTGTTCGATGATCCGGACCGGCGGGGCGAAGCGATCCAGTCGATGGTCTCGGGTGGCTGCGTGGTTTCCGGCGCAAGCATAAGGCGCTCGCTGTTGTTTTCGGACTGTGTCGTCGAGTCCTACACCAAAGTGAATGATTCGGTGGTGTTGCCGAACGTCAATATCGGCCGGAACTGCACGATAAACCGGGCCATCATCGACCGCGGCACCAAGGTTGAATCGAACACCGAAATAGGTGTAGACCACGACGCAGACCGGGCGCGCGGTTTTCGGGTCACGGAGAGCGGGCTGACGCTGGTTACACCTGACATGCTCGGGCAGCATCTGCACTTCACGCGCTAGGATAGAAATTATTGATACCCGGTCGGTTATCTTCCTGGCGTCCGAAAACGGCGCCCTGCGCGGCGGCAAAGTAGGTGGCGTGGGCGAC
>JBATHK010000140.1:0-3107 GCA_049666725.1 Woeseiaceae bacterium
GTCGCGAGGATATTCCGCTGCTGGTCGCGCACTTCCTGCAACAAATTGCGAAGGAAGCCGACCAGGAGCGAAAAGTCTACGCGCCTGAGGCCGTCGAAATGCTCGTGACGGCCGAATGGCCGGGCAACATCCGCCAGCTGTATAACGTCGTGCGGCAGAACGTCGCGCTGTCACGTTCGCCCGTGATCAGCGCCGAACTCGTGCAGCAGTCATTGGGTGAACATGCGGGCAAACTGGCATCGTTCTCGGACGCCCGTGATGAATTTACGCGGAACTATCTCTCGCAGATTCTGCAGATCACGATGGGCAATGTGAGCCAGGCGGCCAGGCTTGCGAAACGCAATCGCACCGACTTCTACAAGCTGCTGTCGCGGCACGACCTCAATCCCGACGATTTCAAGAAGCGTTAAGCGACATTCATGAGCGAACTCCCCATTCGGGGACAATGATCGGCCGCGACCGACATCCACAAAAAACCCCGCGCCAGGCGGGGTTCTTGGTTCTTGTTGTTTTCAGTTCAGACTTGTTTCCTGCGTCTCGCCAGGCCCAATCCAATAAGACCAATGCCGAGCAGCGCAAGAGTGCCCGGTTCGGGCACAACCGCGGCGAACGCCTGCCCGGCGACCAACGCGTGGGCCGTTGACGAGGGATGGAACGAATCCCAGTAAAAGTACGAACCCGGATTAGCGCAGATCGAGATAGCGGTTAAGCACGGGTCGGTCGTGTTCGCGAAACTAGCCAGAACGGCGGGATCCCTGCCAAACGCAAACAGATCGAGATAGTCGACATCGGCACCCGGCAGCAGGTGGTAGTCCGATACCACGTTCAATACCCAGGCGAGCAGTCCATTCCACTGCATAGTCCGGAACGTAGCTAACGCTGCCGTCCCGGGATCAATGGCGTCGAGCTCCTGGAAGCTCGGCGTAGCACCGACGTCAGGCACGTTGGCCACCAGGAACTGTCGGATGCCTGCGTCATACAGGTTGGACATCTGGCTTACGATGCTGTACACGCCGCTCAAGATGGCCACGGGGTTAAGGAGATTATTGGCAACGTCGTTGCCACCGATCATGATCGATACAAGCGTCGACGCCGTCGGCGGTGCACCGGTCGCCAGATAGGTCGCGACCTGTTGATCAAGCCAGGGCGTCCCAGACGGATCCGGGTTCTCGCCCGTCCTTGCGCCGCCCCAAGCGTAGTTGTTTCCGCCAGGTACAAGTGACGGCGTCGCCGTAAGGCCAAAATATCCAGCGAAGACTGTCGGCCACGAAGGCCCCAGCGGGTCCGACCATTGTCCGCCGGTGAAGTCCGGTGGCCCGCCGCTGCTTCCCTGGTTATAGGGGAACGGCGGGAAACCGCCAGTTGCATACCAGATATTACCGGTATCGGACAGGCTGTCGCCGAAGAACACTATGCTGTCGATGGAGTCCGCCGTCGCGGGTGCCGCGACGATGACCGTGGCCAGTAGTGCCAGCGCGCCGTTTAGAAAACGTTTGGTAAGAGTCATGCCTGGTTGCCCCTGTGTTTCCTAGCTTATGTAAAACCCAGAAATTGTTATTACATAATAGGCAAGAATCATGCCTTGGCTGTCAACCTGTTGATTTTATTAAGAACCGTTTTTGAGCTGCGTTTGCCTCGCATTCAGTTTGTATGGAAATCCGACACTTTACCCAAGGCCGCTCGTCTTGGCCACGCCAAGCGCGCCTGGCTCTACGCCGCGCGCACGTCGATCAATTCGCCCTGAGACGTCGGCTTGGGAACTGGCTCACCCGCCTCCTTCAATCCCTCGATATGAAATTCGATCGCTTCCTGAACCAGAGCGACAACCTCATCACGCGTATTTCCGGCCGCAATACAGCCAGGCAGGTCGGGTACGTAAGCGCTGAACCCAGTATCACCCTGCTCCACTACAACGAGGTACTTCATGGCGGCCATTTTAGCCCAGCCTGTTTCAAAATGTTGTTTAAAGTCCCTGGCCTGATGTCGGCGCCCGGCGCCCCTGCGACAGTTACCGTGCCCGGCTTTTCCGGGTGTCTGAACTGTCGATGACTGCCTTTGGTTCTCGTTAGTACCCACCCATCCTCGCTCAAAACACGAAGCAAATCACGAACTTTCATTCACCGAGGTTGAATGACTCGCTCGGCATTTATTAGTCACAAATGTCTCGCGACGATAAAGAAACGCACGCGCATATTGCACGCTCGGCAACGGTGAGATGCCGGGTCGCGGCCACTCGCCGCTCCTACAGGGAGACGTCAGGACGCGGCTTTTTTCGAGTAGCTCTCCGCGCTCAGGCCGTACTTGTTCAAGAGGTCGTACAAGGTCGGTCGGGTGATACCCAGCAGCTCGGCGGCTTTCGAGACATTGCCGAAGCATTTCGTCAGCGCCACGCGAATCGCTTTCGATTCCGCTGTCGCGCGAACTTCACGCAGGTTGAGCGACTCGCCGCGCTCATCGCCTGCATCGAGGCCAAGATCCGCGGCGGTTACCATCTTGCCGTCGGCCATGATGACCGCGCCCTTGATCTTGTTCTCGAGTTCGCGCACGTTGCCGGGCCAGGAGTACGCTTCGACCGCCTGCACTGCATCATCGGAAAAACCGTTGATCGCGCGCTTTTGTTTTTGCGCATATTTTTGCAACAAGGTGCGCGCAAGAATGAGCCGCCCTTCTTCGCGTTCGCGGTATGGCGGAATGTTGATCGTGATTTCGCTGACGCGATAGTAGAGGTCGTCGCGGAACGAGCCTTCCTCGATCATGGCTGTCGGGTTCTGGTTGGTGGCGCAGATGACACGCACATCGACCGAGATTTCCTCGCGGCCACCGACGCGCTCAATTACACGCTCCTGCAGGAAGCGCAACATTTTCGCCTGCAATGCCATCGGCATGTCGCAGATTTCATCGAGGAACAAGGTCCCGCCACTGGCGAGTTCGACTTTACCCACGGTCTGTTTGTGCGCCCCGGTAAACGCGCCTTTCTCGTGACCGAACAGTTCGGACTCGAGCAGGTTCTCAGGGATCGCGGCACAGTTGATTGCAACGAAGTTGTTTTCGGCGCGCGGACTCAAACGATGCAGTGCGCGTGCGAGCAGTTCTTTACCAGTACCGCT
>JBATHK010000141.1:0-2207 GCA_049666725.1 Woeseiaceae bacterium
CAGATATCCCGGTTAGGAGCCTCGCGGAAGCTTGTCAGTAAGGTGTCGAACCGTGCTCGTACTTATGGGCTGTTTATTGCTTGGGAGAACTGACCGCTTTGTATATGGACTCCTCCAGTCTAGCAAACAGTTTCCTCGATCAGAATTAGGACGCGTATGTATATCTGGCCTTTTGTTGGAGACGCTATCTCCTGGCCCACTATGTATGCGCACTCCGGCTCCTCTAAGGGTCAATGGGCTCGAGGGCCTCAAAGCGGTATAGGTTTCACCGGAGCAGATATCTCTATCTGATACGTGGTCTCTGTTTGCAGGACGTTCTAGGCAGCCATCTCCAGTTGCGGTCGACGTTGATACTCGGTTCCCTGGGTCACCATCGCCCAGGCGGTTCTGACGTTCTTGTTGGCCAGGGCAATCGCCGCACGGCTCTCTCCGTTACGCTCGATAATCGCCTGCAGCCATCGGTCCTTCGAGCTCTTGGGCTCCTTGAGTTTGTACACGTAGGCACGAGCGCCCAGGATCAGCACCGATCGCAGTCGGCTGTTGCCGATCTTCTTGCTCAAGCCCACGATGGTGGTCTTGCCGCCACTGCTGTACTGCTTCGGGGCGAGGCCCAGGTAGGCGGCGAACTCGCGACCACTGCTGAACGCGGTCCCGGAACCCATGGTGGCGTACAGGAGCAACGCACCGACCGGGCCGATGCCCTCAAGGGCCATCAGCTTGCTGCAGATCGGGTGAGCCTTTGCCAGGCGCTCCACTTCCGCGGTCATCGCCCCGATGTCTTCACGCAGCTCCAACAACCGGGTGAACATGCGATGCAGCGTCGGGCGGTACAGATCCGGCAGTTCGTTCTCTCCGTCCTCGAGGATCTCGGGCACTTCCCTGAGAAGCGACGCAAAACCTCTCTTGATAACGATGCCGAACTCCATTAGCAGGCTGCGCACGTGGTTAGACAATGCGGTGCACTCCTGGATCAGCAACTCGCGCGATCGGTGGATCGCTTGTAGACCTTGCTGCTCGACCGTCTTCATCGGTGCTTCCTTAATCTTCGGTCGCCGGGCCGCCTCAGCGACGGCCAGCGCGTCGTTACTGTCGGTCTTGTGCCCTTGTCGGAACGGCGCCACGGCCTTAGCTGGAATGATGCGCGCTTCGTGCCCGTGCCGCTGCGCGGCCCGCGCCCAATAGTGCGATGTGGCACACGACTCAAACGCTACGAGCGACGGCTTCTGCTTGCCGAGAAACTCCGCGAACTTCTTGCGTGTCAGCGAACGGTTGGAAAGCTCTTTGCCCCGGCCGGAAACGACCGAGATCTGGATGACGTTCTTTGCAAGGTCGACGCCAACTGTAGTTGAATAGGACATGTATGGACTCCCTTGGGTTTTGGTCGACCTTCCAACCTAAGAAATTAGGTTGGAGGAGTCCATACATAGGGTCACAAGCCGTCATTCTACCTCAGGTCAGGCGAACTTCTGCTTACGGCCAGAAGCGGTCACTCAAAGCGCCAACAAAGTGCGTTGTAGGGCTGCGCCTATCCTAATCATGAGTGTCATTGAACGTGCGAAGCATCGGAATAATCTTTAGGCATGCCAGAAACGTCATTACGCTGGCCAGAACAACAAACAGAGCCCCCACTCGGATGCTCTCATTGGTGAGAACGGGATATGTCAACCTTAGCAAGTGTTGCGGCAGCACATAGATTAGTAGCCATGCGAGTAGCCCGCATATACACAGAGAGTAGGCATACAAAGAGACTTTCTTCTTCGCTCGTTTCAGGAAGAACATCGGTACGACAATCGGCCAAAGAATATTTACGTAGAGCAACGAGCCGAATAGTATGCCGAAGGCGATTCCTTCGCCGGAGTCAGCACTGGCTGCTGGTGGCACGGCCGCGATAATCACAGTCAAAATTATGCGATTTGCTGATATGTACTTCACCGTGTGATGCGCTGCCTAAAGATCATTAGTGTTTGTGAATGATGAATAACGCTCTAGGTGTAAACGGCCGGTAAGGGTCAGTAGCCGACATTTTACCTCAGTTTGCTCGAGTGGCGGCTATGCGGTGCTTAGCAGTCGCTCGTTTATGATCCAGGCGACCGTCTCAATTCGGCCAATTGGTTCGACCACGGTTTAATGGACCGCTTGTAGCTGCTCATTGGCACGTTCCTCGAAAGCAGCCGGACTTATATTACCAAGATAGCCGTGTCGGCGTT
>JBATHK010000142.1:0-2132 GCA_049666725.1 Woeseiaceae bacterium
GCCGCGCTAACGATTTCTGCCGGCTGACCTCGTGGGAAGACTACAGCGCGCAGGTGCCGATCGGGACTTACGACGATTTCCAGCCCTGGATCACGCGCATTGCAGAAGGGGAAGACCATGTTCTCACAGCCGAAAAGGTCGATATGCTGGAGCCATCGAGTGGTTCGTCGGGAGCCGAGAAATGGGTGCCCTATACGCGGACGCTGCAGGCCGAGTATCGCCGGGCCGTTGCCGCCTGGATGGCGCAGAACTTCATCGACTCGCCCGGGCTACTGGGTGGCCGGGCTTACTGGAGCCTGACGCCGCAGCCGCCAAAGCAGGAACGCACTCATACCCGCGTGCCCGTTGGTTTCGACGACGACAGTGCCTACCTCGGCGGGCTGGCGCAACGACTTGTCAACCTGACGCTGGTGACGCGACCCGAGCTCAAAAAAATTCATGACATGGAGCGCTTCCGGCATGTCACGTTGCTACTGCTGCTCCGCTGCGCGGACCTGCGGCTGGTTTCGGTTTGGCACCCGTCGTACCTGCTGCTGTTGCTGGCGCACCTGCGTGGCCACTGGTCGGGGCTACTCGCTGACCTGCAGGCCGGAATCAATTTGTCGGATCCGCAGCTGCAGATCAGCGCCGACCCTGCCCGGGCCCGCGAGCTCGATCGGCTCGGACCCGATGACCCAACCGCCATCTGGCCTGCACTACGCCTGATCAGCTGCTGGGGGGATGCCCACGCGGCAGGACCCCTCGAGGATGTTCGTTCGTCTTTCCCGGGCGTTGCCGTGCAGCCGAAAGGACTCGTCGCGACCGAAGCTTTTGCAACGCTGCCGTTCGGCGGGCACCGCCCGCTGGCTGTGCGCAGTCACTTTTTCGAGTTTGTGGACGGGCACGGCGACGTGCATCCAAGCTGGTCTTTGCAGCAGGGCGAGAGTTACTCGATCGTCGTCACGACAGGCGGCGGACTCTACCGCTATCGTTTGCAGGACCGCGTCGAAGTTACCGGCTTCCTGCGTGGTGTGCCGAGCTTTTGTTTCAGGGGCAAGGAGGACAACATCTCGGACCATTTCGGCGAGAAACTGGACGAGACCTTCGTCGCGAAGTGCCTCGAGACCGTGTTCGACAAGTTCGGCCTGGCTCCGCTGTTCGCGATGCTTGCCATCGATATGCCGGGAGAACCACCAGGTTACTCGCTATACCTGCAGTGTGAGACTGCCGCTCCACGAGAACTGGCCGATCAACTCGAACTCGAGCTTTGCCGTAACCCGCACTATGAACTGTGCGTGCGCCTGGGACAGCTCCGGACTGTTCGCGTCGTCCATGTTGCGGAACGCGCTTACGAGATTTACTCGCAGTCGCTGATGCAGCGCGGCATGCGGCTCGGCGACATCAAGCCAACGCCGCTCAGCCGTCTTTGCGACTGGGCGAAAACGTTTCCCTGAGAATGGCCGGCAGGACGACAAGGTCCGTCGCCAGGGCCGCGATGACAATGACCGCGATGACGCCGCCAATCTGACGGCTCGGCAGGAAGCTACCAAACACGAGCAGCCCAAAGCCCGCGGCAAGCAAGACGCTGGTAACGAAAACCGGGCGGCCGACTTCAATGATCGTCGTGCGAATCGCATCGGCTGTTTGCCGGCCCGCGCGCGCTTCACGATCGAAGACGGTCATCATGTGCACGGTGTCATCCACGACTATGCCCAGGGCCACCGCAGCGATCATGACGGTCGCCGGGTTAAACGAAATATCGGCCAGCGCCATGACACCGAGACCCACGACGATCGGCAACAGGTTTGGAATGACTGCCAGCATCCCGAGCGGCGCGGATTTCAGCAGCAGGATCATCATCAGGGAAACGACCGCCAACGCGACCGAGAAACTGGTCAGCTGGCTGTCGATCATGTTGGTTTGCATGATCCCGGCCAGCACGGCCTGACCCGTGATCTGCACGCTGAGGTCGGAGCTTGCGAAATCGTCCCGCATATGCTCCCGGATCAGGGGGATCTCATCGACTATGTCCTGCGCCGACGTCAGCGGGATACGTGCAAAGATCCTTGCGCTTGTGCGATCCGCCGTTAGCCAGTGCGCGAGTTCACCGTCGCGGGCCATGCTTTCCAGCAGCGCGTTCGTAACGACCGACG
>JBATHK010000143.1:0-12959 GCA_049666725.1 Woeseiaceae bacterium
ATCCAATGCGGCCAGGGCGACCGCTTCGCGCTTCAGCAGCAAGCGGGCAAGCCATCGCAGCCACCACCGGGCGGAGCGGGTATCGCGCAGGATCGAGGATCCGGTGGCGGATTCCTGCAGCCATACCTCCCCGAACAAGTCTCTTTTTAACAGGCGCGTACGGCTCATATGCCCGAGAATACAGCGGCTCGCGTCGGGTTTCTGCATTTCACTGGCGTATCGCGAGGGAAATGCACAAAATAGAACGTCGCACTGCCACGGAGCCAGCGATGGCCGGGGATTTCAACGAAAAAAAGTCGGGCGACGGACGCGAGGAGCTGGACTCGACGGGCGAATTTTTCAGCGTCGGGGCCCCGCTGCATGCCGTGCGCGCGGGTTATGTCCGCAGAAAGGCCGACGACCTTCTGTATGACACGCTTGTATCGGGGCAATACGCACACGTCATCGCGCCGGATCGCAGCGGCAAGTCGAGCCTGATTGCCGCGACCGCGGCCCGGCTTGAGAATAATGGTTGCAAGGTCGCTGTGCTTGATCTCGCCCAGATTGGCATACGTGATAGCGGCGGCGATCCCGGGCGCTGGTATTACAACGTCGCCT
This sequence comes from Woeseiaceae bacterium, assembly GCA_049666725.1. Lineage (GTDB taxonomy): Bacteria > Pseudomonadota > Gammaproteobacteria > Steroidobacterales > Woeseiaceae > UBA1847. Next base: position 598 of record JBATHK010000143.1, read on the forward strand.
ACAGGCTGCTGCGGCAGCTACGAATCCGTTTCGACCTGCAGTCCTGGTGGCAGGACAAATCCGTGCTCAGCAACCGTCAGCGACTCGTCGATTTCTATTCGGAAGTGATCCTGCAGTTCGTGCCTGAGCGAATCGTCGTGTTCGTCGACGAGATTCAATCTATCGAAGCAGTCCCGTCTGCAGATCAACTGCTCGCGAGTGTTCGCGCGGCCCACAATGCGCGAACGACGGATCCCGATTTCTCGCGACTGTCGTTTGTGCTGCTCGGTGAATGTGATCCCGTCAGCCTGATAGAGGAAGCAGAATTATCGCCTTTCAATGTCACTCAACAGGTTTTGCTCAACGACTTCTCGCGCGAAGAGCTCGACCTTTTTGCCACCGAACTGAATCTCGATCATCAAGTGGCGGTGGCAGCGCTTGATCGCATATTTTATTGGACGCGCGGTCAGCCCTACCTGAGCCAGAAAATCGCTCGCTCCATCGTTCGGGAACGTGTGTCCGACGACGTAGTCGCCCATATCGACCGCGTTGCGACGCAACAACTTGCGGGGCGTGCCGCTTTGCACAGCGAACCGCACATGAGCCACATTCATCGTGCGATTGTGAACGACGAGAAGCGCAAAGAGCCGTTGCTCAATTTGTACGGCAAGATTCGCAAGGGTGTGGAAGTCGCCGCAGACCTGGGCTCACCGTTACAACGCAGACTGATGGCGGTCGGCTTGCTGGAAATCGATGAGGACGGTGCGCTGCGTATCCGCAACCGCCTGTATGAAAGGGTGTTCACGGCGCGGTGGGCGAACGAGAACCTGCCGATACGCTGGCGCGCACCCGCGATGGTCGTGGCGTCACTTTTCCTCCTCGTCCTGATTCCTTTCGCGTATACGCAGTGGTTGCCGCGCCCCTACATGAATATTCTGACATCGGCGACCGTCGACCTGGAAACAGCCGGTGACGCCTATCGAAACCTGCGCTCATTTCCAGGGCACGCCGACATTGCAGACAGCCTCTACCAGACTTTTCTGACGCAGCGTGCACTTGTCGCGCAAGAGGAAAGCGAAATTTCTGGTATTGCAAGCCTCGCGGCGCAGCTGCCTGACGCAGGGCAATTGCCGGAGCAGCTCGAGGCACAGTTCTGGGATCGCAAGGTACTTGCCGCCAAGCGACTGGAGCGCCGCGACGAGGCGCTTATTGCGGCCTTGCGGTCTTTCGTTATGGCAACGCCAGAAAGGCGGCAGCGCGCGGCCAACCTTGTCGGTGATGATTATCCACTGCTGATAGCCAGCCTGCCGGCAGTGACTGGTAGCCGCACGGTTTTCGACCCGGTGAGCATGGTTCTGACGTCGGCTGAAGGCGCGAGAATTTCCCAATGGTCTCTTGCGACACAGGGTCTTCAGCAACGTGAAGACTGGTCGGTTACGGCGCTCGAGGTCATTCCGCTGGTGCGTCGTGTCGTAATGGATCGGGAGGGCGTCGTCAGGCGAATCGGTCTGACGCTGAACATCAGCCACACTCGCCTGTCGGACCTGCGCATCAAGATAATCGCACCATCCGGCCGGACTGTGGAAGTGGAGACCGGCCTCGATCGCGCATCCAGTGGTGACGACATTCGAATTGCATCGCAACAGTTGAGCGCGCTGGTCGGCGAGCCTCTCTCGGGCACCTGGTCAATCAGCGTTCGTGACGAGAACCCGGGTATTGCCGGGCAGTTCGTTGGCTGGAACCTGAACCTGAACTCACAGGGGAATATCGAGGAATTTCAGCGCGGCCTGAACATCCCCGAGCCGGTCGAACGCGAGACCGACAACATCTGGTTCGACGATAGCGGTCGTTACGCGATTGCGCGCGCGAAACAGAGCGACAGCGCGCGCATCTGGGACCTCGCGTTTGCCGAGCCGGTACGCGCGATCGCCGTCAACGAGAGCGAGGTGCTTATCGGCCTTGATGGAGGGGCACGGCGTCTCGTTACAGCAACGCAGGACAGTGTCAACCTGTGGGACACAGCGTCTGGAGACCGGGTCCGGTCCATTGACGTTGGATCGGCGAGTTCCGGTGCCAAAATCACCCGAGACGGTACTCACCTTTTCGTCACGCGGCGCAGCGACGTCGAGACGAAGCTCGAGCTGTGGTCGCTCGACAAGGGCACGATAGCGGCGGCAGTCGCCGTCGCCGGAGTGCCTTCACTTGTTGACATCGATTCAACGGGCAATCGGGTTGCGGTCGCGGACTACGACCGGGCGGTTCGAATCTGGGATATTTCGACGCAAGAGTTGCGCGCGCAGGTTGATCTGCCGGCACAACCCAGTGCGATCCAACTTGGAGCCGGTGGCACGACGCTCGGCGCGATTTACGGTGATTCCGGCGTCTCAATCTGGAGCATTGATCGTCCAGGTTGGCCTCTCCTCGAGGAATTTGGGTCGGGGCGCTGGCAGCTTGTCTTTTCACCCTCGGGCAGCAGCGTGCTTGCGGGACGACCGGACATCGGCTTCCAGATGTACGGCGGCAAGGATGGACGTCTCATCGGCCCGCCCATCGGAACGCGCAGTGAGACGTTCTCAACGGATCTTCTCGCCTACAGTGATGACGAGCAGATACTCATTACCGGGGCGCCTGACGGCATGGTACGAATCTGGAAAGCCCCGGCGTCAGCTGACAACAGCGCCTCGATGGAGGTCGCTGAACACCAGGTTTGGAAACCGTCTGCGGATCACGTACTTGTTGCAACGCCCAACAAGAATCGTATTGCAATTGGCGATGCTGAAGGTCATGTCCACGTGCTTGACGCCGGTGCCAGTCTGGCCGACATACAGGCGATTAGCGAGGATGTCAGCTTCTTAGGGCACAACTCCGATGTCCTTGCGCTGAGCGTGAATGACAGCGGGTTGCTGGTGGCGAGCGTAGCGTCAAACAATTCGATCCGGGTCTGGGACACCGACAGCGGACAACCATTGCCATACACCGCCGAAGTGGCAGGGGCTGCCGTCACTCGAATGGTGTTCTCGCCAGGCTCGTCGCTGCTTGCGCTTCTGAACAGCGATCACGTTCGGCTGCTCTCTGTCGATAGCGGTGAGCTGATCGCGGAGTTCGAAGTCCGGGGGCTCCAGGCAGGGATTGCCTTCGCAAAGGAAGACCAGCTCTATATCGGTGGGGAGAACGGTTCCTTGCACCTGATCAGGCAGGATTCTGAAGGCAGCTGGAATCTGTCAAATCTCTGGCAGGGCACCGCGGCTATACGCTGGCTTGAGGCTTCGCCGGACGGTGAGTTCCTGATACTTGTTGATGCGAATAACCTGGCAAGCCAGTTCATCCTTGCCGAAGGCCGCATCGCCGGGGGCGTCCTGCAGTTGCCGGCAGCCGTCAGGGAGGTCACGTTCGCGAGCGGCGGGGGCCACGCCTTGTTCCGCACTTCGCGCTGGGTACACAGGGCGAGTGCGGCAGTGGCCGGCCTGACCTGGCAAAACAGCGTCCTGGTCCCCAAGACGTTTCGCAGCGCACGCATCGTCGCGGGCAACGGCGCTGCAGGTAATCGCATGTTCCTGCCGGCCATGCGCAACGGTTTTCTAGAGCTCGTTGAACTGAATTTCAGGGGCTCGTCGAGTCCCGGGCTGTTTGGCAACAAGGACAAGTTGCTGGAGGAATGGCTGCCACGCGTCCAGGGAAACGCCGTCGCGCCGGAGATCTGATTCGATTCCAGGAGATTACGTCGCCGCGCTTACCTCATGTCGCCGCGCAATGTTCTGACCAGTAATTCCAGTTTTGCCGCGGTCACTTCAGACGGCGGTACGGGCTCGCCGAATGTGATGGCCACCCGCGCGAAAAACCGCGCGGGGATTTTCCTGACACCGCCTTCTCGCCGACGACTGAACCAGCTGCCCCACATATGCCCCAGGGCTGCCGGGACCACGGGAACCGCACGCCGTTGAATGATCTTTTCTATTCCCGGCCGGAAGCGCTGAATTTCACCGTCGGATGTAATACCGCCCTCGGGAAAAATGCAGACGACGTTCCCTGCCGCAAGTTCGGCATCGACTTTCTCGAAGGCCTCATCCATCAAGTGCTTGTCTTCGCTTGCAGATGCAATAGGAATCGCCTTGGCAGTTCTGAAGAGGAACTTGAGCAACGGTATTTCGAAGATCTTGTACCACATAACAAATCGCATCGGCCGGCGCACCGATCCACCGAGGATAATGGGGTCCATAAAACTCACGTGGTTGCAGACCACGACTACCGGACCTGAGTTCGGGATATTCCCGATTCCGGTCGTGCGGATTCGGTAGAGAACGTTGATCACGAGCCATGCGAGGAATCGCATCAGGAACTCGGGCAGCAGCGTATAGATGTAAATGGCGACGGCCGCATTCAGCGCGGCGATAATCAGGAACAGCTCCGGAATCGAAAACCCGGATTTCAGCACGACAATTGATAGAACAGCCGCGCCAACCATAAGTATCGAGTTGATAATGTTGTTGGCGGCGATAATTCGTGACAAGTGCTGGCGCTTCGATCGTTTTTGTATCAGCGCGTACAGGGGAACGCTGTAGAAGCCGCCGAAAGCGCCGAGCAGGGCGAGATCTGCCAATATCCGCCAACTGCCGCTGCGGCCGAGGAACTCACCGATCGTTGCTACGGCGAAATTGTTTGAATCGGGTTGCGCGAAATACAGATCGACAGCGAACAGACTGAGTCCGATGGAACCGAACGGAACCAGGCCGAGCTCAATTCGGTGTCCCGACATGCGTTCGCACAATAGCGATCCGATACCTACGCCAATCGCGAACGCAGCGAGTAAAGCCGTCGTTATCGCTTCGTTGCCGTTGAGGATTTCAAGCGTGTACGCCGGAATCTGGATCGTCATTGCCGAACCAAAAAACCAGAACCACGAAATACCAAGTATCGAGAGAAAGACGCTGCGTTCTTCGCGCGCGAATTTGACGATGTGCCAGGTTTCCCGCCACGCGTTCCAGTTGATCTTCAGCATTGGATCAACGGCCTGCGTGAGCGGCACTTGTCGGCTGGTCAGATAACCTGCCAGCGAAACGATAACGAGACATGCGCCGAGCATGGTTTGCTTGCTAATGCCCAGACCGCTGGCGATTTCGTTTCCGACAGCGATGCCACCGACGATAAGGCCGAGGATAATCGCAATGTACGTGCCGGACTCAACCAGAGCGTTACCGCCGACCAGTTCATCTTCGGCCAGCTGTTGCGGCAGGTATGCGTACTTGACGGGGCCAAACATCGTCGACTGGCAGCCCATCAGGAACAATACGAGCAAAAGCAGTGAGTAGCTTCCTGAAACGAGGGCGAATGCAGCGAGCATCATCAGGCCGATTTCGAGAATCTTGATGCGCCGTATGAGCATCGACTTTTCGTACTTGTCGGCGAGCTGACCCGCCGTGGCGGAAAACAGGAAAAATGGCAGAATGAAGAGGCCGGCGGCGACATTTGCGAGCTGAGTGTGGTCCATTCCGGCGACCAGAACGCCCTGGAAAGTAATCAGGATTACCAGGCCGTTGCGAAAGATGTTGTCGTTCAGGGCCCCGAGGAACTGCGTGGCGAAGAATGGAGCGAATCGGCGCTGGCCGAGGAGCGTGAACTGGCTCGATCCTGACAATGGTTTGCGTCCCTGAAGTGAGCTCCGCGCCACTATAGCGCGAAAAAAAGCCAAATCAGCGCAAAAAAGTGCGAACTGACACCGCCATTGGAATTTGACAATTTTGCTATGATCGCGCTGGTAGTACGAAATTCTTCTTCCAGAAGCAAAACTTGGACGGGTTGTGCCCTATGACGAAGCATCTGACACTGTTGCTTTGCGGATTTTCGATGTTGGCCGGTTGCATGAAAGAGCCGCCAGCGCGAACCGTCACCGAATTCATAGAAAATCCAATATTGCTTGAAGCGGCGATGGTCCGGTGTGGCCAGGATCGCGCCAAGACCCGCTATGACGCGGAGTGCATAAACGCGCGCCAGGCGGTTGCGCGTGTTCAGGCCCAGGAAGAAGCGGCCGAAAGAGCTGCGTTGGAAGCGAGGTCCGAAAGGAAGAGGAGTGCTTTGCGCCGCACACAGGAGGCTGCCAGGGAAGCACGCCGGCGTGCCGCCGAGGGACAGCGTCTGCGCGAAGAGGCCGAATACCTGGCCCAGTTCGGGGTGGCACCACCCGGCGCAGCGGCTGCGGCCGACCCCCTGTCCGAAGGCAATGCTCCTGTCGCCGTTGTTCCTGAAGCGGCAGAACAGACGGATGCAGTTGATACCAGCGCCTATGTTGAAGCGGCGACCGACGGCGGCAATGCGCCTGTGGTGGAATCCGTTCCTGAGCCGTCCGCGTCCGATCTCGATTCAATTCGTGAAGAATTGCGCCGCCGAAACGAAGAAGGCGGCGACTAGCTTTCTGCCGGCGGCATTGTCCGCACATGCAGGTCCCGCTGTGGAAACGGGATAACGATATTGTTTTCGTTGAGCGCTTTATAAACAGCGCAATTCAATTCGTGTATGACGCGGCCACGATCAACCGGCTGCGCGATCCAGCCAAGTAATTCGAAATTGAGACTCGAATCGCCGAACATGCGAAAGCGAACGCGCGGTTCGGGGTCAGCGACAACGTCCGCGTTGTCGCTAGCCACTTTTTGCAATACTTCGATAACCTGATCGATATCACTGCCATACGCGACGCCAACGGCGACGCGAATTCGATGTTGCTCGGAAGGACCGCCGGCCTCATTAATAATTTTGCCGTTACCAATGATTCCGTTGGGCACCGTGATTTCTACGTCGTCGCGCGTCAATATTCTTGTGCTGCGCAACCCTATGTTGGTGACAATGCCGCGTTCCCCGGATTCCAGGATGATGAAGTCCCCGGTCTTGTAGGGCGCGTCCATGATGATTGAAACGCCAGCAAAAAGATTTGACAGCGTGTCCTTGGCGGCGAAGCTTAGCGCCAGTCCTACAATGCCGGCGGATGCGAGCCATGCTGTTACGTTGATATCCCATGCCAGGAAGATGAAGTAACCGGTCAGTGCGACCAGGACTATCTTCATCACGTTTTGCAGCAAAGACAGCATGCCGGTTTGCACGATCTTGCTGTCATGGGTGCGGCTGAACGTCTTTACGAACAGAGCCAGCAGGCTGTTGAGCGTGCTGTACCAGACGAATATTGCGATGGTCTTGAGAATACCGAGCGTTATGAACGCGGGCACATCGGGCATGCCGAGTCGACGGGTTGCAAGTCCAAGGCCAAGCAGAACGAATGACACGAACACGGGCCGATGAATCAGCCCAACCAGCTCGTCGTCGAAGTTGTTCGAGGATCTGCTGGCAATGCGGCCAATTATTCCGGAGATTATCCAGTCGGCGAGCTTGCCGATAATAATGAAAACCGCCGCGATGATCGCAGCCTGGAGAATCAAATTCGGACCGATCAACTCTGCAAGTTGCTGGACACTGGCAATCAGGTCGTTCAAAAGTCTATTCGCTCAGGCAACTAGTAATTCGGGTCGTACTCTGTGTCGTCGATTTCCGGCTCGTCGGCTTCGGGCATGCCGAAGGTACGCACGTCGGAGCCTTCTTCCTCGGCCGGCGCGGTGCCAGACTGCATGCCCGGCGACGTTGGCAGTCGTCTTGTTTGTGCGGTCAGGATCTGCACGAACGTGTTTGCCACATCAGGCGCAATATTCGGCGAACTGACGAAAATTTGCTCCGGAGTCATGCTGCTGGAGCTGTAAAACGATGCATTTGCTTTACGGTCCATCGAAACGCCCGCGCCTTCGAGCGCGATTCCGGCAAACAGGCCTCGGCTGCGGGAATATGAAACGACCTCAGCCTTGAACAGGATATCCGTAGCGACGGCAGTATGTCGGCCGACAGGCCCCGCTGCTACAGACGCGTCAGCACCGAGCGTCAGTTTCCCGTTTGCGATGCCGTCGACTCCCTTACGTGTCTTGAACACCAGGATGATATCCGTGGACTGGGCTCCGATCTGCCAGCCGACACTGCCACCTGTCAACGTGATAAACGCCGGGTTGCTCCATGAATTATCGTCCTGGCGCACGACGAGGATGCCCTTGCCGCGGCGCGCACCAAGGCCAAATGCCGCTTTTACGACATTGGGTACAACAGCGACCGCGTAGGCATGCGAAAGGAGGTTGGGCGGAATCGTTTTTTCCGGGATTCGCAGCAGCTGATCGAGCACGTCGGCCGCGTCGGCGACTCGTTTTTCTTCGCGTGTAGCGCCGTAGCTCGTGGATGTAACGATGAGTGCCAGCAATGAGAGCATGGCGAGTAGGCGTGGGCTATTCATGGTGGGGTCCGACAGGTAAATCGCTCAAGAGTTCTATACTACGCGAAAAGCCGTCCGCAAAGAACGCGCATCGCTTGCCAATCGTCAGCCGCTCGTTCGGCGTACGAGGATAGGTGGCAACGGATAGTCGAGCGTTGCGCAAACGGCGCGAATAAGCTCCGCTTCCCCAATTGAAAGCCTGGCGTCGTGCGCTGCCGTGGCACTAATGGCTCGCAACAGGGTTTCCTTTCCCTTGCTGTTCAAGCCAAGCAGCACATCGAGGCTGCGGTCAAGGACCGTAACAGTAACGCCTTGGTCAGATTGGAATTCATAGTGTTGCCCCCATGCACCAAGCGTCGCGCGGCCGGCCAGGAAAGCGGCGTTGCGCTGTTCGTCAGTTTTATTGCCGTGATTGGCAAGCACTCGCAGCAGGTCGATCGTCGCCGAGCGCAGCTCTTTCTTGCGCGCCCGAATCGGCGCGCGGCGCCCGGAAGGGTCAACTGCCTGGCCGAGGGTGCTCATCAGTATTCGGTAGAAACAATATTCATAGAAATCGATCTCACCATCGATCTCGATCATGCGCGTAGTCAGCGACACCAGGTAGCTCAGATGCTGGGCAGGCCGCAGTTTGAGCGCCGGAAACGCGATTGCTAGCAGCGGCAGGCGGAATTCGGCACCGATCGTTGCCAGCTCGTTGTAGTAACGCCGCAGCAGACTTGTACGCTCGGCTCCAAGTTGTTCTTTTGCGAGTGACAGCTGCCGCTCGGCGGCACTGACGTCCCGATGTAGAATTAATGCGATTGTCAGGAGGTAGGCGAATTCAGGGGAATGGGCAGCCGCGTAAAGGGATTCGGGAACGGCCTGCCGAAGCTGTTGTGCGTATTCAATGTGTGCGCCTTCAGGCTGGCCCACGGTCTCGGCAATTGAATCCGGCAGCACAGCGACGCCGCCGCTCGCGAGCGCGGTGGTCACATCACCAGCGAGGCCGCTGTGCACCGCATCCGGACTGCTCGCAGCCCTGTGCTGGCGCGGATCGACCTGTGGAAAATCGGATGCCTTGAAGCTCGGGTCCAGCGCCTGAATGCGTTCGACGAGCGGCGGGTGTGTTGCGAACAGTCCCGAAAATCTGCCACCCTCACCGAACAGCATGTGGCTGACCTCCTCGGGATCGGCCGATGTGATCAGCGAGCCGGCGCTGTAGCCACCGATTTTTTTCAGAGCATTGGCTATGCCGGCGGTCTGCCGCGTGAACTGCACGGCAGAGGCATCCGCAAGGGACTCGCGCTGTCGTGAGACGCCGGCCTTGATGATGCGGGCCAAGAAAACGCCGATGCCACCGATAATGACCAGACCCAGCCCTATCAGGATCGTGACGGGCGCTCCGCGGTTGCGGCGACTGGAGATGATACTTGCGTGATGGCCGCCGCGGACGATCATCCGGCCGATCAGGCCAAGAACCATGATGCCGTACAGTACGCCCATGAGGCGAATGTTGAGGCGCATGTCACCATTCAGTATGTGGCTGAATTCGTGCGCAATAACGCCCTGGAGTTCGTCGCGGTCGAGTATTTCGAGCGTGCCTCGAGTGACTGCCACGGCGGCATCGCTGGGTGTGAATCCGGCCGCAAACGCATTAATGCCGTGCTCTTCTTCGAGAACGTAGATTTCCGGAACCGGTACCCCCGACGCGATCGCAATTTCCTCGACAACGTTACGCAGCCGACGGCGTAACGGGTCCTGGACATCGGCCGGGACAAGCGTTCCCCCCATTCCTGTTGCTACGCTGCCGCCGCCAGCGGACAGGACCGACGTCTTGAACAGGCTGGCACCGAGGATTAACAGGGTCGTGGCGATCGCGGTGCCAACGAGCACCGGCCCCTGTTGGGCAAAGAACTGTCCTTCAGCGAAGCCCAACTGCGAAGCATAACCGTAGCCTGCCTCCGAAAACTGGAACATCGCGATCCCGACCAGGGCGGTCACGCCCAGCACGATAATCATCGTGGCGACGATATAGGCGGCAACCAGGCGTCGCGACGTCTGGCGTGCACGGTCCTGCGCAGCAAAAAAGTTCACTTATGGATCAGGTGAAGGAGACGTCCGGCACTTCGCGTTTTTCGTCCGATTCGATTTCAAGGAAGCTGGCCAGCTCGAAATTGAAGGTATTCGCGATCATGTTGTTTGGGAAATTCTGGGCCGAGTTGTTGTAGCCGAGTACCGCGTCATTGAACGCCTGCCGCGAAAATGCGACCTTATTCTCGGTGCTGGCGAGTTCCTCCTGAAACTGCATCATATTTTGATTCGCCTTGAGATCAGGATAAGCTTCTGACAGGGCAAACAAGCGGCCGAGCGCGCTGCCCAAGGCACCTTCGGAAGCGCCCAGCTTCTTGATAGCTTCGGCGTTGGCCGGGTCCGCTTTTGCAGCGTCAAGGCTGGAAACGGCATTATTTCGCGCTTTGACAACGGCTTCGAGGGTTTCACGCTCATGTTTGATGTAACCCTTGACGGCCTCGACGAGATTAGGAATCAGGTCATGTCGCCGGGTCAGCTGAACATCGATTTGAGCAAATGCGTTTCTGACACGATTGCGCTCGTTGATGAGTCGGTTGTAGATACCGATCGCCCAGAACACTATCGCGGCAATTACGCCGAGGAAAATCAGGAATGAAGTCACTGTCCAGCTCCTTACTCGGGGGTCAATACACCAAGCATAACCCCCGGCTTGGGCTAAGACTAGCAACGCTGCTGCTGTTGCTGCCTGGCGCGACGGCGCTGGCCGGCTGGCTGGGCGATACGCGTCCATTGATGGGCACCGAAGTCAGCGTCTATTTGTGGAGCGACGATGCCGAGAAAGGCCAGCAGGCGCTGGAAGCGGTTTTCGACGAGGCGGTTCGCATCGATCACCTCATGAGCACTTACAAGAATGACAGCGAAATCTCGAGAATCAATCGCCTGGCCGCAAACAGCCCGGTACAGGCGAGCGAGGAGTTGCTGCAGCTCATCGAACGATCGCTCGACATTTCGGTGCTTACGCTCGGCGCGTTCGATATAACTTACGACAGCGTGGGCCAGCACTATGACTTTCGTTCCGCGCGCCGACCGGATTCAGATACGGTCGACTCTGAGCTCGAGAATATCGACTACCGTTTTGTTCGGCTGGACAAGGCGGCGGGCACAGTGGCTTTTCTGCAGCAGGGCGTTCGCATCAATCTCGGCGGTATTGCGAAGGGCTATGTCGTCGAGCGGGGTGTCGACATTCTGCGCTATCGTGGCGTGCAGAATGCGATTGTCACGGCGGGCGGCGATTCGCGCCTGCTCGGCGACCGGCGTGGCCGGCCGTGGATGGTAGGCATCCGCGACCCAAGGAAGGATGGCGAGGTGGCGATTTCCGTACCGCTGGCGGACGAGGCCATCTCGACGTCGGGCGACTACGAGCGTTTTTTTGACGAAGGTGGCATTCGCTATCACCACATTATCCAGCCGCGGACCGGTAAACCGGCGAGTGGCATGCGCAGCGCTACCGTATTCGGTCCCGATGCGGTAATTACAGATGCCTTGTCGACCTCGGTTTTTGTACTGGGTGTTGAAGACGGCCTCACGCTGATCGCTACGTTGCCCGACTACGAAAGCATCGTCATCGATGCGGAAGACCGCGTCTACTATTCGGATGGCTTGGAAAAGCCGGTTCCCGACGTTCTCGAGTAGCAAAAAAAACCGCTGAATGTCGCCGAAAGGCGACGTATTTTCACTTTAAATTCAGTTTCATACGCCTATCATTGTGAGAAAGCTCCGCGCGAAAAAAAGCCGGTCGCTGGCAGCGATTTAACGTAATCTGGGACGATTGCGCGGCCTGCCTGCCCGGATGCACAGCCCATCATTATGTTTAGGAAATCCGGGCATTTGTGACCATTATCACGGCTCGGAGCCGCTGCGCCTGTCACTATTCCGGAGTCAAAAGATATGGCCGGCGGCACTTTTCATCGGATGGATCCGGATTCGTCGAACAAGGAATAGGTGAATGAATATAAAAAACTCAATTTTTGCTGTCTTGGTTTGCATTTTCGCGGCAAGCAGCCTCGCATCGGCTGGCCTGGAA
>JBATHK010000144.1:0-10687 GCA_049666725.1 Woeseiaceae bacterium
GCCTGCGCTCGCCGGCCTGCTCGGGCTCGATCGTGCGCACGGGCGGCGGCGGTTGCTGCCGGGGAATCGGCGCGAAATACTGTTCGGCCAGCAGGAAGATTTCCTCGGGGGATACGGCGCCCGCAAAAACCATCGTGCAGTTATTGGGCGCGTAGTAGGTTTTGAAATACGACTCCAGGTCTTCTTGCGTCCAGCCCTCGATATCCGACGGCCAGCCGATGACCGGGAATTGATAAGGATGTGCGACGAAGGCGGTCGCAAGCATTTGCTCGTAGAGGCGACCCTCATTGTCGTTATCTACGCGCAACCGGCGCTCGGAGTAGACGACGCCGCGCTCGCTTTCAACCACGTCGGGGTCGATGTCGAGGTTCTGCAGCCGGTCGGCCTCGAGCTCGAGTATGGTCTTCAGCGCAGAGCGCGGAAACCAGTCCTGGTAAACCGTAAGGTCATTGGACGTATAGGCGTTGTTGGCGCCACCGGCAGCCTCCATCACGCGATCGAACTCGCCGGGTTTGAGCTTGCTGGTACCGTTGAACATCATGTGTTCGAAGAAATGAGAGAGGCCGGTAATGCCCGGGTACTCATTGCGGCTGCCCGCGCGGACGAAGTTGTACATGACAATGTTCGGTATGTCGTGGTCTGGCCACACGATAATTCGCAGGCCGTTCGCCATCGTGTAGGACGTGATTTCCTTGGGGACGCCGGCGGCTTCGGACGAATTGTAGATGGGCCTTAACGGGATCTCTTCGACGGCCTCGGGCCGGATCAGCTCAAACTCCGGCAGCAGTTTCTCGCCAACCAGCGCAGCTACCCCGAGCACCGCAAGCACGGCAACGGCCGCATTCAGCTTTTGCCCGGTCTTGTAGACGATCGACTGCGTCTGGTCGACGTCGACGCCCTTTTTCAGGCCCTGCGGCGTGATCTCGTAGACCCAGGCAAAGATCAGCGCCACGGGAAAACCGATGGTGACCAGCAACAGCATGAATTCGCTGGCCCAGACCGGTAGCACGCCGCCCGAAACCGCGTGATTTACAATCCACAGTGACAGCAGGCTGGCGACGGCATAGAGCAAGGCAACCTTGATAACGTTGCGTCGCCGGAGTTCCGAAAACAGAGACATAGTAATTATTTTATTCCCCGGAACCTCCATGTTGGAGATTCAGCGGGGATTGTCAACCGAGAAGGCCCTCTCGACGGTACAGCCTGGCGCAGATCCAGGTCAGGAGAGCGCCGAAAAAGAGCGTGCTTGCCACCGAGATCGCGACATGCAGGTTGTTGACGGGCTCGTTTTTGACCATGTCGACGAGCAGCAGGTGCTGGCTCAGGCTGGGCACAAACATGAACTCCATTTTGGGCCGCAGCGTCAACAAGCTGACGATCAGTATGGGCATGGTCGGCGCAATCAGAACGACGCTAAGCCAGGTTTGCGCTTCCCGGTAGCTCTTCGTGAACGATGCAACCAGCGTCATCAAGGCGGCGCCGAGCAGGATGAAGGGAGCGAATACCAGGAACGCGGCAAGCACCACGCCCGGCCCGAAGTTCGGTGTCATCCCAAGCTGTTCCAGCGGCATGAATTTCAGCGCGACGTGGAACGCCACCAGGCTCAGGGTAAGCGACAAAGCCATGAAAACGCAGGTGGCGCCGATCTTGCCGAGAATCAGCTGATCGCGGGTTACCGGCAGCGACAACAGCGGCTCCAGCGAGCCGCGTTCGCGCTCGCCGGCGGTCGCATCGATAGCGAGATACATGCCGCCCATGAGCGTGGCGAAAATGAAAAAGTAGCTCATCATGCCCAGCAGCATGGCAGACCGGCCGCTCGGCGTGGACACGTCGACTTCGTCGATATTCAGTGGCCGCAGCACGGTCGGGTTTACGCCGCGCGCATACAGGCGAAGCGCGGCAAGCTCGCGGTTGTAGGACTGCAGCGCCCGGTATGTCCGCCGCGCGATCCGGTCGGCATCGGTGTCAGCCTGGTCGGAAACAAGCTCGATCGTAGCGGGCACGCTATCGGCAAGCTGCTCGCCGAAGGTGTCGGGAATAACCAGCACGACATCGTGCTCACCGGTCTTTACGGCGTTGATAGCCGCGGCGCGATCCTCGGGGCCGTCGACGGCATCGATGTTCTGACTCCTGAGATAAAGCACCAGATTCGGTGCGAGCTCCCGGCCGATTACAGGGAGCTCGAGCGTGCGTTCGGCGTCCTCGAGCGAGCGTTCGAGCGAAAGATTGATGACAAAGGCAAAAAGCACGGGACCGAAAATCGGGCCCATGATCAGCGCCGTGCCAAGCGTGCGGCGGTCCCGCAGGTTGTCGATAATTTCCTTGATAAAAACGATAAATACAGTGTGCATCATTCGTCCCCGACCATTCGAATGGCGTGCACGAAGGCATCCTCGAGGTCGTCGCAGCCGGTGCGGCTGCGGATGCCATCGACCGAGTCGTCAATGGCAACCTGGCCATTGGCGATGATGCAGATGTTGTCGCACAGGGCGGCGACCTCTTGCATGACATGGCTGGAGAACAGTACGCAGCGGCCGGAATCTTTTAGCTTGAGAATCAGGCGCCGCAGCGAGCGCGTCGCCATGACGTCGAGCCCGTTCGAGGGTTCGTCCAGCAGCACATTCTGTGGGTCGTGCACGAGCGCGCGGGCGAGAGAGACTTTCGTGCGTTGTCCCTGCGAAAAGCCTTTTGTGCGACGCTCGGCAAAGTCCTCGATCTCGAGCAGCTTGATGATCTCGTCGACGCGGTCGTCAACCTCTGACCTGTCGAGGCCGCAAAGATGCGCGAAGTATGCGACGTTCTCGCGCGCGGTCAGGTGCGGATACAGGCCCGAGCCGTGCGGCAGCGCGCCAATGCGCCGCCGGGCGCTGAGGGCATCGCTGACGACGTCGACGCCATCAATATGTGCAGAGCCCGCATCGGGCTTGAGAACGGTATACAGCACCCTGAGCGTGGTCGATTTTCCGGCACCGTTCGGACCGAGCAGGCCCGTGATTTTTCCGTCCGGGGCGCTGAAGCTGACGCCGCGCACGGCGCGGATCTTGGCAAAGGACTTGTGAATACCCTCTACCCTGATCATGGCATCGGCCCCGAGAAATCAAGAAAGAAGGGCATGACAAAGCTGCGCTCGAGGCACTCGGCGTCAATGACCGCGGGGTCCGCCGCGTCGACGAACGCGGCAACGAGGCGGCGATTACAGCCCACGCCGAGCTGCCCGTGGCCCTGATGTTTGCCGATGAGGTGTCGTGCGTTGCTGAAATCAACGGCGGCCATGTCAGCGTAGCGCGGCGGCGTAATCGGGTCGGCGTCGCCGGACAGCAGCAGCACGGGCAGGTCCGTTGTTAGCGGTACCTTGAACTCCGCGTCGATGGGTCCCTCCGGCCAAATCGAACAAATAGCCTCGAGGGCGCTGAGCTGGAAAATGCCCATGTAGCTCGCCGTGATGCTGTCGTAGTCGATGCTTGTCTTGTCAAAAAACGGCACGTCTTCGGCACACATGATGGAGTTGTGCATGCCCAGCGAGAGCGCGTCGCTAATCGCGATTGTCGTCATCAGGTACTGTGAGCCGAGCGGCACGTAGTTGCCGCTGGCCGCTTCGTTAATGAGCAGCGGCAGCAGCGCAATGGAGCTCGGGTGATAGGCCAGCAGCCGTACTGCGATTGCGAGTTCACCGCGACCGAAGGTTGTGTTCTCGAGCCGACCGGTATCCGGGTGCGGCACGTCGATCGTCACGGGTGAACCGTCCAGTTCGGCAACGATCTTTCTGAACTTTTCCTCGATGTCCGGAAACCGCTCATTGCAGGCCGTATCCCCGGCGCAGCGAGCAAGAATGGCGTTGACGGCCCTTTGACTCTCGGTCGCAATTTCAGGGCCGAGCGCGATCTGTGGCGGCACGACGCCGTCGAGAACGATGCTGCGTGTCGAGGCCGGATAGCGGCGTGCGAAATGCTGCGCGACGCGAGTGCCGTAAGAAATGCCATAGAGATTGAATGACGGATAGCCCAGCGCTTCGCGTACGGCCTCGAGATCGGTAACGGCGATGCTCGTTGTGAAGAAGCGGGGGTCAGCGGGTAACTGTTCGAGGCAGGAGCTGGTGAACTCGAGCGTCAGTTCGGCGGAGTACTGGCCCTCAACCAGGCTGTCGTCGACCGGGCAGTCCATGGCCGAGGAATCGCCCGTGCCGCGCTGGTCGACAAGCACGATGTCGCGATTGCGGCGCACATCTTCAAAGTTTCCGGCGTACGACGAGTAGAACCGCACGCTGCTCTGGCCGGGTCCACCGGCGATCGGCACGAACGGATCCGGTTCAGGCGTCAGGTTGAGCGCCGGCACGACGGCGATTTTGAGCTCGATTTCACCGGGCACAGCGCCGGCGGGGTCGAGCGGGCGCAACAGCGTGCCGCAGCGCGCCTTTATACCGGGTGAGCCGGGGCCAGAGCTGATGCGGCAATCGCTGAGCTCAACAGACTGCGCGAACGCGGCGCCGGCCGAAGCAAGGATGGCCATCAGGACGGCGGTGACTCGAAGCATGGCTAAACCTGAGCGCAAAACAGCGGGCTATCTTGGAGAACGGCGCATAAATAGTAAAGTTCCGGTGGCTTCGCTGCCGGCAAGGCCCTAAAATGCGCAGCCCAACTTGGTCACTTTTTGACCAGCATGGATGACTATGACCCAGGGTTTTGACGTAATTGTGATTGGCGGCGGACACGCCGGTACGGAGGCCTCGCTGGCCGCCGCGCGAGCGGGTGCCCGCACCCTGCTGATTACGCAGAGCGTCGCGACGCTCGGGCAGATGAGCTGCAACCCGGCCATCGGCGGCATTGGCAAAGGGCACCTGACGCGGGAGATCGATGCGATGGGCGGCGCCATGGCGCAGGCTATCGATCGGGCCGGCATACAGTTTCGTACGCTCAATGCCAGCAAGGGTCCGGCTGTGCGGGCAACGCGCGCCCAGGCCGATCGCGTGCTTTATCGTCGCGCGATCAGCGACATCATCAGGTCCCAGCCAGGACTCGCCGTTGTGCAGGCCTCGGTTGACGATCTTGTTGTCGAAGGCGATCGCGTACGCGGCGTCATCTGCGATGACCGGCAGACCTTCCCGGGCAAAACCGTCGTGCTGACGGTCGGCACCTTCCTTGGCGGGCGCATCCTCATTGGCCGCACCGAAAAAGCAGGTGGACGCGTCGGCGATGCTCCATCGAACAAGCTTGCGGCTCGTTTGCGAGAGATGCCGTTTAACGTGGCGCGTCTGAAAACAGGCACGCCGCCGCGACTCGACGGCAAGACACTGGACTACGCGGCAATGCTCGAACAACCGGGCGATGAACCCGTTCCGGTATTTTCTTTTCTCGGGCGCCGTCGCGACCACCCGCAACAGGTCTCCTGCCACATCACGAAAACGACCGAACAAACCCACGACATCATTCGCGGCGCGCTCGATGAGTCGCCGATGTACTCGGGCATGATCGAAGGCGTCGGCCCGCGCTATTGCCCGTCCGTCGAAGACAAGGTCGTGCGATTTGCCGACAAGGCGTCGCACCAGATCTTTGTTGAGCCCGAGGGCCTGACGACGGACCTTGTCTACCCGAATGGCATCTCGACCAGCCTGCCTCGCGAAACCCAGGAACGATTCGTGCGCACGATCATCGGTTTCGAAAAGGCAGAAATCACGCAGCCGGGCTACGCGATCGAGTACGACTATTTCGATCCGCGCGATCTCAGGCCAACACTCGAAACAAAGCACGTCGACGGCCTGTATTTTGCCGGTCAGATCAACGGCACCACGGGTTACGAAGAAGCCGGCGCCCAGGGCCTGCTGGCGGGCATCAACGCGGCGCGACATTCGCATGACCAGGATGAATGGTTCCCAAAACGGCATGAAGCCTATCTCGGCGTGCTCGTCGACGACCTCATCACGCGCGGTGTCAGCGAGCCCTATCGCATGTTTACGAGCCGCGCCGAATACCGGCTGACGCTGCGGGAGGACAATGCCGATCTTCGCCTGACACCGATCGGTCGTGAGCTCGGTCTGGTCGATGATGCGCGCTGGAATGTATTCGCATCCAAACAGGAAGCCGTCATACGTGAGCAGCAGCGGCTTTCTGGCGTAACGCTGCGGCCACAGCTGCTGACGGAGAACGACGAACTGTTGATTGGCAAATCGTTGCAGCGCGAGTGCACCGCGGCCGAGCTGTTGCGCCGCCCGGAACTCGACTACACGGCCGTGTCGGGCTTGTCCCGGGTTGGTGCGTTCGAGTCGGCGGGCCTTGTGAGCGACGAACAGCGCGAACAGGTCGAGCTGCAGCTCGATGTACAGGCGAAGTATGCGGGCTACATCGAGCGCCAGGAGCGCGAGATTTCGAAACACGCCAGGCAGGAGACCCTGCGTTTGCCAGACGATATCGATTACTCTGCAGTCGATGGACTTTCAAACGAAGCGCGGCAAAAACTCGAAGCCTCTCATCCCGCGACCCTGGGCCAGGCATCGCGCCTTGAAGGCATGACACCATCCGCGGTTTCCTTGCTGTTGATTCATTTGAAGAAGCGGCAGCTTCGGAAAAGTGCCTGAGCGCGCCGCGATGCTGACGCGCAGACTATTTTCACGGTTGCTGTTCACGGCGCTCGTGCTTGCCGCACTCGGGGGCTGCTCGGATCGGCCTGTCGACCTGAACCCGTTGCTGCAGCGCGGTCTTCCCTCGGATCCCGAATCCCTGGACCAGCACAAGGCAAGAAGCACCCAGGCAGCAGAAGTGTTGCGGGATATAAGCGAGGGCCTCGTCGGCTACACGCCGACGGGTGAGCTGGTGCCGGCGGCGGCAGAGCGTTGGGATATCTCCGCGGACGGACTGACCTACACGTTCCATTTACGAGAACAGGCCCGCTGGTCCAACGGCGACAAGCTCAAAGCCGGCGACTTCGTGTTCGGCCTGCGCCGCCTCGTGGCGCCGGCGACCGGCGCGTTCTATGCCGATATGCTGGCGGCCGTCGTCAATGCACCGGCAATTGTCGCGGGCGAACTGCCAGTGGAATCGCTGGGCGTTGAGGCGCTGGATGAGCAGACGCTGGTACTCAAGCTCACCCGGCCGACCCCCTACCTTTTGAGCCTGTTGACCCACCCGAGCACGTTTCCCATGCATCCGGCCTCGGTTGCGGAACACGGCGACCGTTTCGCACGGCCCGGCAGGCTGGTGTCGAACGGCGCGTACGTTCTGGATGCCTGGGTGCCGGGCTCCGTTCTGGCGCTGCGCCGCAACGAACACTATTGGAACAATGCGGCAACGGCGCTCGATGGCGTCAACTATCATGTCGTTGTACAGGACACTGCCGAGCTGAATCGATATCGGGCCGGCGAGCTGCACATAACCAGCACCGTGCCACCCGATAATTTCGCGGGCCTGCAGGCGCAGTTCGGCAGCGAGCTTCATATCGCGCCCTACCTCGGCATTTACTACTACGGATTCAATCTCCTGCGGCCGCCGTTCAAGGGCAATACCGAGCTCAGAAAAGCACTGTCGATGGCTATCGACCGGGAACAGCTGGCGGAAAAGGTCCTGGGACGTGGTGAAATGCCGGCGCTCAGCTGGGTGCCGCCCGGTGTCGACAGCTATGAGCCGACCGTGTTCAGCTTTGCGTCACTGACCCGGAACGAGCGCGAGTCCCTTGCGCAACGACTGTACAAGGAGGCCGGTTACAGCGAGGCCGAGCCGCTCAGGATTGAGCTTCGTTACAACACGTCGGATACTCAAAAGAAGATTGCGGTTGCCGTTCAGTCAATGTGGCGCGACGTGCTGGGCGTCGAAACGACCCTTATCAACGAAGAGTTCCAGGTCCTGCTGGCGAACATGCGCGACGCCAAGATCACGCAGGTCTTTCGCTCCAGCTGGATGGGTGACTACAACGATGCCCAGACCTTTCTGAGCGTGCTGCAGGCCGGCAGTGCCGCCAATATGCCGCGCTATGCGAACGACGAATACGAGTCGCTGATGAAGCGTGCTGCGAACCAGCTCGACGCGGACCGCCGCATGCTGTACCTCGAAGAGGCGGAGCGCGTCCTGCTCGCTGACCATCCCGTAATTCCGCTGTACTTCTACGTCAGCAAGCACCTGGTCAGCCCGCGGGTCAGGGGCTGGGGAGACAACGTCCTTGATTATCATTACAGTCAGCACCTGAGTCTCAGCGCGACCAAATAGCCGCGCGCATAGCGGAATATCATATTGCTGCGATACACCTTGCTCAGAGTGCTGGGGGCGATCCCGACCTTGTTGCTGGTCATTGTCCTCGCTTTCCTGATGGTGCATGCCGCGCCGGGCGGGCCGTTTGACGATGAGCGCGTGCTTCCGGCGGACGTCGAGGCGAATATTGCGCGCGCCTATCACCTCGACGAGCCATTGCCAAAACAGCTCTTGCGCTATCTTGCGGGACTGGCGCACGGTGATCTGGGTCCTTCGTATCGTTATCGCGACCACACGGTTAGCGAGCTCATTGGCGCCGCGTTTCCACTGTCACTAAAACTCGGCGCCATGGCAATGGCGCTGGCAATTATCGTTGGTGCGGGCGCCGGCACGGTTGCGGCGTTGAAACAGGGCACCTACCTCGATCGCCTCGTCATGGCGTTCTCGATGACCGGCATATCGATACCGGTGTTCGTGGTTGCCCCGGTCCTGGTGTTGTTGCTTGCGGTAAAACTGCAGTGGCTGCCGGCGGGCTGGAGCAGCTCCAGCGGGGCGTCACGAATGGTGCTTCCCGTCGTTACGCTGGCACTGCCGCAGATCGCCTACATCGCCCGCCTTACGCGCGCGAGCATGATCGACGTACTCGGCCGAGACTTTATTCGTACGGCGCGTGCACAGGGTCTTGGCACTCTGACCGTCGTGCGCCTGCATGCGCTCAAACCAGCGATGCTTCCCGTGCTTTCTTATATGGGTCCGGCGATCGCCGCCATATTGACGGGCTCGGTCGTTGTCGAAGAAATATTCGGCATACCCGGACTCGGGCAGTTTTTTGTGCGCGGCGCGCTTAACCGCGACTACACGCTGGTGCTCGGCATCGTCGTTTTTTATGCAACGCTGATCGTAAGCCTGAACCTCATCGTTGATATTCTTTATGGTGCGATCGACCCGCGGGTGCGCTACCGGTGAGCCTGTTCGAGAATCGCAGCATCCGCGTCAGCGGCGGCATCCTGCTGACGGTCGCCGTCTGCGCGCTCGCCGGGCCCTGGATCAGCCCGCACGATTACCTGACGACTGATTTCAATCGCCAGCTGGTGTCGCCAACAATCGCGGGCGGGCATCTCTTCGGTACTGACGATCTCGGCCGCGACCTGTTTGTTCGCACCATGCTCGGCATTCGCGTAACCCTGCTGGTCGCTATCGTGGCCAGCCTGGTAAGCCTGGTTATCGGCGTTGCGTACGGCGCGATAGCGGGTTTCGTCGGTGGCCGTGTCGATGCGGTGATGATGCGTTTCGTCGACACCCTGTACGCGCTGCCGTTTATTTTTTTCGTGATTCTCCTGATGGTCGCGTTCGAAAGAAACTTCTTGCTGATTTTTGTTGCGATCGGCGCCTTCAACTGGCTCGACATGGCGCGTATCGTGCGCGGCCAGACACTGAGCCTGAGGGAGCGTGAGTTCGTGGACGCGGCGCGCCTTACAGGCGTCAGCACGGCGCGCATCCTGCTTCGCCACATTGCGCCGAACCTGATCGGCATCGTCGTCGTGTATGTAACGCTGACCATTCCGCAAGCGATACTCGTCGAGTCATTTCTGAGTTTCCTCGGCCTCGGAATCCAGGAGCCGCAGACCTCCCTCGGCGCGCTGGTCGATGCCGGCGTGAACCAGATGGAAGGCGCGCCCTGGGCGCTGCTGATTCCGGCCGGACTGCTGGCGCTGATTCTGTTGTGCTTCAATTTTCTCGGCGACGGGCTGCGGGACTTTTTTGACGTGAGGCATACAAATTGAGCCTGCTGAACGTCAAGGACCTTTCGATTCGCTACAAGCAAGCTGCCGTTGTCGATGCGCTCAGTTTCTCGATCGACAGCGGGGAGTCGGTGGGCCTCGTCGGCGAATCCGGTTCGGGAAAGTCACAGACGGCGCTGGCAATGCTGGGCCTGTTGCCCCGGCAGGCGAGCGTTACGGGCAGCATTCGTTTCGACGGCACGGAGCTGGTTGGAGCCAGCGGGCACGCGTTGGATCGGCTGCGGGCGCGACGCATTGGCATTGTTTTCCAGGACCCGACGCAGGCGCTGAACCCTTACCTCCGGGTTGGCCGGCAGCTGCGGGAAATTCTCGTACGGCACAAGCTGGCGCGCGGCGCAGAGATTGACGAGCGTGTCATCGAAATGCTTTCACGCGTGGGGCTGTCTGATGCGCGCCGGCAATTCAATGCCTATCCGCACCAGCTTTCCGGGGGCATGCGTCAGCGGGTCATGCTGGCGTCTGCGCTGATTGCGGAGCCGGATCTCCTGATTGGCGACGAACCGACGACCGCACTCGATGTCACGGTCCAGGCGCAGATACTGGAGCTGCTCGAGGAAATTCGCGACAACACGGCCCTGCTGTTGATCACCCATGACCTGGGCGTGGTCGCCGGCCACTGTGAGCGCATGCTGGTTCTGGAGAAGGGTCGCCTGGTTGATTCCGGGGCCACGACATCGCTGTTCGCATCTCCAGGCCACGCGCACACGCGGCTGT
>JBATHK010000145.1:0-16350 GCA_049666725.1 Woeseiaceae bacterium
TATAAAGTGATCTTTGTGCCGTTCGCGAACGGCAAACCGGTTGGCGAACCGGTCGACGTTCTTACCGGGTTTCTGAACGACGACGGCGACGCGCAGGGACGCCCCGTCGGCGTAATCGTGGACAAGGCCGGTGCGCTATTGGTTGCAGATGATGCCGGCAACGCGATATGGCGTATTTCCCGGGAAAAATAGAACGTCCGGTCGGCGCGGCCTGCGAAGGGGAACTCTGTCCGGGCCGCATGGGTCGGTATATTATGAGGCTTCAACCCGGTAGGGAGCTTGCTATGAAGGGCGCTCGATTTCTGATGTTGGCGGCCATTTGTCTCGCTGGCTGTGCAACTGAAACACCGACGGACCTGTTGAGAGATTACGAGGAGGTCGACGCCACAACGATCCTGGATGCCCCGGCCGCGATCCCGGGCACATACTCACCTCAAAAACGAGACCTGGTTGCGAGAGGTGAGTACATGGTGGAGCTGCTTGGCTGCGGCGCGTGTCATACCAACGGCGCGCTGGTGGGCAATCCCGATTTCGATCGACCGCTGGCGGGTTCGGCTACGGGTCTTGCTTATACGGATCCCATGGGTGAAAAGCGCCCTGGTGTCATTTACCCCTCCAATATTACGCCTGATGACGAGACCGGCGTCGGTGCCTGGACGGATGAGCAAATTGCAAACGCCATCAGGGCTGGCATCGGCCGCCATGGCAATCGGCGGATCGCATGGATGCCGTGGCAGGGATACGCCATCATCTCCGATGATGATGTGGATGCGATTGTCGCCTACCTGCGCACAATCAGACCCGTAAAACACCAGGTGCCGGCTGAAGTCGAGCCCGGCAAGCGCGCGAAGCACCCCTTTGTTTACTTCGGGGTTTATCGAAGCAAGACCTGACGGTTTGGTCCTTCGCGATCGCCGGCCGTACGCCTAGCGCCCGATATCCTCAAGAACGTCAATCAGCCCATCCAGTTGCGCGGCTGTTTTCGGTGAACGCACCAGGATGGCTTTCATCGTATCGTCGACCACAGCTGACGCGTCACTGAGCAGTTCACGCCCGGCCGGAGTCAGCGCGGCGATCGCAAGCCGGGCGTCTCGCTTGCTCTTTACGGTAGAGACGATGCCCAGCTTTTCCATGGGGCGCAGCGCCCGCGTGACACCGGATGGCGTTAGCCCCACTGCCAGGGCAAGGTCGACGCGACTGGCCTGTGCATTTGGTGCGTTGCCAAGTGCCTGCAGCAGGCGGTATTCGGCCAGGCTGATGCCGCGAATGGCGCCAAGACTGCTGTCGAGTCGCCTTTCGAGGCGGCTCCACGCCGACGCGAAGGCGAGGGCCAGCGACTGTTCCGGGGTGATTTGAGTATTCATGCGCGAAGCATAACAGATGCGTGATTAATCACGCAATACACAACTTAATGAGCAGGTTGCCCAATCCGGCCCGATACGCCAAAGTACGGCTTCCTGAACCAGGATCCAGCCCAAAGGACCGCCCTGTGCTGCAACCGCTAGACGACATCGAAGCCCGCATCATCGGCTGCCTGATCGAGAAATCGATCGTCACGCCGGATCAGTATCCGCTCACGCTCAACGGCCTGACCAACGCCTGCAATCAGAAATCCGCTCGCAACCCCGTCATGGCCCTGCAGCAAGGCGAGGTACAACACGCGCTGCGCGTGCTGGAGGCGAAACACCTCGTGCAGATGGAGGAGAACTTCAAGAGCCGGACCGAGAAGTACCTGCAGCGGTTTTGCAATACGCGCTACAGCGATCTTAATTTTGACCCGGCGGAACTCGCCGTCGTTTGCCTGCTGTTATTGCGTGGCCCGCAAACGCCGGGGGAGATACGCGCGCGCAGCGGTCGTTTGCACGCTTTTGCTGATAACGCCGAGGTGCTGGCCGCACTGAAGCGCCTGATCGTGCGCGACGGAGATCCGCTGCTCGTTGAACTGCCGCGTACGCCGGGCCGCAAGGACGCGGAGTACATGCACCTGTTCTCGGGTCCGGTAGACCTGGAAGCACACGCAAGCCAGGCAAAGGCAATGAAGCCTGCCGCATCTTCCGAGCGAGTGAGTGTCGCGGAGTTGGCGGAACGGGTAGGTCAACTCGAGGCTGAAGTGGCGGAGCTCAAGAAGCGGATCCCGTAACGAGCAAAAACGCAGGGGAGCGTTGGCGGCCAACCAGCGTCCGGTACCTGGCTCGCCCTTGAATAGCCCGACGACGTCGGACGTGATTTTGGCCTAGTTGCTCGGAAGCAGCCGGCTGATGTCGACTTTAAACTGCAGGAAGAAGATACCACTGACAGTGTCATCCACCACCCGTGCGTCAAGCAAGCGTTCGACAGCCTTCACCGGCAGGTAGGTGAGGTTGAGTCCCATGTACCGATTGCCGACGGACAGGCTCGGCACCGCGCCCGGAAACGGCCGGTTGTCGTTAACGTCTTTACGGGTCATCAGGAAGACATTGACGCCAGCATCCACGTAAAAACCATTCAGGCGTTCGGTCGCAAACATCGTGCGGTGCAAACCGGCACCAGCCATGTAGGACATCTGTTCGTTGCTATCTCGAAAGCCGTTGACCATGAGCCGTTTTTTCCAGCGTGACTCGGTCGCAAACTGGTACTCAAGGCCGAGGCCGGTGTTGTCCTCGTTCCACTCCTGGGTCGCATCAACGTGAATCGAGCGGCCGTTAAGAACCGCGTTGAAGTTGCCGGCCAGGGCGGATGAGAATGGCGCGGCAATGAACAAGGCGAGCAGCGTGAGTCTTGCGGCATTTAGTCGTTTCATGCCTATTAAGGTATGCAAGGCATATGCCGGAAATAAAAAGATAATAATTTCAAGTAGTTATAAAACTAGCTTAAAAACAGTGTAAAGAGAGTCGACAAATTTTCAGCATTAAGGCCGCGGTACCCAGTGGTAGACTCGACCGCCGCCACCCAAACAAGATTAAGTAAAGGCATCAGATCAAATGAAAAAGGTAGCTGTAGCTGCGTGGGAAGAGCTTCAGGATCGCCAACCGGCCTACGCGTTGGTCGCCGACGTCGACCTCGTGATCGTTCGTTACGACGAATCGGTCACCGTATTGTACGGCCGTTGCGCACACCGCGGCGCGCTGATGTCCGATGGCCATGTCGATGGCGACAACCTGATCTGCGGCGTGCACGGCTGGGACTACCGTCTCGACACGGGGGTCAGCGAATACAACAACAGCGAGACCTTGCCCAGGTTCAATGCCTGGATCGAGGACGGCCAGGTGCGGGTCGACGAAGATGAAATCGCGGCCTGGGCAAAACAGCATCCGCAGCCGTACAAGCGCGATGCGTACCAGGGTCTTTACCAGGACCCGAACGGCATAGCGATCGAACCGCACGTGAAGCTGATTCGTAAACTCGCGGATGAGGGCCTCACGAAACTGGGCCACCACGGTCCCTCCGCTGCCATGGGCGTACCGCGTAGCAGTTTGCCGCAGTGGGACGACCTGCAATTCGTCGTTGGCCAGTTGCACAAGCTTCCGCTGCTGGATGACGAAGCGGTCGGCACCGAGCTTGTCATTGGTCCGCGGGCCAAAAAGCCGCTGCGCCTGGACATTCCATTGTTTGTTTCGGACATGAGTTTCGGAGCTTTGTCCGAAGAGGCCAAAGTCGCGCTCTCGAAAGGCGCGGAGCTTGCAGGCACCGGCATCTGCTCGGGTGAGGGCGGAATGCTGCCCGAAGAACAGGCCGCGAACTCCCGCTATTTTTATGAACTCGCATCGGCGCGCTTCGGTTTTTCCTGGGACAAGGTGAAAAAGACGCAGGCGTTTCATTTCAAGGGCGGGCAGGGTGCAAAGACGGGCACAGGCGGGCACCTGCCCGGCAACAAGGTGCAGGGCAAGATCGCTGAGGTGCGCCATCTTGAGGAAGGACAGGCCGCGGTATCGCCTGCGCGGTTTCCGGAGTGGACTGAACTCAGCCAGTTCCGCGACTTCGCCGAAGAAGTGCGTGACAAGACGGGCGGGATACCGGTCGGCTTCAAGCTCTCGGCGCAACACATCGAGAAAGACATCGACGCCGCACTCGAGATTGGGGTCGACTACATCATTCTCGACGGCCGCGGTGGTGGTACGGGCGCCGCGCCGCTGATTTTCCGGGACAACATCTCGGTGCCGACGATTCCCGCGCTCGCGAGAGCGCGACGGCACCTTGACGCATGCGGTTCATCCGACGTGACGTTGATCGCGACGGGTGGCCTGAGGCATCCGGCGGACTTCGCCAAAGCAATGGCGCTTGGCGCCGACGGTGTCGCTGTCTCCAACGCGGCCATCCAGGCGATCGGCTGCCTCGGTATGCGTGCCTGCCATACGAACAATTGCCCTGTCGGTATTGCAACGCAGAAACCGCATCTTCGCGAGCGCCTGCCTGTCGACATTGCGGCGGAACGACTGGCCCGGTTTTTCGGGGCGTCGATCGAACTGATGCAGGTCCTGGCGCGTGCTGCCGGACATCGTCACCTGAGCGAGTTTTCGTTCGACGACCTCACGACGTTCAAAACTGACATGGCGCAACTTACAGGCGTCGCCTACGGCGGCGTGACGCAACTTAACAACGAATAGGAAGAACCAAATTGGCAGATTTTGACGGTAAAGTAGCGCTCGTTACAGGCGGCGGAACGGGCATCGGGCGGGCGACGGCAATCGCGTTTGCGCGCGAGGGGGCAAGCGTCGTAATTGGCAATCGCAACAGCGAAGCCGGTGAGGCCGTCGTGAAAGCGATCGAGGACGCCGGCGGTGAAGCAAGTTTCCTGCGCACGGATGTGTCTTCAGAGGAAGATGTCAAAGCACTTATCGAGCATGCGGTGGTTAAATATGGCCGCCTCGACGTTGCATTCAATAACGCAGGTATTGGCGGTGCAGCGGGACCGCTCGCAGACCAGACCAGCGAAAACTTTGACGCGATCATGGGCATCAACGTCAAGGGCGTCTGGATGTCTATGAAGTATGAAATTCGGCAGATGCTCAAGGGCGGCGGCGGCGCTATTGTGAACAACTCATCAGTGGGTGGGCTCGTTGGCTTCCCCAGCGTTGGCATATACAGCGCTTCAAAACATGCGGTCATGGGATTGACCAGGAGCGCCGCGCTCGAGTACTCGTCCCACGGCGTCCGTGTCAATGCCGTGAATCCCGCCGTTATTCGTACG
Organism: Woeseiaceae bacterium; assembly: GCA_049666725.1. GTDB lineage: Bacteria > Pseudomonadota > Gammaproteobacteria > Steroidobacterales > Woeseiaceae > UBA1847. The sequence continues at coordinate 5,168 of JBATHK010000145.1, forward strand.
CCGATGGCGGAAGGCCTTGCCAAAATGCGAAAAGGCAAACCTGACGATTTTGCTGCAGTGCATCCGATTGGCCGGATCGGCGAGCCGGAGGAGGTCGCAGAAGCCGTGCTTTGGCTCTGCTCCGACAAGGCATCATTTGTAACCGGCACGGCGACGTGCGTGGATGGCGGCTACACGGTTCAGTAATGCGCCCGCCTATCCATCGGAAATAATTTCTGCAAAAACGGGCGGCAGCCTGCAGCTGTCGCCCGTTCCGGGAATTACCATTCAAGCTTAGATCGCGTGAATGTTGTGGAAGGTCGAATTAGCGACCTCATAAGAGCGAACTTGCGGCTTATCCTTGAGCACATCCTCCATTTTCTTGTGAATTGTCGGATAAAGATCTCGCGCATACTTCTCTGCCTGCTCTCTTGTATCCCAGAAGCTCATCGAAATCGCTTCGTCCTTTTCTTTATCAAAGAACGAAAGTTCATCGCGGAATCCCTTTTGTTTTTGCAGCATCGGGATGATTTCCTTGTCGAGCCGTTTATTGAACAAATCGAACTTCCCGGGTTTGAAGTGACCTTTTACCTCTCTGATAAACATGACTGTTACCTCTGATTTGCAACGCATCTATATCGCCCGGCGACGAGCGGACGCGCAGAACTCGCCGCAACAGCTATATGACCATCGGTCGACAAGCAGTGCATTGACATTTGTCGGGCGATGTTAGGTAACTTCCACGATTTTTAAAGGCCTTACGCGCCCCTAGAATCAAGAAGTTATTGAGGAGTCGCGTCTTGGGTGCCGCTGTCGAATCGTCCATGGCGAGCGTTCCTGTATTTCGCCATGCCTGCGGGCTTTGCTCGCTGCAGGGATGGTGCTGGCCGCCGGGGCTGCAGGACAGCGAGATCAATCGCGTCCACGGCATCGTCCGCCAGATCGGCCCCCTTCCCCCAGGTACGCACCTGTTTCGCGTCGATGATCCGTTCACAGCTCTTTTTGCGGTGCGCAGCGGCTGTATCAAGTCCTACACGCTGGACCTGCAGGGGCACGAGCACGTGCGCGATTTTCACCTGCCCGGTGAGCTCGTGGGTTTTGATGCGGTGTACCCGGAGCGACATCATTTCAATGCGCTCGTTCTCAAGGCTGCTTCGCTGTGCGTCGTCCCCTACCGAGACATTGCGGGGCTTTCGCGGCAGATTCCGGGACTCCAGACCCGGATCCTGGCGCTCATGAGTCGCGACTTCGCGCGGCAGCAGAAGTGCGTCGAGGGTCTCGATGCCACGCAGCAATTCGCAATCTTCTTGTTCGACGTCGAGGCTCGAGTGCGGCGCGAAAATGAAGTCGAATACGAGTTCGACCTGCCGATGTCGCATGAGAGCATTGCTAACTACCTGCGGTTTTCACCCGAGACAATCAGTCGGGTCATTTCGAGGCTGCAGCAAGCAGGCGTCATCCGGGTCGATCGTGAGCATGTCCGTATTCTGGATGTCGCACGCCTGGGCCTGATCGCGCAGGGCGCCGATCTGAAGAAGAAACCCGCCCACGGTTGACAAATATCATGGACAGGCCGAAATCCGGCCCGCTGCAGGCAGAATCAAGAACTACTTCGGCTTCTTCCAGTTTTTTGCAAATTCGAGCGGCGCGGCGGCCTTGGTGCCCTTGACCTTGTCACCCCTGTCCGGAGTTTCACTCAATGACAGCGGCCTTGCGATCGAGAATTTTTCCTGGACCTGGCTGACTTCAATTTCACCGATCGAGGTAGTGCTGCCACCCAGCGAAATCCCGGTTTCCGGATCGATCAGTTCCTCGCCCTTCTTCAGCACTTGCAGACGGTCCCCGACGGCGACAGCATCCTTGCCGAGATTGGTATAGATCTGCTCAGCGTCCGCCTTGACGATCGAGCCCTCGGGCGGTTTCGCACCCACCTCTTTGATCAGTTCGAAGACCGCCTGGTTAACGCCGGCAATCACGGCCTGGCCGACGGGAGTCTTGGAGTATTCGGACATAAAGCCGCCAAGCCCGACATCGCCGATCAGGCCAGCGCCGCCGAAGGCAAGATTGGTTTCCTTGATAACGGCTTCAATCTGCTTGGTGAAGGTGATTTCGCTGGTCTCGGCATCGATCAGCCGTATATTCAAGCCGACGCGCCCCGTGCTGCTGCCGGCTTTTATGCCGCCCAGCAATGGCACCTTGCGCGTCAAAATACCGCCGACGCCTTTGTCCGTGCCTGACGTTTTGGCTTCGTAGTCAGTGACGACCAGCTGCACCAGGTATTCTGCCCCAAGTACGTTGCCCGTCTTGGCACCCGAAGGTTTGGCGATGCGGCCTGAACTGGCAAGATCCTGTTCTGCCAGAACGTCACCGAGTTCGGTTCTCTCCACGAGCCGAAAGCGACCGGTCTGCGACAAAGAATCAATAACAATCGCTTCGATCCCGTTTACGGGTACGCCGGTGGTCGACGCCGAATAGTCGACGTTACCCATGGCGGTTGAAACCGTGTAAGAGCTCGTCGAGCTGTTGTTGTCGACCTCCAGGACACCGAGCCTGGCCTTGCGGCCCGCATAGTCTCCCCATTCGATATTCAGAAGATATTTCGTATCAACTTTGTCAACTCGCTCCGGCAGCGGCGATTTTTCATTGTCGCCAACTGAATACGCCACGTAGTCGGCGGCGGCGGTCTGCGCTCCAGCGAGCGCCAGGGCGAGTGTCAGAAAAACAGGGAATCGTCTCAAAGTCATTTCCTTGCCTCCATTTTTATAAGGCGTATGTCCTTATTTTTGTTGATTTTAGGTTAAGACAACGAGAAAAGGGTACTCCGTCTTCGGCCGCTTTCCCAGTCACACTGGCTGCGAAGTGCTGACTGGCAACGAATACGCGGTTCGAGCAACATCCCGTCTATACTTCTGGAATCCGGAATGGCGTAGGTAGCGGAGAATACAGCATGAGTTACAGGCGTTTTGAACCGATCGATCCGCGTGATGCATTCGGCGTCCCGGCTGCCGACGCGGAGTCGGCAACGGCCTCACAGGCCGCGTTCCTGCTGGCCGTCCGTGCCGGCGTTTTGGGCTACACATCGCCGATGGAGAAGCTGCCGGAGTTCCCGTTGCCGAACCTCAAAGCGCTCAAGACCGATCACCACGTAAAAGTTGCAACGGCGTGCCAGCATCTCGGAGTAAGCGAAAGAGAACTACGAAAAGAGACCCGGCCGGCGCTCGAGCAGGAAATGACCAAAGTCGCCCGCGAGGTATACAGGAAACCGACGATCGAAGCCGCGGCCGCGTTGTTCGAAGCTGCGATGATGAGCCCGCATCCGCTGGTCGCCGTGGCCGGTGCAGCCGGAGCACGTGAAACGACCCGCCTGCGCCCCAAGATTCGCAAGACGCTGGAAACGGCGGCCCGCAGCAAGGATCGACTGGTTTCCAGACTGGCATTGGCTGCCATGAGCCAAATCGAACCGATGGAGTCGATCGCCGACAAGAAGGTCATCCAGCAACCGAAATCGAGGAAGCGTAGACGCCAGTCGGATACGGCCGTGGTGACGCACGGCACGTTTGCCGCGAATGCCAGCTGGTATCGCCCGGGCGGTGACTTTTACGACGCGTTGAAAGCGAGACGCCCCGACCTCCACGTGCATGATCGGAGCTTTAAATGGACCGGCGCGTATTCGGATAAGGCGCGCCGTGCCGACGCCGAATTGCTCAAGCAATGGTTGCCGGACCAGGGACTGAACGCACCCGACTTCTTCGCCCACAGCCACGGCGGCACGGTGGCGAATCTGGCGACCCGAAAAGGAGTGCAGTTTGATCGGTTGGTGCTGATGGGCTGGCCCGTGCACAAGAAATGGTACCCGGATTTCTCGAAGGTGAAGCGCATCATCGATATTCGCGTGCGGCTGGACCTCGTCGTGCTGCTTGATGGCGGCGCTCAGCGCTTTCGCACAAAGGACTTTACTGTCGAAGAGCACCGCCACGGCTGGTTTGATCACAGCTCGACCCACGAACCCGATTACTGGGACGACCATGGCCTGTGGGGCGTCATCTGACATCCCGATGAGTGAAGGCATCTCTCCATTACGAGTAATTGCCGCGGGCGCATCTTGGCGTATGTTCGGCTCGCGTCGCGCAGGCAGCACTTTGCTGCGCGCGATGTCTGCGGATAATGAGCAGAATCGCATGCTGGCGGGCATGTCGCTGGTCAAGGCAGGACAGCGCTCGTTTGATTTGATCGAGGAGAAGGTGAAGGCAGGGGAGGCGGCAGCCCCCGTAATCCGCTTGTTGCCGGACATTGACGAGGCAAAAGCGCGTGAAGTGCTGGGGAAGATTGCGGCCGGTAGGCCGGGCGAACTTAAGGATACCGCTGAAGAATGCCTCAAATTGCTTGATCGCATGGATGCGCTGGAGCCGGACGGGAGTTAGTTGCGCCGCGTTTAGTATCGTGATTCGATGAGGCGCTATGAGTCGATCCGCAACAACTCCATATCACCCGAAGGGCATGTACTGCGCCCTCGTGTTCACAATGCTGCTTGCAGCCTGCTCGCCAAACTCTGCGCCAATACAGGAATCGGCGTCACTGGTAGTTACAAATGCCCGGGTATGGACCGGCGACCCTGACAAGCCCTGGGCAGAGGCGGTTGCCAGCAGAGGTGAGACCATCATCGCGGTGGGTTCGTCAGCCGATATCAAGCCGCTTATCGGCGACGACACCGAAGTCATCGCGGCGGACGGCGGCATGCTCGTTCCGGGCTTTATCGATTCGCACGTGCATTTTCTGGTGGGCGGCAGTTCGATTGCGTCGGTGCAGCTGCGTGATGCAAAGAACCCGCGGGCATTTGCGCAACGCATCGCGGATTTTGCCAAGAGCACCGAGCCTGGCGAGTGGATCACGGGTGGCACATGGGATCACACGAACTGGGGCGGGGAGCTGCCGCGCCGCGAGTGGGTCGATGCAGCGACGCCGAATAACCCGGTCTGGGTCGCGCGGCTGGACGGTCACATGGCGCTCGCCAATTCCGTGGCCCTCGATCTGGCCGGCGTGGACGCTGATACTCCCGACGTTGCGGGAGGCGAAATCGTTCGCGACGGCGAGGGTCGGCCAACCGGCGTCCTCAAGGACAATGCCATGCGTCTCGTCCAGAAAGTGATGCCAGAGCCAACCGAAGCACAGCTGGACCGCTACCTCGACGCCGCGATGCGCTACGTTGCGGAAAACGGTGTCACCACCGTGCATGACATGTTTGCCGACGATTTCAATAGCTGGCTAAGTCTCGCAACCTACCGGCGCGCGGAAGCGAACGACGCACTGATCACCCGTATCTACGCGGTCACGCCGCTGGTTGAGTGGCAAAAGCTTAGCGACGACATTGCCGCCCACGGCCGCGGCAACGAATGGCTCAGGACGGGCGGGGTCAAGGGCTTCATGGACGGATCGCTAGGCTCACATACGGCCGCTTTTCTTGAGCCGTTCACCGATACCCCTGACGACAGCGGTTTCCTGCTCGACCCGCTCGACGATCTGCGCACCTGGATCACGGCGGCAAATGCAGCCGGCCTGCAGCCCATCGTGCACGCCATAGGCGACAAGGCGATTCGCGACCTGCTGGACATTTACTACGAGATTGAAAGCGAAGAAGGCGATCGCGACCGGCGCTTCAGGATGGAACACGCGCAGCATATTCACCCGGATGATGTGCCCCGGTTTGCAATACAGAATGTCATTGCAAGCATGCAGCCCTACCACGCGATTGATGACGGCCGATGGGCCGAAAATGTAATCGGCAAAGAGCGAGCAAAGACGACCTATGCGTTCAGGTCGCTGATTGACAGTGGTGCACACGTTGCTTTTGGCAGCGACTGGTACGTTGCGCCCGCGAACCCGCTCTACGGAATTTACGCGGCAGTCACGCGACGTACGATAGACGATGCCAATCCCGATGGCTGGGTACCGGAGCAGAAGATTACAGTTGAACAGGCTTTGCGTGCCTTTACTTACGAAGGTGCGTTTGCCTCATTCGAGGAAGATCGCAAGGGAATGCTGAAGGTAGGCATGCTCGCTGACATGGCATTGATCGACCGTGACCTCACGGCTGTTGCGCCGGAGACAATTCGGGACGCTGAGATTCAAAAGACCATTGTCGGTGGGCGTGTGGTTTTTACACGGTCTGAATAGGATCCCGACAGGCTGTCGGCCGGATGGCCGCTAGTCGGATACGCGACGCCAGGTGTAGCTTCGGTTCGGATGCCACTCGCCATCGTCAATAAGGAAACTTCTGGTAACGTAGGTCTGAGGGTCAGGAAAACTGCTCTCGTGGCCGGATCGAAAAGCGGTGCCATCGACTGCATAAAAAGTCTGATCGGCTCTTGTCGAATCGCCCTTGTGCGAAATCGTACCGATGCCAATCGTGCCGCCCCATCCAAACTGCTCAAGCACAGCCTCTTTTCGTTCCGGGTGCCAGTACTGCCGGAACTCCCAGAAGTTTTCTGTTTCTTTGTTGTCCTTGATGCCGAATAGCCGGCCGGTCATGGTCGTGCCATCGAAAGAGGACAGCCACTCGGTGCCGTAAGCATCGTAGGGTTCCTGCTCGCTCTTGTATTCGGAATTGTCCGTGACCCATCGACCGGTGCCGGCACACAACGTCGCAATTTCCTCAAGAAACCAAGACGGCGGGGCACCTGGTGAGGATGCGCTTTCTGAAAGTGCAGCGCCAGAAAGGAAAATTAGCGCTGCGACAACTGCAATACGGGTTTTCATTCGAACAGCTCCGACTCCGGGTCTGTAGAAACGGTACCATGATCAGTTGGCCAGACGTTGGCTTTTTAGTTTCTGTTATTCGGCTACGGCGTGCTTCTTGTAATGCAGTTCCTTGGCCTGGCCGATCCAGTCGTCTTGTTCCATTCGTCCTTTGAATTCTTTTAACTCAGCATTGACCCTTGCGATGTCAGAAACGCCGAAGTTGGCAATCTGCTCAAAGGTGTAGATACCGAGCTCGTGCAGGGTCTGCTCGAACACTTTGCCAATGCCAACGATCTCTTGCAGATTGTCCGCTTCCCGCTTCGGCCGCGCTTGTCCGTTCAGCCTCGATTTGTCGGTCGCCGCGCGAGCTTCTTTCAGCGCCTGGCGTTGCTGCTTTTCCATGTCGGCGAAATGCTTCTCCACTTCATCCAGCTGCATTCGCAGAGTTTCCGAATGTCTTTCGTACTCGTGCGCATTCTCGCGATAGCGCTTGGCGTCCTCTTCGTGCTGTCGGCGGCTGCTCTCCATCGATTTCAGGCAATGCGACAGTTCCTTGTTTTGCAGCCTGAGTTCTTCGAGCTCCGCGACGTCTCGCAGCAAGCCTTCGTTTTCCTGCCTGACCCGCATCAAGTCATGGTTGGCCTGGGCATTCTCGGCTTCCAGTGAAACGACGTTCTTTTCAAGCGCGTCGAGATTCGCCAGTCGGTTGCGGGCCGAATCCAGCATCTTGTTCACGGACTCCTGCTCCGATCGTGTCGCCTGCAAGAGATTACTAAAGGATTCGTGCTCTAATTTTGCATTGTCGATTTTGATTTCAAGTGCTTTACGCTTCTCGAACGCTTTTTGGAGTTCACGTTTGTAAACTTCGCCCGACTTCAGGAACTCTTGCTGCAGCTCCGCAGATTGCTGTTTGACCGCGGACAGCGCGTTTTGAAAAGCCGCCATCTTTTCCTTGAAACCCTCACGTTCTGCACGGAGGTTAAAAAGGTCTTTGGACATCAGTTTTTCTTTCGCGTACGCGGACTCGAGATCGGTTCGCGTCTTGGCGATTGTGATTTCGTGTCGGTTCACAACGCCTTGCTGAGTCTCGATCGTGGAGCGCAGTTTTTCTGCCTCGACGGTCAGTCGGTCTCGTTGGCGGACAACGTCGTCGAGTTTTACCTGCCATTCGTCGTTTAGCTGCTCGATGGAGCGCTTGCTGTTCGCGCCTCGGAATAACCAGCCGAGGAGCACACCGATGACTCCGGCGGCAGCCAGGTAGAGGGCGATTTCAGGCGTGAAGGCTTCCATCGAGGGAGTATGGCGGCCGCGAACATTATGGAATATGACGAATCGCACAGAATTGACACGAAAATAGTCGCAAATGTCCAAAAACAGGGGTTGAACCGGTGTGGGTGGCTAGCGAGCCTCTTTTTTCTCTCGACGCGACTTCAGCGAGATTGGCGTCGATTTTCGTTTCGGTTTCTTCAACGGCCGGCCGACGAAGTAGCCCTGGGCGAGATCGACGCCAAGGTCCGCAAGCAAAGCGAGGGTTTCGGCATTTTGCACGTATTCCGCCACTATTTTCATATTCGCCTCGCGGCCGATCTCTGCGATGAGCTTGATCATCTTCTGGTCGACCGGATTGTCCGGCAAGTCCTTCACAAACGCACCATCGATCTTGATGTAATCGAAATGCAGTTTCTGCAGATAGCTGAAGGAGCTGTAGCCGGTGCCGAAGTCGTCAAGCGCCAGTTCGCAGCCGAGCGCCCTGAGTTCGGCGATCTGTCGTTCTACGTGAATCGGTCGCCGAACGGCAAGGCTCTCGGTGATTTCAAATACGATGTGGCTGGGCGGCACGCTGTGCTTTTCGAAGATTGCGGCAACGTACGAGGTCAGATCCTCGTTTTCGAAAGCGTTTGCAGACAGGTTGATGGCAAGTTTAAGGTCCTTTTGCGAAGCGGACTCTCTTTCGTAGGCTTCCGCGGCATTGCGTATCATCCAGAAGTCGATTTCCGACATCAGCCCGAAGCGCACTGCGGACGGCAGGAAGACGTCTGGCAATATCATCTTACCGTCGTCACCGGGCAGTCGAATCAATACCTCGTGATGTGTAGTTTCGCCCGTATCGATACGATTTATCGGCTGGTAGCGCAGCCGAAACTCGTCGTTGTCGACAGCTTTTCTCAGGCGGTTCATCCAGCCGATATCGGCCGCGGCCTGCTGTTCGGCCTCCACGGATTGTTTGAAGAAGTGCATGCGGTTTCGGCCTGCTGTCTTGGCTTCCCGACACGCAATGTCAGCCTGGTTGATCAACTCGTCGTGGAGAATGTTGTCTTCAGTCAGCATCGTGATACCGATGCTGCAGTGAACGTGGAATACGCGTTCGTCCTCGATGTGCGCCATGCGCCGCATGTTTGCGAGGACGGTCTCCGCAGAGAGTCGCGCTCCCGCCAGGTCAACGCGCGGCACAAGGATGGCGAATTCATCGCCACCAAAGCGCGCGACGATGTCGTCTTTGCCGATGCTGCGCAACAATTCATCAGCGACCTTGCGTATCAGGCGATCGCCGGCCGCGTGCCCACAGGCGTCATTGATGTACTTGAACTGGTCGAGATCGATAAAGAACAACGCGCTTTGGTGGCCCTTGTGCATCACGTTCATGACTTCCTGGCGCAGTTCTTCGAGGAAACGCCGCCGGTTAAAGAGCCCGGTCAGGCTGTCATGGTTGGCGAGTTGCAGCAGTTCGGCATCGCGCTCGTTGAGCGCCGACGCTGTCGTTTCCAGTGCTTCAACGATTTCAGCTATTTCACGGTGTTCGGCAGGCTGAAATTTGACCTGCAGGTTGCCTTTGGCGAGCTCTTTGATGGGCTCCTGCAAGTTGGAAATGGCTTTAAGGGCGTTGCGAAGCGCGTGCCTGCCATAAAGCGCAAAAGCGACCAGCAGTATCAGCAGGATCAGGATCGCGCCCTTGATGTTGACCAACAGGCGATCGTGAAAGATCACGAAGTCGAGATTGATGCTGACGAAGCCGAGCAGTTCGGTTTTGACGGGCTGCTGTGGCAGCGTCGGGTCGAAGTCGAACAACCCATCTTCCGGTATCGATTCTTTCCAGACCGGCGCCAGTATTTCGAAGCGCTGCGGATTGAGGATGCCGGTACTCATGAGAAAGGGTTTCTTGTGCCCGACAACGTTGACGGCTTCGGTCAGCGCGGTAGACGAGAGGTCGGGAACGGATTCGACGCTGATATCGCTGCCGACCGCAAACAGGGCCGTGCCGTCCCGACCGAAATACGCGACCCGGTCGATTTCTGGATAGCGATTGACGAAGCTTTCGAGCCGCAGCAAGGCTTCGCCGTCATCGGACAGGAACAGCGGTGCCCCGAGTTCGTTGAGTTCCTGTGTCCACTGCATCGCCCAACGGCCGTAGTTGTCCTGCAATACCCACTGACCGCCCCAGTAGAGACTGGCAATCGCGAGCACACCGGCCAGGGCGGCGCTGAAAACCTGTATGGACAGGATCTCGTGTACAAGAACGCGATTGCCGCTTTTTGCGTCAACGCGAGCAAAGGGTGTGCGCAACCGCTTCTTCAGACGGTTCCAATCGATCGAAACCGCCCAATTTTTTGCGCGGATTCTGCTGATCATGGTTTCGACAGCAGCCTTCATTGGTCGACGACCTTGATTGCGTCATTGGTCAGGACGCGGATGGCTGACAGCGGGGTGATCGGCGGCACGTTCTCAAGGTCGCCGGCCTGAATCTGCTGGATGACCCTGGAAATTGTCGCCGCGATGTCTGACGCCACGCTGCTAATGCTGATACTCGCGCCCATTTGCAGCATCGATTCGCTCGGTACCAGCACCGGCACATGCTGACGCTGTGCGTCCTCCATGATCTGTTGCAATGCTCGACCACTCAGCACGCGGTTATCAGGAAATAGCCAGAATCCGTCGATGTCGAGGATCATGCGTTTGAAAAAATACAGTGTCTCCTGGTCCGAGTGCGTCACGTGTACGAGCAGTTCCACACCGTGCCGTGCTGCTGCGATTTCGGCTTCACTGATCAGGTCTTCATGGCCTTCGCCGATGATGGCGCCGATGCGCGAAAGCGTAGGATTGACTTCCTTCCATGCAGCGAGCTGCGCGTCGAGCGGCGGGACCGAGGCAACGCCGCGCGTGTTTTCATTCAGGAGGGCGTGATCCTGGTAGTTGAACACCTGGCTGAAGACCACAGGCTTACTGGACATCGCGACCGATGATTTCGCAGCGCGCAGACCAATGGCGACGACAATGCCTGAATCAGAATCGTTGATCATGCGAAGCACGGTGACCGGCGGACGACGGCGGTCGCTAAGATCATAGACCACGTGACTTTCGAACTGCTGCGCCAACGCCTCGGCGACATCGGCGTAAGCGGCCTGGCGACTCGTCAACACGATTGCGAGCGGCGGCAACGGCGCCGGCTCCGGTATCGTGACCCTGGCCTTCGG
>JBATHK010000146.1:0-2054 GCA_049666725.1 Woeseiaceae bacterium
GGAAACGTCTTCAGGTAGTCGACGATCGGTTTGTCGCCGCCGTCCTGGCGCGGCGACGCGGCAAGGCTGGCTACGAGCACCTGCGACGGTTTCGGGTAGCTGACCGTGAAAACGCCCGTGCGATCGACATTGCCGCAGGTATGGTGGCGCGGCGTGCAGACAAAGCCGAAGTAATTCTGCCACCCCATCGGCGTCACCATGTGTTTCGGCGCCAGGTCCAGTGAGCCGTCGGCCTCGGTGGTGCCGATCAGTACCAGCGGTGCGACGGTAAAGAACTGCTCCCATACCGGCACGGTGGTATCGATTTCGACGAGCTTGTTGCTCGCTGACGATTCATTCATGGCAGCACCTTCCGCAGGCATACCCTATAGAGACTACCGAAGGGCGCGCCCCTGCAAATAGGTAGTTGCCCCAGTCGGCGGGGTCCGGCGAAGATTGAAGGCCCAATCTGATATAGTCGCGGGTCACTTTTTGGAGCAATGCACATGACCCAGGCGAAATCAGGCGACACCGTTCGAATTCACTACACCGGCACGCTGGACGATGGCACCCAGTTCGACAGTTCCGCCGGACGTGATCCACTGGAATTTGCCCTGGGCGGCGGCCAGGTCATTCCAGGCTTCGACAAGGCAGTCGACGGCATGGCGGTGGGCGACAGCAAGACCGTGACGGTCCCGCCTGAGGATGCCTACGGCGAGCGACACGACCAGCTGGTGCAACAGGTGCCAAAGAGCGCCCTGCCCGAGGACATGGAGCCGGCCGTCGGAATGCACCTGCAGAGCCAGAGCCCCGACGGACAGGTCATGAATCTCGTTGTCGTAGAAGTCGAAGAAGAGACGCTTACGCTGGATGCAAACCACCCCTTGTCGGGACAGGCGTTAACGTTTGCGATTGAGCTCGTCGAAATCGTCTGAGGTGCCAACGCCGTTGCAATACGGCTAACAGATTCGCGGCAGCGGGTCGTCCTCCAGCTCTTCCAGGAAACGTTCGCCACCGAGCGGCGTCTCAAGAACGACGCGCTGCGGGTCACGCACAATGCGGCCGATTCGCGCTGCCTCCCTTCCGGTTGACACCTGGCGCCAAATCGCAAGCGCGTCGTCGACCTGGCCGGGATCGATAACCGCGACCACGCGGCCTTCACAGGCGAGATAATAGGGGTCGTAGCCCAGCATCTCGCAGACCGACTGCACGGGTTCACGAACGGGAATGGTCGCTTCGAAGCGCACGCCGAGTCCCGTCGCCTTGACAATTTCGTGACCGATCGAGGCGATACCGCCACGCGTTGGATCCCGCATGAATCGCAGTCCCTCGAGTGCGAGCAAGGGTTCCGTCAGCGCCATGACCGGGCCGGCGTCGGAAATGAGGTCGCCGCGTAAACCGAATTCCTCGCGCGCGAGCATGACCGCCGTGCCGTGATCGCCGACCGGGCCGCTGACAATCAATACGTCTCCCTCCTGAATCAGGCGCATGGCCGGCCGTACGCCCGGAAGCCGCACGCCAACACCGGTCGTTGCCAGGTAGATGCCGCCGCCCTCGCCGCGCCGCAGCACCTTGGTATCGCCGGCACAAACCCTGACTCCGGCTTCGTTGGCCGCGTTATTGAGGCTCGCAACAATGCGTTCGAGGCGAGCTATTTCGAAGCCCTCCTCAATAAAGGCATTGAGCGTCAGGTACATCGGGCGGGCACCGGAAACCGCGAGGTCATTGGTCGTGCCGTGCACGGCCAGGGAACCGATGTCGCCACCCGGAAACTCGAGTGGCTGAACGGTAAAGCCATCGGTAGTAACCATGACTTCGCCGTCACCCAGTTCGATAGCAACCGCGTCGGCCTGAACGTCGAGTTTGCTGCCAGCCAACTGCCGGACGAACACCTCCTCGATGAGCTCGCGCATAAAACGACCGCCGTTTCCGTGAGCCAGCGAAATACGATCGTCTTCCATTACCATTTTTCCTTGTAGTCAGGCGGCGCTGCGTGCCGCTATTTCGGCGGCCTGCCCAAAACTTAATGCCGCATCGTTGCACGGCAGTTTTTCGGGCAGGTGGACGTCGAAGCC
>JBATHK010000147.1:0-41414 GCA_049666725.1 Woeseiaceae bacterium
GTGTGGCTGGCTGGCCACACAGGCCGGGTATGAGATCAGGCGAACCGGGTTTTTTGTTTGTCTCGGGCGTGGTGATCGACTTGTTTTTCCTTGTACTTTCGTACTCGCCGTTCGAGCTTGTCTACAAGTCCGTCGATCGCGGCGTACATATCTTCCTCCGTGTGTTCGCAATGGATCGTACCGCCGTTCACTTTCGCGGTTGCTTCAGCCTTATGACGTAGTTTTTCTACGGTCAGGATACATTGGACGTCAGACACGAGGTCAAAGTGTCGTGCAATTTTTTCAATTTTCGATTCGACATAGTCTTTGAGTGAGGCAGTAACTTCGACATGATGGCCTGAAACATTCAATTGCATAATGGTCTCCTGTATTTCTGTTTGCGGTTCCGGCGCGACACCCCCGCCCGCTCGCATCGGAATTCACTGTCTTTCTCACAAGTTTAGAGTAACGCTTTGAGTGCCCTCCTGATGTCGTGAATCGTACCTACCTGTCTACCTCGTCTCTCGAGTCCTGCGGTCGCTGGACGAGGGGATATTCATTGCTTCACGGTACTTCGCGACTGTCCTTCTGGCAACAGAAATACCGTCTTCTTTCAATAAGTTCGTGATCTTATTGTCACTGAGCGGTTTCTTCGGATTCTCTGCGCCAATCAGTTTGCGAATTTTTGCGCGAACCGAGGTCGAGGACTGGTCCTCGCCACTATCGGATGACAGGTGGCTGGAGAAGAAGTACTTGAACTCGAATATTCCGCGGGGCGTATGCATGTACTTGTTAGTAGTTACACGCGAAATCGTCGATTCATGCATGGCTATTTCTTCGGCAATATCACGCAATACCATGGGCTTCATGGATTCATCGCCGTGTTCCAGAAATTCGGTTTGTCGCGTCACGATGCTGGTGGCAACTTTGAGCAGGGTTTCATTGCGAATTTCGAGACTACGTATCAGCCAGCGCGCTTCCTGCAGCTGCGATTTCAGCACAGCATGTTCGCTGCTGCCGCGCAAAAGCCTGGCATACTGCTGATTGACAGACAGGCGGGGAACCCCGGTCGGACTAATTTCCACCTGCCAGCGGTTGTCGATTTTGCGCACGAACACATCCGGGATCACATATTCCGCGGATGGCGGGCTGACGGCAAGACCGGGTTTGGGATTGCAGCCGCGCACCAGCGCGAGCGCCTCGTGCAAATCATCCTCGGTCACGCGGAGGCCGCGACGCAGCTCACCGTAATCGCGGCTTGCAACGAGGTCCAGGTGATCGCTCGCAATGCCGATAGCAAGCTGCAGCCCCGGCGTCTTCCATTCGAGCTGGCTGAGCTGCAGGATAATGCACTCGGAGATTGAGCGTGCGCCCACGCCGACCGGGTCGAGTCGCTGGATTTTCGTCAGCGTGCGCTCGATTTCCGAGTCGAGAATGCCCGATTCTTCGTCCAGGCTGGCGGCGATTTCCCCGAGGTCGGCTGTGAGGTAGCCATCGTCGTTAATCGAGTCAATAATTGCTTCGCCAATGACGACCTCGCGCGGCGAAAACTGCTCCATTTCCAGCTGCCAGAGCAGGTGTTCGCGCAAGGTCTGCCCGGATTCGTCGGCGAATTCGCTGATGGGCCGGCCTTCGCCATTCCAGCCGCTGTCCAGCGTTCGTTCGGCGGCCCGCGACTGCCACAGGTCGTCGGCCTTTATCGCCTCGACCTCGGCCGTGGATTCGGCACTGGTCTTGGGAAGCTCCGGAAGGTCTTCCATCTCGAGCATGATGTTTTCCTCGAGCGCTTCCTGAATCTCGGCATTCAGGTCGAGGATTGGGAGCTGCAACAAACGAATCGCCTGCTGCAATTGCGGCGTCATCGTCAGCGTCTGACCTAATTTGAGCTGCAGCGATGGTTTTAGCATGGATACCGTTACTCTATGGGCGAATTGCGCTGGCGCAAGGGCGTTCAGTGGACATCATGCCTCAGAGTTTGAACTCCTGTCCGAGATACACTTCTCGTACGTGTTGATTTTGCAGAATTTCTTCGGGCGAACCCGCTGCAATAAGAATACCGTCACTCAGTATATAAGCACGGCTACAGATTCCGAGAGTTTCACGGACATTATGGTCAGTAATCAGAACGCCAATTTCGCGCTCGCACAGATGTCGAATGATGCGCTGAATATCCAGAACCGAGATCGGATCAACCCCGGCAAAGGGTTCGTCGAGCAAGACGAACAGCGGGTCGGCTGCCAGCGCCCGGGCGATTTCCACGCGACGTCTTTCGCCCCCGGACAGGCTGATTCCGAGGCTGCTTCGGACATGACCGACATGCAATTCGTCCAATAGATTTTCGAGTTCCTGCTCGCGCCCCGCGCGGTCGAGGTCGTCACGGTTTTCGAGGATGGCGAGGATGTTCTGTTCAACGGTCAGCTTGCGGAATATTGATGCTTCCTGCGGCAGGTATCCGAGCCCCAGCTTGGCACGCCGGTGCATGGGTTGCGTTGTCAGGTCCTTGCCGTCGAGCAGTATCTTGCCGCTATCCGCGACAATCAGTCCCACGATCATATAGAACGCCGTTGTTTTTCCCGCCCCGTTCGGGCCGAGCAGGCCGACCACTTCGCCACTCTTGATCTCGAGGGAAATACCTTTGACGACCTTGCGGAGCTTGTAGCTCTTTGAAATCTCCTGAACGCTGAGAATGCTCATGGATTATCGTCTTTGGCCTCCGGGCGCTCGGCGTCGGCCGTTCCCTTGATTTCGGCGATTTCACCACTGGTCGGCGTATACGTGATCCGAACCCTGCCGTCCTCGGTCCCTGACGAATCCGCGTTGATGCGTTGCTCCGTTATGTTGTAGACGAGGTAGTTCGATGAGATCTGGTTACCACCTTCGTTGATAGTCGCCTGTTCCGAAAATTCGATGATTCCCGCGTCGACGTCGTATGAAAACCTACCGGCCTCAGCACGAGTGACTTCATCGGAGCCTTCCCGCTTCAATTCAAAGGTCGCGGGCGACCCTGTAACCTTTGCCTTCCTCAGCTGATATTTCACAAAGGTAAGGTCTGCAGATTCGCACTCAATGTGTCCGTTTTCGATGTCGATGACGACATTGCCGGTGAACTGCCAGGAACCATCTTCACCTTCCGTGTTCGTGGCTCGGCCTTCATCGGCCTCGATGCCGATACGGCCCTGCGACAAACGCAAGCCAGTAAAGACGATCATTGACGTCTTGCCGTCGAACGAGGTTGACTCAGCGTCAATATCCCATGGCAGGCGCAGATCGAGATCGGTTACCTGGGCGACCGCGCCCAGCGGTATCAATACCAGCAAAGGCAAAATTCGAAAGCGGTAGTAAGAGCGTTCTTTGATAGTCATTCAGGGCGCAATCTTGCCGCGAACATTGGATTTGAGTTCGATTCTGTCATCGTTCAGTGATGCTAGCATGCCGGTCGCCGTGAGGCTGCGAGCGCCAATGCGAATCTGTACTCTTTGATCGGTTTCGGCCACAAACCGTTCGGGGTCGAGTTCCAGGTATTGCGTGCGGATCTCTGTCTCGTTTTCGGAGGAGCCGGCGTTGCTGGTCGCACGGACATGTCCCCGCAGCGTAATTCGCGGGCTGTCTTCACTCAAGGTCGCGGCATCGGCGTTGACGGTCCACGGAATTTCGCTGCCGGGCGAGTATCGAATGCGTACGTCAGTGAACTCGATGCGCCTGTCGGTTTGTTGCTCGGCCCGCTCGGCCTCGATTTCGTACAGCAGGTCGCCGTTCTCAGCGGTTCCCAGGATGCGCGCTGACTTCAGGTAATAGCCACGATATGCCGGTTCATAGGGCAGTGCGTCGGAATCGCCGGAGCGGTCGGATCGCGCCAAATACCAGCTGCCAAGCGCGGCCGCAGTCATCACGACCAACATTGCGGCATTTCGCGGGCTTATCACGGCGAGTTTTCCTGCGCAGACAGCACCAGCTCACACACTTCACGGACCGCACCCGACCCACCGGATGCCGTTGTCGTGTAGTCGCAATAGACGCGCACCTGTTCGACTGCGTTGGCGACCGCAATAGGGACACCAACATGCTTCAGAAGCGGCAGATCCGGAATGTCATCGCCAACGTATGCGCACTGTTTTGCCGTGATGCCCAGCGCTGCCGTGATTTCTTCCAGCGCGGCGACCTTGTCGCCGCAGCCCTGTATCAGGTGCGGTACGCCTAACTCCGTCATGCGACGCTCGACCGCTCCGGATTTTCGGCCACTGATCACGGCAACCGCAATATCAGCCATGACGAGCTGCCGAATGCCGAAGCCGTCCTGGGTGTTGAACGCTTTGCTCTCGATGCCAGCATCGGAAAGATAGAAGCGGCCATCCGTGAAGACGCCGTCGACGTCGAAAGCGACAAGACGAGTGTCAGCGAGTTTGCTGGCGATGTCGCTCACATCAGGCCCTCGCGAAACAGGTCGTGAATGTTCAGCGCGCCCACCAGCGTGCCGCTGTCATCGACGACCAGCAAAGAGGTAATTTTGTTTTCCTCAAGCAGATGCAGTGCTTCGGCCGCCAGCAAATCAGCTGAGATCGTCTTGCAGTTTGCGTGCATCACGTCCCGAATAACAGTGGCACGAACGTCGGCGCCGGTATCCAGGGTCCGGCGCAGATCACCGTCCGTATAGATCCCCAGCACCTTGTTGTTTGAATCCACAATAGCCGTCATGCCGAGTCCCTTGTCGGTCATTTCCAGCAGCGCGTCGCGCAGGGTTACGTCGGCGCTGACGGCGGGTATGCGATCGCCGCTGCACATGACGTCCGAGACGCGCAGCAGCAGGCGCTTGCCGAGATTGCCGCTGGGGTGCGAACGCGCAAAATCCTCGGCTGTGAAGCCACGATTCTTGAGCAAGGCGACGGCCAATGCATCGCCCATTGCGAGCGTGGCGGTCGTGCTTGCGGTGGGCGCGAGTTTCAGCGGGCATGCTTCCTCGGCGACGCTGACATCGAGGTGTACGTCTGCGGTTTTGGCTATTGTGGAATTCGGGTTGCCCGTCATCGCCAGCAATTTTGCCCCCATCCGTTTCACTACCGGCAGTATGGTGACGACTTCGTCGGTTTCGCCGGAGTACGAGATGGCAAGAAGCAGGTCGTGTTTCGTAATCATGCCAACGTCGCCGTGACTTGCTTCCGCGGGATGCATGAAGAAAGCGGGTGTTCCCGTCGATGCGAGCGTTGCGGCGATTTTGTTGCTGACATGACCGGACTTACCCATGCCGGTAACGACGACGCGCCCCGTCGTTGCCATGCACAGGCGGCAGGCGGCCACGAAGTCTTCATTCAGGCGAGATTTCAGGTTTTTCACAGCGCGCGACTCGATGTCGAGAACTTCGGCAGCGAGCGCGAGCAATTCTTCGTTTGTCAGCGTATCAGGCAAGGGTGGCTCTCAACGGTTTCGTTCGCCCACATTCTATAGGTTTTGCACTACCACGTATGAGTCATAGGCAATAAAGGCGATCAACAGCGCCAAGCCCTCGAGGCGGGTCAGTTCGGCCTTGCCGTCTGAGTTATAGGACATGGCGAACAACACCAGTGTAAAGGCCACCATGACGAATACGTGCAGTGACAGGACTGATGGCGCCAGGGCAGCCGGTTCGATGGTGGCGGCGACGCCGATAACAGCGAGCAGGTTGAAGATGTTCGAGCCCACAATATTGCCAATCGCAAGTCCGTACTCGCCCTTGAGTGCGCTCGCCAGGGATACTGCAAGTTCAGGAAGGCTCGTACCGAGGGCGACAACCAGTATGCCGATCACGACTTCGCTGACGCCCAGTTCTGTAGCGACACCGATAGCACCACTGACCAGCAGCTCCGCACCGAATAGCAATGTGCCAAGTCCAATGACCAGCCAGACAACGGACATGGTCATACTGACATCTGACGGGATTTCCGCCTCATAATCTCGCTTGATCGGATCGTTTGCCGCAGAGGTCAGGCCCAGGCGTGCCAGCCAGAACATCACTATTACCAGCCCGGTAAGCAACACGATGCCATCGATGCGGCTGAGGTAGGCGTCGAGAAACAACGACACCGTCAGCAGCGTAACCGCAAGCAGTGCCGGCATCTCCCTGCGCAAGGTTGCTGACTCCAGCCTGATGGGCCGGATCAGGGCGGTGACACCCAGCACGAGGCCAATATTGACGATATTGGAGCCCAGCGCGTTGCCAATGGCGAGTCCCGGCTGTTTCTGAGTCGCGGCTACGACCGACACCAGTATTTCGGGCGCCGAGGTTGCGAATGCAACTACCGTCAAGCCGATAAGCAGCGGCGCGACGCCCAGGTTGCGGGCCGTTGCGGCCGCTCCATGAACGAAGCGATCCGCACCCCACACGAGCAGGGAGAGGCCGGCGATGACTAACAGGGTATTGCCAAGCATAGTTATTCGTATTCTATGAGTGACGGCCAACGATACGGGACATTATCGCATGCAGGCCGACCGGCTCGGGCCGAATATCATACACAATCATGGTCAGTCGTTGGGACGCGGTGTACTTTGCGGTTACACTGCGCTCCCCGTAGGCATTATGTGTAAAGCCCCGAGCATGGAACCAGAAGAAATCAGGCGCCTCATCGACGCTGGATTCAGCGATGCGATCGTCGAAGTCATGAGTGAAGACAATACTCATTTCGAGGCGCTGGTTGTCGCGGCCGAGTTTGACGGCAAACGCCCCCTGGCGAGGCACCAGCTTGTCTACCAGTGCCTGGGCGCGCTGGTCGGAAACGAGATACACGCGCTTTCGATCACGGCGTTGACGCCCGATGAGTGGCGCGAACGCAGCGGAGAATCGTGACGCTTGGACAAGCTACTCATAAAAGGTGGCCTGACCCTGTCAGGCAAAGTCACAATCTCCGGCGCAAAGAACGCTGCCCTGCCGATCCTTGCAGGTACGCTACTCGCTTCTGAGCCGGTAAGAGTCAGCAACGTGCCGCACCTCAAGGACGTCACAACGATGCTGTCTTTGCTACAGATCATGGGCGCCAAGGTGACGGTCGACGATCAGCTTGAGGTCGAGATCGACGCGAGCAGCGTCGACAGGCGCGAGGCGCCGTATGAGCTCGTCAAGACGATGCGCGCATCGATACTCGTTCTTGGCCCGCTGCTGGCGCGGTTTGGCGAGGCCGATGTCTCCCTGCCCGGCGGCTGCGCGATCGGTGCGCGGCCCGTCAACCTGCATGTGGCAGGCCTGCAGGCGATGGGTGCTGACGTCGTCGTTGACAAGGGATTCATCAAGGCCCGGGCGGATAGGCTCAAAGGCGCACACATCGTTTTCGATACCGTGACGGTCACCGGAACGGAGAATCTGCTCATGGCCGCGGTTCTGGCTGACGGTGAAACCGTACTGGAGAATGCCGCACGGGAACCAGAGGTAACCGACCTCGCGCACTTCCTGATCGGCATGGGGGCGCAAATCGAGGGGGTGGGCAGCAGCACGCTCTCGATTCAGGGGGTTGAACGCCTCGGCGGTACCGATTATTGCGTCTTGCCGGATCGCATCGAGACCGGCACGTATCTTGTCGCTGCGGCGATGACGGGCGGCCAGATTCGCGCGCAAAGAACGGCGCCGGAGGCGCTCGAGGCGGTGCTCATCAAGCTGGCTGAAGCGGGTGCCAGGATCGAAACCGGCGATAACTGGATCGATATCGATATGCGCGGTCGGCGGCCAAAATCCGTCGATGTCCGAACTGCGCCGTACCCGGCGTTTCCGACCGACATGCAGGCACAGTTTTGTGCGATGAACGCGGTGGCCGACGGTGTCGGCACGATAACGGAGACAATATTTGAGAACCGCTTTCAGCACGTGCTTGAAATGCAGCGCATGGGTGCGGACATCCGGCTCGAGGGCCACACTGCAATCTGCACCGGCGTGCAGCAGCTGACGGCCGCACCCGTGATGGCGACCGACCTGCGGGCTTCAGCCGGACTTGTGCTGGCTGGGCTGGCGGCGAAGGGCGAAACGCTGGTCGATCGCATTTACCATGTCGATCGGGGCTATGAACGGATCGAGGAGAAGCTCGGGCAGCTGGGTGCCTCCATCCGCCGCGTCATGTAGGAGACAACTGGCCGCCGGCGCTGCGTTGGGCACGCTGAGATGCGCAGCTACTGCGGATCTTCAGGACGCTCGCCCGCGATGACGGTCGTTGCAAATCGCTCGCGGTCGCGGATGCCGGTAATCTCCACCTTGTCACCGGGCACCGTGCTGGCCGATATCAGAAGCGCCTGGCGCTGCGAATAGACGGGCTCGCCGTTCATGGTCAGGATCACGTCACCACGCCTGAGGTCGGCGGCCGCGGCCGGCCCGTTTTCGTAAACCTCGACGAGCAGGATGCCGGCGTCATTCTCGATACCGAGCGCTTCGCGCTCGGCGCTCGTAAGATCGTCGGGCACCAGCCCCATGTAGCCACGGATCACTCGGCCGTTTTGCTTGATCTGTTCCACAACCCCCCGAACAAGATCGACCGGGATCGCAAAGCCGATGCCCTCGGTCCCCGGATCCTGTGCCAGCACAGCCGTATTGATACCCACGAGTTCGCCGCGGCTGTTGATCAACGCGCCGCCCGAGTTGCCGGCGTTGATCGCCGCATCGGTCTGGATGAAATTCTCGAAAGTCACGAGGTTTAGCAGCCCTCGGCCGGTTGCGCTGACGATGCCCTGGGTCACCGAGGTTGTCAGGCCGTAGGGATTACCGATCGCCAGCACAATGTCGCCGATACGCAATTGGGCCGAACTTCCCAGGCGAATTGCCGGCAGCGTGCCCAGCTCGACTCGCAGCAGGGCCAGGTCGGTTTCGGCGTCCACGCCGATGATGTCAGGCTCGGAAATACGGCCGTCGCTGAGCTGAACGCGGATTTCGGTGGCGTCCGCGATCACATGGTAATTGGTTACGAGGTAGCCCTCAGGATCGATGATGACGGCTGATGCAAAGCTCGTATCGACTCGAAAGCGGGTTCTGGCGTTCGGCGAGTCGCTGTCCTGCATCAGGCGTTTGGTGTAGATATTGGCCACCGAGCCGGCGCTGAGGTCAACGGCATCGGCAAAGCTGGCGGGCTCCTCGACCGCGTCGCCAATGCCGGGCATCAGGTCGGGCCGGACCAGCACCACCAGAAACGCGACCGCCAGACCGACGACGACAGACTGCAATAAAAAGACGGAAACTGATCTCAAATCGGCCACGCGATGTCCCGGTAATCCTGTTTGCCTTAGCACCTAGCCAATTTCGATAAGCCCCGTGTATAATGCGCCGTGGTTCCGCACCTAGCTCCGGGGCAACCGTCATCCTGACGGCAAACCGGGCCTGCTGCAAATCTATTATTTTTGAAACAACGTTTCGAAACAAAGCAAAAACTCGCTGCAGAAGCGGCCGTCAAAAAAACGGCGTATGGGAGTGCCCGATGACCGAAGACGACCTTGATCGCAACAGGCGTCATTTTCTTACCGTTGCAACCCTTGTAACAGGCGCTGCAGGCGCCGGAATGGTGGCAATTCCTTTTATTTCCTCGTTGAAGCCCAGTGCCCGCGCCCAGGCCCTTGGCGCGCCGGTCGAGGTGCCAATCAGCTCGCTGCAGCCGGGCGAGATGGTACGGGTCTTATGGCGCGGCAAGCTGGTCTTCGTGCTGAGGCGCAGCAAGGAAATGCTAGCGAATTTGCCCAAGGTGGGCAGCGAGCTGCGTGATCCGAATTCCGAGCTTCTTACGCAACAGCCAGAATACGCGCGTAACGAGTGGCGTTCAGTTAAACCGCAGTACCTCGTGGTTGAAGGTTCCTGCACACACCTGGGTTGCGCGCCGCTGCAGGACTTCGAGGTTCGTCCCGCTGAAGGTTGGGAAGGCGGCTTTTTCTGTCCGTGCCATGGCTCCAAGTTTGACCTTGCGGGGCGCGTGTTCAAAGGTGTTCCTGCGCCGAGCAACCTGAGAGTTCCACCGTACCGATTTGTCAGCGATGATCTGATCCTTATCGGCCAGGACACGGGAGCAGCGTAATGGCGAGAATCGAAGCAGAAGTGGGCAAGCCGCAGGGCGGCCTCGTGAAGTGGATCGACGATC
The DNA here is from genome assembly GCA_049666725.1 of Woeseiaceae bacterium. Lineage (GTDB taxonomy): Bacteria > Pseudomonadota > Gammaproteobacteria > Steroidobacterales > Woeseiaceae > UBA1847. Next base: position 10,044 of record JBATHK010000147.1, read on the forward strand.
GTTTTCCAATGACGTCGACGCTGAAATATCACGTCACCGAGTACTATGCCTCGAAAAACTTCAACGTGTGGTACGTCTTCGGCGTGCTGGCGTTCGTTGTGCTGGCCATTCAGCTGTTGACCGGCATTTTCCTCACGATGAACTACAAGCCTGCCGCGGCGGATGCATTCGCTTCGGTCGAGTACATCATGCGTGACGTCGAATGGGGCTGGTTGATACGTTACATGCACTCAACGGGCGCGTCGTTTTTCTTCATCGTCGTTTACCTGCACATGTACCGCGCCATGCTCTATGGCTCCTACAAGAAGCCGCGCGAGCTGATCTGGCTCATCGGCATGTTGATCTTCCTGGTACTCATGGCCGAAGCATTTGCAGGCTACCTGTTGCCGTGGGGGCAAATGTCCTATTGGGGCGCGCAGGTAATCATTTCGCTGTTCGGCGCAATTCCATGGGTCGGTGATGCGCTCGTAGAGATTATTCGCGGCGATTACTCAATATCGGATATTACGCTCAACCGCTTCTTTGCTTTGCATGTCATTCTCTTGCCGCTGGTATTGGTCGGGCTCGTGTTCGTACACATCGTCGCGTTGCACGAAGTGGGCTCGAACAATCCCGACGGTATCGATATCAAGAAGAACAAGGACGCCAGTGGCAAGCCGGTTGATGGTGTCGCTTTTCATCCATACCACACGAGTAAGGATCTGGTGGCGATTATCATATTCCTGATGATCTTCTCCGCGGTCGTGTTCTTCGCGCCGGACATGGGCGGCTATTTCCTCGAACACGCCAATTTCGAACCGGCAAACCTGACGGCAACGCCCGAGCATATCGCGCCGGTGTGGTACTTCACGCCGTTCTACGCGATTCTGCGGGCGGTTCCCGACAAGCTCTGGGGTTTCATACTGTTTGTTACGGCGGTCTTGTTGCCGGTGTTTCTGCCTTGGCTGGATCGTTCGCGCGTGAGGTCTATTCGTTATCGCGGCTGGATTTACAAGTCTGCCCTGGCCATATTCACGGTGACCTTTGTCATGCTGGGGTGGTTGGGAACGATGCCGGCTGATGGCCTGTACGTACTAATGGCCAGAATTCTCTCGGTCGTCTATTTCGCATTTTTCCTGTTGATGCCTTATTACACGGCCATCGACAAGACGAAGCCGGTGCCGGACAGGGTGGTCTACCATGGGTAAGTTCAAGAAGATCGCCACATTGATGGCGCTCGGTGTGTGCTTTTCGGCTCCTGTCGCAATCGCCGCTGGTAGCGGTGGCTCGCACATGGAGAAGGCCGACATCGATCCGGGAAATATTTCGTCGCTGCAGCGCGGCGCACGAAATTTCATGAACTATTGCTCAGGCTGTCATTCAGCACAGTACGTTCGTTACAGAACGATCGGACAGTACCTCGGCTTATCTGAAGAGCAGCTGATCGACAACCTGATGTTCAATGCTGACAAGACGTTCGAGACCATTCAAGCGAGCATGCCCTCTACAGATGCTGCACGCTGGTATGGCGTGCAACCACCCGATCTGTCGTTGATGGTGCGGGCGAAAGGCGCCGACTACGTCTACAATTTCCTGAAGGGCTTTTACGTGTCTGGAGACAGTCCGACGGGAGTCAATAACCTCGTACTTGCGGGAACGAGCATGCCGCATGTGCTTTGGGAATTGCAGGGGTTCCAGGTCGCCAACTTTGCGACGCACAACAATGAAGATGGTTCTGTTACGACATCGTTCGAAGGCTTCGAAACGCTCACGGCAGGTTCGATGGACGCGAAAGATTATAGTGATTTCGTTCGCGACACAGTCAATTTCCTCGCCTATATCTCTGAACCGATTCGCGCCGATCGTCGTAAGCTCGGTGTCTGGGTGCTGATGTTCCTGATCTTTTTCTACATCCTCGCCTCGATGCTCAAGAAACAAATATGGAAGGATGTTAAATAATGGCGGTAGTAGCCAGCAGACGCTCTGTGATGACACTGTTCTCGCGACCAACGGATATTCATAGTCATCGTGCACGACTCGTTCTTGCCGAGAAGAATATCAGCATCGAGATTTCGAACATTCCGGGTCCGGAGTTGCCGGAAGACCTGATGGATCTCAATCCGTACCACACGGTCCCTACACTCGTTGATCGTGACCTGACCTTGTACGACTCGCGCGTCATCATCGAGTATCTCGACGAACGTTTTCCTCATCCTCCGCTGATGCCGGTCGATCCAGTGACGCGCGCGCAGTTCCGGTTGGCGCTATTCCGTATCGAAACCGACTGGTACTCGATCGCTGAAGAGGCCGAATCGAGCGCCGATGGCAAACTTGGCACCAAGTCTCGCAAACTGCTGCGCGAGAGTATCCTGCAGAGCATGGAATTGTTCCGGGCGCGGCCATATTTCCTGAGCGAGGACTTTTCGCTTGTGGATTGCACGATAGCACCGCTGCTCTGGCGGCTGCCGGCATACGGCATCGATCTCGGGGCCGATGCGGAGCCGATCGAGTCCTACATGGACAGGGTGTTTGCCCGCAGGTCGTTCCAGCAGAGTCTGACCGAGCTCGAGCAGGAAATGCGCTTATAGGAAGCCGCGCACCATGGCTGCTCGGGCAGCTTATGTTTAGTCTCAAGCGCCGCGCCGAATAGATGGTAAGCTATCCGTATCAAGCGCCGTTTCAAGAACAAGAACAGTGACCAACCCTAATCGATCGAAGAGACCCTATCTGATTCGTGCAATGCACGAATGGATGGGCGACAACAGTCATACGCCGCATATCGTCGTCGACACATCTTTCGAGGATGTCAGTGTGCCGCCCGAGCACATCAAGGATGGCAAGATTATTCTGAATATCAGCGAGTCAGCGGCGCACAGTCTGGAATTGTCCAATGATGCGGTGAGTTTTCGTGCGCGCTTCGGCGGGGTGCCGTTCGACGTCTGGGTGCCGATGCGATCCATCCTCGGAATTTATGCCCGAGAGACCGGGCAAGGGATGATTTTCTCGCACGATGCCGAGGCGGTAACGCCGACGGAAGCAAAGCAGGATCTCGACGAGACGCGCTCGCGTCCGCATCTTACGATCGTCAAGTAGTCGCAGCCCTGGCCGCGATCGATCGCCGGCACGTCCGGCTTTGGCAGTCTTTACGCGGCTAGTCAGCTCCCAGCAGTGCCGTATCTATCAGATCGCACAGGCAGTGGATGACAACGAGGTGTACTTCCTGGATGCGGGCAGTGCGCGTCGCCGGAACCCGGATCTCTACATCGCCGTCCGCAAGCTCGTCAGCCACCCGGCCACCGTCACGACCTGTCAAAGCGACGACTTGCATGCCGCGTTCGTGCGCAGCGGCAATTGCGCGAACTACGTTCTCTGAATTGCCCGAGGTCGAGATGCCCAACAGTACGTCCGGCGTTCGGCCGAGTGCCCGGACCTGCTTGCTGAATATCTCCTCGTACGCGTAGTCATTGCTTATTGAGGTCAGCGTCGACGTGTCCGTAGTCAGCGCTATCGCCGGTAAACCCGGGCGTTCCATTTCGAAGCGGTTCAGCAGCTCGGATGAAAAATGCTGAGAATCCGCGGCGGAGCCGCCGTTGCCACAGCTCAGGATCTTGCCATCATCGAGCAATGCGTCGCTCATCAGGTGACCTGCAGCCACGATACTGTCGGCGAGCTGCTGGGCCGCAATTTGCTTCGTCGCAATGCTCTCCGCGAAATGATCGCGAACGCGCGTAACAGGATCCATGGCTACTCCGGCTGGGTGGGTCTGAGCCGAATTCTAGCAGCTATCGTGCCGGTGTCCTGTCCTGCCAGCAAAGACAGCAGCGGGCAGGGCGCCGAGTCAAAGCGTTGAGTCTACGGGTCGGAATGCGTCCCGAAGCCACTCGATAGTGCTGTCCTTGCCACCCGTGATGGCAACGACGTCGAAGCGCATGGCGAGGCCGGCGAAGTGAGGCTTGCCGGCAATGAACATCGCGGCCGTGCGCACAATTTTCCGCTGCTTGTGCCGGTCGACCGTCGGGGCCGGGGGTGCGAACCGCGCGGAGGTCCGATAACGCACTTCGACAAATGTCAGGCAGTCACCGTGCAGCATGATCAGGTCGATCTCACCGCCGCGGCTCCTGAAGTTGCGTGTGACGGGCTTCAGTCCTTCACGAACGAGGTAACGCAGCGCTTTTCGCTCTGCGCGGTCGCCTACGATTCGTCGGGCAGTAAATCCCATGGCGCGTCATCGGCAGCGTCGGGAGCGATGGTCTCCCCCTCGATGCCGATGTCCTGAATCGGACCGCCCGCCGAGTCCATCCTCGGCAACGCTACCACTCGGCCTTGTTGAAATTGAGCCCAGGCAAGTCGTCGATGAACGCGTCCACCTGCATCGAGAAACAGGGTCCCGGTCGCGCCGTCGAGTTCCACCATCGTTCCACCACGGGATGCGAACAGGGCAGCGATCAGGTTATAGGCGTCATAGCCCATGGCATGCAGCCGCGCCAGGCGGCGTTCGGCAGGCCAATACTCGGCGAACTCCCGGGACAGCTCCGCGATCCAGGGCTGCGGATCAATCACCCAGGGCGTGTCGGCGAACATGATGCCATTGAGGTCGGCATTCGAACGATCGTCCAACGAGTAGATGGACGACGTCGAATAGACGGGCAGATCACCCGAGTAATGAAATTTCAGCTGCGCCTTGAGCAAGCGACCCGCTGGTGCGTCGCTTGCGAGAAAAATGAATTCCGTGTCCTGCCGTCTGCGTGGATCAAACTGCAGCCCGGCGCCGATATTTGCGCGCATGCGCTGGTAGCGACTCACACTGCCAGTAAGGCCCATCAGGTTTTCGATCGCGTTCGAGAAATCCTTATCGCCCGGTGAATAACTGCGGTAGTCCAGCAGCGTGCCGCCGAGGCCTTCCAGTTCGGTCGAGAAACTCGTGAGGACGCGCCGGCCCCAATCATTATTCGGTACCAGGGCGACGGCACGCGTGTAGCCATCGGCAAGGGCACGAGTGGCAGCGGATGCGGCTTCGTCTTCCGGAGCGAGAGCAAACTGGTACAAGCCAGGCGGCGCCAGCATGTCATCAGGCAGGTAGTTGAGTGTCAGGACGGGAACCGGGACGAGGATGTCGTTGGCCAGCTGTATGACGCTGTTCTTGAGCAATGGCCCGACGACGAATTCGGCCCCGTCCGCGACGGCTACGGCATAAGCCGCGCTGGCGCCGCCTTCGGCATTGACGTCGTAGATGCGAATGTTCTGCCGGTCATCGAGTCCGGCGGCAGTCGCAAAGTACGCGCCGAGGAAGCCGTTCTGCACGGCCTTTCCGGCACTGGCTGCCCCCCCGGACAACGGCAGCAGCAGCGCTATTTGTCGCGGATAATCGAGCAACAGGTTTTCCGACAAGTCAAGATCACCAAGCACTGTGAGTGCCGGATGGTTGGCGTTGGCCGCTCGCCAGCGCACGACCCCGTTACTCCAGCCGACGCCCTGCTGACCCGTGGCTGCCGCGAGCGAGCCAATCGAGAGCCAGCCGCGAACGACGGGATCCCTTGCCGTATCGGCCGCGCGACGCAAGACCTGAGGGCTGCTGGCGCGCAGGCCTTGCCAAAGGCGTGCGCGATTCTGCTCGATACCGCGACGGTCACTGATCCAGATCTCGCGTTGCGTCATCAACTCGACGGCGCGCGCGGGATCCTGCTTCTGAATCCAGGCATCGGCGCGAAGTGCCTCGACTCTCAGCCTGTCTCGATCCGAGAGCGATTCGCGACTCATCGGCTCCAACACGCCAAGTGCGTCGTCGGCCGCGCCCGCATAGAGCGATAACGCGGCTGAGTTTGTTTTCCATATGGCGAGCAGGGAGCCAGTGTCCGGTCGGGACACGCTGCTCAATGCATTCCTGGCCCGCGCTACGTCGCCAGCATCGAGCCATTGCTCGACAGCCAGCAGCGTCAGGCGATCCCGCTCGATGCCGACAGCGTCGCTTGCGAGGCCGATGTAGGCACCGGCAGATTCAGCATGCTCGCCGTTCCTGGCAAGCCGTTCAGCGCGTCCTTCGCCGCCGCCCGTCAAACCACCGAGACCCGTCGTTTCGCAACCCGCCAGTATCAGCGCCGCGATCAGCAGGGCGATGGTGCTTGCCAGTGAGCGTGCTTCGCGGGCAGGATGTCGGGGACTTCTCATCATATTCATGTAACCGGAAAAGGTTGTGCGCCAAATGAGCGGCAAGCTGTTCATCGTTGCGACGCCCATCGGCAATCTAGAAGATCTGACACCGCGAGCACGCCAGACGCTTGCTGAAGTGGATCTTATTGCAGCCGAGGATACCCGCCACACTCGGCGATTACTATCGCATATTGGTATCAAAACACGGCTTTTGGCGTTGCACGACCACAATGAAGAGCAGGTTGTCTCGAAGCTCGTCGCGGCGCTGCAGTCAGGGCAGTCGATAGCGCTTGTCAGTGATGCGGGCACACCCCTGGTCAGTGATCCCGGCTACCGTCTCGTGCAGGCTGCGCATGCCAGCGGCATCGTCTTATCACCGATACCCGGCCCCTGCGCTGTTACCGCAGCGCTCTCGGTGGCGGGGTTGCCTACGGACAGGTTTTGCTTCGAAGGATTTCTTCCGGCGAAAAAAGCAGCGCGACGAAAAGCGCTGGAGACGCTCAGCCGCGAAACTCGGACGCTCGTTTTCTATGAATCGGTGCATCGCATTGCCGATGTTCTGGCCGACCTGTGCGATGCTTTTGGTTGCGAACGGGCCGCGTTTGTCGGGCGTGAACTCACGAAAATGCATGAACAGTGCGTCAAGGACACGCTCGCATCCTTGCGGGATAAAATTGCGGACGGATCCATTGTCGGTAAGGGTGAGTTTGTGATTATGGTCGCCGGCAGCGACGTTCCTGCGGAGTCATCGCTGGAGATCGATCGCCTGTTGCAGGCGCTTGCTGCAGAGCTTTCGGCCAAGGACGCTGCGCGCGTCGCTGCCGAAGCGACGGGGCTGAAGCGCAATGACCTTTACAAACGGTTGTTGTTGATTCAGGGCAAATAGGCACCTCAGGGGTCGAACCGAGGTTTTCCCTGGAAATCCTCGATTCCACCCCGGTGAGGAAAACCCCGGTTCGACCCCGGTTTATCCTGTAAAATAAGGCCCGAGAAAGCCGGAGTCGGCCAGGCAATCGCTGCAGCAATGCAGAGGAAAGTCCGGGCTCCTTCGGACAGGGCGCCAGGTAACGCCTGGGGGGCGTGAGCCCATGGAAAGTGCCACAGAAAATATACCGCCGGCCTCGGCCGGTAAGGGTGAAAAGGTGCGGTAAGAGCGCACCGCGCGACTGGTAACAGCTCGCGGCACGGTAAACCCCGCCCGGAGCAAGACCAAATAGGGGAGTAAGGGCTTTTTGCCCACCGTCGGTTCCGAACGGGCTCCCGGGTAGGTTGCTAGAGGCAGCTGGTGACAGCTGTCCCAGATGAATGGTTGTCAATGACAGAACCCGGCTTATTGCCGGCTCCGGTTTTCTCACCTCCCGTTTTTTGTTTTAAAACAAATACTTATACTGTATTTCTTGACGCGTATGAGGCCTCGCGCGCCCGCTGCGCAAATGACTGCGCATTCGGGCCAGATCGAGCCGCTGTCGCGTTATTGCGACCCTATTTTGAGGTCTCGTCGAAGAAGTAGTTGTAAATAACTGATTTACCTAGCGCGAACCCCGCCACATTTCGCCCTTTTTGGGCCACGAGATAGCCCCTAAGTCACTGTAGAACAAAGACTAATTGCTTTTGTTTGTTGACGGTCGACGCGGCCGCCACCTATAGTGTTGAAAAGTGGATAAAAGTGGGAGGAAAGGGGCAGCCTGCCCAGGATTCGCGCCAGAAGAGCGGAGCCCGGGGCCGTCCCGAACGTCGTGTTTCGAGGGGCTACCAAAGTCACATTGGACGCCAAGGGGCGTATGGCAATGCCGACCCGATACCGGGAGCGGCTCACGTCCCGTTGTGGCGGCGAAATCATTGTGACTGTCGATAAGGATCACTGTCTCCTCGTTTACCCGCTGCCGGACTGGGAAGAACTCGAACGCAAACTCGTTCGCCTGCCCAGCATGAATAAAGCTGCCCGACGCATTGTACGAATCATGGTCGGTTATGCGACAGAAGTCGACATGGACGGGAGTGGACGAATCCTGGTTTCGAAAGAACTCAGGGAATTCGCCGGACTCGATAAGAACGCGATGTTGATCGGGCAAGGCAACAAATTTGAACTTTGGGACGAGCAGACCTGGAACGAAAAGCGCGATGCGTGGCTCAACGAGGACGACGACGGCGATCTGCCGGCGGACCTCGAGTCGATCTCGTTCTAGCTTGCTGTCCATGCAATGAGCAGCGACGTGCATGTGCCGGTGCTGCTGGGGCCAGTCCTTCAGGGGCTGAAAATAAGAGCAGACGGCTGTTATGTCGATGGAACGTTCGGACGCGGTGGTCACAGCGGGGAGATTCTGAAGCAACTCAATGCGAATGGTCGTCTGATCGGAATCGATCGTGACCCGCAGGCAATCGCTTCAGCAACGAGAACCATAAAAGACGATCCGCGTGTCGAACTGATAAAGGGTGATTGTGCGCAACTTGAGACATTCATTAGTGAAAGACAAGACGTCAGCGGTCAGCCATTGCCTGGCCGGGTCGACGGACTTCTTCTCGATCTCGGGGTTTCATCACCGCAGCTGGATGAGGCCGATCGAGGCTTCAGCTTCATGCGCGACGGCCCACTCGATATGCGCATGGACCCGGAGTCCGGCGCCCCGGCCAGTCAGTGGCTTGCGTCCGTGGATGAAAAAGAATTGAGAAACGTAATTTCGAAATTTGGGGAGGAGCGTCACGCGGCGCGAATCGCCCGTGCCATCGTCGCGGCCAGGGATGAAGCGCCGATCGAACGAACGCTGCAACTGGCGGCTATCGTCGCGTCCGCAGTCCCGGCCCCGTACGGGCGGCAGCGATCCAGGAAGCACCCGGCAACAAAGACCTTTCAGGCGATTCGCATTGAAATCAATCGCGAACTCGAGCAGCTCGAGTCCGTGCTGCGGCAGTCAGTCGATGTGTTACGGCGCGGTGGACGCCTGTGCGTCATCAGCTTCCATTCGCTCGAGGATCGAATGGTGAAGCGATTCATGCGGAATGCCTCACGCGAACCAGAGCCGTATCGCGGGATGCCAACGATTCCCGATGAGTTCAGACCGAAACTGAGAATCATCGGCAAGGCAATTGCAGCGACGGCTGATGAAATCGCAGTCAATCCTCGGGCACGCAGCGCACGTTTGCGCATAGCGGAGCGGACGTGATGCAGGCAAATCAGTCGGCGCAGCCGTTTCTGCTGGTCTTTGTATTCGCGGTCGTGTGCGTGCTGAGCGCAATTGCCCTTGTTTATACCAAGCATGAGTCGCGCAAGTTGTTTGTGGAGCTCGAGGCGCTGACTCACGAGCGTGATGGACTGAATATCGAATGGGGTCAGTTGCAGATCGAACAAAGCACCTGGGCTCAACATGCACGAATAGAGCAGGTCGCAACCGAGGACCTTGCTCTTGTTCGACCTGAGGCCAGCGAAATTTTTGTGATTGAACGCAAATGACACGCGGCGCAGAAACAAAACAGAAAACTGAACGACGCTTCGTCGGACGCGTGATGCTGGTACTGGCGTTCTTTGGGCTCGTGGCAGCAACGTTGGTCGCGCGTGCCGTACATCTGCAGGTGCTCGATACGGAATTTCTGAATCAGCAGGCCGATACGCGTCATTTGCGAACCGAGAGAATTTCGGCTCATCGCGGCACGATCAGCGATCGAAATGGCGAGCCACTCGCAATCAGTACGCCGGTTGACAGCATCTGGGTGAATCCGAAGGAGTTTGCTTCGGCCCTGGACGACATCCCGCGGCTGGCGCGTGCGCTGGAGGTTGAGCCGCAAACGCTGATGCGCCGCATTACACGCAGCATGGACAAGGAGTTTCTCTACCTGAAGCGGCACCTCAACCCGGAGCAGGCGGAACAGGTGCTGGCGCTGAATTTGCCCGGCATCAACGTGCAGCGGGAATACCGCCGCTATTACCCGGCGTCGGAAGTCACGGGCCACCTGATTGGTTTTACAAATATTGACGATGAAGGGCAGGAAGGTCTTGAGCTCGCATTCAACCATTGGCTCGCAGGCGAGTCAGGCGCAAAGCGCGTTCTGAAAGACCGACTCGGCCGTTCGATTGAGAATGTGGAAAGCATCCGGCCGGCACATCATGGCAAGGACCTGGCAACCAGCATCGACCTGCGGCTGCAATACCTTGCCTATCGATCACTTAAAGCTGCCATCAAGTCCTATGAAGCGCGCTCGGGTTCGATCGTCGTGCTGGATGTAAAGACTGGCGAAGTGCTGGCGATGGTCAACCAGCCAACCTACAACCCGAATGACCGCTCACAGTTTGCGGCGGCGCGCTATCGCAATCGCGCGATTACGGATATTTTCGAACCCGGCTCCAGCATCAAGCCGCTCGTCGTTGCGGCCGCGCTCGAGAGTGGCCAGTACCGGCCGGGCAGCACTGTCAATACTGCGCCTGGTTTCGTGACGGTAGGTGCAAAAAGAATAGAAGACAGTCGCAACCTCGGTCGCGTGAGCCTGACAACGATACTCGCACGCTCCAGCAATGTCGGTATCACGAAACTCGCAATGACTCTGGAGCCGGATCAACTCTGGGACACCATGACGCAATTTGGTTTTGGTGCGCTGACCACGAGCGGATTCCCGGGTGAGTCAGCAGGAATGCTGACGCATTTCAGTCACTGGCAGCCCATCAGCCAGGCGACGCTTGCGTACGGCTACGGAGTGTCCGTCACGCCGCTACAGCTCGCGCAGGCCTATGCCGTCATCGGCGATGACGGCGTCCTGCGGCCGATCTCGCTGGTGCGCCTTGAACAACCGAACGATGGTCGACAGGTGATTTCGGAGGAGACCGCCGCCTCGGTGCGACGCATGCTTGAAGAAGTAGTCCGGCCTGGCGGCACCGGTACCAAGGCTTCAGTCGACGGCTATCGCATCGCCGGCAAGACCGGCACGGCATGGAAATTTGCGACAGGCGGTTATTCGAAAGACAAGTATATCTCGATTTTTGCCGGCCTAGCGCCCGCCAGCGATCCACGACTGGCAACGGTCGTCGTGATCGATGAGCCGCGTGGCGAACTTTACTATGGCAGCGACGTTGCGGCGCCCGTGTTTGCCGACGTCATGGCCGAGTCGCTCCGCCTGTTGGCGGTAGCACCCGATGCATTGCCGGCACGCGATTCGGGCGACGCGCTGCAGGCAATGGCGAATCGGACCTTGGGTCGATGAGCATGCCCGCCGAACATCTGCCCTCAATGCCGACCCTCGCCGAACTGCTGCAGGACTACGCGGATGCGCCGCCCATACCGATACACGGGATTGCGAGCGACAGCCGCCAGCTTGGCGAAGGTTTTCTTTTCCTCGCCTGTCAGGGCATCAGCAGCCACGGTCTCGACTACATGGCGGATGCGAAAGCGGCGGGCGTCAGCGCGGTTGCCTACGACGCGTCGACATCCGTGATGCCAGCGAGCATCGGTGTGCCGATGATTGCGATCGAAGGTCTTGGCACGAAGCTCGGCGAAATAGCCAATCGCTTTTACGGCTGGCCATCGCAAGCACTCGGCGTCATTGGCGTCACGGGAACCAACGGCAAGACCACGGTGGCGTGGCTCATCGCGCAATGTGCCCGGCTATTGGGTGAGAGCTGCGGCTATCTCGGTACGCTGGGATACGGCGTCGACACAATTGAGAATGCACAAAGCATGACGACACCGGGCGCTGTAGAGCTGCACGGCCGGCTCGCAAAATTCGTAGAGCAGGGCGCAGCTTATGCCGCGATCGAGGTTTCTTCTCATGCCCTGTCACAGGGACGCGTCGATGGTGTGCGGTTCGAGGCGGCCTTGTTTACAAACCTGACGCGCGATCACCTCGATTATCACTCTGACATGCGGGACTATTTCGAAGCTAAGGCACGCTTGTTCATTGAGTCGGATACCCGGAATCGAATCATCAACCTCGATTCGGAATTTGGCACTCAGCTGGCGGCTCGCTGCGGACAGGAAGTCGTCACAGTCTCGACGAAATTTGACCGAGTTGCCAACGGCAGGCCTTATGTATTCGTACGTTCGGTCGTCGCGCGCGGGCTGGGATCTGATGTTGGCTTTGTCAGCTCATGGGGTGACGGACGTTTCAGCCTGCCTTTACCGGGTGATTTCAACGTTGCAAATGCAGCGCTCGTTCTTGCCCTGATGTTGCAGCAGGGCGTTTCACTGGACGCGGCTTGCGATGCGTTGTCACAAGTGCATGCACCGCCAGGACGCATGCAGCGCGTCGCGGCGGAAGGTGCCGCAGTTTATGTCGACTACGCGCACACGCCGATTGCCCTCGAAGTAACGCTGCGTGCGCTGCGTGCGCATTGTCGCGGCAAGCTGTGGTGCGTTTTCGGCTGCGGCGGAGATCGCGATGTAGGCAAGCGCCCGCTGATGGCGAGGGCGGCAGAGCGGCTGGCTGATCGTGTCGTAATCACGAACGACAATCCGAGAACGGAAGAACCCGGACAGATTATCGACTCGATAGTGTCGGGACTCGCACGGCCACAACGGGCAACGGTCATAGAGGACCGCGCTGCGGCTATCGCCTGGGTAGTTAGCCAGGCAAGCGACGCCGATATTGTGCTGATTGCTGGTAAAGGCCATGAAGCCTACCAGCAGTTGGGCAAAGTGCGTCGTCCGTTTTCGGACTACGCAGTGGCAGAAGCCGCGCTTGTTGCCAGCGCAAAAGGGAGCGCGCAATGATTGCATCGTTGGGCGCCGCGGCAAAGAGCATGAACGGCGCACTGCATGGTGAGGATCGCACCTTCGCCGGCATAAGCACTGATACACGCACGCTGCGCAGCGACGAGTTGTTCTTTGCGCTCGAGGGTCCGAACTTCGACGGCAGTGACTACCTTGATACGGCGCAAGAGCTTGGCGCCGCGGGCGCGGTAGTGTCTCGTCTCGTCGACGCGAATATTGCGCAAATCAAAGTGAATGATACGCGTCGGGCATTGGGGAACTTTGGCGCAGCGTGGCGCAAGCAGCACGATGTGACCGTAATTGGTATCACCGGCAGCAATGGCAAGACGACCCTGAAAGAGTTGGTTAAGGCCTGCCTGTCACAGCAGGCACCAACCCTGGCGACCCAGGGGAACCTGAATAACGATATCGGCGTGCCGCTGATGCTGGCGAGGATAAAAGACAATCATCGTTTCGCAGTTTTCGAAATGGGAGCTAACCATGCCGGTGAAATTGAATACCTGACTGCGCTCGCGAATCCTGACATCGTCGTTATCACTAATGCGGCCGCTGCGCATCTCGAGGGTTTTGGGTCGATAGACGGCGTTGCGCGAGCCAAAGGCGAGATCCTGCAGAACCCGGATCGGCCAAAGACCGCGGTTCTGAATGCCGATGACGCTTACTTCGATTACTGGTCTGCACTGGTTGCAGACATTCGTATGCTCAGCTTCGGTCGCAGCGCGTCGGCAGATGTCTACGCCGACGAGGTCGTTGCCAGCGGCGAGCAATCGCAGTTTCGCCTGCACCTGCCGAGTGGAGAGCTTGACATATGTCTGCCGCTTGCCGGCTTGCACAATGTAAGAAATGCCTGCGCGGCTGCCGCCGTTGCCTTCTCGCTCGGAATCGATGCGACACAGATCAAAAAGGCGCTCGAAGGCGTCAGCCCGGTAAGCGGCCGTTTGCAGGCTTTGCAGGGTGCTAACGGTGCGACACTTTTCGACGATAGCTACAACGCAAACCCGCTCTCTGTGATCGCGGCAGCAGAGTTCCTGTCGCAACTTTCCGGCGAGAGCTGGCTCGTGCTTGGCGACATGAAAGAATTGGGATCCGATGCCGCGGCATTGCACCGCGAGGTCGGCGAGGCGGCGCGCGCCTGCGGTATCGATCGCCTGTTCGGACTCGGCGATTTGTCACGCAACACGGTCGAGGGGTTTGGCGAGCATGCAAGCTGGTACGGCAGCATTGATGCGCTCGTCGACGAGTTGAGTCAGAAGCTCAGTAGTTCCGTCAATGTGCTTGTGAAAGGATCGCGATCGATGCACATGGAGCGTGTCGTCGACGCGCTACGGGAAGTCGAACCCGTGAGAAGAGAGGCCTGATCATGCTGCTCTATCTCACGCAATATCTCGCGCAGTTCGAATCGGGTTTCAACGTATTCAATTACCTGACGATGCGCGCGATTCTCGGTGCGCTAACGGCGCTGCTCTTATCGTTCATTATCGGCCCGCGAATGATCAAGCGCCTGAGTGTGAACCAGATCGGTCAGCCGGTCCGTGAAGATGGCCCGGACACGCACCTGCTCAAGGCAGGAACGCCGACCATGGGCGGCGCGCTGATTCTGACCGCAATTGCCGTCAGTACCGTGCTGTGGGCAGATCTGGAAAACGTTTACGTCTGGATCGTGTTGTTTGTCACGCTGGCTTTCGGCGTCATCGGCTATGTCGATGACTACAAGAAACTCATATTGCAGGACCCCGCCGGTATTTCGGCGAAGCAGAAACTCTTCTGGCAGTCTAGCGCGGCTCTTATTGCCGCCATTGCTCTGTACGTTACGGCAACCGATGAGGTGCAAACCTCATTATTGATTCCGTATTTCAAGGATCTGGCTATCCCCTTAGGGCTTTTTCAGGTTGTTGTAACGTACTTTTTTATTGTCGGCTTCAGTAACGCAGTCAATCTTACTGATGGCCTCGACGGTCTCGCTATCATGCCGACCGTCCTCGTCGGCGGCGCGCTGGGTATTTTTGCCTACGTCACTGGCAACATCAATTTCTCGGGATACCTGGGCATACCCTACGTTGCCGGCACGGGCGAGATTCTGGTTTTCTGTACTGCGCTGGCGGGTGCCGGCCTTGGCTTCCTGTGGTTCAACACCTACCCGGCACAGGTATTCATGGGCGATATCGGCGCGCTGTCGCTCGGCGCTGCGCTCGGTGTCGTCGCGGTCGTTGTGCGCCAGGAAATCGTGCTCGCGATCATGGGTGGGGTATTCGTTGTCGAAACGCTGTCCGTCATCATCCAGGTCGCCTCGTTCAAACTAACCGGCAAACGCGTTTTTCGCATGGCGCCGCTGCACCATCACTTCGAACTGAAAGGCTGGGCCGAGCCCAAGGTCATAGTTCGGTTCTGGATTATCACGGTCATCCTCGTGTTGATCGGTCTCGCGAGTCTGAAAATACGATGACTGCGGCACGGGCAACAGCGCATAAAGACCTGGTTGTAGGGATCGGTGCGACGGGCCTTTCGATCGCTCGCTACCTCAGGAGAGGCGATCTCGACGCAATGTTTTTTGACAGTCGCGCAGAACCACCCGGCATCAAGGAACTTGGTGAAGTCTGGCCGGATGCCGAGGTCCTGCTCGGCGATGTGAAGCTGCCCACCGGCGTTGCGCGCATCATTGCTTCGCCCGGCATTTCGGATCGTCACCCGCTGCTTGCAGAAGCGCGCAAAAAGCGCGTTGAGGTCGTTTCCGACATCGAACTGTTCGCGCGCGCGACAAAGGTGCCGTTCGTTGCCGTCACGGGCTCCAATGGCAAGAGCACGGTAACAACATTGATTCACCTCATGTGCCGGGCAGATGGCCGTGATTCCCTGGCCGGCGGCAATCTCGGCGAGCCCGCGCTCGACCTTCTTGACCATCCGACGCCACAGCTTTACATACTCGAACTGTCTAGCTTCCAGCTGCACAGGACGCAGACACTGCCAGCTTCTGTTGCCGTGCTTCTCAATGTGTCACCCGACCATCTCGACTGGCACACAGACGAGGCTGAATACCGCAAATCGAAGTACCGCATCTACCGCGAGGCGAAGGCGGCCGTGATTAACCGCTCTGATGCGAAAGCTGCGAAGCACACTCGGCATTGCAAGCGTGTGATCAGCTTCGGTGCTGATGAGCCGGCCGAGAACCAGTTTGGCCTGCGTACAGAGGATGGCGAGACGTTTCTCGCGCGCGGTGATGCGCTGCTCATTTCGGCTAACGATCTTGCCATGTACGGCGTGCATAACCAGCTCAATGCGCTGGCGGCATTGGCTGCCGGCGAACTGATTGGACTTGCCCTGCCGGCCATGCTGCAGGTACTCGCCGAATTTCCGGGTTTGCCGCATCGCATGCAGTTTGTGGCTCGTGTGGGTGCCGTTGACTATATCAATGATTCCAAAGCGACCAATGTCGCCGCCGCCGTGGCGTCCATCAATTCCGTCGATGGCATGCTGGTCTTGATTGCCGGCGGCGAGGGCAAGGGCGGCGACTTCCGCGAGCTTGCCAAGGCGCTCGACGGAAAATTACGCGGCACGGTTCTGCTTGGAACCGACGCGGAAGAAATTGCCGCGGCGCTCGACACCGTCATGCCTGTCCTTTTTGCCGAAGACATGCCTGCCGCTGTGCAGCTGGCTGCCTCCTGTGCTGCTTCCGACGACACCGTGCTGCTTGCGCCCGCCTGCGCAAGTTTCGATCAGTTCCGGAATTACATGGCGCGAGGCGACGCGTTTTGTGAAGCCGTGCGGGCGTTAAAACCATGAGCACTCGTACCGCAACAATGCCGTTTCCGGCCCGTCTGAAGACCGAGCTGAAGATCGATTCAGTTCTGCTGACGATCGTGCTGGCTCTCCTGCTTGGCGGGTTCGTGATCCTGGCCTCGGCCTCGATTTCGATCTCGGAGAATGCCGTTGGCAACCCGTTCTTCTACATACAGCGGCAGCTGCTGGCAGCGGCGATCGGCGCAGTGGCCGGTGGCATCTGCCTGTTCATACCAATGCAGGTATGGCAGACGCTGGGGCCGTTGCTGTTGCTCGCCGGCTTGGCGCTGCTGGTCCTGGTGCTCGTTCCCGGTATTGGCTACGAAGTTAACGGCAGCACTCGCTGGATGCGCATTGGCTTCATGAACCTGCAGGTGTCAGAGCCGGCGCGCCTCTGCTTACTGCTCTACCTGGCCGGCTATCTTGTCCGCCGTAGCAAGTCTTTGCGGGAAGAATTCGTCGGCTTCCTTCGGCCGATGCTGGTACTGACACTGGCCTGTGTCCTGTTGCTGAAAGAGCCTGATTTCGGCGCAGCGCTGGTACTCCTCGCCACGGCACTCGTCATGCTGTTTGTCGCCGGCGCACGCCTCCGGGATTTCCTGGTGTTCTTTTCGGCCGCTGTGATCGGCATGGCGACCCTTGCAATTACGTCGCCGTATCGTATGAAGCGTCTTACCGGATTCCTGGACCCATGGGCGGATCCTTATGACTCCGGATTCCAGCTGACGCAGTCGCTCATCGCAATCGGACGCGGTGAGTGGTTTGGAGTCGGCCTCGGCGACAGTGTGCAAAAACTGTTCTACCTGCCCGAAGCGCACACCGATTTTGTCTTTGCCGTATTTGCGGAAGAGTTCGGTCTGGCAGGATCCCTGGTCTTGATTGCGCTGTTCCTTGCTCTGCTCTGGCGTGTTTTTAAACTCGCCGTGCGGGCAGCGAGTGCAGAGCGCTTTTTCGAAGCGTATATCGCGATCGGCCTTGCAACGTGGTTGGGGCTGCAGGCATTTATCAACGTGGGCGTGAACATGGGTTTGTTGCCGACGAAGGGCCTGACGCTGCCGTTGATCAGCTATGGCCGCAGCAGCCTGATCATAACGATGATCTGTATCGGCCTGTTGCTGCGTATCCATCACGAGTTGGCCGTTGACGCGAAGCCGGTCAACCGCAAGCGGGGTCGCAGAAAATGAGCA
Source organism: Woeseiaceae bacterium (assembly GCA_049666725.1). GTDB lineage: Bacteria > Pseudomonadota > Gammaproteobacteria > Steroidobacterales > Woeseiaceae > UBA1847. The sequence goes on from JBATHK010000147.1 coordinate 27,823, forward strand.
CGCGACCAATTCTCGTAATGGCAGGTGGTACCGGTGGACATGTCTATCCGGCGCTCGCCGTCGCACGCGCGCTGCAGGCCAGTTCGCGTGATGTCGTGTGGCTCGGAACGCACCGTGGTCTTGAGTCTCGTGTCGTGCCGGCGGCCGGTATCGATATCGAATGGATCAGCGTGAAGGGCCTGCGGCGCAAGGGTGTACTCGCACTCTTGATCGCGCCGTTACAAATTTGCTGGGCACTGTTGCAGTCGCTCGGCGTCATTCTTCGTCGCCGTCCCGCAGCGGTGCTCGGCATGGGTGGATTCGTCAGCGGTCCCGGCGGCGTTGCTGCCTGGCTGACGCGACGACCGCTCGTGATCCACGAGCAGAATGCTGCTGCGGGACTGACTAACCGTCTTCTGGCGCGTCTTGCCCGGGTTGTGCTGCAAGCCTTCCCGGGCAGTTTTAATTCCTCTGTCAACGCGGAAACGGTGGGCAACCCGGTCCGCGAAGACATTGCTGCCATAGCGGCGCCGGCTGAGCGTTATGGCACGCGACAGGGCCCGCTTCGGCTGCTGGTGCTCGGTGGCAGCCAGGGCGCACTGGCGTTGAACCGAACGGTTCCCGCGGCGCTCGCTCAGATCGCCGCCGAGCTTCGGCCGGTCGTTCGCCACCAGTGCGGTGAGCGCACGCTCGACACGGCCACAGAAGCCTATGCCAGTTCCGGCATTGACGTAGAGCTGCTGCCCTTTATCGAGGACATGGCCGCGGCCTACGCCTGGGCCGACCTCGTGGTTTGTCGGGCTGGCGCCCTGACAATTGCCGAACTCTGTGCGGCCGGGCTGCCGGCGCTTTTCGTGCCGTACCCGGCGGCTGTTGATGATCACCAAACTGCGAATGCGGGGCCGATGACACGGGCAGGTGCTGCCACAATCATCCAGGAATCCGAGCTCACACCAGCGCTGCTGGCGGCGCTGCTTCGAGAGTGGCTGCAATCCCGCGAAGCCCTGCTGGAACGCGCTCAAAAGGCGCGCGCGCTGGCCGCCCCGAACGCGCTGCATCGGATCACCGAGCTGTGCCTGCAACAGGCGGGGGGGCTGGCATGAGCCGCCGAATGCATCCATGCCCGCCATGGCTGGGGACAACCGCATGATAAAGCGCATGCGACGAATTCACTGCGTGCACTTTGTCGGCATCGGCGGTTCCGGCATGTCAGGCATTGCCGAGGTCATGCTGAGCCTCGGCTACGCCGTGCAGGGCTCAGACCTCAAACGCAACAAACAGACACGGCGCCTTGAGAATCAGGGCGCCACCGTATTCATCGGCCACGCTGCTGACAACATTCGCGATGCCGACGCCGTAGTCGTCTCCAGCGCGGTCGATGAAACCAATCCCGAAGTGGCGGCAGCAAGAGAGCAGCTCATGCCGGTTGTCAGCCGCGCGGAAATGCTCGCGGAGTTGATGCGCTTCCGGTATTCGATCGCGGTCGCCGGAACTCATGGCAAAACAACGACGACGAGTCTTGTTGCGAGCGTCCTTGCCGAAGGCGGTCTCGATCCAACTTTTGTGATCGGCGGCAGGCTCAAGAGTGCTGATGCTAACGCGAGCCTCGGCCAGGGCGATTACCTCGTCGCAGAAGCGGACGAAAGTGATGCTTCATTCGTGCACCTGAAGCCGATGCTGGCTGTCGTGACCAACATTGATGCTGACCATATGTCGACCTACGACGGGGATATCGAAAAACTCAAGAGTGGTTTCATCGAGTTCCTGCACAACCTGCCGTTTTACGGGCTGGCTGTCGTTTGCAGCGATGACCCCGGGGTTAACGACATTCTCGCGGATATCGGACGGTCCGTGACGACCTACGGAGTTGACGATGGCGCAGACGTACAGGCCGTGAACATTAGCTTCGACGCAGCCCGCTCGGAGTTCGACGTCATTCGGCAAAAACGTACCTCCGCAGTCGGACCGTCGCATGAGGATACAGCTGACGCAATGTCCCCGGTCCTGCATGTAAGCCTGATGTTGCCCGGCATGCACAACGTGCGCAATGCGCTTGCCGCGATCGCAGTGGCAGACGAGTTGCAAGTAGGTGACGAGGCTGTCGTTCGTGCCCTTGAAAAATTCGAAGGGATCGACCGGCGCTTCCAGAACCTGGGCGAAATCAAGACAGCGGTTGGCAAGGTACTGCTGGTCGACGATTATGGTCATCATCCGACCGAAATAGCGGCGACACTGGACGCGGCAAAAACAGGCTGGCCGGAAAAGCGCATCGTGTTGATTTTCCAGCCTCACCGCTATACGCGCACGCGCGACCTCATGGACGATTTCGCAACCGTGCTGTCGGAAGCCGATGTCCTGATTCTGCTGGACGTCTATGCGGCCGGCGAAGACCCGATCGCCGGCGCTGATGGTCGTACCATGGCCCGTGCGATTCGGACACGCGGCGCCGTTGAACCCGTATTCGTGGAATCGCTCGACGATCTTCTTCCGGTTCTAGAAGACCTGCTCGTCGAAGGCGACCTGGTGCTGACGATGGGTGCCGGCGACATCGGCGCTTATGCGAGCGGCCTGCCCGAACTTCTTGGCAAAGGTCCTTCGCTAAAGGTGCACTCATGATGGCCGCGGCAAGGGACCTCGAAGTGCACGGTGAGATTCGATATGACGAGCCGATGAGTCGCCATACGTCGTGGCGAGCCGGCGGCGCGGCCGAAACGTTTTTCATTCCAGCGAGCATCGATGACCTTGCAGGTTTCCTGGCAGAACTCGACGCGGACACCCCCTTGTTCTGGCTCGGCGTTGGCAGCAACCTGCTGGTTCGCGACGGCGGCCTTCCGGGCGTTGTGGTTTCTGCGACAAAGATATTAAGGCACATCGAACGTGTCGGTGATCAGCGTGTCAGGGCCGGTGCCGGCGTTCCCTGCACTCAGCTGGCCCGGCAGTGCATTCGCTGGCAGCTTGGACCGTCCGAGTTTTTCGCCGGGATTCCGGGAACCGTCGGCGGCGCGCTGGCCATGAACGCGGGTGCACACGGCGGCGAAACGTGGGAGCGGGTCGAGTTCGTGAAGACGATCGATCGCAGCGGTGAACTGCATGAACGGACTCCGCAGGACTACACCGTCGCTTATCGCAGCGTGAAAGGCCCTGCGAACGAATGGTTCCTGGAAGCCAACTTCCGCTTTGATCCCGATGTCGCGCCAAGCATGGAGGAAATGAGGACCATGCTTGAGCGCCGTCGAGCAACACAGCCACTGGGCTTGCCGAGCTGTGGCTCGGTGTTTCGCAATCCACCCGGTGATTACGCGGCGAGACTGATAGAAACCGCAGGTCTCAAGGGGCATCGCATTGGCGGCGCAGAAGTATCAACCAAGCATGCAAATTTCATTATCAATCGCTCTGACGCGTCAGCGAGTGATATCGAAGAACTCATCGAACACGTCCGCGAGACAGTGCTCGCTGTACACGGTGTAAGCCTGACGCACGAAGTGCGCATCGTCGGTGAGGCGCGAACATGATTGATGCAACGACACGTCATGAGCAACGTCACGTCGTCGCAACTGCCGATGATTTTGGCCGTGTTGCCGTAATGCTGGGCGGCCTTTCGAGCGAACGAGAAATATCGCTGGATACCGGCGCAGCGGTGCTGAAAGCCCTGAAATCTAGAGGTGTCGACGCGCATGCCTGGGATCCGGCTGAAAAGACGATGGCGAAGTTTGCCAATGCCGGCTTCGATCGTGTGTGGATCGCATTGCATGGACCGGGCGGTGAGGATGGCGCGCTGCAGGGAGCATTGCAGTGGCTCGATATTCCCTATACGGGCAGTGGTGTTATGGCGTCAGCGCTTGCAATGGACAAGGTAAGAAGCAAGCACCTGTTTCGTGCCTGCGACATTCCGACACCTGACTACGCCGCGATTCGTTCACATGCAGATGCATCACTGGCTGCCGAGCGACTGGGTTTTCCGCTCGTCATCAAGCCGTCAGGGCAGGGTTCCAGCGTCGGCATGTCGAAAATCTTTGAAAGGGCCGAGCTGAACGATGCCGTCGATCTTGCATTGCAGTATGACGCGGAAGCCCTGCTCGAAACGTGCGTTACGGGTGACGAATTTACCGTTGGAGTGTTGCAGGGACGCGCACTGCCGAGCATTCGAATCGTGACCCCGCGCGTGTTCTACGACTACCGCGCGAAGTATGAATCCGACCGAACCGAGTACATCTGTCGCGGCACCTCGAGCGATGCGGAGGAGCAAAGTTATGCGGATCTCGCGGTTGCGGCGTTCAACAAACTCGGCTGCACGGGGTGGGGCCGAGTGGATTTTATGGCAGGTGATGATCGTCTGCCGCTGGTACTCGAAGTGAACACAGTTCCAGGGATGACCAGTCACAGCCTTGTACCTATGGCAGCTAAGAAAGATGGCATCGACTTTGACGAGCTTTGCTGGCGAATCCTCGAGACGAGTTTCCGCGACAAGCAGGCGGTCGAAACGATGGAGGTGGCAGCACATGGTTCGTAAACAAGCCAGGCGTCGCAAACCAAAAATGGCGAAACAGATAAAGCTGCCAACCATTCGACTCGGCCATATCGTTGCGCCGTTGATTGCGGTCGGAATCGTTTTCGGAACCTACGAGCTGAGCCTGGCGATGCTGGATCGAACGATTTCGTCCATTGAAATCAGCGGCCCGTTCCAGCGCGTAAGCGCACTGCAGATAGAAGAGGCGATCAGCGAGGAAATTGACGAGGGATTTGTCGGCGCCGACCTGGATCGAATTCAGGATCGCGTCGTGGCACTGCCATGGATCGATCAGGCGAGGGTGGCGCGCCGCTGGCCAAGCCGCATATCGATCACGGTAACTGAACAGGTGCCGGCCGCCATTTGGGGTGAGAGCGGGCTGCTTAATAAGCGCGGTGAGCTGTTCGTAGCCGCTGCCCGGCACATACCGGCCGAGCTGCCAAGGCTCAGTGGGCCGGATGAACGTTCGGCCGAGGTCGCGACTCGCTACCTGGCTGTGCGTGACCAGCTGATCCCCGTCGGCCTCGATTTACGCCGCGTGCAACTGGATGCCCGCGGCTCCTGGGAGATGACATTGAATAATGGCATCGAAGTGCGCCTTGGGCGTCGCAATGTTGCTGAGCGCACAGATCTGTTCCTCGGTGTCGTTACCGACATCATCACGGGGCATGCCAGGGAAATCGACTACGTCGACATGCGCTATGGAAACGGCTTCACGATCGGCTGGAACGGCGGACCTGACACTCCGCTCACCGATCCGCAGCGGGCCGAGCGGAAAATGCTGGTAGCCAGGGGTACGGACTGAATGAGCAAGCGTCCTGACAAGAACCTGATTGTCGGCCTGGACGTTGGCACGTCAAAGGTCGTTGCGATCGTCGGAGAGCTGAATGACGACGGCAACATCGAGGTTGTTGGCATCGGCTCGCATCCGTCGCGCGGTCTCAAGAAAGGCGTTGTTGTAAACATCGAGTCGACGGTTCACTCGATTCAGCGTGCGGTGGAAGAGGCCGAACTCATGGCCGGTTGTGATATTCATTCGGTCTATACCGGGATTGCCGGTAGCCACGTACGCAGCCTCAACTCGCACGGCATTGTCGCTATTCGCGATAAAGAAGTGAGTTCCAGCGATGTCGACAGAGTCATCGATGCGGCGCGCGCCGTCGCAATTCCGGCTGATCAAAAAATCCTGCACATCCTCCCGCAGGAATTCGTCATTGATAACCAGGAAGGCATTCGTGAGCCGATCGGAATGTCCGGTGTGCGGCTGGAGGCAAAAGTGCACATGGTGACCGGTGCTGAAAGTGCCGCGCAAAACATCGTCAAGTGCGTGCAGCGTTGCGGACTTGAGGTCGACGACATTGTTCTCGAGCAACTTGCTTCCAGTTATTCCGTGTTGACTGACGACGAGAAAGAGCTCGGTTCCTGCATTGTCGACATCGGTGGAGGCACGACAGATATCGCGGTGTTCCTCGGCGGAGCCATTCAACACACCGCCGTTATTCCGATCGCGGGCGACCAGGTGACCAACGACATTGCCGTGTCGATGCGTACGCCGACGCAGTACGCCGAGGAGATCAAGATCAAGTACGCCTGCGCGCTGTCGCAACTGGCAAATCCGGACGAGACCATCGAGGTACCGAGTGTTGGTGAACGCCCCCCGCGACGGCTTGCCCGCCAGACGCTCGCCGAAATCGTGGAGCCCCGGTATGAAGAGCTCTTCGGTTTGGTACGCGATGAATTGCGCAGAAGCGGTTTTGAAGAGCTTATCGCCGCTGGCGTCGTCATTACGGGCGGCAGCGCAAAGATGGAAGGCGCAGTCGAATTGGCTGAAGAAGTATTTCATATGCCGGTCCGGCTGGGGACGCCGCAGTACGTTGAAGGGCTGATGGACGTCATTCGCAATCCGATCTATGCCACTGGCGTCGGGCTGCTTTTGTACGGCAATGAAAATCTGTCGCGACGCGATCGGCGCAGTACGCCGATCGGCGGCAATTTGGGTGAGGTGTGGGACCGCATGAAGTCGTGGTTCCAGGGCCATTTTTAAAAACGGGGTTCAGTGAGTACCCCACAGGGAAAGTAAACAAGCGGAGGAAGACTCAATGTTTGAATTAATGGATGCGCATAGCTCGACTGCGGTCATCAAGGTCATCGGTGTCGGTGGCGGCGGTGGCAATGCCGTTGGGCACATGGTCGATACCGGCATCGAAGGTGTCGATTTTATTTGTGCCAACACGGATTCGCAGGCGCTCAAAGGAGCGCGCGTGCGAACCTCGTTGCAGATTGGTTGCAACATCACGAAAGGACTCGGGGCCGGCGCCGATCCCGATATCGGCCGCCAGGCCGCAATGGAGGACCGTGACCGTATACTCGAAGTCATCGAGGGTGCGGACATGTTGTTCATCACGGCCGGTATGGGCGGCGGCACCGGCACAGGTGCCGCGCCGATCGTGGCGCAGGTTGCCAAGGAACTTGGCATTTTGACAGTGGCAGTAGTGACCAAACCGTTCCTGATGGAAGGTAACAAGCGGCTGCAGATCGCAGAGCATGGCATCGGCGAACTCGGCAAATACGTTGACTCTTTGATCACGATACCGAACGAGAAGCTGTTGACTGTGCTGGGCGGCGAAACAACCTTGCTGGATGCATTTCGTGCGGCGAACCAGGTATTGCAGGGCGCAGTGCAGGGCATCGCTGAGCTCATCACGAGGCCTGGTCTCATTAACGTCGACTTCGCGGATGTACGCACGGTCATGGCGGAGATGGGAATGGCAATGATGGGGTCCGGCGTGTCGTCGGGCGAAGATCGCGCGCGCGAAGCGGCCGAGGCCGCCGTATCCAGTCCGCTGCTCGAAGACATAAACCTGGCTGGCGCCAACGGCATTCTCGTCAACGTTACGGCGGGCATGGATTTGTCCATTGGAGAATTCCAGGAAGTCGGCAATACAATCAAGGAGTTCGCTTCGGAGAATGCAACCGTGGTGGTTGGCACCGTGATCGACCCGGAAATGACGGACAAGATACGCGTCACAGTCGTTGCGACAGGCCTCGGAAAGCAGGCGGCCAACGCTGAATCGCCAATGCGCATCGTGCGTCGCCCGGCTGCGCAGGCAGAGCCGAACTACCACACGCTGGACAAGCCGACCGTGCAGCGCAAACGCGCCGTTGGTGATGGCCTGGAAGGATCGGGGCTGCAGGAAGAACTGCTGGATATTCCGGCGTTCCTGCGGCGCCAGGCCGACTGAGCAAAGAAGGCCTGGACCGGCGGTGCTACTCACTCGCCGCCGGGATCTATCCTCCGCTTTGCCGGCCCGGGTGACTCCGGGCCGGCACCCTTCCTGCCCGCGGCCCCATAGACCGGGCCAAAGCGGGAAGGCAGTTCTCTAAGACATTGAATTCTTGAAGAGTTTTTCATTCCTATGATAATCTTTCCCGCGCCATGCTGAGACAACGCACCCTCAAGACCACGATCCGTGCGACCGGAGTCGGGCTGCATTCAGGCGACAAGGTTTATATGACGTTGCGCCCGGCCGCAGAGAATTCCGGAATCACGTTTCGTCGCATCGATCTCGATCATCCCGTCGATATCCCGGCAGACCCTCGTCTTGTGGGAGAAACAATGCTGGGCACGACGCTCATCAAGGACAACGTAAAGGTCGCGACTGTCGAACACCTGATGTCTGCGCTGGCAGGGCTCGGTATCGACAACCTGCATATCGACCTGTCGGCACCGGAAGTTCCGATCATGGATGGCAGCGCCGGACCGTTTGTGTTTCTGCTTCAGTCCGCCGGTATCGAAGAACAAAATGCCGCGAAAAAATTCATACGCATTAAAAAGAAGATTCGTGTGGAGGACGGCGACAAATGGGCAGAGTTCGTTCCTTTCAATGGCTTCAAAGTCAACTTCGAAGTCTATTTCAATCACCCGGTCTTTAATAAGATCAGCCAGAAAGCAACGATCGATTTTTCTTCGACATCCTTTCTGAAAGAAGTGAGCCGTGCACGGACCTTCTGTTTCCTGCGCGATGTCGAGGCTTTGCGCGAGCTGAATCTTACGCTCGGCGGCAGCATGGATAACGCTATCGTGCTCGACGACTATCGGATCCTCAATGAAGATGGCCTGCGCTACGCCAACGAATTCGTGATTCACAAAATTCTCGATGCCATCGGCGACGTTTATTTACTGGGGCGGGGTCTTATCGGGGAACTGCGAGCCTACAAGTCCGGGCACGAGCTCAATAATCGTCTGCTGCGCGCGATGCTCGCGGACCAATCGAGCTACGAAGAAGTGACGTTCGCCGATCCGAAGAAAGCGCCGATCTCTTACGCAACACCCGCGTACGCGTAATCTCGAAACCACCACCCCTCTCCCATTACCCACCGGTCTGACCGCGGCGTCGATCGATGGCGTCCTTGAGGCAAGCGGCCGACATATTTACCGGCGGACTGTCTCGCTGCGCTCGCTTGATGTCTCGCCGGCAAACATCTCGTCCACTTGCCTCACGCAGTATGGAGGGGCAGCGGCGGTGAGTGCGGGGGTGTCTCACCAAGCGAGTTTGCGAAGCAGCTGTCCGAGCGACTGAGATTCCCGCGCGCTCGACGCCGCGGTCAGACTGGTGTTGGGGTGGGGTCAGCCCTGGCTGACGCGTATTCGACAGATATGGGCTTTTATACCCACTGACTGGGCGGCCTCGAGCAATGTGTCGGCCTCGTAGCGGAGCCGGCTCGCCCAGGCAGACGTGGCCGCAATAACGACCAGTTCGCCGTCGTCTCGCACATTTGCGGCAACGATGCTCTGGGCGTGCTCCGCGGGTAGCGCCCGGGCAAGTACATCCGTCAGCTCGCCCATCTCGCGGGCGCGCCGGACGATATCGGCCAAATCCCCGTCATTACTGGGATTCAGCAGATTTCCGAGTTGTTTTGTGGCCATAGAAAATGTGACGTAGGTAGCGCTTTTTCCCCATCCCGAGTGACTGGGGTCACCGTTCAGGATTGGGACCTTGTAATAAAAACCGGCATTATGCATATTGTTGCTCACGATAACGGCAAACCCGCTGTGAGGCGGGGACGCAAAACCACCGGTCCTGGGTTGGTTACCAGGGCAGCGGGGCTACCGAAGTGAGCAGGTACTGCAAGTTGATAATAACGCGAACAAGCGGTCGCAGGGGCTTTGCCTCGAGATTCGTGGCTTGCATGAGAGTCCTACTATCAGTTGAAACGCATTCGAGGCGTGCTCGATGAATGTTGTGGTTTTTGGCAAGGGGTTCGGTCAACCCCGGCAGTTAAACCTGTCTGGCTTCAAAGCCGGCCTGGGCATTGCTGTACTTGTCGGCATCGTGATCAGCGCGGGATTCGGCGGCGGATACTGGTATTCGGCGAAAACCGGTTCGGGCGTCAGCACGAATGAACTCACCGACCTGACCGGCGAACTGCAGGACCAGCGCGACAAGATCGCCGAGATCCGCCAGGGCAACGAGGACACGCTGGACGCACTTGCCATCCGCATTGCACAAATGAATGCTCGCGTGATCCGGCTGGATGCGCTTGGTCGCCGCCTGACAGAAATGGCGGATATCGATGACGGGGAATTTGATTTCGAGTCAGATCCCGCGCTGGGCGGTCCGGAAGAGCCGATGGCGGCCGGATCCAATGTCGCTGTTCCCGAAGTTGTTGATGCAATGCAGTCGCTGGGTAATCAGCTCGATAATCGTGAGGCCCAGCTCAATGTTCTCGAAAGTGTTCTGATGAATCAGAACCTGAAAGATCGCGTCTATCCACAGGGGCGCCCGGTAGGTGCCGGCTGGATCTCATCCTATTTTGGCAAGCGTACGGATCCGTTTACCGGTAAGCCGGCCAATCACACCGGCGTCGATTTTGCCGGCAAGGCGGGCGCCGAGATCGTCGCCGTTGCCGATGGTGTGGTTACCTGGTCTGCCAAACGCTATGGCTACGGCATCATGGTCGAGCTCAATCACGGCAGCGGCTATTCGACGCGCTACGCACACAACTCAGAAAACCTGGTCTCCGTCGGAGACGAGGTCAAGAAGGGGCAGGTCGTTGCTCTCATGGGCGAAACCGGTCGTGCGACCGGGCCCAACCTGCATTTCGAGGTATTGCACAATGGCAGCCGGGTCAATCCGGTCAAGTTCATTCGCGAATCGTCGAAGTAAGCTCGCTCAAATCCGATTTCACCAAGGTCCGGGTCAAAGGCATCCGCTTCGGGTCCTTGTGTTCGCAAATAATGCCCATAAATCGGCACATTCGATTCTAAATAGCGCCGCGACACCTTAGAATAGCGGCCTTTGTCTTACCGGACCCGGGAGCCCTCAGTGGCCAAATTCCTGACAAGCATTTTTGGCAGCCGCAACCAGCGCCTGCTGCGTCAGTATTCGAAAGTCGTCAAGAAGATCAACGCCCTCGAGGAGGGCGTGCAGGCGCTCGACGACGCCGCATTGAAGGCCAAGACCGAGGAGTTCAGGAAACGCTACGACAGCGGTGAGACCCTCGAAGCCCTGTTGCCGGAAGTCTTTGCCGTGGCCAGGGAAGCGGCAGTGCGGACCCTGCACATGCGGCCATTCGACGTGCAGCTGATCGGCGGCATGGTCTTGCATGACGGCAATATCGCGGAAATGCGCACGGGTGAGGGCAAGACGCTGATGTCGACGCTGCCGGCCTACCTGAATGCCATCAGCCGCGACGGCGTTCATATCGTCACGGTCAATGAATACCTTGCGCAGCGCGACGCCGACTGGATGCGCCCGATTTACGAGTTTCTCGGCCTGACCGTTGGCGTTTCGAAAAGTGGCCAGAGCCAGGAAGAAAAGCGCGCCGCCTACGCGTCGGACATTACTTACGCAACCAATAACGAGCTCGGCTTCGACTATTTGCGTGACAACCTGGCGTTTGCGACCGAAGACAAGGCGCAGCGCAAGCTGAATTTTGCCATCGTTGACGAGGTTGACTCGATTCTCATCGACGAAGCGCGCACGCCGCTGATCATTTCGGGTCCGGCCGAATCCAGTACCGATCTCTACGCGCAGATCAACAAGCAGATACCGAAGCTCAAGCGACAGGAAGAAACCGAGGAGCCCTCGAACTTCGAAATTCCCGCCAACCGGGTGACGCTTGTCGATCCGAAGGGCAAGACCATTACTGTCGATGGGGCTGACGGTGAGTCCCCTGACGTCATGACGCTCTCGGAGGCGGTCAGTATTGCAGAGGAGCGCGATGCTGACGTCGTACTCGTCGATGGCGGTAAGAAAATCGCTGCCTGTCGACTCGTGCCCCGCGGTGACTACACCGTTGATGAGAAGGCGAAGCAGACTTACATGACTGAAGACGGTCATATGAAAGTCGAGGCGCTCATGGCCCAGGCTGGTTTGCTGGCGGAAGGTGAGAGCTTGTACGACGCTGGCAACATTCGCCTTCTGCATCACCTGAATTCCGCACTGCGGGCGCATGCGATTTACCAGCTCGACGTGGACTATATCGTCAAGGACGGCGAAGTCGTTATTGTCGATGAGTTCACAGGGCGAACGATGCCCGGGCGTCGCTGGGGAGATGGCCTGCACCAGGCCGTCGAGGCCAAGGAAGGGGTGTCGATCAAGCAGGAGAACCAGACAGTTGCGTCGATTACGTTTCAGAACTACTTCCGTCTGTACAACAACCTGTCCGGCATGACCGGCACGGCTGACACCGAAGCATTCGAGTTTCAGCAGATTTATGGGCTCGAGGTTGTCGTCATCCCGACCGACAAACCAATGATCCGCGATGATCAGCCGGACCTCGTCTACCTGACCGAGAAAGACAAGTTCGAAGCGATCATCGAAGATATCGTGGATTGCAGCGAGCGCGGTCAACCCGTTCTGGTCGGCACAACCTCGATTGAAGCATCAGAACTGCTGTCGTCGTTCCTCAAGAAACGCAAAATCAAACACGAGGTTCTGAACGCCAAACAGCACGAGCGCGAGGCGCAGATTGTGCAAAATGCGGGCCGACCGGGAGCTATCACGATCGCGACCAACATGGCCGGTCGCGGTACCGACATAGTGCTTGGCGGCAATTTCGATGCCGATCTTGCCAACGCGGGTGAAGGCGCTGACGAGGTCGAAATCAGGAAAGCCTGGGAGGCGCGACACGCACAGGTCATCGAGGCGGGTGGTCTGCATATTATTGGCACCGAGCGCCATGAATCCCGGCGTATCGACAACCAGCTCAGGGGGCGCTCCGGACGCCAGGGCGACCCCGGGTCATCCCGGTTCTACCTCTCCATGGAAGACACGCTGATGCGCATCTTCGGCGATCCCGAGCGCACCAAGAATCTGCTGGCGCGGGCCGGCATGCGCGAGGGCGAGGCCATCGAGAGCCGTCTCCTGACGCGTCAGATCGAGCGCGCCCAGCGCAAGGTCGAGTCGCACAACTTCGATATTCGCAAGAACCTGCTCGAGTACGACGACGTCGCCAACGACCAGCGCAAGGTCGTCTACCATCAGCGCTCCGAGCTCATGGATGCTGACGAAATAGCCGATTCGGTCGCTGCAATCCGCGACGAGGTCGTTGAGCAAACCGTTCATCAGTACGTTCCTGCGGGGAGTCTCGATGAGATGTGGGACACGGAGGGACTAAACCAGGCACTGGAATCGGATTATGGTGTGCGGGTCGATGTGTCTCGTTGGGCCAGCGACGACAAAACCCTGAGCGCCGAAGCCATTTGTGATCGTTGCATCGCCGAAGCAAGAAGCGCTTATGACGCCAAGCTCGCCGAGATCGGCGCCGATCTCATGCATCGCGTTGAAAAGCAGGTCATGCTGCGGCAGCTTGATCATCACTGGAAGGAGCACCTCGCCGGAATGGACCATCTGCGGCAGGGAATTGGCTTGCGTTCCTATGCACAGAAGAACCCGAAGCAGGAATACAAGCGCGAAGCGTTCGAGATGTTTGGCGTGATGCTGGAGCAAGTAAAGCACGATACGATCAGCATCCTGTCCCGTATTCGCATCCAGGGCGAAGAGGATCTCGACGAGGTAGCCGAGCGCAAGAGGGCAGCTGCAGCGATGAAGTATCAGCATGCCGAGGCGTCGGCGCTCGGCGCGCTGCCTGGGGCCGCGGG
>JBATHK010000148.1:0-10328 GCA_049666725.1 Woeseiaceae bacterium
TTGTAGAGCCACCCGGCGTGCCGATGACCATCGCTACCCTGTCGTCACGCAACAGTATGGTCGGCGTCATCGATGACAGCATGCGTTTGCCGGGCTCGATTTCATTTGCCTCGCTGCCGATAACACCGTACGCATTGGGCACCCCGGCCTTGATACTGAAATCGTCCATCTCGTCGTTCAGCAAAAAGCCGGCGCCCGTAACAACGACGCCGCTGCCGAAGCCGAGATTGAGCGTGTAGGTATTGGAAACGGCATTGCCCCATTGGTCCAGTACGGAGTAGTGCGTCGTGTCATGTTCCTCGAGCCCGGTGCCGGCGCCGACATCCATCGAGATCGCCTCCGGGTTTACTTCCTGCGCGCGGCTGCGAATGTAATCGTCGTTGAGCAGCTCATCGATACGCGAGTCGACAAAATCCGGATCGCCGAGGTACTGCGCGCGATCGGCAAACACGCGTTTTTCAATTTCGGCCACAAGATGCACGTACTGCGCAGAGTTGTGCGCCACTCCTTTGAAGTGATGGTTGATGTAGTCATGGATCTTGAGAAGCTGGACCAGTCCAAACCCACCCGAGCTTGGCAGCGGCGCCGATACGATGCGGTAGCCGCGCCAGTCGGCCTCGACCGGGTCGCGCCAGACTGCGTTGTAGTCTGCCAGGTCCTGCATTGTGATCAGTCCGTTGCCGCGCTGCATTTCGGCAACAATCAGCTCGGCCGTCTTTCCCTTGTAAAACCCGTCGGCACCGTTTTCGGCAATGCGCTCGAGCGTCGCCGCGAGCTCGGGCTGTTTGTGCAGTTCGCCGCTCTTCATGTTGCCGAAGTAGTCGCCGAAGTTGGTCTTGCCTTCGTAGCGCTCGAGCCTGGTCAGCATGCCGCCGCCCAGTTTCTCCGGCACGACGAAACCTTCCCTGGCGATTTTCACGGCCGGCATGACGAGGTCGCGCCAGGGCAGGGTGCCAAAGCGCTTGTGCGCCTCCCAGAAACCGGCCACGGTACCCGGTACGCCGACTGCCAAATGACCGACAGTGCTCAGACCCTCGATGACGTTGCCGTCTACGTCGAGGTACATGTCACGGTCTGCAGCGCCCGGGGCCTTCTCGCGATAGTCAATGAACGAGTCTTCGCCGTTCATGTGAATCAGCATGAAACCGCCACCGCCAATGTTACCGGCTTCGGGGTAGGTCACGGCGAGTGCCAGCCCGGCGGCAATACCCGCGTCGACCGCGTTACCACCGGCCCTGAGTGTTTGTTCCGCCACGGCCGCGCCGTAGCCGTCCGGCATGGCCACCGCCGCTGTTCGCAGTTCGACCTGTTGTTCTGCGGCGACTGGCGCCGCGGCCTGATCGCGATCGGTGGGCGAGCAGCCGAGCAGCAGCACTGGTACGACAAACGACAGTGACGCGATCAGTTTGGTTTTCAGCATGTTGATTGTCCGGTGACGAAGCTGCCTGATTGTGATGCAAAAGCCCTTGCACAGCAAAGTTGGATCGGCAAAAGTAGGAATCGCAGCGATACGAGCGGGCTGCCGGGCAATTCACGTAAGGGGCAATAACAATGTCGGACAAGAAAAAAATTATCGTCGTCGTCGGTGCGACGGGCGCACAAGGCGGGGGATTGTTGCGTGCAATACTGGATGATCCGCAGCAGCAGTTCCAGGCGCGGGCGCTGACGCGCAACGCCAACCCCGACAAAGCACAGCAGCTTGCGGCGCTTGGTGCAGAAGTGGCACAGGCTGATCTCGACGATCTCGACAGCCTGAAGAAAGCGTTCAAAGGCGCCTACGGCGCTTTTTGTGTCACCAATTTCTGGGAGCATTTCTCGCCGCAAAAGGAACTGGTGCAAGCCGGGAACCTCGCGGAAGCGGCGAGTGACGCAGGCCTCGAACACGTGATCTGGTCGACGCTGGAGGACACGCGCAAGTGGGTGCCGTTGAGCGACGATCGCATGCCGACGCTCATGGATAACTACAAAGTGCCGCATTTCGACGCCAAGGGCGAAGCGAATCACGAGTTCAGCGACCGCGGTGTGCCGACAACATTCCTGCTGACGTCTTTTTACTGGGACAACCTGATTGCTTTTGGCGCGGAGCCAAAACGCGGCGCCGATGGCACGCTGGAGTTCGTACTGGCCATGGCTGACAAGCCGCTGTCGGGCATTGCGTCGGCTGACATCGGCAGATGTGCGCTGGGCATTTTCCGGCGCGGCACGGAGTTCATCGGCAGGACGCTCGGCATCGCGGGCCAGCACCTCACGGGTGAGCAGATGGCGGCCTCACTGATCAAGGCGTTCGGCGAGCCGGTGCGATATGTCCCGATCGAACCCGATGTATACCGCGCGCTCGGCTTCCCGGGTGCCGAAGACCTGGGAAACATGTACCAGTTCAAGCGGGACTTTAACGATTACTTCTGTGGTGCTCGGAGTATCGAAGTGTCGCGGTCGCTCAATCCCGCGCTGATGACCTTCGACGACTGGCTCGCGAAGAACAAGGACCGCATTCCGGTTGACAAGCCCGCCGCCTGACTTGCCGGCGGACTACTTCGGCAAGGTCACCGCAAGGTCGATCTCCGACAGCTGCTCGGGCGATCGGCCGATCTTGCGAAGAAACGGTATCCAGCGGGCATCGTCGTGCAGGTTTACGAACAGCGCTTCTGAAAGTATTCCGCCGACGCCGGGGTCTGCGACTTCGACGGCTTTTTCCAGCCACCTGAACGCGGCATCCCGATCACCGCGGTAGGCATGAACATAGGCAATATTGTAGGGTGAGCTTTCGCTGTGTTTTCGCTCCAATTCTGCGAGCGTCACATCTGATTCCGATGGGTCTTGTTGTACGTTTCCTTGCTGCCGTTGCTCCGCGAAGAGCGCCATCGACAAGCCGGCAAGGCGCCAGTTTTCACGTCTTTCTTGCCGTAAAGCGGCGACAGCATTTGCCAGGCGGCCATCAAGCATGAGGGCAACGCCCAGATTGTAGTACCCGAGGGAAAAACCGGGACTCAACGCCAATGTTGTTTCAAATGACCGGACCGCGTCCTGGTAGCGCGCGACAGCCAGGTAAGCCAGCCCAAGCGTGTAATGCCATCCGGGCGATAGCGGGTCTGCTGCCACCGTGTACTCGATGGGCGCGAGCCCCTGTTCGAGTCGACCAATATTTTGCAGCAGCATGCCGACGCTGCCGATAATTCCGCTATCGCGCGGCGCGAGTTCCAGGGCGCGCTTGTAATACCTGGCCGCCATGGGGAGGTCGGCTTCGTAGTACTGCGCGATAAAGCCAAGGCTGTCATACGCAGGCGCGTAGTCGGGATCTATCTCGATTGCCGTTAACGCCGATTCCCGGCCAAGTCCAAAACCCTCGTCGGCGTCGCGCAGGCCGGTAAGTGCCTGGCTCTGATAAGCGGCAGCCATTTCGTCCCAGGCAGGCGGGTAGTTGGGATCAATAGCTATTGCTTCCCGATACAGCGCAACGGCATCGGTGTAACCCTCGGCCGTGCCCATTCTGCGCTTTTGGCGCGCCTGCAAGAACAGCGCGTACGCCTCGGGATCGGTTTTCCGCTGTTCAGGCGCGGAGAGCTTCAGCGTGCCCTTGATCTGCTCGACCACATCACTCGCTATCTCGTCCTGAATTTGAAAGACATTGTCGAGGGTTCTATCGAAGTTCTTGGACCAGAGTTGCGTGTCGGATGTAGCCTCGATCAGCTGCGTGCTGATACGAAGCTGGTCACCGGCTTTTCGCACCGAGCCGTCCAGTATGTAAGACACGTTAAGGCGTTTTGCGATTTCCGGAATACTCAGGCTTTGCCCTTTAAATGAAAATGCCGATGAACGGGAGGTGACACGTACTTCAGGGATCCCGGCCAACAGGTTGAGCAATTCCTCGGAGATGCCGTCGGAGAAATACGACTGGTCCCCGCCAGGCGACATGTCCGCAAACGGCAGCACGGCGATCGAGCGCTCGCCGAAGGTCGCCACGAGCGCTTCACTGCGGCCTTCGCGGCGTGCCGTCTCGATCTGCTCTGCGTCTCGAGCCGGATCCAGCAGGAACTTGTCAAAAGCGAAATAGCTGAGTGCCAGGACCAGGACCACAAGGATACTGCGATCCAGCATTTTTGCCGTGCGCCCGGCAACCGACCGTGCAGGATCTACGTCTTTGTCGAGCTTCAGCCCCTCGGGAGTTAGCTCAAAAACCCAGGAAAAAACCAATACCGGGACCAGGCCAATTACCAGCGTGATGATCACGGTACGAACTGCGCCGTCACTAAACCCGAACGCGGGGAAGATCGTCTCGGCCACCTGAATGATCAGCCAGGCAGAAACGACATAGGCGGCGGCGACGCGGAAGACGTTTCGGCGTTTTAGTTCATGAAAAAGCTGCATCGTTTACTGGAACACCGTGCGTTTCATTCGCGCCCTTTGGCCGAGGATCGAATCGATTGATTATAGGCGAAACAGTTCTCGCCGGATCGGCGGCCCGAATCGGGAAAATAGCCGCATTTAGCCGCATCTAGCCGCATTTAGCCGGAAAATTATGACTATACTAGGGTAGCGGGCATTTTTTTGTCTACGCGCATTTCACGCCGGCATAGAACTGGCGCCAAAATCGGTTTCAAGGGGGAGTTTTCATGACTAGCAGAATCGCACGCCCATTTTTTGCGTTGTCGGGGTCCATCGCCATGCTGGCGGCGGCCACAACGGTGTTTGCCCAGGACGACGGCCGAACGTTGCTTGACGAAATCACGGTAACGGCGGCGTACCGCGAACAGGGACTGCAGGATGTGCCGGTCTCGATATCCGCGGTGACCGGAGACATGATCACCGACGTCGGTCTCCAAAAAGTCGAGGACATACAGTTTCTCGTGCCGAACTTCACAATGACCGAGACCGGCATCTCGACGAATATTTTCATTCGCGGCATTGGCTCCGGCATCAATCAGGCGTTCGAGCAGTCGGTCGGCACTTACATCGACGGCGTGTACTACGGGCGCGCGCAGCAGGCACGAGCGCCGTTTCTGGACCTGGAGCGCGTCGAGGTACTGCGTGGCGCGCAGTCGATTCTATTCGGCAAGAACTCTGTGGCCGGCGCACTGAATATCACGACGGCCAAACCGACCGACGAGTTCGAGGGCCGTGTCTTCGTCTCCAACGAGTTCGAGGACAGCGAAATGATAGTCGAAGGGATGCTGTCCGGACCTTTGTCGGACACCGTGCGTGTTCGCGTCGCGGCGCGTTCTCGAAATCTCGATGGCTACATGTCGAACGCGACGCTCAATCGTGACGAGCCAAACCGCGAAGACTGGACCGTGCGCGGTACACTGCAGGCTGATCTGACGCCCGATTTGACCGGGACGCTGAAGGTCGAGGTCGGCGAATTTGACGTCACTGGACGGCATATCGAGGTTGTTAACGAGCAGCCGGCGACCGTCGGACCCTTCGCAGGTACGGGCCTAATTTATAGCCAGGCGCTTGCGGGAGTTTTCATGCAGGACCCGAGTGTCCTGAACGTCGTGCAGGATGACATTCGCTCGTCGAATGGCGACTTCAGCAACAACGAGTCGACAAGTTATGTGCTGACCCTTGACTGGGCGCTCGGCGAGCACGACCTGAAATCAATCAGCGCGCTTTCCGATTTTGAGTACGATGAATTTTGTGACTGCGACTACACTGGCGCTGTGGTTTTCGGTGCCGCATTGCAGGAGAAGTACGAGCAATTCAGCCAGGAATTTCGTCTTTCGTCGCCGCTGCGGGATGACTACGACTACATCCTCGGCGCGTATTACCAGACCAGCGATCACGACTACGCAGATCAGATCCTCGTGCCGGCTAATTCGGTACTCGTGCCGGCACTCAACGGAAATGCGCTATTGCCGCCGGGTTCAGGCACCGCCATTGCGGCCTCAAAGGCCGACCGTTTGGCGTTTGTAAAAAACGACGTACTTTCGGCATTCGCGCAGTTCAACTGGCATATCAACGACGCCTATACGCTGCAGCTTGGCGGTCGTATTACTCAGGACGAACGCGATGGCCGGCGCACGCTCAGGATTTTGGGGCTGGACAGCAATCCGTTACCGCCAGCACAAGCTCTCGCCCCTGTAGTCTATTCAGCGGCTTTCCGAATCACCTCCGAGGAACTTGTGCCAATTGCGGCAGTCAACCCGACGGCTGCTTTTCTACTCGCGCGCGACGGAACATTGCCGGTAGCGGGTACTCGTGACAAAACCAAATTCTCGCCGGAGATCAAGTTGGTCTGGGATGCGACTGACAATGCGCTGCTGTATTTCACCTGGGCGCAGGGCTTCAAGTCGGGGAGCTTCGACTTTCGTGCCAATAATCGCGGAGTATCCCCCACGATGGCAGAGTCGTTCGAGTTTGACGACGAGGAAGCGACGAACTTTGAACTCGGCGGCAAATTCTCGCTTGCCGGTGGTGCTGCGGAAATCAATACCGCGGCATTTTTTACTGACTTCAGCGACCTGCAAATCTCAATCTTCGATAGCGGCCTCGGCTTCAACGTTGGCAACGCGGCGACCGCAGAAGTCCTTGGTCTCGAGGTTGACGGTCGCTGGGCGGCGACTGAAAACCTGATGATAACGGGCGGCTTCGCGGTTACGGACTTCGAGTTCACGAACTTCAGGAATGGCCAGTGCTATTTTGGTCAGACGCCGAACGTCGACTTTGACGGCAACGGCACGCCGGAACTTTGTGACTACACCGGCAAGTCGAACCAGATGGTGTCGGATTTCCAGGGTAACCTGGCTTTCAATTTCAACTATCCGGTGTTTGACGATATGGAGTTCACGGCGCTCGTGGATATCTTTTACACCAGCGAGTACGACGCATCTGCCACGTTCGATCCCGCGTTGGTGCAAGACGGGTATTCGATGTACAACGTGCGCCTCGGCATTGGCCCTGCCGATGGCAACTGGGAAGTTGCGGTTTTGGGCAAGAACCTCGGTGATGAGAAAGTACTGCAGTTCGGCGGCGATACGCCGCTTGCAAGTACTTTCGGCTTCAAATCGAACTACGCGTTCTATAGCCGTGGCAGACAATTCACACTGCAGGCCGTCCTGAGGTTCTGACCGGTCGTGACGCACAACGGGGTTCCGCCACTGTGGGCCCCGTTGTGCAGTCTCAGTAACAACCCTATTGCGTGTCCGATTGCGCCGCGTGATCGGTGATCAATCCGATGATCTGCGGCCACAGCTCGACCGG
Organism: Woeseiaceae bacterium; assembly: GCA_049666725.1. Taxonomy (GTDB): domain Bacteria; phylum Pseudomonadota; class Gammaproteobacteria; order Steroidobacterales; family Woeseiaceae; genus UBA1847. The sequence continues at coordinate 7,198 of JBATHK010000148.1, forward strand.
GAAGTTATGCCCCATGCCGTCGATGATCTCGAGCTTGGCTCCGGGAACGTGGTTCGCCGTGTCGATACCGCCCGCCAGTGGCACCAGCGGATCCTCCCGGCCGTGGATTACCAAGGTCGGCGCCGTGATTGTGCCAAGTCGACTGCGACGATCCCCATCCTTGACGATCGCGGCGACGTGGCGCGAAAAACCGGACGGAAAGTAGCAGCGGTCGAAGCTGATCGAGACCATCTCGCGTCGGGTATCTGCATCGACAGGGTAGGCGGGGCTGCCCAGGAGTTCCACCGTACGCATGTTGTGGGCGATGACGGCTTCACGATCGTTGCCGGTCGGCCGCGTCCGGAATACGTGCCGGGTCACGAGCGGATCCGCGCCTGGCAGGGAACGATGCCCGCTCGTGGACATGACGGAAGTTAGCGAGCGAACTCGTCGCGGATGACTCACCGCAAGATTCTGCGCGATCATGCCACCCATGGATGCGCCGACGATGTGCGCGGCATCCACATCCAGCGCATCGAGCAGGCCCGCGGCATCATCGGCCATGTCTCGCAGCGTGTATGGAACGCGAATCGGAAGTCTCAGCATGCTCCGAAAAATCAGCGACGCGACACTCGGCGTCGTCGCGTCCTCGAATTTCGTCGAGAAACCGGTATCACGATTGTCATAGCGAATGACCCGGTAACCCCTGGACGCAAGCTCAATGCAGAATTGTTCCGGCCACGCGATCAGCTGCATGCCAAGCCCCATGATGAGCAATATCACCGGTTTCGAGGGTTCGCCGAAGGACTCGTATTCGAGAGTGATGTCGTTAGCGCTTACCTGTGGCACTGGTTGTTCCTGTTCTCGATGGCCATATTGCCGAGATCTTTAAGATCAAAGCCGCGCAGCAAGACGGCTGCCCTGATCGATCGCGCGCTTGGCATCGAGTTCCGTCGCGACGTCGGCACCGCCGATGACGTGCGTCGCAATACCGGCAGCAGCGAGCGGTTCCTTGAGCTCTCGCTGCGGCAGCTGTCCGGCGCAGAGGATGATGTTGTCAACGTCGATCCAGGTTGGATCCTTATGGTCCTGGCCATGGGTGACCAGGAGGCCGTCATCGCCGATGCGCTCGTAGTTGACGTTGCCGAGCATGCGGACGTCGTTCATCTTTAGCGTCGCGCGGTGAATCCAGCCCGTGGTTTTACCGAGATTGGCACCGTGCTTGCCGGCCTTGCGCTGCAGCAGCGTCAGCTCACGCGGCGATGCTTCCGGCTTCGCTCGTTGGAGCGCAATGCCGCCGCGTGCTTTCGCCGGATCGACGACGCCCCACTCGGCCAGCCACTCATCGAGATTCATGGTGGGAGAGTGCCCGTCGTGCAAAAGAAATTCGGCGACGTCGAAGCCGATACCGCCGGCGCCTATTATTGCCACGCGCTTGCCAACCGGTACCTGCTTGCGCAGCACGTCGATGTAGCTCAGCACCTTCGGATGATCCTGTCCTTCAATCTTCGGATCCCGCGGCACGACGCCGGTCGCGATGATGACACCGTCATAGCCCTCGGCCTTCAGGTCGCCGGCGTGAACGCGCGTATTCAGATGCACGCGCACTTTCTTCAGCTCGAGCTGTCGCCCGAAGTAGCGCAACATCTCGTGGAACTCTTCCTTACCCGGAATCACTTTGGCCATGTTGAGCTGGCCACCAATCTCCGCCGCCGCTTCGTACAGGTCGACTTCGTGACCACGCTCGGCCAGGACCAGCGCACAGGAGAGGCCCGCAGGCCCGGAGCCCACAACCGCAAAACGCCTCTGAGTTTTCGTGGCGATGTAGTTCAGCTCCGTTTCGTGACAGGCTCGCGGATTGACGAGGCAGCTGCTCATCTTGTTGGAGAAGGTGTGATCGAGACAGGCCTGGTTGCAGGCGATGCACACGTTGATCTCGTCGGCGCGCCCTTCGCGTGCTTTTTTCACAAACTCCGCATCGGCCAGCATGGGCCGGGCCATCGACACCATATCGGCGTCGCCGTCGGACAGTATTTGCTCGGCTACGGCCGGCATGTTTATGCGGTTGGAAGTAATCAGCGGAATGCTCACTTCGCGCTTCATTTTCTTCGTCACCCAGGTGAACGCGCCGCGCGGCACCGAAGTGGCAATCGTCGGAACTCGTGCTTCGTGCCAGCCAATCCCCGTGTTGATGATCGTAGCGCCGGCGCCCTCGATCGCCTTCGCGAGCGCTACCGTTTCTTCCCAGGTGTTGCCGTCCGGAATCAGGTCGATCATGGACAGGCGGTAAATGATAATAAAATCGCTGCCGACCGCTTCGCGCGTTCTCTCGACAATCTCGACGGGCAGGCGCATGCGCTGTGCATAGTCGCCGCCCCACTTGTCCTTGCGCTGGTTGGTGTGTGTAACCAGGAATTCGTTGATGAAGTAGCCTTCCGAACCCATGATCTCAACGCCGTCGTAGCCGGCCTCGCGCGCCCGTTGCGCGCAGTGCACAAAGGCTTTTATCTGTTTCTCAACGCCAGACGTTGAGAGCTCGCGCGGCGTAAAGGGCGTGATGGGCGAGCGTATCCGCGAGGGTGCCACGGCCAGTGGGTGGTAGGCGTAGCGTCCGGCGTGCAGAATCTGCATCGCAATCTTGCCGTCCTCGGCGTGTACCGCAGACGTTATCTGCCGATGCCTGGCGGCCTCCCCCCGGGTTGTCATTTTGCCGGCAAATGGCTTTACCCAGCCCGCGCGATTGGGCGCGTAGCCGCCCGTAACAATAAGGCCGACTTCGCCGCGTGCGCGCTCGGCAAAATAAACGGCCAGTCGCTCGTGCTTGTTGCCGTCTTCGAGCCCGGTGTGCATGGAGCCCATGAGCACGCGGTTTTTTAGCGTCGTGAAGCCAAGATCCAGCGGCGCCAGGAGGTGCGGGTAATTCGTGTCGGTCAATTTTCGTCCTTCATCACGGCGGTGGTGCGGTGATGATAAACGTCCTTTGACCCTCAATCGAGGATTATGATTTGCCGATATTGTGACGCAACATCGCCACATAATGACTGCCTGATTCGCTCAGGCGATAATTATCGAAACCGTCGGTCGAACCGATGACGCCATCGAGCAGCTTGTTCCTGCTGAGTTTGTTGAGGCTGCGCTGAATCTGGGCTGGC
>JBATHK010000149.1:0-1674 GCA_049666725.1 Woeseiaceae bacterium
GCCAGCGCGGCAAGAGTGCGGCCTGGGTGAAGCTGGAGCCACCTGTAATGTCGATGCCATCGCGGTTCTGCCGACGGAAGTCCGCGTACACGCGAAAGTCCCTCGCGGGCATCCAGTCCGCACCCATGTCGATGATCTGGCGGTCACTGCCGATCACCTGTTTGCGCAGCGACGATGACAGCTGGCTCATATTCGACGTTGTGCCGGCCGGCACCCAGCCGGACGGCAGTGTAAGGGTGTCGGACGACGACGGGTTAAACACGGTGCGCGTCGTGTCGAAGCGGCGGTAGGGCAGCTCGCGGTAGCCGACATGGAAACCGAATGTGCCCTGGCGTCCAGCGTCCAGTTCAAAAACACGCGAGTCCAACCCCAGGTCCTCGATCGTCCACTCGAGTTGGTAACCATCGCTGACGTAACGTCCATGGCCGTCTACGTTGGCGTAGCCGCCTTTGTCGTCATAACCCGTCGCGTTACCGAATCGAATGGCTCCATCCTCACCAACGTAGGTGGCGCCGGTGTCAACTTCAGCGCGGTATCCCTGGTCGAACGGGCAGGACTCGCATTTCCAGTTGCTGGTGTCGACCTGGGCAAGGCTGATGGCCGGCGCCAGCAAAACCAGCGGAGCGAAGAGACTGCGGAAAAATCGTGTTGTTTGCTTGTGCATCGCTGCAAGCTCCTAGCGCATCAGCTTCGAGCCCGACGGGTGATTTGAACCATGCACCTGGTCGTGGCAGTTCAGGCAGGCCTGACCCAACAGGTATTGAGACGGCACGCCCGACGGCAGGCCGCGTTCGTCCTGCGGCAGGCTCGGGTGGCCGTCCGGGGAGTGGCAGCTCTGACACAGCGTCGGCGCCCGCATGCTCAGCATGCCCGGGTAATTCGATCCGTGCGGATCGTGGCAGTTGCCGCAGTCCTCGGCCGCGGGCGCGTGTTCCCAAAGGTAGGGGCCACGGTACTCCGCATGACAGTCATAACAGCTGTCGTTGGTCGTCGCCCTTGCGAGCAGGCGATCGGTCGTATTGCCGTGCGTATTGTGGCAGCCGCTGCAGTCCATCTTGCCCTGCCGTACCGGATGGGCATACGGCTTCATGGACTGCGTGCGCTGCTGCTGGTGGCAGTCGAAACAGACCTCCGCCTGCGTTGCCGTACTCAGTACCGGGTCGCGTTCGACATGACTGTCATGGCAGTCAGCGCAGGCAACGGTGTTGCTGTCGTGTGCGCCGCCGTGCCAGGCGAAACCGGCATCGCTCAGGTGGCAATCGATGCAATAGGCATTCTGCTCGGCAACCGGCGTGCCGGAATCGGAGCCGAAACGCACCATCGGTGGCCGTTCCTGGCCGCGCCGTACGCGCCCCGCATGATCACCACCCGGTCCGTGGCAGGCTTCGCACTGCAGCTGACCGTGACCGAACGGCGAGTTGGGGTCGGTGGGCACCGCGTGCTTGCTGCGAAATATGCCCAGGACGGTCTGATCGTCATGGCATTGAAAGCAGGTGTCCGCACCCTTCTTGCTGTAGTCCGCCGCCTCATCATCCTGCGCTGACACAACGGCCGGTGCCGAGACGGCCACAAGGGCCATCATCAGCAGGAGCATGCCGCGTTGAACGCGACGTTCTGTCGATGTCTGCATCAGTTGAACCTGAAGCCACCAACACCATGCAATTCGCCGACATC
>JBATHK010000150.1:0-1505 GCA_049666725.1 Woeseiaceae bacterium
GTCAATGACCGCATCGCGGCCTTCCATGCAGAAGTCGATGTCGAAGTCAGGCATGGATACACGTTCGGGATTAAGAAACCGCTCGAACAGAAGCACGTGCTCGAGCGGGTCCAGTGCGGTGATTCCCAGAACCCATGCGACCAGTGAACCGGCACCCGAGCCCCGGCCAGTTCCGACCGGCACGTTGTTTTCCCGGGCCCAGCGTATGAAGTCGGCGACGATCAGGAAGTAGCCGGGAAAACCCATGGACTGAATGACGCCGAGTTCGCTGGCGAGTCGCTCATAGTACGGCGCGCTGAGCGGGCCGCGCCGCTGCTGCGGCACGTCTTCAAGATCGAACTTCGTTGTCAGCGCGGCCTCCAGACCGCGCCTGGCCTCCGCTTCGAGGAACTCGCCCTCATCCTGTCCACCGGGAACCGGAAAAGCGGGCAGGACGCTGGATCCCAGCTTCAGATCCAGGTTGCAGCGACGCGCAATCTCTACCGTGTTTTCGAGCGCCTCGGGAACATCGGCAAACAGCTCGGACATTTCCGCCGGGGAGCGCAGATACTGGCTCTCGCTGTACAGCCGCGGCCGATCAGCGTCAGCCAGGCCCCGGCCATCATGAATGCAAACACGTGCCTCGTGAGCGTTGAAATCGTCCTGGCTGATAAACCTCACATCGTTGCTGGCAACGACTGGCACCTGTGTCTCGCTCGCGAGGGTCACGCTCGACCGCACGCAATCCTCCTCACCGGCGCGTCCCGTGCGGATCAACTCGATGTAGAATCGATCAGGAAACGTGGCCTGCCAGCCCTTCAGAAGACGCCGCGCCTTATTGCCATGACCGCCATGCAGTGCATGGCCGATATCTCCATGCAGCCCGCCCGATAATGCAATCAGGCCCTCGCAGCTTTGCCGGTCCAGCCATTCTCGCCGCGCCATCGGCAGGCCTCGAACCTGGCCCTCGAGGTAACTGCGCGTGACAATCTGCGACAAATTACGATAGCCCTCGTTGTTCTGACAAAGCAATATCAGTGTGTAAGGCCGGTTCGCTTCCTCGTCGTTCAAGATACGAAGATCGAGACCGATGACCGGTTTGATACCAGCCGCGATCGCCTTGCGATAAAACTTCACGAGCCCGAACAAATTGTTTTGGTCCGTCAGTGCAACGGCCGGCATTGCCATCGCGGCACAGCGTTCCATGAGCACGGGAATACGCACGGTGCTGTCCACCAGTGAATACTCGGTATGCAGGTGCAAGTGAACGAATGCGGGCGACTTCACGACACTGTTCTCAGCGGTGCGAACGTAAAACGGTGTTCACGGCATGGGCCAAATTCGCGTAGCCGGGCGCGATGCACTTCGGTGCCATAGCCTTTGTGGCGCGCAAATTCATAACAAGGATAAATCCTGTCCAGTGCAACCATCATCCGGTCGCGTGTCGTTTTCGCGATGATCGAGGCCGCGCTGATCTCCGCAACTGTAGCGTCACCGCCGACAATCGCTTCGCCGGCAACACGCCT
>JBATHK010000151.1:0-1732 GCA_049666725.1 Woeseiaceae bacterium
CCGCGGCGCTGGCCGAGCGCCTGGGGGAGGAGGCGGTCACCGCCCATCACGGCAGCCTGGCGAAGGAACACCGGCTCGATGCGGAGCAGCGGCTGAAACAGGGCCAGCTGCGTGCCCTGGTGGCCACCGCCTCGCTGGAACTGGGTATCGATATCGGCGACGTGGACCTGGTGTGCCAGATCGGTTCACCCGGCGCCATTGCCACCTTCCTGCAACGGGTCGGGCGCTCGGGGCATGCCGTGGAGGCCACGCCGAAGGGGCGGCTGTTTCCCCTGTCGCGCGACGACCTGGTGGAATGCACGGCGCTGCTCGATGCCATCCGCCGCGACGAGCTCGACGTGATCCACATCCCCGACCACCCGCTGGATGTGCTGGCGCAGCAGATCGTCGCCGAGGTGGCCAGCCGCGAGTGGGACGAGGCGGAACTCTATGCGTGTTTCACCCGGGCCTGGCCGTACCGTGCGTTGAGCCGGGCGCAGTTTACCGCCACGGTGAAAATGCTCAGCGAAGGCTTTCATACCCGCCGCGGCCGGCGCAGTGCGTACCTGCATCGCGATGCGGTGCATGGCGTGCTGCGGCCACGCAAGGGCGCGCGTCTCACGGCCCTGCTCAACGGCGGCGCGATCCCCGACCAGTTCGACTACGACGTGATCATGCAGCCGCAGGGCGTGTTCGTCGGCACCCTGAACGAGGACTTCGCCTTCGAAAGCCTGCCCGGGGATATCTTCCAGCTGGGCAACCAGTCCTACCGCATGCTGAAGATCGAACAGGGCCGGGTGTACGTGGAAGACGCCCATGGCCAGCCGCCGAATATCCCGTTCTGGTTCGGCGAGCGGCCGGGGCGCAGCGATGAGCTGTCGTTTGCGGTGTCGCGCCTGCGCCGGACGCTGGACGAACAGCTGCAGCAGGGGCAGGATGCCGCGCTCCGGTATCTGACCGGCACGCTCGCCCTGCCGCCGGGTGCGGCCGAGCAGCTGGTCGCCTATCTCGCCGCGGCGCAGGCGGCCCTGAGCGTGATTCCGACGCAGGCGCATCTCGTCTTCGAACGCTTCTTCGACGAGACCGGCGACATGCACTTTGTCATCCATTCACCTTTTGGCTCGCGCATCAACCGCGCCTGGGGGCTGGCCCTGCGCAAGCGCTTCTGCCGGCGCTTCAATTTCGAACTGCAGGCCGCGGCCACGGAAGACAACATCATCCTGTCGCTGGGGCCCACGCACAGTTTTCCCCTCGACGAGCCGGCCCGCTACCTGAAATCCGCCAGCGTCCGGGACGTGCTGGCGCAGGCCCTGCTGGCCGCGCCGATGTTCCCGGTGCGCTGGCGCTGGGTCACCAACACCGCGCTGGCGGTGCCGCGCAACCGCGGCGGCAAGAAGGTGCCGCCGCCGTTCCAGCGCAACAGCGCCGAAGACCTGATCGCCCTGATCTTTCCCGATCAGCTGGCCTGCGCGGAAAACATCGCCGGGGACCGCGAGGTGCCCGAGCATCCGCTGGTCGACCAGGTGGTGGCGGATTGCCTGCATGACCTGATGGACATCGACGGCCTGGTCCGGCTGCTGGAAGGGATCGAGACGCAGCGCATCGCCATCACCACGCGCGATCTCGCCACGCCCTCGCCGATGGCGCTGGAGATCATCAACGCCCGGCCCTTTGCCTTTCTCGATGACGGGGCCGCCGAGGAACGCCGCACCCTGGCCATCAACCAGCAGCGGCATCTCGACCCGGTGGATGC
>JBATHK010000152.1:0-1781 GCA_049666725.1 Woeseiaceae bacterium
CCGATACCATACAGTGCAACCATCTTGGCGCCGCAGAAGTAAAGCGGTTTCTGAAAACCCGCAACGTTGCTGACTATCGTATTAAATGCCAGCGCATCAAGTCGCGATGCAAGGCTCATCAGTGGCGAAGTCAGGCCTTGCGCAAAGAACGCGGGCAGATTCATTGACAGCTTGGTCAAGGTCTCGGCCCCGAGCAGTTCGGTAATTCCCTTCGCCGTCCGGGTTCCCTTGACTATCGCTTGCAACCGTCTCTTCGGGTCAGCTATATCCGTGCACAACGGCGTGTTCATCATGCTGACGACGTTGTCAGAATCCATGGACACATTTGACCGGATATTGAGCGGGCAGGCTGCGACAAGCGACTCGGCTGGCAGGTCCTTTTTCGATTCAAGGTATTTTCGCAGCGCACCGCTGACAATTGCCAGCACAACATCGTTTACCTTGGCGTCGGGCTGCGTCCGGGCAATTGTTTTGGTGTCGCTCAGGTCGAACATGCGAGCATCGATCACCCGGTTGGCGGAAACACCGCCGCGATTGAAAACCGTTGAGGGTACTTCGTCCCTGTCTTCGGCGGAGGAGGCAATCTGAGCTTTGACCATGCGCGGTATTGCGCCGCCGATTCCCAGGGCGAGCCGTGCCGATTTCTTCAGGATATTGACGGGGCTTCTTGCCAGAAGCGTTGCCATCCCCGGCGTCGTTTCCGCGTAGTTGCGGATACCGGGCTTGTAATCGGACGCGTCGGCCTGAATCGGTTCGAGGTCGTGAACAACAGCCTGCAGGGCGGCCCCGGAGACTCCATCGATGGTTGCGTGGTGCATCTTCATGAACAGCGCAAAACAGCCTTTCTTGAATCGCCCGACGTTATCCAGGCCTTCGATCACGTAGACCTCCCAGAGTGGACGGGACTTGTCCAGTGGCCGCGACTGCAGCCGGGAGACCTGGATCATGAGCTGTCGCCAGTCGCCGGGCTTCGGCAGCGCGATGTGCCGGACGTGGTATTCGATATCGAAGTTTTCATCGTCGACCCAATACGGGTGGTCGATCGAAAACGGCAGCTCGCGGATCTTGCGCCGAAAAATTCGGGCATTCTCAATGCGACTGTCAAACGTTGCCAGTATTTCCTTGAAGCGCACAATGCCGTTGGGCGACGTCGACGGGTCATAGATATGCAGCGAGCTGACCTCCATCGGTATTTTGCTGCTCTCCAGGTAGAGGAACATGGAGTCAAGCCCGGACAGTTGTTTCGGCATGGTCATTCTTAGTTACTCGGTGTTCATGGCTGCGTCGAGTTTCTCGATAAGCTGTTCGCGGCTGTAGGAATACGCCTGCCATTCGTTGAGTTGTATTACTTCCTGGAGCGCCTTGCCGATCGTTATGCCGGCCTCTCGCTCATTGGGCACGACCATATAGCGCAGCAGTGGCTTGTCGCTAGACATAGCGTGCAATGCCGCTTCCGCGACCTCTGCCGGGCCCTTGTACTGGCTGCGATCCCAGGGCCTGTTCATCCATTCTTCGAGCTCCTCGGCAAAGTAGGCGCCGGGTTGGGCGTAGTCTTTCTCGCGCATGCGCTTCAGCGCTGTGCTCGCGATCTGCGAATTGTAGTTGCCGGGCTCTATAACGCTGACGCGCACGTCGAATTTCTCCATTTCCGTCGCCAGCGAATCGGTGTATGCCTCGATGGCGTGTTTGCTCATGCTGTACGGGCCGGAAAACTTCCCGGACAAGGTGCCGGAGATCGAGCCGATCGTCGTGATGCGACCTTTCGATTCGATGATCATGGG
>JBATHK010000153.1:0-10614 GCA_049666725.1 Woeseiaceae bacterium
GCGCACGGCTGCAACAGGCGTTGCCGCAGCAGCCGGGACGACAGCCGGCTCGTCCTGCGCGGAGCCCGCCGGATCGATAAACAGCATGTACTCACGGCTCAGGTTCGCGGTATAGGCACAGTCGACGACAACTTGCGCGGCGACCATCGGTTCGCGCATCGCGCTGTAACCGGTCAGAACGATGTTGCTATTCGCAATACTGATTGTGGCGCGACCAATACCGGGGAGTCCGCTGGCCGGCGCACCCGTGCCCAGCGTCACGCAGGAGCTGGTTAACTTCTCATTCGGCGCAAGCGCGAAGGCAATGCTCGCACGCAACGGCTGCCCGAGTCGCGACTGTACCGTCAGGTCACCAAGTTCAAGAGCACTGGCCGGGAGACCGGCGAGGCTGCCGCCGACGGCAACCAGCGGCAATAGTGTTTTTTGCGCGCGCGTTGCGATGCGACTCGTTCGATTCTGCTTGAATGGTGCGTGTTTCACAGTCGGGTTCCCCGCTGGCATTGTGATGAACAGATTACGGCTCGGTTGACCTTTAAAACATGACGCCATTCTATGTTTTGACAATACGTGGCTGTTAGCGCCTGGTTCCGCCAGCAAAGTGTGATGCGAGTCACACTTCCATGGCGACGACCGGGTGGACAGGGCTAGCCGTTGTTCGCGTTCGCCAGGCCGGCGAGTGGCTTGAGCGCAGCACCGCCGGTGTCCTCAAGCACGACTTCCGGCTCGTGAACATAATGTCCCTGCATGAAGTCCAGTCCGAGTTGGAATAGTACGGCCATGGCGTTAGCGTTCTCAACGCGCTCCGCGATGGTCTTGATGTTACGTTCCTTGGCCGCGTTGACGATTCTGCTGACGGCACCCTGAACAGTCTTGTCCGTCGTCAGCGTGTGCATGAGTTCACCGTCGACCTTGATGTAGTTTGGTTTCAACAGATCGAGGATCTGAAAGCGTTGCTGGTCGATACCGTAGTGTTCGAGGGCAAAGCCAATACCGATTTTGCGGGCGTGATTGACCAGCTGCCGGGTTTGCTTGATGTGTTTGGCTGCGTCGCGTTCCGGAACCTCGATCACGAGTCGTGAGCAATCGAATCCATTCCCGTCCAGTTCTTGCTCCATCCAGGCCGACGTTGATGGGTCGGTGATCGACTGTCGCGACAAACGAACAAAGACGCGATCAGCGTTATTCTTGCTGCAAAAATGCATGGCGGCTTTCAGCATCCAGCGGTCGATGTTCTTCATCATGTTATTGCGTTCCGCCGCTGGCAGGAACTCTGACGGCAACACGGAGTTGCCCTGCTCGTCGATCATGCGAACCAGCAGGTCATACATTTGTATCGAATCGCTGCGCAGACCCGCGATAGGCAGCTGTGCCAGCCGGAAACGGTTTTCCATGAGTGCGGCCTTGAGATGCCTTAACCAGATGGCATCGAATTCCCGCTGCTTGGTGTCCTCTTCGGCGCTTTCACTCAGGAACGAGCCGTTGCCACCGGCCGACCTGCCAATGTCGTATGCTGCGATGGTCGCTGCGATGAACTCTTCGAGACTGCTGAACACTTCGGTGACGGCACAGGCCCCGACCGTGCAGGTCAGGGATGTCGATTTGTCCTCGATTTCAAACGTCATATTGCCGATATGATCGACCAGCTGTTTGCCCCAGACCTGGGCGTCGCGCGCCGTGCCGCGCTCGAGCAATATCATGATCGAGGTACCTTCGAAACGCCCGGCGACATCGCGCGGGTGCATGCGTTTGCGCACCTCCTCGGCGAACAGGCCGAGCATCTCTTCGGAAGCCAGGATACCGATCTTGTCTTTGAGCTCGCCAAACCTGTCCGGCTTGATGTAGACCAGGCAGTGAGTACCGGATGCGGGTTTTCGTTTCAGCCGCTTGGTGATGCGTTCCAGGAACTGTGCCCGATGAAAGAACAGCATCGTTGGGTCACGCTTCAGGGCGTCGTGCACGAGCTTCGTCGGTTCTTCAGCGACCTGCAGTCGTGGCGCGATGCGGATCTGTACGCATGCCCCGTCATCGAGTTCGATCTTGCTGAACTGCAGATGCAGTTCCTCGACATCGCCCGAGCCAATATGGGCCTTGACGATCAGCTTTTCACCCTTCTGCCATTTGCCCTGAATGGTGGCAACCAGCGCGCCTTTGAGCGCTGCCTGACTATCGGATTCAAAATTATCCATGATAGGTGTGCCGACCAGGTCATTCTTGTCCTTGAGTTTGAACGTCGTAAGCCACGAATCGTTAACGTCAACAAAGATCCCTTCCTGCACCAGGGCAATGCAGCTGCTGGAATAGTCCCGGTGATCCTTGAGCTGGCGTTTGTATTCGGTCGCTGACTGCAGCGTCGAGTTCAAAGCGCGCTCGACCCGCAGTGCGCGGAGCTCGCGGCTGACGACCGATTGCAGTCGCTTTTTGAGACTCAGTGAGACCAGGTCACAGGCACCCGCGCGCATTGCGCTCTCGATGTCCGATTCCTCGGCCTTGTCCTGCATCGCGATGACAGGCAGTTCCGGGTTATAGCGATCTTTCTGTTTGACGATCTGGCGGATTGTGTCGGGATAGCGGTCGCAGTTGAGAATGAGTAGCTCGACGTTTTCGGCTGCGAGCGTGTCGGCTAACTTGTTGGGGCTGGATATCCAATGGCAGTGCGCGGCATGGCCTGCGTCGCGCAGCGTACTGTTGATCAGCTGAACATCGTCCTGATTGGTGGTCAGGACGGCTATTGAGATGCTGTGGCGCCCGTTCAAATCCAAATCCCTGGCAAGGTCGGGTTGTCTCGTGATATCCGTATGTCGTCAAAGGAGTCTAGTCAGAACGGTCGTCGTAGTCCCGACCCGGGTCTCAAAACCGTGACTTCCATCATATTTCCGACCGTTTTGGGCTCACTCAGGCCGGAAAATGGCGCTAGCGCCGCGTAAAGACTCGGGTATGATAGCGCCTCGCCGCTGGCGAGCGGACGGTAAACAGGGCGATTAACATGGCTAACTACGGCACCAGTGAATTCAAATCCGGACTACGCATCATCATCGATGGCGATCCCTGCATTATTGTCGAGAATGAATTCGTCAAGCCCGGTAAAGGCCAGGCCTTCAATCGCGTCCGGATACGCAACCTGAAAACCGGCAAGACAGTCGACAAGACCTTCAAATCAGGCGAATCCGTCGAGGCCGCCGACGTGATGGATACAGAGATGCAGTTTCTTTATGCCGACGGCGAGTTCTGGCACTTCATGGTTGCTGATACTTTCGAACAATATGCGGCGGACGCAGAAGCAGTGGGCGAGGCAAAGGACTGGATCACCGACGGCGATATCTGCGGCATTACGCTCTGGAACAATTCGCCGATCATCGTCAATGCACCCAATTTTGTCGAGCTCGAAATCACGGAAACCGATCCTGGCGTCAAGGGGGATACCGCCAGTGGCGGTGTCAAGCCGGCGACACTTGCGACCGGCGCTGTAGTGCGGGTTCCGCTGTTCGTGGACCAGGGCGAGATGATCAAAGTCGATACGCGTTCACGCGAGTACGTGTCACGCGTCAAATAAAACGTTCGCGAGTCGCCTGCAGCCGGCAAAACGACGCACAAATAGCTTCGACGCCGCGCTGATCTACGTCCGTAAAACGAGCCAGCGATGGGCTGTCAATGTCGAGCACGCCGATCAGCTCATCGTTCACGAGCAATGGAACGACAAGTTCCGAACGCGAATCGGGGTCGCAGGCGATATGCCCCGGAAAGGCATGAACGTCATCGACGCGCTGGGTGGTCAGCGTTGCGGCAGCGGTGCCGCAAACGCCGTCGCCCAACGCTATTCGCACACAGGCCGGTTTTCCCTGGAACGGTCCCAGGACGAGCTTGTCGCCGCGCAGCACGTAAACGCCCAGCCAATTCACATCGTGCATCGCGTTGTAAAGCAGTGCCACGAAGTTGCCTGTCGCGGCAAGCGGGTCAGGTTCGTCGGCGAGTAAAGCGCGAAGCTGCGAGTCCAAAAGCTTGTAGTCAGAATCCGTCATTGCTCTGCCTCAAATGAAAAAGTAACTACATCGCGGATGTCGTCACTGCCGTCATGGATCATCTGCAGTCGCTCGAATCCCATGGCGGCACCGGCGCAAGCCGGAAGCCCGGCCTCGAGTGCGGCCAGCAGTGAACGATCGTGCGGACGCACCGGGCGATTGCGACGACGACGATCAGCATTATCCGCATGCATTCGCCGTAACTGCTCGTCGGCATCCACCAGCTCGACGTAACCGTTCGCAAGTTCGAGTGCGCCCAGAAAGACTTCGAAGCGGTCAGCGACTCGCGCATCGTCGGGACAAAGGCGCGCCAACGCCGCCTGGCTCGCCGGATAGTGCTGCAGCACGGTCAGCCGGCGGGCGTCGAAGGCCGGCACGACGCGAATGGCCAGTATGAGGTCGAGCCAGTCATCGCGTTCGTCACCGACGGACTTTCGCAGGTCACCGTCGGCGCCTGCGGCATCTGCCAGTTCCTCGACGGTGGCAGTCAAAGGGTCAATGTTGGCAGACTGCAGAAAAATATCGCGATAATCGTATTGGTCCGGATTTTCGCTGAGCGCATCGTCCGTCAGGGTGGCTTCGATGAGCTTTGTCGTGTCGTCGATGATGTCTTGCAGGCCGAAGCCCAGGCGATACCATTCGATCATCGTGAATTCCGGCTGATGCTGCTGGCCCGATTCGCCGTCGCGAAATACGCGGCAGATCGAAAAAATGTCGGGATAGCCCGTGCTCAGCAGGCGTTTCATGCAAATCTCGGGCGACGTGTGCAGATATATCGGCGATTTACTAACGAGGCTCTGTTGAATTTCGAAGCTCTCGATCTGGGTATCGCTGACGGCGTAAGAACTAAACGCCGGTGTGTCGACCTCGAGAACGTCCGCGGCATCGAACCAGGCGCGGATGCGCCGCATCATCGCAGCCCTGTTCCTCGCGGCCTGTACGCCGCGCGCAGGCGGCCCTGCCGTCATTTCGTGGCAACCGAAAACGTTCCGATTGACTGACCCATGCGCAATGTGTCGCCAGGCTCCAGTTTGTCGTGCCATTCGCAGACACCGTCCGGCATCAGGACGATGACCGTTGAGCCCATATTGAACCAGCCGAGCAGGTCGCCCTTGCGGACGTTCGTATCGTGTCCGGAGATATCGATGACATCGACGGCGCCGGCTTTGCGCGGCCGGATCTCGCCCGACCAGGGCGTCGAGATACTTCCAACGTTGAGCGCACCAACGAGAATGACGACGGCCGGTCCGCGCTCTGTTCTGAAATGCATGATGAGCCGTTCATTGCGCCGAAACAGTCCCGAGACTTTCGATACGGTTGCCGCATTCACGCTGAAGAGATCGCCGGGAACGTATCGCGCAGCGACCAGCTCGCCGTCGAACGGCGCATGTACGCGGTGGTAGTTGTAGGGCGCAAGGTAGATCGTTGCGAAGCGGCCGTTGATATAGGAGGCGGATTGATCGAGGTCGGTCGCGAGCAGGTCATCGAGTGAGTAGTCAATTCCTTTTGCCTGCAGGATGCTGTCCGCACGCAAGGTTCCTGCGAGGCTGACAGTACCGTCGGCCGGCGAAATGATTGCATTGGCGGCATCGTCAATGTCGCGGGCGCCGTCGTTCAACTCGCGCACGAAGAAATCGTTGAATGTCGGAAAGCCCTGCGGTACGTCGAGTTTTATTTCTTCAACGTCGACATCGTAGAGCCGCACAAAACGTGTAATCAGCATGTCTTTGACGCGCGGATTCCTGATGCGGGCGATACGATAGATCAGCGATGTGAGCCAATGCCGTGGCAACAGGTATTGAATGAGAACAAAAATGTTTGCAAGCATCGTATTAGACCGTTGATTAAACGTCAGTGAGCTTTCGTTTCGAATGCGCTGTCGACACTGAGAACGAGACTATCGTCGTCGAAAAACTGCAGCGATACGACATCCGCCGGACCCGTTGGGCGCATCAGCATCAGGTGTTTTCCACCGCGCTGCAACGTCAGGGTTTCGCCGGCCGGAATTTCAAGCTCGGGAATAGCGCGCATTCGCGCGATACCGTTGTCGAGAATTGACTCGTGCAGCTGGACGGAGCCGAACTGCGCGCTCGTCACCCGCGTGATCCTGATGGTCGCTTCCGTATTGTTTGTCAGTGACAGGTAGGCGGCACTCATACCGGCACCTGGCATGGGTCGAGTGACGACAAGCTCCGTCGCGACGAGCGGTGGCTGCGGCTCGGCGCTGCAGGCGCCGATCAGCATTGCCGCGAGAACGAGATAAGGACGCATTATTGACCCTCCATAATCAAAGGAACATCGTGCACATAGTTCTCGACAGTGTGTGGGCTGCTGAACAGCGCGTGAAACTCACCGTCGGGATTGATAAGCAGTACAGCTGCGCTGTGATCGACGGCGTAGTCGTCCCCTTGTCCGGGGTGTTTTTCGAAATAAATGCCGAGCCCTGACGTCAGCTTCCTCAGCTCTTCAAGGCTCCCGGTGATCCCGAGGTTGCCGTCGCCGAAGTAGCCGACGTATTTGCCCATCAGCTCCGGTGTGTCGCGCTCCGGATCGACACTGACCAGCACAATGCGTGGCAAGGGCTCCTGGCCGGCGGCATCGAGTTCCTTCCTGGCTAACGCCAGTACCTGCAGAGTCGCCGGGCAGATGTCGGGACAATGCGTGAAGCCAAAAAATAGCAGGTCCCAGTGATTGCGAAATGAGTCGCCGCTGATCGCATTGCCGGACTGATCGACAAGCGCGAATTCCGGTAACGGCGCAGCGGCCGGCAGTACGAACGCGGACTTCAGTGCCGGCGGTGTTTGCAGGCGCGTCGCCACGAAAACACCCGCGGATAAAGCGATCGCCAGCACGATCGCAAAGATCAGGTTTTTTGGACTCATGAATCTTCAATAGGAGTGTTGGATTGGATAAGCCGTAATTCTACAGGCAGTTGAGCGTTGAGCGTGATAGATTCGCCGTCGCAATCGCACATTCTGACGCATTTTTATCATGACCGACTCAAACCGGCCGCCGGCAACCGTAGAGCAGATCATTCGTGACCTGGCGGCACGTTTCGAGGATGCGGCTTTGAGCTACGGTCACGGCACCGACAGTGCGCTGGACGAAGCGGCATGGCTGGTTTTTACAACGCTGGGCTTGTCACACGAGGATGCGCCGGGCGTTTACTCGCGCAGCGTCGGGGATGAGCAGCTGGTGCGGATTCTCGACATCGCAGAGCGGCGTATCGAGGAGCGCATACCGCTGGCTTATCTGCTCAAGCAGGCCTGGTTTGCAGGGCTGGAATTCTACGTCGATGATCGCGTGCTGGTTCCGCGCTCGCCTTTTGCCGAGTTGATCCAGGCACAGTTCGCGCCGTGGATCGCGGCATCGATGGTCCGGAATGCCCTCGATCTGGGTACCGGCAGCGGCTGCATTGCCATTGCCATCGCCGCAGCGTTTCCCGCAGCGAGCGTCGATGCCGTGGATATTTCCGAAGCCGCGCTGGCCGTGACGGCCATCAATGTTCAGCGGCACGGCATGCTTGATCGTGTGCATCCGATCCAGTCCGACTTTTTCAGCGAGCTCGGTGGCAAACAGTACGACCTGATCGTCAGCAATCCTCCGTACGTCGACCAGCAGGACATGAGCACGCTCCCGGAGGAATTCCGGCACGAACCCGAGCTGGGGCTGGCGGCGGGAGACCAGGGTCTGGATTCGGTGCAGAAGATTCTGCAAGAGGCCTCGCGATTTCTGAGCGACAATGGAATACTGGTGTGTGAAGTCGGCAACAGCCAGGCGGCGCTGGAGCAAGCGTATCCCGATGTTGCTTTTCTCTGGCTTGAGTTCGAGCAGGGTGGGAGCGGCGTTTTCCTGCTCACGAAGCAGGATCTCGCGCCATTGACGGCCGCATTGAAAAGGGAAGGCAAATAGCGTGTCAGGCAACAGTTTTGGAAAGTCGTTCGTTGTAACAACCTTTGGCGAAAGCCACGGGCTTGCGCTCGGCTGCATCGTCGACGGCTGTCCGCCGGGAATGGAGCTGTCCGAGGCTGACATCCAGGGCGACCTCGACCGCCGCAGACCCGGGCGCAGCCGGCACACGACGCAGCGCAACGAACCCGACCAGGTCAGAATCCTGTCCGGTGTGTTCGAAGGGAAAACGACGGGTACGCCGATCGCGCTGATGGTCGAGAACAAGGATCAGCGTTCCAGGGACTACGGCGACATCAAGGACAAGTTTCGTCCGGGTCATGCCGACTACACCTATCAACAGAAGTACGGCATTCGTGACTACCGCGGCGGCGGCCGATCTTCGGCCCGTGAGACGACCATGCGGGTCGCGGCCGGCGCGATCGCGCGAAAGTATCTCAGCGAGCGGCTGGGCATTGGCATTCACGGCTACGTCGCACAGCTCGGTCCGATCGTAATGTCGGCCAGTGATCTCTCGATTGTTAACGACAATCCGTTTTTCTGCGCGGACCCTGAGCGGATCGACGAACTCGAGAAGTTCATGGACGAGCTGCGCGAACAGGGCGACTCAATCGGCGCGAAAATCAGCGTGCTGGCAAACAACATGCCGCCGGGTCTCGGCGAACCTGTATTCGATAAACTCGGTGCGGACCTCGCGCATGGCTTGATGAGCATCAACGCCGTCAAAGGGGTCGAGCTGGGCGCCGGCTTTGCCGCCGTGACCCAGCGGGGCAGTGAGCACCGTGATGAACTGGGCGCCGACGGCTTCAGTAAAAACGATGCGGGCGGCACGCTCGGTGGCATTTCATCGGGGCAGGATATTCTCGCGAGCATCGCGCTGAAACCGACATCAAGCATTTCTGTGCCGGGCAAGACCATTGACAAGTCCGGCAAGGAAACTGAAATCGTAACCAAGGGGCGCCACGACCCCTGCGTCGGGCTGCGTGCCACGCCGATCGCCGAGGCCATGGTGGCGCTCGTAATCATGGATCATTATTTGCGCAATCGCGCACAGAATGCCGATGTTGAGTCGATAACACCGGTTATTTCGAAAACTTAGGCGCGCGTGCCGCGCGCAATGCTCTCAGGAAAACACTCTCATGTCTGATCGTTTGGATATTGCAGTCGTCGGTGCCACCGGGGCCGTCGGTGAATCGATGCTGGAAATACTAAAGGCAAGAAAATTCCCGGCCGGTACTGTTTACGCGTTAGCGAGCGAACGCTCAGTGGGCAAGACCGTGGCCTTCGGCAACAAGCAGCTTACCGTTGAAAACCTGGCGGAATTCGATTTTTCCAAAGTCTCGATAGCCCTGTTTTCAGCCGGTGGTTCTGTCTCGGCAGAGTTTGCGCCGAAAGCCGCGGCAGCCGGATGCGTCGTGATCGACAATACGTCGCACTTTCGGCGCGACGACGATATTCCGCTCGTCGTGCCCGAGGTCAACGCCGACGCGATCGCGGGCTACACGACGCGCGGCATCATCGCCAACCCGAATTGCTCGACGATCCAGATGGTCGTGGCATTGAAACCGATCTACGACGCTGTCGGAATCGAGCGCATTAACGTGTGTACTTACCAGGCGGTGTCGGGCGCGGGGCGCACTGCAATTGACGAGCTCGTGCGGCAGACTGCGAACCTCATGAATGGACGTCCGCTGGAAATTGAAGGTGACGTCAAACAGATCGGCTTCAATGCGATTCCTCATATCGATGTCTTCATGGACAATCGCTACACGCGCGAAGAAATGAAAATGGTCTGGGAGACGCGCAAGATTCTCGACGATGACGAAATCCAGGTTAATCCGACCGCCGTGCGTATACCTGTGTTTTACGGGCATTCCGAGGCCGTGCACATCGAAACACGCGACAAGATATCCGCGCAATCCGTCGTCGAATTGCTGAGCAGATCGCCCGGAATCGAGGTTCTGGACGGGGTAGAAACCGGCCAGTATCCGACGGCCGTAACCGAGGCTTCGGGCACAGATCCGGTTTTTGTCGGTCGAATTCGCGAAGACATCTCTCATCCGCGCGGCATCGACCTCTGGGTGGTTGCCGATAACATACGTAAGGGCGCCGCTCTAAATAGCGTCCAAATTGCTGAAATATTGGCAAAAAACTATCTTTAGGCTATAGTTCGCAGGCAATTAGCCGGGCAAACTGCCCGCTGTGAAACGGCCCCGTGTGGACGCCGTCAACGGGGTTTTTGGGGTTTGGAGAATTACATTATGTGGCAGCGTCTTACTCACATCTCGCTTGTGCTCGTCCTCTTGCTTTCCAGCGAGGTCTGGGCCATCGGACTGGGTGACATTCGGATGGATTCCGCACTGAATCAGCCGCTGCGCGCAGAAATTTCGCTGCTGTCCGCGACACCCGAGGAAGTTGCAGCCCTGAAAGTCAACATGGCTTCCGCCGCGACATTTACCCGCTACGGGATTGATCGACCGTTCTATCTGCAGGACATCGAATTCAACGTTATCAGCGGCGCAAACGGCACCGTCGTTCAGCTACGCTCGCGCAATGCGATCAAAGAGCCGTTCCTGACGTTTCTGGTCGAGGCCATTTGGCCGGGTGGTCGCCTGTTGCGCGAATACACCGTATTACTCGATCCGCCAACGTACGCTCCGCCGGCCGCGACACAGGCGCCGGCCGTAAC
>JBATHK010000154.1:0-3129 GCA_049666725.1 Woeseiaceae bacterium
AGCCTACCTCGAGCAGGACCTCAATATTCTCGCCGCCATCGCCCACAAGCTCGACGATGCGCTCCATGTAGTGTTGGCGCAGCCAGTCGACGACGAACCGATTCGGTGCCAGCAGGCGCAGCGCGGCATCATCATCGACAGCCTGCAGCGGCCGGATCCAGGTGTTGAACTGTTGCTCCGGAAGCTCTACCTGCAAGACGCGGAGGCACTGGTTCCAAAGCGTCGACTCAACAGACAAAACACTCCCCGGTAGGCCGCAAACGGCCGTGTGGCAACAACAAAAAGGACCAACGATCGGGCAGTCTAACGCTTAAGCCGTGGCGCCGCCAGATGCAGTTATCCACAGCTTGCCAAGGGTCAAAACTCCAATGTTTACATTACTCTGTTGACACTGTCTGGCCACCTGCGTACTCTTGCCGCCCTCCCAAAAGTGCGGCCCCGATCAGGCCGACTGATGACCCAGGTAAACAGCCATGAAACGCACATTTCAGCCCAGCAAAATCAAGCGCGCTCGCACCCATGGGTTTCGTGCGCGCATGGCCACCAAGGCCGGGCGCCTCGTGTTGAAGCGCCGTCGCGCAAAAGGTCGCGCGCGGTTGACACCGTAACGCCGCCGGCGCCGGATACGGCGAAGAGCAAAAACTCAGGATTGACGAGCGGTCGAAGCAACCGGTTTACAAGACAAAACCGGCTTCTTGATGCGGCCGCGTTCGGCCGCGTTTTTAAAAAAGCCACACGAAGCCGGGACAATTTATTTACAGTGCTGTGCAGGCGCAATGAAGAAGGCGCCGCAAGACTTGGCCTGGCGATTTCAAAGAAGCACTGTCGCCATGCAACAAAACGAAATCGCGTTAAGCGAATTATCAGGGAGTCATTTCGCCAGCAGCAGGCTTCACTGGCGGGCCTGGACATCGTCGTGATCAATCAGCCGGCGGCGGCCAGCGCCAGCAACCGGCAGGTGTTCACAAGCCTTGAAAGCCACTGGCGCCGATGCCGTAAAGCGAAACGGATACCGCAGGAAAGCTAATCGATGGATAACCAACGACTGCTGATTTGGGCCTTTTTCGGACTCATGGCCTGGATGACGTACCAGACCTGGGTGCAGGACTACGGTCCGAAGCCGGCGCCGGCGGTTGCGGAGCAGACCGCACAGCCCGCACAGCCGGGCGAAGAACCGGGCATCGACGCGAGCCTTCCGGAAATCAGCGACCGTGTCACGTCGTCGACCGCACCGCTGGCAGCGGACGAGCCGGCGGAGTCGGCGGTCGAACAACAGGCGCCAAGTATTCGCATCAAGACTGACGTGCTGGACGTAGAGATCAGCACGCGGGGCGGCACGCTGCAAAAAGCGGTGCTTCTCAGATACCCGGTGGCCAAAGACCAGCCCGATACCCTTATTGAGTTATTGAGTACCCGCGCGGGCGAGACGGGGCTCATCGAATCCGGCATTCGCGCAACCGGCGGTGGCGCCGAGGCTACCCACCTCGTGATGTTCTCGAGCGCCCGGGCATCGTATGAGCTTGGCGACAGGGACGAGCTCGTGGTACCGCTGACCTGGTCTGACGAAAACGGCGTGGTGGTCGAGAAACGCTTCCGCTTCCGGAAGGGTAGCTACACGATCGATCTCGAGCAGCAGGTGAAAAACGGCACCGAAGAGCTCTGGAGCGGCGCCGAGTATGTCCGCCTAAAGCGCCACTTCAAGGAGCAGGAACGGTCGATGTTTGACGTCGATTCTTATTCCTTCGCCGGCCCGATAATTTACAACGGCGAAAAATCCGAGAAGCTAAAGCACGACAATCTTGTTGAGGATGGCAAGGTCGAATTCTATGCGGAGCAGGGCTGGTTCGGATCAATCCAGCATCACTTCCTGAGTGCGGTCGTGCCGCAGGCCGGTGTCGAGCACAAATATGAGGTGGCGGTCGTCGGCGACGTTTCGATCAGCAGTGCGATTGGCAGAAGCGCTGAAGCGATAGCGCCCGGTTCGAGCAAGACGTTTGCAACGACGCTGTTTGTCGGCCCGAAGCTGCAGTCCCAGCTGGAAGCTATCGACAAGACGCTGAAGCTCACGGTCGACTACGGCTGGCTGACGATCATTTCTCAGCCGCTGTTCTGGTTGCTCAGCAAGGTTCACAACTTTGTCGGCAACTGGGGCGTCGCGATTATTCTCGTTACGCTCCTCATCAAGCTCGCCTTCTACAAGTTAACTGAAGCGAGCGGCCGCTCGATGGCCAAGATGCGCAACCTGCAGCCGCGCATGAAAGCGCTGCAGGATCGATACAAAGACGATCGCCAGGCACTGAGCCAGGCAATGATGGAGCTGTACAAGCGCGAGAAGGTCAACCCGGCTGCGGGCTGTTTGCCGATACTCATACAGATGCCGTTCTTCCTGGCGTTTTACTGGGTGCTGCTGGAAAGCGTCGAAATGCGACAGGCGCCGTTCATGCTGTGGATTACTGACCTGTCGACCCGCGACCCGTATTTCATTCTGCCGCTAATCATGGGCGCGGCGATGTTCATGCAACAGAAGCTCAACCCCGCGCCCGCCGACCCGGTTCAGGCCAAGGTGATGCAAATCATGCCGGTCATGTTCACGGTGTTTTTCGCCTTCTTTCCGTCGGGCCTCGTACTCTACTGGGTGACCAACACGCTGCTGTCAATCGCACAACAGTGGAAAATCAACACCGTTGTCGAGGCTGAGGCGAAAGCGCAGAAGAGCAGCAAGAAGAAAAAGAAAGACGATTAGGCAAGCGTCGTGCGAACTTTCGTTTCCCCATGCAGCGTAAGGTGCACGGGACAGCGGTCGGCGATCTCGAGCATGCGCGCTCGCTCCGCATCAGTCAGGTCGCCCTCTAGCGAGATCGTTCGCCGGAATTCATCGATCTTGCCGGCGCCGCTCTCGCAATCCTCGCAGTCGCTGGCATGAATTTTGTCGTGCGCCACGCGCACCGTTGCCGACTCGAAATCCAGCTTTTTGTGGTTCGCGTACATCCGCAGCGTCATCGACGTGCAGGTCGCAAGTGCGGCCGACAGCAGGTCGTAGGGCGTCGGGCCGAGCCCCGTGCCGCCGACCGAGCGCGGTTCGTCCGCGACAATCCGGTGACCACCCACGCGCGCCTCGGTCCTGAAGCC
>JBATHK010000155.1:0-58641 GCA_049666725.1 Woeseiaceae bacterium
TCGCTGAAATCGTTGACCATCGAGCGATTTATTACCGTCAAAGCCGATGGGGCCTGTTGACAGAGCATCGAGACTTCGTTGCGCGCGATTGATGACGGAGCAGCGTCCGCAGAGGACTCGCTATACCCCAACCCTTCACGACCCCAGCCGAAACAGGAATTCCTGCATGCCGTTACTTAGTAGCCGCGCGCGGTCGATCATAAAACCGCCCATGTTTTTGCCCAGGTCTTCGTGCGAATAGCGCGGCGCCGCGAGCGCTGTGCCCGGGGCGCCGCGATCAATCAGTTCGCCGTTCGCGGTCGGGACGAAGCGGCCGGGCTGCTCATTCATGTCGCGATCGGCGTAGAAAATCAAGGCATGGGCGAGGGCGCCCGGGCTAGCGCGGCGCCTGATCGCATCCATCAGTCCTGACAAGGCATCAAGTGTCAGGTAGTTCGGCAGATCCCAGCAAAACACGAGGTCAATAGCGCCATCTGTCAGTCGCTCCGGTAACACGGATTCGGCCGCCTCGGTAATCGCGGGCCCGGGCTTTGCCCTGTTCAGGTGGTCAATCCCGCCGAAATGCGCGAGGTCCGCGATTTCCACGCGGCAGCGAGATCGGCCGAGCAGAGCCAGCATCGCGGTAGACGCGGCGCCGAGGTCGAGAATGACATGCCGCCGGGTCGCATCGAGTCCGGCCACGAGATTCTGAAACAGGGGCGCGCGAAGCGCCGCCGGCGAGTCCGGTGGCACCCGGGATCTGGCCCGGCGCAGGGAGGCTGTCAACTTCGTTACGCGGTCCCGATTGGTGGGTTCAGGTTTGTGCGGGCGTCCTTCGCAGGCTTTTTTGGTGCGGCCTTGGCGTCGGAGGTACCGCCGGATTTATTTTCGGCGACCGGCTTGTCCGCGCCGTTTGCTACCGTCTTGCCCAGCGCCTTTTCTACGGCAGCCGGGTCCATCTCGATCGAGCCCTTGAAGTGCGCGCCTTCCTCGATGCTTACCTTTGGCGCGATGATGTTGCCCTGAACACGGGCATTGACGTGCACGTTGACGCGCTCGGCCGCATACAGGTCGCCCTTGGTCTCGCCATCCACGGCGATCGACCTGGCATACACGTCGGCCTTGACCCTGCCTTCTTTGCCGATGGTCAGGGCGCTGTTCTTGAGTTCGACGGTGCCGGTCACGTCGCCTTCGATCCGCAGGTCCTCGCCGCCGCGCAGGTCACCATTGATCTGAATTGAACGACCGATAACGGCCGCATCGCCACCGCGACCAGCCACTTTGGATCTGAGGGACCCAAAAGCCGTGTCCGATGCGGTCCGGTTCGCATCCTGCGATTCAATGCTGTCGTCGTCCTTCTTGCTGCGCTCAAACATGTCGCTCTCCATCAATTGTCTGGATGGCAGTAACTATCACGTGGATATCGCGCGAACAAGTGTCGTCGAAATGCGACGCCGCTTGTTCGGATCAGTATGTTGCGGTCGTCATGTGGTGCAGATCACCAGCAATCATGGAACACTCGTCCTGTAAATTTCCCAAGGAATGGGGAAGATCGCTGGAAAAGTCGGCAGAGCATGGTTCGCTCAGGACTTGCTCCTCCGCCAAATATACAAAGGCCCCATCCGCGGCCTTTCATATAAGCGACGCAGGCCCTGTTTGAGGGAGGCATCTTGTTTCACGTGGTTTGTGTGCGATTGCCGCTACCAAGGCACTTCTTCGCCGCTAAATGACCAGTACGTCCCGGTATCCGCTGGACCGAGTTTCTGAATCACGCCGCGCATTCCGCGGATTGACTCTTCCGGCGTCAAGTTAGCGTTTGCGCCGCCCATGTCGGTCTTTACCCATCCTGGGTGAATCGTAAGGCAGGTGAAACCTTCGGGACCCAACTCGATAGCCAGTGTTTTTGTGAACATATTCAAAGCGGCCTTGCTCTCTCGATAGCCGTAAAAGCCCCCGAAGTCATTGAGGGCAATGCTGCCGAGGCGACTCGTTATATTGACGATGGTCTTGCTTTTGCCAAGCCGGAGATTCCCGAGCAGAGCGCGTGTCACGCGGATCGGCCCGAGCGCATTCACCGCAATTGTCCGGCTATAGTCATCAAAATTGATCGCTTCGATCTTGTTGACTCGAGGAAATATGCCGGCGTTGTTGACGAGCAGATCGATTGGCCGCCCTGCAAGTGATTCTGCGAGCGCGTCAACGCTTGCCGGATTGGCGACGTCGAGCTGCACGACCTCCACCGACAGCGCGTTCAGCTCATCCGCCTTCGCCGGACTCCGTGCAGTGCCGATAACGTTCCAACCATCCGCGGCGTATTGGCGCGCGAATTCAAGCCCCAGCCCCCTGTTTGCGCCTGTGATTAAGACGGTTGGCGCGCCGGTCGCCGAGTCCGAGTCCAAGTGATGATCGGCATGCGCCAGCATTCCGTAAAGCACTGCCAGGGCCGCAAAAAATGCCGCGCTGGTCCAAGATCGGGTTGTTGCTTTCATCGGCCAGTCCTTTGTTGTCGCACGGATCGCTCCTCTACGCAGGTCCGTCACGCAGCCAGTCAATCGCCTGTGCCTCGTCGGCAAATGCTCTTACCGAGTAGGCCCGATTAACTGCCACAGTTTCTGTAAACCTGACGTCATCAATAGATTCTTCATTGGTATCGACGAATGCGAGTTTGTAGGCGTGATCCCAGCCGTACTCTTTTGAACTCTCAACGATTTCATAGGAGTCCGTCGCTGAGAGCCGGCCACCCAAATTGAGGACAACCAATACTCGGTAATTGTCGGCTTTTTGGCAGTACTCGACAATCTGCTGCCCGGCCTGGCTGGCTTCCAGCGCGGCATCGCCGTAGCGCCGTTCCCCGGTAACATGAACGCGAACGTAGTCCTGCTTCGCCTGAATGTCGATTTCGTAAGGCATGTCTGGAAGTTTCCTGCATGGCTTAATTATGCAAGTTTATACCAGCAGAATTCGAGCTGCATGTTCGCTGCGAGAACCTTCCTGACTTGTCGATATGCTGCCGGCATGGCATCGTGAATCCTGTTCAATAGGCAATTTTCCGTATTTTACACCGCTCAAAAGAAGCGGAAAATGCGGAATAATATTGACCATTACTGAGAGTGGGATCATGACAGACAGCAAGCAAGGCCAGCCGAAGACCGTCGTTTCGATGTCGAAATCGGATGCGGACCAGAGTGACCAGGCGGAGTCTCCTGCACATATCTTCGGCACGATGCGACATGATCCGAAGAAGATCAGGGAGCTGTTCCGCAACGGTACCTACCCGTACAAGACCAAGATCCGCAAGGCTTCCTACGAGCGACACAAGGAAGAGCTGCAGGTCGAGCTTCTTAAAGTACAAAGCTGGGTGAAGGAGACGGGCCAGCGAATCGTTGTTATTTTCGAGGGACGCGATGCGGCGGGTAAGGGCGGCACCATCAAGCGTTTCATGGAGCATCTGAATCCTCGCGCGGCGAGAGTCGTGGCTTTGGAAAAACCCACCGAGCACGAACTGGGCCAATGGTACTTCCAGCGCTACATCCAGCATCTGCCGACGGAGGGCGAAATGGTCTTTTTCGATCGCTCCTGGTACAACCGCGCAGGCGTCGAGCGCGTCATGGGATTCTGCGATTCACTTCAGTACCTCGAGTTTATGCGCCAGGTGCCGGATCTCGAGCGTATGCTGGTTCGCTCTGGCATTCGAGTGTTCAAGTACTGGTTCTCGGTCACGCATGAGGAGCAGCAGCGACGTTTCACAGCACGCCTGGCGGACCCGCTGAAGCACTGGAAGCTCAGCCCGATCGACCAGGAGTCGCAGGGCAAGTGGGCAGAGTACACCGATGCGAAAGAGGCCATGTTCTTCTACACAGACACAGCCGACGCGCCCTGGACGATTGTCAAATCGGATGACAAGAAACGCGCCCGCCTGAACTGTATGCAGCATTTTCTTTCGGAACTCGACTATCCGAACAAGAATAAGCGAGTTTTGCATGGCCCGGACCCACTGATTGTGGGCGCGTCGTCCCAGGTCATCGAAAAAGACCGTCACCTCTGGGGCTGACGGATTTTCCCGCAATCGCGTTGTGTTGGAGTCGGCGAGCGGCGATAATCCCCGCCGGTCCGCGTCGGCTTTTCCGCGACGGTCAGCCGTGAATTCCGCCAGGCCCGGAAGGGAGCAACGGTAGCGGTGATACCGGGTGCCGGAAATCGGCTGGCGCGGGCCACTTACGTTACACTGTGCGATTCTCACCGAGCCCCACAGGCTGCTGAAGTTCTATGAGCTATCTCGTTCTGGCCCGCAAATGGCGGCCCAAAGACTTCTCGGACACGGTTGGCCAGGAGCACGTACTCCAGGCCCTCATCAATGCCCTCGACTCGGGCCGCTTGCACCATGCCTACCTGTTTACCGGTACTCGCGGCGTCGGCAAAACAACGATCGCGCGAATTCTGGCCAAGGCGCTCAATTGTGAAAAGGGCGTTACTTCGGAGCCCTGTGGTGCATGCAGCGCGTGCACAGAAATCGACGAAGGGCGTTTCGTTGACCTGATCGAAGTCGACGCGGCATCGAAAACCAAGGTCGACGATACGCGTGACCTGCTCGACAACGTGCAATATTCGCCGGCGCGCGGTCGCTACAAGGTGTACCTCATAGACGAAGTGCACATGCTATCCAAGAGTTCCTTCAATGCGCTCCTGAAGACGCTCGAAGAACCCCCGCCTCATGTCAAGTTCCTGTTGGCCACGACGGATCCGCAGAAGCTGCCGGTGACGGTTCTGTCCCGGTGCCTGCAATTCAATTTGAAACGCATGACCCCGCGCCTGATCTCAGATCGGCTTGCGTATATTTGCGAAGCCGAATCGATTGAATTCAATACGGCTGCGCTGGCGCTGTTGGCCAGGGCTGCGGATGGCAGCATGCGTGACGCTCTCAGCCTGCTCGATCAGGCGATCGCGTATTGTGGTGGCAAGATCGATGAAGCCCAGGTAGCGCTGATGCTTGGCACCATCGATCGGGAGTACGTTTCACGCCTTTTGCGATTGCTGGCCGACAACGATGCGAAAGGCATCATCGATGCGATTCGGGAGATCGACGAGCAATTTCCGGACTACTCCCGCCTGCTCGATGATCTCGCGCGTGACTTGCAGCGCATCGCAGTTTTCCAGGTTGTCGGTACCTGTGACAGCGATGATGAGATCGGTGAACAAGAGTATGCGGAGTTCGCCGAAGCGCTGCCGGCCGCCGATGTGCAGCTTTTTTATCAAATTGCCGTCATGGGCCGACGCGATTTGCACCTGGCGCCGGACCCACGGAGCGGTGCGGAAATGACGTTTCTCAGGATGCTTGCATTCCGCCCGACATCGGATGAGCGGGTTGTGCCGTCGGGCGGTGAATCCAGGACCGCTAAAGCGTCAAAATCATCGCCGCAGCGCAGACAGACACGAGCCAAGCCGACCGCAGCCACTGGCAGTGAATCGCAGGCCTGGCAGGACCCGGACTGGGGGCAACTCGTAGGACAGCTTGGCCTTACCGGGGCCGCACGCCTCCTTGCCAGTAACTGCGCGCTGCTGCGCCGAGAGGGCAATACCGTTTACCTGGGCCTGGATCCGAGATCGGAGTCTCTGTTGACGAAGCAGCGAGAAAGCGAACTTGCCACGAGTTTGTCGCAGCATTTCGGTGAGCGTCTCGTCGCCAAAATCGGGATCGAAGCTACTGTCGGTGACGCAACGCCGGAAACGCCTGTCCAGGAAGAATCGCGCATGGCTGACGAGCGCATGGAGGCCGAGAGGCAGAAGCTTGAAGCGGATCCTAATGTCCAGGCGATGAAGACTATTTTTGGCGCTGAAGTAAAGACCGAATCGATTGAACTCATCAATCCGTCGCAGTCTGATTGAACACAAGCTTGGGAGAGCACAAATGAAAGGTGGCATCGGCCAGTTGATGAAACAGGCGCAGCAAATGCAGGCCGACATGAAAAAGGCGCAGGAAGAAATGGCGTCGATTTCAGTGACCGGAGAATCGGGTGCAGGAATGGTGCGCATCACGATGACCTGTAAGCATCAGATACAAGCCGTCGAAATCGATGATTCGCTGCTGGGTGACGACAAGGAGATGCTCGAGGACCTGATAACGGCGGCCTTTAATGACGCGATTCGACGCGTTGAAAAGACCGTGCAGGAAAAATTCTCCGGGATGACGGCGGGCATGCAATTGCCTCCGGGAATGAAGCTGCCTTTCTGAGCAACGACCGACTATGTCTTATTCACCGCTGCTTGTGCGTCTGATTGACGGCCTCCGCTGTATGCCGGGTATCGGGCAGAAGTCGGCGCAACGCATTGCATTTCACCTGCTCGAGCGCGACCGGGAAGGGGCCAGGAACCTGTCGGCTGCGCTCTCGGAAGCAGTAAACGGTATCGGGCATTGCAGCCGCTGCCGCATGTTCACCGAGCACGAGCTGTGTTCCATATGCTCGGCGAGCGGACGGGACGGTTCGCAGCTGTGCGTGGTCGAGTCTCCTGCGGACGTCATGGCCATAGAAGATGCGACAGGCTTTCGCGGTTTGTATTTCGTGCTGATGGGGCATTTGTCCCCCCTCGACGGCATCGGTCCGGATGAATTGGGTCTGAGCCAGCTTGAAGAGTGGCTGCATCAGGGCGAAGTGAGCGAGTTGATTATCGCCACCAATCCGACCGTCGAAGGTGACGCCACCGCGCACTACCTCGCAGAACTGGCTGCCAAGCGGGACGTACAGGCCAGTCGAATTGCACACGGTGTGCCGTTGGGCGGCGAACTCGAATACGTCGACGGCGGCACTTTATCTCACGCGTTTTTTGGACGTCGGGCTGTCGACTAACAGGAGAACAGAATGGCTGAACGCGATTGTCTTTTTTGCAAGATCCTGGATGGCGACATTCCGGCTGATATTGTTTACGAATCGGATACCGCAATTGCGTTCCGCGATATCAATCCTCAGGCGCCAACGCACGTGGTCATTATCCCGCGCAAGCACATCGCGACGATCAACGACATCGAGTCAGATGACCACGAGATTGTGGGCAGCCTGTATACGGCCGCCAATACGATCGCGCGTGAGGAAGGGTTTTCGGATGAAGGCTACCGGGCTGTCATGAACTGCAACAAGGCAGCCGGACAGACCGTGTTTCACATTCACCTGCACCTGTTGGGCGGGCGTGCTCTAAGCTGGCCGCCAGGCTAGCTTTTAACTGTAGCGGCCGTCCGACAGCTGTTCGGTCAGGTTCACGATGCGCTTGTAACTTTCGTAACGCCGTGCCGAGATTTTCTCTTCTTCCACAGCTGCCTTGACCGCGCATCCCGGCTCACGCAGGTGACGGCAATTTGCAAACTTGCAGTGCTGTGCCGCTGCCGTTATTTCACGAAACCCCTTCGCCGCGATAGTGGACGATTCGAGGGCCGGGGCATAATCGCGCACACCGGGCGAATCGATCACTGACCCACCGCCGGGCAACGGAATCATCACTGAATTGACGGTTGTATGGCGACCTTCGCCCGTCTTTCCGGACACGGCCGAGGTGCGCTGGGTCGCGTCGCCGACAATATGATTAATGATGCTTGATTTGCCCACCCCGGACTGACCGACGATGATCGCGCAGCGGTTCTTGAGTAATTCTCCGATATCGGCGATTCCGCGGCCTTTTCTGGCACTGCATTGCACAACGTCGTAGCCAATGCGGGCGTAATTCGTGAGTTCCTCTGCGGTCGATGACGCATCGGTGTCCAGGTCAATTTTATTAAACACGACGGCGGCCGCTATGCCCATGAGCTCCGCGGCGCACAGATAGCGATCAACGATGTACCAGTCAGCTTTGGGTTCGGCAGCAGCAACCACGATGAGGTAGTCGAGGTTGGCGGCGAGGACTTCGACCTGGCCGCGCATGTTTGGGCGGGTAAGTTCGTTTTCGCGTTCTGTGACCGCCGTGATCAGCCAGTCTGACTCATTGGCGATCGGTTCAGCGGTGACCCGGTCGCCGCAGACCGGCTTGATGCGCTTGCCCTTGATGCGGGCGTCGATCTCGTCGCCGCCTGCAAGTCGCAGTCGCATACGGCGGCTGTAAGTGGCGATAACGGTCGCCGTGTCGTGGGTCATGTCAGAACAATGATTGCCTGGATCGTTGAGAGTATGCCGCCAAGCGGGCAGCCTTGCACATCCAAGACATGTAAACTACGCGGGTTCATCATTGCCGGGATAAAACGTGTATGTCGAATTCAGCTGCCGATCGCCTCAGCAACCTCATCTGGATAGATCTTGAGATGACGGGTCTCAGCCCTGAAACGGACACGATTATCGAGATTGCGACCGTCGTTACCGACAAGTATCTGAACGAACTTGCGGAAGGGCCGGTTCTCGCCATCCGGCAGTCGCCGACGACGATGAACGCGATGGACGAGTGGAATCAGCGTCAGCACGGTGGATCGGGATTGACAGCGCGTGTGCTGGCAAGCGAGCTCGATGCTCGCGACGCGGAAATCGCGACGCTGGAGTTTCTGCGAGAGTGGGTTGAGGCGGGCGCGTCGCCCATGTGTGGCAACAGCATTTGCCAGGACCGGCGATTTCTTGCGCGCGAAATGCCGGAGCTTGAGCGCTTCTTTCATTATCGTAATCTCGATGTCAGCACTCTGAAAATACTGGCACAGCAGTGGGCACCCACAGTCGCCAAGGGTTTCGTCAAGGAGTCTGCGCATCTCGCATTGTCCGATATTCGAGATTCCATCGAGGAACTCGCCTGGTACCGCGATAAGCTACTGAACACTGCGGCGCTGGAATTTGATACTACCAATGCCTGAAAAACCTCACGCTGAGTACGCCCAGCGCAATGCCGGGCCGATCCTCGAGGTCTTGCGGTACGAGCTTCAGGGGCATAGCGATGTTCTCGAAATTGGATCCGGCACGGGTCAGCATGCCATTCGATTCGCCGCTGAACTTGTCGACGTGCAATGGCAGACGAGCGATCTTGATGAAAATCACGAGGGAATCAGGTCCTGGATTGCCGAGGCCGGACTGGCGAATGTCCATGCACCGCTGTCGCTTGATGTCACAAATGCCGAGTTGGCAGGCGCATCCTACGATGCCGTTTACTCATCGAACACGGCACATATCATGAGCCAGGGCGCGGTCGATGCGATGTTCCGGCTCGTGTGCCGGGTCTTGCGTCCCCGTGGCGTCTTCATACTATACGGTCCGTTCCGCCGGGCCGGTCGGTTCAATACGCAAAGTAATGCTGACTTCGACGTCAGTCTGCGGTCGCGTGATCCGGCGATGGGAATACGGGATCTCGACGCGCTCGACAATCTGGGCGCCAAGAACGGCTTGCAGCGCGTCAACCTGTACGCGGTGCCGTCAAACAACATGGTGGCTGTATGGCAAAAA
This sequence comes from Woeseiaceae bacterium, assembly GCA_049666725.1. Taxonomy (GTDB): domain Bacteria; phylum Pseudomonadota; class Gammaproteobacteria; order Steroidobacterales; family Woeseiaceae; genus UBA1847. The sequence continues at coordinate 9,375 of JBATHK010000155.1, forward strand.
TGTCGGCCAGCGCTCAATGACAACGCATAAAGGGGGCTGTCACTGCGGCCGGGTTCGATTTGAGGTCGACGCGCCGGCGACTATCGGCGCAGACGACTGCAATTGCAGCATTTGCCGCAAGTCGGGGTTTCTGCACCTGCTCGTGTCGTCCGATGACTTTCGACTACTGCAGGGCGAAGATGAGCTGAGTACCTACACATTCAACACGGGCGTCGCGAAACACTATTTTTGTAGTCACTGCGGCATAAAGTCCTTTTACATTCCGCGGTCGCATCCGCACGGCGTGAGCGTCAACGTGAATTGCCTCGACCCCGAGACGATCAGGTCCATCGAAATTACGCCATTTGATGGTCAAAACTGGGAGCGGAATGTCTCGAAACTGTCTCCGATAAGCGACTGATTTGACTGATTTTTGGCTGGCGACAGAAACTGCCTTCGCTTATAGTTGCGTCTTTCGGGATGGGCCGCTGACGGATATACAATGAAGACGATAGTACGGGTTGCATTGCTAGGCTGTTTGTTTGCGGCCGCGGCTGCAGTCGCCGCGCCGGCGTGGGTAAGCGACCAGTTTGAAATTACGCTGCGGTCCGGACCGAGCACCAGCAATTCGATCCAGCTCATGCTCGACAGTGGCCTGCGCCTCGAAGTCCTGGAGCGGGATACCGACACTGGTTATTCCAGGGTTCGCACGCCAGGTGGAACCGAAGGATGGGTGCTCAGCCGCTATCTCATGAGCGAGCCGAGTGCGCGCGAGCAACTCCAGAAGCTTGGCAGCCAGCTGACCACTGCGAATTCCCGCGGCAGCTCGCTTGATACCCAGATGAAAGCAATCACGGCCGAATACGATTCCGCCAACCGAAAAATAAAGGAACTCGAGCGCGCAAAGGCGGCCGTCGAAAAAGAGCTTTCTGAAATCAAGCGCACGGCCGCGAATGTGCTGGCGATCGACAAGCAGAACAAGACCTTGATGGATCAGTTGGCGGCCGCCCAGATTCGCGCGGACACACTGGAGCAGGAAAACCGTGAGCTCAGCAGCCAGACGACTCGCTACTGGTTCATGGCCGGTGCACTGGTGCTACTGGTTGGCATTATTCTCGGCATCTGGCTGCCGCGCGTGCGGTGGCAGCGCCGCTCGCGTTACGACCGATTTTAAGAAAGGTCCCTTCGCGTCAAACGCTTTCGCCCGCGAGAAACATCCAGGTCTCGATGACCGTGTCCGGATTCAGGGACATGCTTTCGATACCCTGGTCGAGCAGCCAGCGGGCCAGGTCAGGGTGATCCGACGGTCCCTGGCCACAGATTCCAACGTACTTGCCCTGTTTTTTGCAGGCCGAAATGGTCATCGCAAGCAGTGCTTTTACCGCGTCGTCGCGCTCATCAAACATGTCGGCAACCAGCGCCGAATCCCGGTCAATCCCTAAAGTCAGCTGCGTCATGTCGTTCGATCCGATCGACATGCCGTCAAAATACTCCAGGTATCGGTCGGCGAGCAGTGCGTTGGTTGGCAGCTCCGACATCATGATAACTTTGAGATCATCTTTGCCACGTTCGAGACCGTATTTCGCCATCAGGTCGATTACGTCTTTCGCCTGCTGTACCGAACGAACAAACGGGATCATGATCTGAACGTTGGTCAACCCCATGTCATTACGCACGCGAAGCAATGCCTGGCACTCCAGCTCAAAACAGGGCTGGAAGCTTTCAGCGAGATAGCGCGCCGCGCCGCGGAAGCCGATCATCGGATTTTCTTCGTCGGGCTCGTATTTCTGGCCACCGATCAAATGCGCATACTCATTCGATTTAAAGTCGGACAGGCGCACGATCACGGGTTCCGGCGCGAACGCGGCTGCAATGGTCGCAACGCCTTCGGTCAATTTGGCTACGAAGAACTCTTTCGGATCAGGATAGCCGGCCATTTGTTCGTCGACGGCTGCGCGTGTCGCGTCGTCCAGTTTGTCGTACTCGAGCAAAGCCTGCGGGTGCACGCCGATCATGCGATTGATGATGAACTCCAAGCGCGCAAGGCCGACGCCATGATTTGGAATATTGGCAAAATCAAAAGCGCGATCAGGATTGCCGACATTCATCATGATCTTCACGGGTATTTCCGGCAGGGAGTCGAGCTCGATCTGGGTCTGCGCGAATTCGAGATTGCCGCGGTAGACAATGCCCTCGTCGCCTTCAGCGCAACTTACAGTGACTTCCATTCCATCTGCGATGAGATCTGTGGCGTTACCACAACCGACCACGGCCGGGATGCCAAGTTCGCGGGCAATAATCGCCGCATGGCAGGTGCGGCCGCCGCGGTTCGTTACAATCGCGGCAGCGCGTTTCATGACCGGCTCCCAATCGGGGTCCGTCATATCCGACACCAGTACATCCCCCGGCTGGACGCGATCCATCTCGGCTACCGAGCGAATGACCTTCGCGGTGCCCGCGCCGATCTTGTGTCCGATACTGCGGCCGGATACTACGATGTCGGAGTGGCCCATTAACGTATATCGCTGGATCGTTCGGCCGCTCTGGCTCTGCACGGTCTCAGGACGGGCTTGCAGGATGTAAATCTTGCCATCATTGCCGTCCTTGCCCCACTCGATATCCATTGGGCGTGCATAGTGTTTCTCGATAGTGACGGCAATCTTCGCCAATTCGATTATGTCACCGTCGCTAATCGAGAAGGCGAGGCTGTCGCGCTCGTCGACGTCAACTGTTTCCACGGTCTTGCCGGGCGTCGGGTCGTCGCTGTAGACCATCTTGATGGCCTTGCTGCCCAGGTTCTTGCGAAGGATTGGGCGCTTGCCCGCGGCGAGGGCGGGTTTGTAGACGTAGAACTCGTCGGGATTTACAGCGCCCTGCACGACAGTTTCGCCGAGGCCGTATGAGGAAGTAATGAAAACGGCTTCGCGAAAGCCAGTTTCCGTATCGAGTGTGAACATGACACCCGCGGCTCCGATGTCGCTGCGGACCATGGTCTGTACGCCGGCCGACAGCGCGACCTGGCTATGATCGAAACCCTGGTGAACCCGGTAGGCTATGGCGCGGTCGTTGAACAACGAAGCAAAAACCTGGTGCATTGCCTCGACGAGATTGTCGAGGCCGCGGACGTTCAGGAAAGTCTCCTGCTGCCCGGCGAACGAGGCGTCCGGAAGATCCTCCGCGGTAGCCGACGAACGCACAGCGACCGCGATGTCCTTGCCGCCGCTCATTTCATCCCAGGACGAGCGGACCACGTCCATCAGGCGATCAGGAAGGGGAGTCTCCATGATCCAGCGACGAATGCTGCTGCCCGCGCCTGTCAGCGCGCCTATGTCGTCGACATCGAGCGAATTCAGGATACCTGTGATCTTCTGGTCCAAGCCGCCGGTGGCAAGAAAATCCCGGTATGCAGCCGATGTCGTTGCAAACCCGCCCGGCACAGTGACACCGAGGCTACTGAGGTTGCTGATCATTTCACCGAGTGATGCGTTCTTCCCGCCGACGATTTCAACGTCGTCCATGCCAAGCTCTTCGAGCTTGATGACATATGGCTCCAAGACATACTCCCTTGTGTTCCTGGGCAGGACATGGAGAATCCCACCGATGAAAGAGCGCTCTGTATTTTTTCTCTCGGATCAGACCGGCGTCACGGCTGAGGCACTTGGGCATAGTCTCATCACGCAATTTACCGGACAGAATTTTCGGCAGATGACTTTGCCATTTATAGATAGCGAAGACAAGGCACGGGAAGCGGTCCGGACAATTAATTCAGCGAGCAAGGGCGACACCCTCAGGCCGCTGGTTTTTTCTACCCTGGTACAGCCGGAACTCAGGGAGATCGTGAAAGACGCCGAGGGCCTGCACCTCGATATTTTTGACGCTTTTCTTGAGCCCTTGTCAATCGAGCTCGAGGCTTCGCCGACATTCACGCTGGGCGGCGCTCACGGTATGAGCGATATCGATACATATATGCGGCGCATGGAGGCAACTAATTTTGCGCTTGCCAATGACGATGGCGGCGTTAGTCGTAATTACGATGCAGCGGATGTCATTCTGGTTGGCGTCTCGAGGTCCGGAAAAACACCGACATGCCTTTACCTGGCGCTGCAATATGGCGTGTACGCTGCCAATTACCCGCTCACCGATGAAGAACTGGAAAACGGCACCTTGCCCGATTTTCTGGTCGAGCAGAAACACAAGCTGTATGGCCTCACAATTACGCCAGAGCGTTTGCAGCAAATACGCAAGGAACGGCGATCCTTGGGGAAGTACTCGTCTGCGCAGCAGGTGAGGTTCGAATTACGCGAGGCAGCAAAGATCTTTCGCCGTTATGGCATCCCGCATATCGATACGACAGCGTTCTCTATCGAAGAAATATCGAGTCGAATACTGAATAGTACCGGTGTTGAGCGCCGAGTTCATCCCTGATAATTTCGCTTACCTGCGTGCTATATTGACAGCATGTTGCTCGATTCACATCTGGTTCCGCAGACCATAGTAAAGCCACGCAGCTTCATCGGCTTGATGACGCTTTATGAAAGTAATTACCTGCGTCTGCTGCGACTCATCCCGGAAATTGACAGGCTCGATGGCTGCTTTCGTTCGCGGGTCGCGGGTGACTGCGACCTGCATATCGAAATTCTCGAGCGGTGTCGCTACACAGTTACGCTTTCGTTGACGTATCACCTGGAAACCGACGATGGGCTGCTTATCGATCCGGACATGACCATCCGGGTCTATCTCGATGGCCAGGTGGCCGAGGCGATGAGTATTGACAAGAATCAGCGTCATGCCGCGCTGCGCCAACTCATCGGCACGCACCGCCGGGAACTGGACCTGCGGTGGCAACGAAATATCGTACTGAACAAGTGGCTTGAGTACCTCTCGGATCAGGGCCACCTGGTCCTCGAACGCTAAAACCCTGCCTCGCACTCTTTGCCCAAACTGTCGATTCGGTCAGAGTTTGTTCGCCTTAGCATTGTCATCATGCAGACAGGTTTATGTCGAGCAAACATTTTCCCGACATTTATTATGTTAAGAGGCGCTGCATTGGCGAGTTTGACGACAATTTTCAAGAGCGGTACGACCGATACTCAGGAGACAGACAAGCTTGTCGATCTCTTTCGGAATCGATCGGAGCTGAAAAAGGAATTTGCGGCACTTCGCAACGAAAAATACCAGCTACAGGATCGAATCAAACAGCACGAGGGAAACACAGCCCGGGTACAGCAACAGCTGCAGCACCTGGAGCGCCTATTGCTGGATTCCGCATGGGTCCACAACGTCGTTGCTTTCTACCAGCTACGTAGCCTGACGCTGCATTGCATCGAGCAGCTGAGTCGCTTTGCCGAACAGCTCAAACAACAGCGCGAACAGCGCGCTCACCACAAAGCACTTATTTCCTGGAATCAGGAGCGCCAGCAAAAAGTGGAGCGTATTGAAAGCCGAATCGGTGAGCATCGCATGGCGTCGCAATTGCTGGAAGACCAGCTGCAGTCAGAGCGACACAAACTGATGACTATGAATGGCTTTGTCAAATTGTTTCGTGGCCGCGCGCTTGCCGGGCAAATTGATGATATTGAGTCACGCCTTGAGGCGGGTCAAAGTCAGGAGCAAGAGTTCCTGCAAGAGTTGGATGCGGTGCAGAGTATGGATCCGCCGGATCAGCAGGGCCTCGACATAGGCACGAAGCGTTCCATCAATTTCATGATTATTTCGTTTGCGCAGCACCTGTACCTTCACTTCGAAGAGGACGGTCTGGTCGAGCTGGCGAAAGAGGCCGGCGAAAAAAGCGTCGGCGCGATCAACTATGGCAACAAATCGGATTGCGATGTGATCCTGAAGCTGCTGTGCCGGAAAAGAAAAGAAGCGGATGCGGAGACTGACCTGGTCGAGGTACTGCAGAAACGAGCGAAGATGATCGCCGAAATCGCACATTTTCGCCATGAGCATGATGCGGTGCCAGTGCCGAATACGGTGGCGACCGTATTTGCAATAAATGCAAACGGCGTTGTCGAAAAACAAGACGCCAACCTTCTCGGCGACAACTATTTCGGGATAGCGAAAGTACTAAGCCGCTAGACGCGTAATCAGATGTCTTTGCGGTACATTAGTCGTCTGTAGCGCGCCAACTGTTCGTCGGAAATACCGGGCACGCGAGTCGTTATCGCGGGACGTTGCGATGCAAGAGGTTTGTCGTCGCGCTCGGCGAGTGATACTGCCGGTGCTTTAAACGCTTTGCGCAGTGCGGCCTCGATTCTCGGTGCGAGGGAATGGCCCGATGAGATCGTGTGATACTCGCTCGCAGAATTGGTGACGTCGTCACTTCCCACAGGCGTATTGGACGAGGCGGTTGCAGGGGTCGCGTGCCAGGCAACAAGGAACGCAAGCGCTGTAGCAGCCGCAAGTGCCTTGCCCTGATTGGCCAGTAATCGCCGTCCTGCCACGGTCTCTCCCAATTACGTGACGGCTTCGGAGAACCCGTCGGAAATCAACCTGCTGTTGCGATCGAGTATAACACTCGAACTCAGGGCCGCAATGCGTGCCGATCAGGGCTGAATTCGTGCAGTTTGCTCTGGTTTTGCCTCGATTTGGCGCATCGTCGCGAGGTCGGTAACAATACCGGCCGCCTGATCGAGCAGAACGTCCGGCAGATCGTCTTCCTGGACGTCATCGAGGCTTTCCACGGGCTCGAGGCCCAGTGCCGTGCGGCGTTCATTCTCGCGCTTCAGCCGCGTGTCGATGTCCTCTTTGCGCTGCGCACGACGCGCGTCGATATTCAGCGAAATTGTCTTTTTCGAACGCATCTTCTCGGCCGCACGAATCAGGTCGACCTGGTACTGGAAGTTCGGATCGTCTTTTGAGCGCTCTGTGTGGCTAGCTGTGAGGGACTGAATTGTGTTGGCGAGTGGCTTCCCGGCTCTGAACCGCGTGGTTTGAACTGTATCCCAGGGCAGGGCGCTGTCACGGACACTCTCGCCAAACAGTTCTGCGTCGATGCCCGATGGTAGAGCAATATCCGGATCGACGCCGCGATGCTGCGTGCTCTCGCCGGTGACCCGGTAGTACTTGCCGATCGTCAACGTGAGCTGACCGAAACCTTTTTCGTCCTCGGATCGGAGGTATTGATCCAGGGAATAGAGGTTCTGGACTGTTCCCTTGCCAAAGGTCTGTTGGCCAACGATGACCCCGCGGGCGTAGTCCTGGATCGCTGCCGCGAAAATTTCGGATGCTGATGCACTGAAGCGATCCACGAGCACGGCTAGCGGACCGTTATAAGCAACATGCGCCCGCGGATCGGGGTCGTCGAGACGACTGATTCGGCCATTGGCATTGCGCAGTTGAACGACGGGTCCGTTGTCGATAAACAGCCCCGACAAGGCGGTCGCTTCCGTCAGGTGGCCGCCACCGTTACCGCGCAGGTCGATCACCAGCCCATCGATGCCCTGTTCCTCGAGCTCGGAGATGAGGCGCTTTACGTCTTTCGTCGTGCTGGTGTAATTCTTGTCACCGTTACTGAGTGCGCGGTAGTCACGGTAAAAGCTCGGCACGTCAATCACGCCAATCGACCATTCGCGGCCGTCGCGCGGTATCTTTATGATCTTGCTTTTCGCCGCCTGTTCTTCCAGCTTCACCTGGTCGCGGGTCAGTTTGACAACCTTTTTCGGGCTTCCTGGCGCAGCATTTGCCGGGATTATTTCGAGCCGAACGACAGAGTCGGCGGGGCCACGGATCAGGTCTACGACATCATCCAGCCGCCAGCCGATGACATCTTGAACGTCTCCTTCCAGGCCTTGCCCCACGCCTGTTATGCGATCATTTGGCTGGAGTTTGCCGTCTATCGCCGCCGGGCCGCCCGGGATGATTCCGACAATCTTCACGAAATCATCTTCGGTCTGCAATGATGCGCCAATCCCGAAATACGACAGGCTCATTTGAATCCGATATTCCTCGGAGTTCCGCGGCGAAAGGTAGCTGGAGTGCGGATCAAGCGTGTGCGCAAAGGCGTTCATGAAGCGCTCGAACACATCGTCGTTGTTGACTTGATTTAGGCGCTTGATGAAACCGTTGTACCGGGACGTCAGGACCTTCTGGACTTTTTCCCAGGGCTCGTCCTCAAGTGCGAGATTCAATGCATCGTTGACAACGCGTTGCCGCCAGATTTCGTCGAGTTCTGCTGTGCTGGTCGCCCAGGGTGATTCGGAGCGGTCAAACACGTACTCCTCCTGTCCCAGGTAGTTCGGCTCCGATTCAAGTTGTGTCAGTGCGAACTCCAGCCGCTCACGGACTCGTTTCTGATACACCTCGAAGAGTTGAAACACGGGATCCATCGGCTTGCTCTTGACGATGTCATCCAGCTCATAGCGATAGGTGTTGAAAACCTCGACGTCACTGGCAAGAAGATATATTCGGTTCCGGTCGAGGGATTCGATGAAGACGTCCATCACATCTGAAGACAATTCGTCATTCACCGCGATATGCATATAGTGAGATTTCTGGATGAACTGCGTAACGAGTTCGCCAATTTTTTCGTGGCGTGGCTCGGGGTGGAGAAATCTATCTTCCTCGATTGACGTTGTGCTGCCAAAGACCTGCAGCGTCAGCAAAGTCAGGGCTGCGCCAGTGAGCCATTGATAGCGGCGGTGTTCTTTTATTCTCAACGTTTTCTCCATTACTGCCAAAGGCAGTTCTGTGACGCGCGGATTTGGGCTAGGCTAGATGGCCGGCGGCCCTGGATCAAGGGCACATTCGCCACAATCCGAATTGCCTGATAGATTAATTGTACCGTTATGGAAAATACTTTATGCGACCGCTGACAGCGATAAACCTGATTATCCTTGGATCCTGTTTTGCCATTGCCTTCAGCCTGGCAGCCGTCTTGATTGTCTTCCTGGTGCTCGGTGATGAGTATCCTCGCCTGCAAAGTGAGTTCAAGCCGCTGCTGCAAAGCTTTTTCGTCTTCCTGGGTATGACAACGGTAGCCGCCGCAAGTTTCTACAGCCTCGTCCGACGGCACCGCATGCGTTTCTGGGCGCAGGGTGCGATGTGGCTCGGTCTCCTTGCCACCGGCTGGTTTTACTGGCCATAGCGGGCGCCGCAACGGCCTAGCGAAGTAGTCCGGGACGGCCTTTGCGGCGGCGGCGCATGCGCGACTGCAGTGCTTTGCGCCGGTCCTGCAGCCATCCTGCCCGGCTGACGTCCGCCTTTTGCCCTTGCTCGTTCCGGGTCCGGTCACGAAAATCACAGAAGTCCTGATAGGCTTCGATCTCGTGCTGAAGCTCCCGTACCACAAGTTCGATCATGATCGCATCGTCGAGGAATCCCAGGCCGGGAATATGGTCGGGAATGAGATCCTCGGGATTCGCAAAATAGGCGAGGGCATTGAGAACGCGTGCAGCCTCTTGATGTGGTAGTCGCCACTCAACGTCCGAGAGCATGTCGATCATCAGCCGAAGTTTGCGAATACGGTCGACGATAAAGCCCGGGGCACTGGATTCCGCGACGTCCTTAAGCAGATGCTCCGCGCCAGCCACTATGTCTTCCGGCGCCATCTGACCGGCGGCCATGCGAGCCTCTTCCATAATTAGTCGAAAGTGCTTGAGGTCGCTTTCGTCCAGCTCGAATGAAATACGCAGACTCACGTCGCTAACAACTCCATGTGAAACGAGAGCCGCAGATTATCATGCTGGCGCCGATTTGGCCCGGTGCTACTTGCGGAAGCGCTGATCCCATTTCTTCGAGCGATCGAACTTGCCGGTGTTGTAAGGATCAATACCGGTCTCTTCGCCGGAGTCAAGGATCGAATCATCGAGTATCTTCAGGGTTTCGTGAGTACCGGTGTCTTCGCGGACGTATCGATTGCGGATCAGGACATTCTTGCCGGGCCCCTGGCTCTCGACCCGGCCTTCCACGCTCGGCTCGATTTCAACGATATCCGGTGGCGGTGCTGCGTTTGGCTTTTTCGGCGCGACCGGACGGCGTGCGCCGATGTAGCCCGACGTACCGAGGGTCTTCGGTTTTTTCACTTCTCCGGAAGAGAAATGACGTTGCCACCAGTTTTTAATTTTTTCGATCATCAGTTTCAAATGCCAATAAGTTGCGCCATTCGGCCGGGTTAACGGCAATTCTGCTTTGTGCTACTCGACAGAGTGCCGCAAAAAGCCACTTTTTACTATAGAAATTAGTCGATTAGCGATGTGTGCAGTGCTGCGAATGTGACGCAACTCACAGTTTCGCCCCTGTCATGTGATTTCGGAGCCGTCGGTCAGGCCGAGCGGCCCGAAGAACGCCAGGCCGCGACCGTCAACCGAATACACTGCCAGACGAGGTAGGGGGAAAGCACCAGAAACCAGGCGACACCATCGCCGCCGCGAATCTTCTCACTGATAGTGCCAAAGAAATCACCGTAGCCCTCGCCACCATAGGTGCCGAACAGGTTTTGCCCAACCCAGAATATCACTACCGGCATCAGCACGAAGCCAACGAAAAGCAGGCCGACAAACAAACCCAGTTCGTTGCGTATGATTTTCTTCAGAGAAGACGGTCTATCGCTCACCGGCCGTGCCTGCGTTATTTACCCGGGATGGCTATCGTTGCGCAGCCATCAGTTAACGTCAAGCCTGAGAACGAGACTGCGCTAATCGGCGCCGTCAAGCTGCTGCGTAGAGCGCCGATGACGGCGTCGATATACGATAATGCCAAGGTGGAAACAAACGATTGAGAACAACAGGTAATGCGGTAGAACCCAGAACCACTCGGCAATGTAGAGCGTCGCAAAAAAGGCAGCGAGACCGGAGGTCAGGTAGAAGTAGGGAAGTGCATCGTAAAGCAGCTTCGGCAGCCAGATTTTCCTGGAGATCATGCCGTGATCGCTGCGGGGCAAATGCCCGGCTGCTGTGGGTCCCGTTGCTTTCCCTGCGGTTGTGCCCAACATCCTTGTGACTCAATTCCCTGTCAGTGGAACCAAGCATAATCAAACTGCAGAAAAAAGACCGTGAATGCCCTCACAAATTGCAAGGTATCGAGTAAGAGGCTGGTCAGGCGTCCCGTTTGGGGCGCTCCTCATAACGGAACTTGACGTCGCCAATCGCAACGATGTCTCCGTTCGACAAAAGGTGCTCTTTAATACGTTCGGAATTGACGAAAACTCCGTTCTTGCTGCCCCAGTCGATCACTCGAGTTGCGTCGCCCTCGGTCAGGATCAAGGCGTGGCGGCGACTGATGTACGTAGTTTTAAGCTGAATGTCGTTATCTTCATTTCGGCCAATTGTTAATCGATTCTTAAACAGCGGGAAACGCAGTTCCTGGCTGCCGAAGTCCCCGATCAGAACGCGCGTGATTCGATCCCGATCGCCATGCTCCTTTGCTACCACTGCGCCGGTACTTTCGTTGCCGTCCTTGTCGTCGAAGCGTTCGGACATTCGATTGTCGATTTCATGGATTACGTTCTCGATTTCACCGATTGAGTCGAGCTGCTCGGATTTCTTCGACAATTCGCTCAGCAGGACGGTAATTGTATTGTTCTTGGTGTCGAGTTTTTGCTGCAGGTCTTCAGTCGTTTGGGTAAATTCGCCGAGTTCGTTTTCCAGTTCTTGTATGCGCTGCTGCGCCGCTTCATCATTTTCGTGGAGCATGCGCTCCAGTTCCTGATTGAAGCCGCGGGTGTCGGCGAGATCAGAGGTAAGTTGCGCGTTGATCTCGCCAGTCTCGGAGGCGGTATCCTGAGCTTCGTCCAATTCGAAGCGCAGCGCACCGATTTCCTGTTCGTGATCGGCATGTTGTTGCTGCAGTGCAGCCTGCAGCTCTATAAGCGATGCATCCGCGGAATTGAGTTTTTCAGACAGAGACCAGTTGCGTTCTGAAAGCTCTTCCACCGAGTTACTCAAGGTCTCGCGTTCTTGCGACCACCGGAACTGCGATTCCGCGAAATCCTGCAATTTGTAGCGCAAAGTATCGGCGTATTCTTCGGCTTTGGCGAGTTGTGTCTTTGCCTCCTTGACGGCAGCAAGGCTCGCCTGCTGCGTCAATACCTCCTTATCCGCGCCTTGTTTTTGAATGGTCAGGAGCCTCGATTGCATTTCCTGCAACTCATTTTCTTTTTCTGCGAGTGCCCCGGCTGTTGAAGCAAGTTGCCCTTCGAGTTCCGAGCGCGCTTCGTCGAGTTCGTGCTTTGCCTCGTCCAGCGCCGACACCTTGTCTTCGTCAGTCGAACGTAGTGAGACAAGTTTCTGCTCAAGTTCAGCGTATTGCTGTTGCAACAATCTGTGGATTTCGTCGCGCTGGCGAACTTCTGACTTGAGGGATTTTATCGATCGATTGCGCTTCTTAAGCAGCTTGTCTTTGCGTGACAATTCGCCTTTTAGTCCGTCAACGTCTCGCAGCAGCGCATTGACGATTTGTTCGCGCGCCTCTATTTCGGTTTCCAGCCCGAGCCATTTCGCACGTAGCTGCTCAATATCGTACTGCAGCCGGCCGATCGTCTCTGTGCGCTTCTCCAGGTCGGACCGTAGTTCGGGTATGGATTGGCCGGACGATGAATGGTCGCCAGTGCCTAATCCGTAGGTGTTTAACTCGGATTCTGGCTCGACATCGGCCAGGTCAAACTCCTGGAAGCTGAGGATCTCCAACTCGGCGGTCGGGTCATCGTCGTCCGAGACTAATTCATTTATGTTTTTGTTTTCATTAGCCATACACAGAGTCTACCACGCATGGAGTGGCGCTCAAGCACGGCCCAGGCCGAGCACAGGTAATTAAGTAAAACCGTGATTAGTCGCAGGGAACCGTTCTGCCGGCCGCCCAGTCACGCAGGATCGATATTCTCTCTTGCATTACAACCGACAGGGGTCGTGTCTGGCCGATTTCCTCCAGGATGTGCTCCGTGGTCAGGGCCTGATTTTGTGCATGTGCTGCATACAGCGCGGAGACCACAGCTTGTTCGACCTCGGCTCCGGAAAAGCCCTCCATGGCTTCCGCCAGTGCCGCGATGTCAAAGCTCCCCAGCGGCTGCTTCCGGCTGGACAGATGAATGGCCAGGATCGACTCACGGATAGTTTTCCCCGGAAGATCGACGAAGAATATTTCATCGAAGCGGCCCTTGCGCACCAATTCGGGTGGCAGTGTGCTGATGTCATTCGCGGTTGCGACTATAAAAACCTGGCTTTTGCGCTCGGCCATCCAGGTCAGGAAAGTGCCGAGTACGCGTTGCGTCGTGCCAGTTTCTCCGCCGCGACCCGCGATCCCTTTTTCAATTTCATCAATCCAGAGTACGCAGGGCGACATAACGTCTGCCGTTTTCAACGATTCACGCAGTTTGCGCTCCGTCTCGCCGTGATACTTGTCGAAAATGGCGCCAAAATCGAGGCGCAGCAATGGCACGCCAAATATTCCGGCCGTGGCTTTTGCGGCGAGACTCTTGCCGCAACCCTGAACGCCAAGTAGAAGAATGCCTTTGGGCGCGTCGAGGTGTGATGCGCTCTCATCGCGCCTGAACGCAGGTCGCCGTTGTTTCAACCATTTCTTGAGCCGCGAGAGTCCGCCGACGTCGCTGAAATGCGCCGTATCGTATTCAAACTGCAGCGCGCCACCGCGGTTGAGCAATTCGTACTTTGCCTGCATGACACCAGGTAGATCGCTATTTGTGATGGCGCCATCGAAATAGATTGCGTTTCGGGCCAGGCGTTCCGTGTCGCTGTAGGTGAGCCCTGCGAGGTTCTGTATCAGCAGGTGGTGTGCTTTTGGATCAATCTCGACGCGACGCCCCGGATGTTCTTTGTCGTATTCGATGACCGTGCGCTCCAGTATGCGTGCTCGTTCAGGTTCAGACGGCAAATCCATGTCAAAGCGTGCACAGTAGCTTTCGAGTTCTCTGGGAATCTTGATGTTGTGGCTGATCAGAATCAGCTGCCGTTGCACGGCTTTGTAATGGATGCAGATGTCCTTGATGAGCCGCACATGCACCGGGTCATCGATGAACGGATGAAAGTCGAGCAAAACATAAACGCCGGGCTTGGAGACCGCTCGTATGTGCTTCAGTACATCGGTAGGCGCGGAATTCAGTGCCTGTGGCTCGAGGGAAATGTCGAGTCGCTGCAGTCCGTCGGTGAGAGTCCAGCGGAACAGGGGCTGGTAATTATCGACTGAACTGCGGAATGCTATTGACTGCAGCAATTGGAGCACGCGTGCTTCGTCTTGCGACTCAATCACGATGATGGGCGTGCGTGATCGCATGATTAGTTCGAGGTCGTGACTTTTGTCCATCTGTCGTGTCAGCTGCCGCGTATTCCTGGCGTCATTTTAGGGCAGCCGGGAAGCCTGTCGATGTGAAGTACGTCGGAGGCTGCGCCGAGAATGTCGGCGGCGAGAGCCTGTAGTTTTGCGACATTGATCGAATCCCTGCTCTCAAGCACGCCTATCAACAGCTGGTCCAGATTGCTTGCCCCGCCGGTTTTGTCGCTGATTTCCTTGTTCAAGGCGTGCAATACGGTGACGGCGAGAGCCGTGGTCGCGCCGCTCGAAGCCGTGCCGCACAGGAATTTCGCCTGGCGGGCCCAGTCCGCCTGCTCAGCGATTGCGATTCGGTATCGCCGCGCCGAAATCGCGCCGCCGCGCTTGAGCAATTCGAGGCTGTAATACTCGGCAAGCCCCTCAGCAATCCAGTCAGCGCCTTCGCTAGTGCGTATCGACAGCGCAGTATGCACGACCTCGTGCATTAGTGTGCTGGTAGCGTTCTCGCTGATTAACGGCCTGTCTGCATGCACATAGAGAGAGGCCGGTGCGGAAAGACCACCACGCCACATCGGCTCACCGGCACTGACAATCGTGAGCCGCGGCAGCGGCCGCGGCAGCACGGCGACCAGCTCCGGCAAGGTCCAGTTAAGTAACGCCAGCATGTCCATGCGTCGCACCGCATGACCCTGTGGACCGGCTACAGCGACTCTTACGCCAGCGATTTTTTCGCGGCGGACGCCGATGTCGCCCACGGCGATCCAGCCGGTCGGTTGATCGAAACGCCTGTCCGATCTTCTGACCTTGATCGGATCGCTGATGCTCGAGTACTCCGTCACGGACGACCAGCCGGGCGGCAGATCGAGAGACAGCGTGGTTTTCGATTTCGAAGCCTTGAGGGCCCGGGTTTTCGCGCGCGGGATGATGTCTTCGGCACGGAAGACGCCCCAGGCGGGCCCAAGCCAGGCATCATAGCCATCGTTTCCTCGCCGGTGTGAGACCTGCACACGCCAGCGTAGCTTTCCGCCTCCAGCAGGTGGTAACCAGCGCAAGGTGCCATTTTCGATCAGTAATTCACCATCGGCGCTGTAGTCACTCAGAGCATCGGGCAGAAACGTGAAAGTCAGTTCCCGCAACAGGCTTCGCGATTGCCGAATTTCCAGCATCACTTCCACGCTGGATTGTTCTGGAATAATCTTAACCGAGTAATGGGCATCGTAGTCGCGCGCAGCCGGCGCGTCAGCTGACTCCGACGATTCCACGTCGCATGCAGCTACGGCAATGAGGGCGAGTAAAATTGTCCATCGGCGCTTGCCGGCCAATGTCGTTGACAAGAAGCGCGTTGCCAATCCTGAGATGCAGTTCATATTGAATTAAGGCCCTATGCCGTAGAGTGGAACGGTCCCGCGAGTCAGAGTGATCCAGATGATAGCGCAGCCAGCCTTCATTATTCGGAGTTTTGCCTTAGCAATCACCGTGTTGGGGCTGGCATCGGCGTGTTCATCGACCCCGCCAGCAACACCGTATGCGGCGCCAGCGGGCTCCTCGGCGGTGGTTCACGGTGACGTTGGCGAGAGGGCAGCTGCGATCGCTGTGAATCAGATCGGCGTGCCGTACCGTTACGGCGGCAAAAGCCCTCGTGGATTCGATTGCAGCGGGCTCGTGCATTACTCCTATTCCCGCGCTGGCAAGCGCGTTCCCAGAACAACCGGGCAGCTTTGGTCCTCGACCGCGGTCGTCGCAAGACACGAGCTGCGCGCCGGTGACGTATTGTTTTTCAGGATCGCAGGCAAGATGTCGCACGTCGGCTTGTACCTCGGTGGACGACGCTTCGTCCATGCGCCATCGTCAGGCCGCACGGTCACGGTGGCATCACTGGATTCGCCGTTTTATAAAGACGCTTTCCTGCGAGCCGGGCGCCCGCAATAGTCCAGTAGGAACGGCGCGTTTTCTACTGAATGATGAAGGCTTTCAACTGCTGCGCAAGGCCTTTGCAGGCGGCGGCCTGTGTCCTGGCGATGAGTGGAATAGGAATAACCAGTGCCGGCAGGAAGGATGTGCCGCTGAAGTCCGCGGTCACGGTGCCTGCCGATTCGTAGCCATCCAGATCCCAAACGGATGCCTCGTAGTCTGCGTCCTTCTGCCACCAGGCAAAACCAAAACAACCACCCCCGCCGGGGCCAGCAGCGCATGACAGGCTGCCGCCCTGAGCGACTGTCTCGGTATCACCATCAAGCCAGACGATGTAACGGACACCGAGATCCCCCACTATTTGTGCGACGCCAGGCCGCGCCATTAGCTTGCTCAACCCTTTCGTTTCCGCCGGGGCTGTACGTGGTTCAAACCAGGGAAACAGCGAGTCGACAAATTGCTGCCTGGGAATAACCCGCAGGCCCTTGGAGCCACGTCCCAGCGCGTCTTCAATGCAAGTGACGTAGTCGGATTCCGTTTCATTCCCCTGGTGATAGCTTTTCGCCATGATGACAACGGCCTCGCCTTCGTTGAGCCCGGTCACATTCTCCCGGGCGTCTTCGACACGCGAGGTCACGCAGCCGCCAACGCAGAACAGCAGCAGTCCCAAAACCGCAGCCGCCGTGGAAGTCAGCCGGGGAGTAGTTTCATTCATCGTCAATTCCTCCAATAGCGAAGACGCCAAAGTCGAGTTCCGCATCCTCTTGTGGGGGATTCGCTCCGCTATCGGCCGCCACCCTGGCCGGCTCGATCGACGGCTCGGCGAGGGCCCCGCCGGCCAGTCTGCTCACACCGGTTGCTTTCTCCATCTGCAAAATGATCAAGGCAGCGGCATCACGCATCGCCAGCACGGCTGCTCTTCGCAACGAGTCCGAGCCGCGGATCCCCTGTTTCTGGCTCTTGCCGTATGCGCTGACCGTCCAGTTTGACGCGTTGTTGCCCTCGCGGTCGAATATCCTGAGCCGATATCGAATCCAAACTGCGAACGCCTCGGTCTTGCTTTGATTCGGAACCGAGAATTCGAACCCGTCGATACTGGGCTCGATCAGCGCATCAAATGCAAAATCGCGCGCATCATCATCGGGCCCAATGACCGTCAAATCGTCAAACATGTAGCCGAACAATTGCATGAAGAACGTCGCATTCGCGCGACCGAGATCGATGGTCCAGGCCTCCTTGCCGAGGACGTTCTCCTCATGGACAAAATTTTCAAACTCCTGCGGGATGCGCAGTGCTACTTGTACAGGGATCTTCGCGACGCGCGGTGGCGGAATGGTCGGCTCGTCCATCGTTACGTTAGAGCTGCAGCCTGCAATCGTCAGGACGAGCAGACTGCCTGGAAGTGTGGCGCGTATCTTGGCGATCAAATGGATGAAGTCCGCACGTCTGTTTTGAGGTTAACTGTATGTCAGAGCCTTTCGGCCCCGCAGAGTTCCAACGAATTGCCCTGATTCTGGACTGGATTTACTTTAGTGGCACCGGATCCGCAGTGCAAATCAAAATCGGGTTCACTTGGCCGTCCGTTGCCGGTATAAAGTCGACCAAACGCTGCCTCCGGATGCCCCCGACTAAACGCCGATGCCACGACCAAAAATTCTTGTATTTCAACACGTTCCCTTTGAACCGCTTGGAACGCTCGACCCATTGCTCAAGCAAGCCGGTTTCCGCATTCGCTATGTCAATTTCGGGCGCGAGCCGGAGGCCAGGCCCGCTCTCGAGAAATACGAGGCATTGATCGTCCTTGGCGGGCCAATGAGTTCCTCCCAGATTGATACCTATCCGAACCTCATCACCGAAGTAGAGATCATCCGCGAAGCCGTGGACAGCGATATGTCAGTACTGGGAATCTGTCTTGGTGCGCAATTGCTCGCAAAGTCGCTCGGCGGATCCGTGTCACGCAATGCGGTGCGAGAAATCGGTTGGCATGACGTTGATCTGACGGAGGCCGGCACTGACGATCCCGTGCTCGCTTCATTTGCGCCGCGCCAGGAAGTTTTTCAATGGCACGAGGACGGAATCTCGCTACCACCGAGGGCCGTGAACCTGGCTGGATCTGACGCCAGTACTGTCCAGGCATTCCGCTACGGCCGGCATGCGTACGGCTTCCAGTTTCACCTGGAGGCCAGTCGCCGATTGATCGAACGCTGGCTCACGGTTCCGGACCATCAGTCGACGCTCGATGAAGAGCGGGAAAGAACTGACGCTGACACCATACGCCGGCAAACGGCAGATTCCATCGGTCCGTTGAAGGAACTCAGTCGACGGACGTTCTCACGCTGGATAGATCAATTCGAGATTCGGCCGCGGCAGCAGCGCCTGCCGTCGAAGTAGTCAGAAATCCCGCCACTCCAGCGGCGCTTCCTGCATCAACGCTACTTGCTCGCGCAGCGCGAGCACGTGGTCATCCCAGTACCGGCGGCTGTCGAACCACGGAAACGCAAGCTTGAACGCAGGGTCCTGCCAGCGACGTGCCAGCCAGGCTGCGTAATGCATTATGCGCAAGCTACGAAGGGCTTCGACAAGGTGCAGTTCTCGCGCATCGAACGAACGGAATGACTGGTATCCCTCGAGCAAAGCCGTGAGCTGCGGCGTTTGCTCGTCCCGGTCACCCGACAGGAACATCCACAGGTCCTGTACGGCCGGTCCATGGCGGGCGTCGTCGAGGTCGACAATATGCAGCTGGTCGCGCGTAACGAGCACATTACCAGGATGAAAGTCGCCGTGCAGGCGGATTTCCCGAACATGGCCAGACCGCTCAAAGCATGCTTCCACGCCATCAAGTACCAGTTCCGCGACGCTCTCATAAGCATCGCAGTTATCGTCAGGGATAAAGTCGTTGTCGAGGAGGTACTCGAGTGAGGCAACACCGTAAGAGTGGATGTCGATAGTCGGGCGGTGCCGAAAGCGAGAGGTTTCTCCCTCGAGGTGTATGCGAGCAACCAGACGGCCCAGTTGAGTAAGAAGATCGAAGTTATCCAGGTCCGGCGCGCGTCCACCGCGGCAGGCGTAGACGGCGAGCCGGTGGTGCCCGGAGTGGTGCAGGGTTTCTCCGGCGAGCACCAGCGGCGGGATTACTGGTATCTCCTGGACGGCGAGGTCGAGTGCGAACGCATGCTCTTCGAGGATCGCGTCGTCGCTCCAGCGTTCTGGCCGGTAGAACTTGGCTACGATGGGTTTGTCATCCTCAATGCCAACCTGGTAGACGCGGTTTTCGTAACTGTTGAGTGCGAGGAATCGACCGTCGCAGGCAAATCCCATCTCGCTCAATGTGGTCAGGATGTCATCGGGGTGCAGGTCTGCAAACGCTAGGGCTGCCGCATCGCCACTCACGAGACCTTCCTGCGCGAGTCCCTCTTGCGGTCGGTTTCTTTGAGCAACTTCTTCCTGATGCGCAAATTCTTCGGCGTGACCTCGAGCAACTCATCGTCGTCGAGGAACTCGAGTGATTGCTCAAGGGAGTAACGTATTGGCGACGTTAGCACGAGGTTTTCATCGGTGCCGGCTGCACGCACGTTAGTTAGCTGCTTGGCTTTTGTCGGGTTCACGACGAGATCATTCTGACGCTGATGAATGCCGATAATCATGCCTTCATAAACGGGCGCGCCGTGACCGAGAAACAAACGGCCGCGTTCCTGAAGGTTGAACAGCGCGTAAGCAAGGGCTTTTCCCTGGACCATCGAAACGAGCACACCATTATTGCGTTGCGCGATGGTGCCGGGAATTCTTGGCGCGTATTTGTCGAATACGTGATAGATGAGACCGGTACCGGACGTTGCCGTGAGGTATTCGGTTCGAAATCCTATCAATCCACGGGTTGGAATCCTGTAGTCCATGCGAATGCGGCCCTTGCCGTCCGGCAACATGTCCACGAGCTCGCCTTTTCGTTCTGCGAGGCGCGTCATCACGGTTCCCTGGTATGCCTCGTCGAAGTCGACGGTCAGTTGCTCCCAAGGTTCATGCTCTTTGCCATCGACGTCGTGCATGATGACTTCCGGACGTGAGACGGCGAGTTCATAGCCTTCCCGGCGCATCGTTTCTACAAGTACAGAGAGGTGTAATTCACCGCGACCGGACACGCGGAACTTGTCCGGATCGTCCGTTTCATCGACGCGCAGCGCTACGTTGTGTTTGAGTTCCTGGTCGAGGCGTTCCCGGATCTGGCGACTGGTCAGGAACTTGCCATCCTGGCCGGCAAACGGCGATTTATTAACCGAAAATGTCATGTTGACCGTCGGCTCATCGACCGACAGCGCAGGCAGTGCTTCTTCGTGCATCGGCGCGCACAATGTATCTGATATGCGGAGCTTGTCGATGCCGCTGAACACGACAATGTCACCGGCGCCTGCCGACTCCACGCGTAGCCGCTTGAGGCCGTCAAAACCAAACAGTTCAAGAACCCTGGCGCGGCGCGCGGAACCGTCCGGCGCAACGACGCTGACCGATTCATTCGCCCGTAAGGTGCCGCGGTTGATGCGGCCGATGCCGAGCACGCCAACGTAGGTATCGTAGTCAAGGCTCGATACCTGCAATTGCAACGGGCCATCCGGGTCAACATTCGGCGGAGAAACGTGTTTGATGATGGTTTCGAAAAGCGGCGTCATGTCGCCGCCGCGCGATTCCGCATTTTCGCTGGCATAACCGTTGAGCGCCGACGCATAAATAATCGGGAAATCCAGCTGTTCATCCGTGGCCCCGAGACGGTCGAAGAGGTCGAATGTCTGGTTGACCACCCAGTCGGGACGCGCGCCATCGCGGTCGATCTTGTTTATCACAACCACGGGTACCAGGCCTTGTGCGAACGCCTTCTGCGTCACGAATCTTGTTTGTGGCATGGGTCCTTCAACGGCATCCACGAGCAGTAGCACGCTGTCGACCATGGAAAGCACGCGCTCGACCTCGCCGCCGAAATCGGCGTGGCCGGGCGTATCCACGATGTTGATGCGGTAGTCGTTCCATTTGACGGAGGTATTCTTGGCGAGAATGGTGATGCCGCGTTCTTTTTCGAGGTCACTGGAATCCATGACACGGTCGGGTACAGCCGCGCGCGGACCGAGCGTGCCGGATTGCTGTAGCATCTGGTCCACAAGGGTCGTCTTGCCGTGATCGACATGGGCAATGATCGCGATATTGCGAAGTTTGGAAATATCAGGCATTAGGGTAAGGCTCTGGAGGCAGGCGGCGGATTATAGAGAGCCGTTCCCCGAATTGATATGGCAGAGCGGGCTGGAAATATGAACAGATCGATTGTGGTATGCGGGTTGCTGATTGCGCTGGCCTCGTGTGGTCAGGCGGAGCCCGTATTTGATACAGCGGCCCACGAACAAGAGGTGCTGGACTGGCGGGCCGGGCGCCTGGAGCGGCTAAAGGACCCGCTGGGCTATCTCAACCAGATTGGCCTGTACTGGCTGGAGGAGGGCAGCTACCGCTTTGGCTCTGATCCCGGCAACGATATCCGCTTGCCCGAAAAAGCGGCACCGCTAATCGGGATACTCGAAGTCGGCGAAGACGGCGTGTGGATGACCGCAGCAGACGGTGTCGAGGTCTACAGTAACGAGCAGCCGGTGCAGCGTATCCTGATCGCCGACGATACAACGGAAGCACCCGTTCAAATTACCCATCGTTCATTGGCCTGGACTGTGGTCAAACGCGACGATCGCTTCGCGGTGCGGCTGCGCGACTTTGAGCACCCGTTTGTCGCCAGCTTCGGACCATTGCCATATTTTCCAGTGGATTCATCGCTGCGCGTGCCCGCGACATTGCATCGATATGACGAACCCAGAATCGCCAACGTCGAAACTGTCATCGAGGGCCTCGGGTATCACCCGGAGTCGCCGGGCACCGTGCACTTCGCAATTGACGGCCAGGCTTTCGAGCTTGAAGCCTACACGTCTGGCGACAGCTTGTTTTTTGTTTTTGGTGACGCGACCAACCGTGATGACACTTATGGTGCAGGCCGTTTCCTATATGCGAAGGCGCCGGGCGAGGATGGTCAGACAGTACTGGATTTTAACCTGTCGTACAGTCCGCCCTGCGCATTTAACGATTTCTCAACCTGTCCCGTCGCGTCGCCGCGCAATCGCCTGCCGATCCGGATCGAGGCGGGTGAGAAGTATGATGAGGCACTGCACTATTCGGCCGATGCCAAACACTAATCACGGATTTCGAAAGTAAGGCCGGCGTTTTCCCTCAGGCGCTCCAGCAGCAGGCCGCCCATGGCCGAGGCCGGAGTCCAGACTCCACCACCGACCGCAATGTCGTCTTTGGCAAGGCAGACCGCGCACTCGCTTAGCATTTTGCTCGTGGAGCCGTAGCCCGGATCCTGGTCGCCCGTTATTCGAGTTTCGATTAGCGTCCCGTCGGGCAATTCACCAATCTGCATGAGGTTGAAGAATCCGGATTTTTGCAGTTCCGGACTCGGGCCTTCGCCCGGATCCGGCAGTATAAATGTCTGTAGCAACTTTCTCGTTGGAGCAAACGCCGCGCCAATCATCAGTGCCCTGATCGCGTTAGCCATCATCGTTCCCTTGGTCCAACCCGCGATGCCTTTTCCGGTCAGTACGGCCTCGTGGTATCGAAAGTCCTTGCCGTAGGGATAAGCGCCGAGGGCATGGCTGCGTCGGACGACCTTGGTATTGACGCCCGCCATGACAAAAGGCGCGGTCCAGGAATCGGCGTTTTCGTCATACACGACATTTTGCTGATCTCTTCGATCAGGGCCCTCGCGTTCTCCCGCGGGATTCAGGGAGTAAGGGTGTATGAGTATCCGCGCAATTTCGCGATCCTTGCGACTCTCTTCGATGAGATTGATCATGCTCGCAACGGTGCCGCCGCTGGCAGTGCCCTTGGTGGCCTTGACGAATAGCGTGATCGACTTGCAGTAAGCGCCGAATCGTTTCTTTGCCTCGTCTTGCAAGAACCATACGCCGATGTCCATTGGCACCGAGTCGAAGCCGCAGCAGTGCACGATGCGTGCGCCGGTTTCCTGCGCACGCGCCTGGTGCTGGTCGATCATTTTTCGAATCCACTGCACTTCGCCCGCGAGATCGCAATAATGCGTGCCGTTCGCGACACAGGCTTCCACGAGCGAGGAACCGTACAGCGCGTAAGGGCCGACCGTCGTGAGAACAACGCGGGTGTGACCGGCGAGCTTCCTCAGCGAGTCTTGATCGAAACTGTCTGCGACAATTGTCTCGAGGTCTTCAGGTCGGACGCCGAGCGATTGCCGCAGCTTCTCAAGTTTTTCCTTACTACGGCCCGCAATTGCCCACTGCAGGTCTCCGCCGGTGCCGTACTGCCGCATCAGATACTCGGCGACCAGTGTGCCCGTAAAGCCGGTTGCTCCCCAGACGATGACGTCAAACTTGCGTCCCCGATTTTTCTTGTTCAAAGCCTCTTCTCCAATAGCGCGACCTCTTTCTTGCCGCCTTCCGTTTCCTGCGTTGCAACGCGAACGAAACCTTGTTGCTCGTGATAGCGCATAGACGATTCGTTCGGCGGGCGAATATTGACCTCACAGGTCATGATTTCGACTTCGCCGGTCAGGAACTCGGCGAAGTCCTGATACAGGCGCGAAGCGACGCGCATGCGCCGCGCCGTTGCCGCGACAGCAACTCTGTCGACGTAGCCGAAATCACTGTAGTTCTCAATGAACCAGCGATAATTCGGGCTCGCATAGGGCAATCCTGGCCTCAAGCCAATCAGAAAGCCAGCGAGCTTTCCTTGCCGGCGGGCAACGCGGAAATAGTGCGCATTGCTGGCGAACCACTCCATCTGCGGCAAATCGATATCGCTGACATGCGGTACTGAGTCCTCATTCAGGCGCAGGACCTCGTCGAGGTCATTGGAAGTTACGTCTGTAATCTGCATGCCTGCAGTGTACCTTTACCCGCGTCCTGGCGTAGGTGTTACGCTGTTCGCATTCGACATCGAGATGCGCGGTCGGAATAGGTCGGTCAGGCTTTTGTGAAAACCGGAGGAGTTCAATGAAGAAAATATGCTGGTTTCTCGCCTGCGGCTGGGTTTTGCTGGCAGCTTGCGCGGACAACATCGAAACTGTTCCCGCAATGCAGTCCAACGTGGACTTGCAGAATGTCGGTGAGATCGGAGTTGCACAGACGCTCAGTGGAATTACGTCTGCGGGACAGCCCGACGAGGCAGCTCTCAAGGATTTTGCTGACAGCGGCTACGCAGCCGTCATCGATTTGCGAACTGACAGTGAAGATCGCGGGCTCGACGAACGGGTCGTGGTGGAGAGTTTGGGAATGGACTATGTATCGTTGCCGATTGGCAGCGATGGCATCAGTTTTGACAATGCCAGGGCGCTGGACAAGTTGCTGAGCGGCTACGACCAACCGGTGCTGGTGCATTGCGCGAGTGGCAATCGGGTTGGCGCATTGCTGGCGTTGCGCGCGAGCCTCAAGGGCGCTGACGACGAGACGGCTATGGAGCTCGGTAAACAGGGCGGACTGACAGGCCTCGAGCCAAAGGTGCGCGAGGCCCTGGAGGAAAATTGACGGACGATAGGTATTGCTGTGTGAGCTGTCGAAAAATGGTGGAGCCGAGGAGGATCGAACTCCCGACCTCCGCATTGCGAACGCGGCGCTCTCCCAGCTGAGCTACGGCCCCACACGAAGAGATTAGTCTACACCCGGGCCGTATTGCGCAGCCACGAGGGCATTGATATCTGGTGGAGGTGGCGAGAATGGATTGGACGGCAGCTGCGCTGCCTCGCCTCCGGCGCCTGCCGATCGGCGATGCCGGTCTCGGTGCGCCGCCTGCGGCGACTCACCCCTTCGGGGCGCACCGCGTGCGTCTGTCGCCCAATTTCGTTGGGCTCGGCTGAACTCGCTACGCGGTTCGATACAACACTGATCAAGAAACGACAAAGCCGCCAGAAAGGCGGCTCTATCGGTATTGGTGGAGGTGGCGAGAATCGAACTCGCGTCCGCAAGCCCTACGCTACGAGATCTACATGCTTATTCCGTCTTTAATCTCGCTGCAAGCTACCCGACGGGCAGGGAAAACTCACAGCCAGTTCAGCAAGGATTTAACGGTTTGAGCCCTGAACGTGCTCGCGCCGCGGTCCTGTGTCGGTGACTCCTGCGATCCGGACGCACAGGCACGATCCGGGCAGAAGGCATTTACTGGTTTTTAAGCAGCTAGTGCGTAGTTGTCGTCGTTGGCAACTATAAGTTTTACAGCTGGATTTACGAGGTTATCTGTTCCTCGGCATGCACCCGGAGTTTCGCGACCCACGTCGAAGCCATGTCACCCCCGTGTAGGCTCTAGTGTAGGGGCTGATCGGGAAAATACAATCCGAGTGCCGCACAAAAACCGGGGTCGAACCGAGGTTAAGGTAAGAAAACCCCGGTTCGACCCCGGTTTTTTATTGATAAATAACTTTAATAAACATAGCTAACTAATTGTTTATCAATTAGTGTTTTAGAATTCGCTCTTTCTGGCGCTGCCAGTCGCGGTCCTTGTCGGCGGCGCGTTTATCGTGTTGTTTTTTGCCCTTTGCGAGACCCACGTTGAGCTTCGCGCGGCCCTTGTGCCAGTGCAGATCGAGTGGCACCAGCGCATAACCCTTGCGTTCGACGGCGCCGGTCAGGCGGTCGAGCTCTTGGCGATGCAGCAGCAACTTCCTCGAGCGGGTCGGGTCTGCTTTGACGTGGGTCGCTGTCGTCTTCAGCGGCGAGAAATGGGCGCCGACCAGCCAGGCCTCGCCGTTTCGCAAGTTCACATAAGCTTCGCTCAGCTGCGCCCGGCCTTCACGCATGCTCTTCGCTTCCCAGCCTTCGAGGGCCAAACCGGCCTCGAAGGTGTCCTCGATGAAATAGTCGTGACGGGCTCGTCGGTTGACCGCGATGACTTTACCTGCAGGTGATTTTGCTTTCTTTTTGCTCATGAATCTCGGGTCTGGGCGGGGGCTAAGCGAGCGGATTATACGGTCAAAGCGTTGTCAGGCTCCCGCATTTGTATGAGAATCTCCGCATTCAATGCCGATTTGAGAAGAATAATGCTAAGTAATCAGGCAGACGACGCCAAGAGACAATCGCTGCACGGTCACTGGTCGTCTCGCATGGCGTTCGTCCTCGCGGTGACCGGTTCCGCCGTCGGACTGGGCAACATCTGGAAATTTCCCTATATCGCCGGGCAAAATGGCGGCGGCGCATTTGTCCTGGTCTACCTGGTGTGCGTTGTCGTCATCGGCATGCCGGTGATGATGTCGGAGATCCTGATTGGCCGCCGCGGTCGCCGAAATCCGGTAGCCACGATGGAGCTTCTTGGCAAGGAAGAGGGCAGTTCCGGCAGGTGGCGCCTGGTGGGCAGCATGGGTGTGCTCGCCGGCATTCTGATTCTTTCCTATTACAGCGTTATCGCCGGCTGGACGCTTGCTTATATCGTCAAGAGTGCGTCGGGCGTTTTTGTTGGCGCCAGCGCTGAAGTGGTCGGCGCGCAGTTCAGCAATTTTGTCGGCGACTGGCGCCAGGTCGGCTTGTGCCACACCGTGTTCATGGCCCTGGCAGTTTTCGTAGTGGCGCGCGGTGTCGAGCGTGGCCTCGAACAGGCCGTCCGCTTCATGGTGCCGGCCTTGCTGTTCCTCATGATTGTACTGCTGGTGTACTCGATGAACTCCGGCTATTTCGGAGAAGGCGTTGCGTTCATGTTTACGCCCGATTTCGACAAGTTGACCTGGAACAGCGTGCTGGCCGCCCTTGGGCAGGCGTTCTTTACGCTCAGTATCGGCATGGGCGCCATCATGGCCTACGGTGCGTATCTCCCGGAGGAGACCTCCATTACGGGCGCTTCGGCCGCCGTGGTAATCGCCGACACCAGCATCGCTATCCTCGCCGGACTGGCGATCTTTCCGCTCGTGTTTGCGAACAATCTGGACCCGGCAGACGGACCCGGCCTGGTGTTTTACACTCTGCCGCTCGCATTCGGCCAGATGCCCGGAGGCGTTTTCTTCTCCACTATTTTCTTCGTGCTGCTTGCATTTGCAGCCTGGACGTCGGCCATCGGTTTGATGGAACCGGCTGTAGCCTGGATTGTTGAGAGATTCAGCAAGACACGAGCGCAGGCGACCGTGATGATCGGTTTGACGATCTGGTTCATCGGATTCGGCTCGGTACTGTCATTCAATGTCCTGTCGGATATGACCTTCCTTGCAGGCACAATTTTCGACAACGTCGACTACCTCACGAGCAACATCATGTTGCCACTGGGTGGCCTGCTCATCGTCCTGTTCGCGGGCTGGGTCATGGCTAGTAATTCCACAGCGGAGGAGCTGCACGGCTCCGGTATGTTGTTCAAGACCTGGCGGGTGCTGGCCCGATTCGTGGCACCCATTGGTATTCTGCTTGTACTGATCAACGCGGTTTTGTAAGGCTGTTCCAGGAGCAGATCGCGGCTGTCGTAAATGTGTTTTCCGGGTCATGATGCGTAAAGTCAGTCGCAGCGCTCTCGTGCCATATTCGGCGGCACAAATGTATGCCCTCGTCAAAGACGTCGAGGCCTACCCGTCGTTCCTGCCCTGGTGTAACGATGCTGAAGTGCACGTGCGGCAGACCAACCTCATCGAAGCTTCGCTGGAGTTCCACCGTGGCGGCTTAAGCAAGCGTTTCCGAACTCGCAACGCGTTGCAGGAAAACACGGCCCTAGGCATCGAGTTGGTCGGCGGGCCTTTTCGACATCTTTCCGGCGGCTGGTTGTTTCACCAGCTGGGCGATGCCGGCAGCAAGGTTTCGCTGGACCTCGAGTTCGAGTTCGACAGTCGCACGATGGACATAATATTCGGCCGTTTTTTCGAGGATACCTGTAACTCGCTGGTAGATTCGTTCACGCAGCGCGCAGCGCAAATGCTATCGCGCGGGGAACTACAAAGTGGCTGATATTCAGGTCGAGGTTGTTTTCGCCGGGGCTGACAGCCAGTGCTTGATTGCTGTGACTATGGTGCGCGGCGCGACAGTGGCCGATGCTATTGCCAAGAGTGGGATGGTACAGAAGTTCCCCGAAGAGGACCTCGATAAACTGCAGGCCGGCGTTTGGGGCCAGCCCGTGCAAAGGAATCATGTTCTGTCAGACGGAGACAGAGTCGAGATATACAGAGAACTGGCACTCGACCCGCGAGAAGCGCGGCGGCAGCTTGCGCTACTGGGTCGGACTATGGGGCAGACCCACAAAGACTAAAGGCCCGGGTCGAGCTCCTGGTCTTTGCGAATCTCACTGACCCGGTCATCCGCAAAGAAGATCGATACCCAGCGTTTGAAGGTCGCATCCTTGCGGCCGATTTTCAGGTAATAGACATAGTCCCAGCGATCCGCGTGAAAGGGATCGTCGATCATCGGAGTGCCAAGCAGAAATCGAATCTGATTGCGCGTCATGCCGATCTCGGCCTGGTCGAGGTCTTCCTGCTTGATCAGGTTGCCCTGTGCAATATTGGCACGGTAGACGCAGCCGCCGGCCAGCGCCAGCGATAAGCACAGTAGAACGAAGACGATTGATTTACGGTTAACCATAGAGCCGGACTGCCAACTGGGTCATAATAGGCGCGCATCATACCTTGAAAGAGTTCGTACATGCAGCAACGACAGGAACTTCGCAAGGCGGGCCTCAAAATAACTCTGCCGCGCCTGAAAATCCTCGAGATACTCGAAGCAGCCAAGCTGCGTCATTTGAGCGCGGAGGACGTTTACAAGGATCTGCTGAAGGCGGGAGAAGACATCGGCCTGGCGACGGTTTACCGCGTGCTCACCCAATTCGAGGCGGCCGGACTGGTGACGCGCCACAACTTCGAAGGCGGGCATTCCGTTTTTGAACTTGATGACGGTGAGCATCACGATCACATGGTCTGTGTCGAAACCGGTGACGTTATCGAATTCGTCAACGAGGAAATCGAGCGTCTGCAGCACCACATCGCCGAAGAGTATGGTTACGAGCTAATCGACCACAGCCTCGTGTTGTACGTAAAGCAAAAGGGTGACGACAAAGAGCCGGACGACAGCTGAATCAGGCGCGCTTCTTCGGAGCGCCAGCCAACATTTCTGCGGCATGCGCGAGTGTTTTGCGGGTTATTTCCACGCCGCCGAGCATGCGGGCCAATTCTTCAACGCGCTCATCCTTGTTGAGTACATGCAGGCGTGTTCGGGTTGAATTGCCGTCGCTGACCTTGCTGATTCGAAAATGCCTGTCGGCGAGACTCGCAACCTGTGGCAAGTGCGTGACGCAAAGCACCTGGCGGCTGGCGCCGAGCTCCTGCAAACGACGACCCACCATTTCTGCAACCCCTCCGCCGACGCCGCTGTCTATCTCGTCAAAGACCATCGTCGGAATCGCACTGCCGTCGCTGGCAATAACCTGGATCGCAAGACTCATGCGTGACAGTTCTCCGCCGGACGCGATCCTGGCCAGCGGCTGGGTCGGCTGACCGGGATTCGCGCTTATCAAGAAGTCGATCTCATCGAGCCCCCAGGAACGCGCCGAAGATTCTTCGAGCGCCGTCAGCGAGACCTCGAAAACGCCACCCGGCATCCCGAGGCTTTTCATGGCTTCGGTTACGGCGGCCGCAAACGAACTGGCCGCTTTCCGCCGGCCATTCGACAGGGCTTTGGCCCGCTTTAGAAACTCGGACTTCGTGGCCTCGGCCTGACGTTCCAGTTCGCGCCCGCGCTCCTCAGCGTGACTGAGCAGATCGTGTTCCTGCCGCAGTTTCTCTTCCTGCGCATGCAGTTCTTCGGGGGCAACGCGATGCTTGCGCGCAACGGTCTGGATGGAATCGAGTCTTTCCTCCACCCAGTCGCGGCGACGTGGGTCCATGTCGATCGCTTCGTTGTAGCGGCGCAGCGAGTCCGCCGCCTCGGTGACCTGGATGCCGGCGCTATTCAGCATTTCCAGCACCGGTGCAAGGCTCTCGTCGAAGTCCAGTAGCGACTCGACGGCGCGTAACGCGTCCGCAACAAGACTGTTGGCGTTGCCCGCATCGTTTTCGAAGAGGCTCTGCAATGCGCTGGAGACGCCCTCGGCCAGGCGGCCGCTGTTCTGCAACTTTTGCCGCTCGGTGCGCAGATCAT
The DNA here is from genome assembly GCA_049666725.1 of Woeseiaceae bacterium. GTDB lineage: Bacteria > Pseudomonadota > Gammaproteobacteria > Steroidobacterales > Woeseiaceae > UBA1847. The sequence continues at coordinate 39,617 of JBATHK010000155.1, forward strand.
CGAGTTCTTCAGGTCCCAGCCCCAGGGCATCGAGTTCCCGCAGCTGAAAGCTCAATAGATCCAGGCGCGATGTTCGATCTGTTTCGGCTTCGGTCAGCTGCCGCAGGCGATCCGCCACCGACTTCCAGGTCGCGAAACTCAGTTCAGTGTTGGCGCGCTTTTCCAGCAGTCCACCGAAAAAATCGAGCAGATCCCGCTGCACCGAACGGCGGCCCAGCGACTGGTGGAAATGCTGGCCATGAATATCGAGAAGCAGTTCTCCGAGGCTCTTGAGTTGTGAGAGGGAGACCGAGTTTCCATTGATGAATGCACGCGAGCGACCATCTGATTTAATGACGCGGCGCAGCAGACACTCATCGTCCTGGTCCAGCGACTGTTCGTCGAGCCAGGCAATTGCGGGGGCTACGTCCGAGACGTCGAACTCGGCGGCAAACTCAGCGCGTTTTGCACCATCACGCACGAGTTGGGCGCTGCCGCGCTCTCCCAGCACGAGTCCCAGCGCGTCCACCAGTATCGATTTGCCGGCGCCCGTCTCGCCCGTCAGCACGGTCATGCCAGCCTCGAACTCGATATCGATTCGGTCGATGATGGCGAAGTCGCGTACCTGCAGGTTCAGCAGCATGTCGTGCGTCCAGGGACTCAGTTATTGCGGTTGCGGCTGTCGCGGCCCCAAAACAGCTTGGAGCGAAGTATGCCGTAGAAATCATAGCTCGGCGGGTGCACCAACGTGATTCGCTGTTCGGCCGCTGAAACGACCAGCCGATCCGTCGGTCGGATTTCCCCCATTGAGAATCCATCGACGGTGATCTCGGCGAGCGTGTCGTCTCGTTCCAGCAGAACGACCTCAATGGACTGCTCCGCGGCAATTACGAGCGGTCGGTCCGTCAGCGTATGAGGACAAATCGGAACAATGGCCACCGCGTTTAACTGCGGTTCGATGATCGGGCCACCACAACTCAGCGCGTACGCGGTCGAGCCGGTCGGAGTTGAAATAATCAGGCCGTCGCCCGAATGAGTATTCACATACTGCCCGGCGACCCGCGTTGAAAAATCCACCATGCGACCGGTTTCACGGCGCTGTAACACGACGTCATTCAAGGCAAACGCCTTGGTTTCCTTGCCGGAGTCTGTGCGCAGACACGCTTCCAAAAGCATCCGCGAGTCGCGCGTATAGTTGCCTTGCAACACCTGTTCGACACTCTTGATCATCTCATTCGGCGTTACATCGGCAAGAAAACCGAGGCGTCCACGATTGATGCCGAGGATCGGTGTGCCCGATTCGCGCGCAAGCCGACCGGCATAAAGCATCGTGCCGTCGCCGCCAATGGCAATGATCAGGTCGGCGGCATTGCAAAGATCAGCCTCGCGCATCCGCGTTCCGGCCAGTTCCAGTTGCAGGGACTCGGACGCCAGCACATTAACACCGGCCTTGGTCAAATACCGCGTCAGTTCCTGCATGGGTTCGGCTACACGAGAATCGTGGTGGCGGCCGAGAATGGCGATGTTAGGAAATTGCGTGTTCATGGAGCGATTGTGGCAAACCCTTGACCGACCGCCAAGCCGTTGCTAGCGTGTGCACGACACCCTATCACAGCACACAGGCTGGGGAATTGCCTTGTTTCTAGCGAATGTCAGCAGAAGCAACTAAACCGGTACCAAGCGATCGCGGACAGCATCTGCTGCGCGTGCTCATCCAGCGCTATATCCGCGACGGGCAGCCTGTTGGCTCGCGTACGCTCTCCCAGGACTCGGGTCTGGCGCTCAGTCCGGCAACGATCCGTAATGTCATGTCTGATCTGGAACAAATGGGTCTTGTCTCCGCCCCGCATACATCGGCCGGCCGTATACCGACGCCACGGGGCTATCGCCTTTTTGTTGACACGCTGGTGCGCTACAGGCAGCCCGGCGACAGCGATATCAGGAAGATCCAGCGGCAGATAAAAGGCGAGTCTGGCAATCCGGGGGCGCTGGTCAATTCAGTTTCGAGCCTGTTGTCGGAATTCACCCGAATGGCCGGCGTTGTATCCGTTCCGAAACCGGCGCAGGTCACGCTGCGGCAGATCGAGTTTCTGCCGCTATCGGCGAACCGGGTTCTGGTTATTCTCGTGACCAATGATCGCGAGGTACAAAACCGCATTCTCCACACGGACAGAGATTACAGCGCGTCGGAGCTGCAGCAAGCCCAGAACTTTATCAATGAACACTACGCGGGAACGGATCTGCAGTCGGTTCGCGAGCGCCTGCTGCACGACCTCGACAGTACCCGGGACTCAATGAACCAGGCCATGCATGACATTATCGCCGTCGCCCATTCGGCGATGGACAGCGCGGCGCATCCCGACGACGAGTACGTGGTTGCAGGCGAGACCAACCTGATGGCTTTTGCCGAACTTTCCGACGTCGACACGTTGCGGGGTTTATTCGAAGCATTCTCGCGCAAGCGGCTGATCCTCGACTTGCTGGATCGCAGTATCAATGCTGAGGGTGTCCAGATCTTCATTGGAGAGGAGTCCGGCTACGAAATTTTCGATGACTGCAGTGTCATCACGGCGCCGTACCATGTCGACGAGGACACGATCGGCGTCATCGGTGTTATCGGGCCCACGCGCATGGCCTACGATCGGGTGGTGCCAATTGTCGATGTTACGGCCAAGCTGCTGGAGTCGGCACTGAGCCACGGCAGCTGAGGCAGTCGGCGAAGAAAAATTCGCGTAACTCTTGATATTTTTTTGCAGGCCCCCAGACTGCCAACGGTATTTTCGCGTTGGCAAGGCAGCTGGCGGCCGATGTATTGACTTGGAGCAGGTTAATGAATGGACAGGCAGAACGCCCGGACACAGAGACAGAAGCGGATATGTCGGGGGCTGAACCCGAGGTAGCGGAAGTCGCTGGCGGGGACCCCGGCGCGGCGCTGGCCGAGGCCGAGGCAAAGGCGGCTGAAAACTGGGAGCGCTACGTCAGGGCGGCGGCCGAGACCGAGAACGTCCGCAAACGAGCCGCGCGGGACGTAGAAAATGCGCACAAATTCGCGCTCGAGCGCTTTGGCAAGGAACTGCTGGCGGTCAAGGACGGTCTCGAGATGGCGCTGGCGGCATCAGAGAACGCCAGCGTGGAAAGCCTGCTCGAGGGCAGTGAAGCGACCCTGAAACTGCTGGGCAGCACCATGGAGCGCTTTGGAATTGAGCAGGTCGATCCGGAGGGCGAGCCGTTTGATCCTCAGTGGCACGAAGCGATCAGCGTACAGCCGTCGGACACGGTGGAGCCGGGTTCGGTGCTCACTGTCGTACAGAAAGGGTACTCCCTGAACGGGCGCCTGCTGCGACCCGCCATGGTCATCGTCGCCGAAGACTAGTCTGTAGTTGGGAAAAAAGTGGGCAGAAACGCTTGAATCATGGGCTCATGGCCCCACCTAAGATCCAGTTTAGGCATTTCCTATCGAATTTGGAGCACTAGAAAATGGGTAAAGTGATTGGTATCGACCTGGGTACCACCAACTCCTGCGTCGCAGTGATGGAGGGCGGTACACCCAAGGTCATCGAAAACAGCGAAGGTGATCGCACGACACCGTCGATCGTCGCTTTCACGAAGGATGACCAGGTGCTGGTCGGGCAGTCCGCCAAACGGCAGGCTGTGACGAATCCTGAGAACACACTTTTTGCGATCAAGCGCCTGATCGGGCGTCGTTTTGAAGACGATGTCGTGCAGCGCGATATCAAGATGGTGCCATACACGATCGTCAAGGCCGACAACGGCGATGCCTGGGTTGAGGCCGGTGGCAACAAGATGGCACCGCCGGAGATCTCGGCACGCGTCCTGATGAAAATGAAGAAGACTGCCGAGGACTACCTTGGGGAAACAGTGACCGAGGCGGTTGTTACGGTACCGGCCTACTTCAATGATTCACAGCGCCAGGCGACCAAGGATGCCGGCAAGATCGCCGGTCTTGACGTCAAGCGCATAATCAACGAGCCGACCGCCGCAGCCCTTGCATATGGCATGGACAAGAAGCGCGGTGACAAGAAGATCGCCGTGTTCGATCTTGGCGGCGGCACCTTCGACGTCTCGATTATCGAGATTGCGGAAGTCGACGGCGAGCACCAGTTTGAGGTACTCGCCACCAATGGCGATACGTTCCTCGGCGGCGAAGATTTCGACATGCGCGTTATCGAGTACCTGACGCACGAGTTTCAGCGCGAGAGCGGCGTGGACATCAGTGGTGATGCGCGTGCCATGCAGCGCCTGAAGGAAGCGGCCGAGAAAGCCAAAATCGAACTCAGTACGCAGCAGCAGACCGAAGTCAATCTACCGTACGTCACGGCAGATGCCAGCGGTCCGAAGCACCTCAATATCAAGCTGACCCGCGCCAAACTGGAGTCCCTGGTTGAGAAGCTCATCGAACGAACTATCGGTCCTTGCAAGGTTGCATTGAAGGACGCCGGGCTGAAAGTGAACGAGGTAGACGATGTCATCCTCGTCGGCGGCCAGACTCGCATGCCCAAGGTTCAGGCCGAGGTGCAGAGCTTCTTTGGAAAAGAGCCCCGTCGCGACGTGAATCCCGACGAAGCGGTTGCGCTGGGTGCTGCCATCCAGGGCGGCGTGCTGGCAGGCGACGTCAAGGACGTTCTCCTGCTCGACGTCACACCGCTGTCGCTCGGAATCGAGACGCTCGGTGGCGTCATGACCAAGCTGATCGACAAGAACACGACCATACCGGCTAACGCGGAGCAGGTTTTCTCGACCGCCGATGACAATCAGACGGCTGTGACAATTCACGTCCTGCAGGGCGAGCGCGAGCGCGCCCTGGACAACAAGTCACTCGGTCGTTTTGACCTGGCCGATATTCCGCCGGCCCCGCGCGGCTTGCCGCAGATCGAGGTGAAGTTCGACATCGATGCAAACGGCATTCTCAACGTGTCTGCCAAAGACAAGGCGACAGGTAAGAGCCAGACTATCGTAATCAAGGCATCCAGCGGTTTGTCGGAAGATGAGATCAAGAAGATGGTTACCGACGCCGAGAGTCATGCAGAAGAAGATCGGAAGTTCCGCGAGCTCGTCGACGTTCGTAACCAGGCAGATGGACTGATCCATGCCGCAGAGAAGACCCTTAGCGATCTCGGCGAGAAGGCAAGCGCCGAGGAACGGCAGGCGGTCGAGAACGCGGTGTCAGATCTCAAGAGCGCGCTCGACGGCAACGAGAAAGACGTCATTGAGAAAAAGATGGCGGCTTTGGGCGAAGCGTCCGGCGGACTGGCTCAGAAGCTCTATGCCGAGCAAGCGGCTGATGGTGCCGGTGGCGAGCAGGCCTCTGCGTCGGCCTCCGATGACGATGTCGTCGATGCTGAGTTCGAGGAAGTGGATAAGGACGAAGCGTCGAAATCTTAGTAAGCTGACGCAGGAAGGAAAACGTCCGGGCGCCCCACGGGGCGCCCGAACTATAGGGAATCATGGCGAAACGCGACTACTACGAAATCCTGGGGGTCTCGAAATCAGCCTCAGCTGATGAGATAAAGAAGGCCTATCGTCGCCTTGCCATGAAACATCATCCCGACCGTAATACGGACGGTGACGGCTCCGATGTGCAGTTCAAGGAGGCCAAGGAAGCTTACGAAGTCCTGAAGGACGCCGATAAGCGCTCTGCCTATGACCGCTTCGGGCATGACGGGGTGCGCGGCGGTCCCGGTGGGCCGGGCGGATTCGGGGCCGAGGGATTCAGCGACATCTTTGGCGATGTCTTCGGCGACATTTTCGGAGGCGGCGGCGGCCGCCGCGGCGGCGGTCCCCAGGTATTTCGCGGTGCGGACCTGGGCTACGAGCTTAGGCTCGACCTCGAAAAGGCTGTTGCGGGCGATAACGTCAAGATCGATGTACCCACGCAGGTTGCCTGCGATACCTGCAGCGGCAGCGGCGCCAAGAAGGGCAGCGACCCGATCCAGTGCACGACCTGCGGTGGTGTTGGCCAGGTTCGCATGCAGCAGGGTTTCTTCTCAATTCAGCAGACCTGCCCCGCCTGCAGGGGCGCCGGGACGACGATCGCCGACCCCTGCAACGACTGCCACGGGCGCGGGCGCATCCAAAAGACGCGCACTTTGGCGGTCAAGGTGCCGCCCGGCGTCGACGACGGCGATCGCATCCGGCTCTCCGGTGAGGGCGAGGCGGGTCGCAATGGCGGACCGTCTGGCGACCTGTACGTTGAAATCCGCGTCAATCCTCACAAAATATTCGAGCGTGAGGGATCCAATCTTTCATGCGAAGTGCCGGTCAGCATTGCCGCTGCAACGCTGGGCGGCGAGGTGGAACTGCCAACGCTCGATGGCAACGTCTCACTCAAGATTCCGGCGGGCACACAATCGGGCAAGGTATTTCGACTGCGTGGCAAAGGCGTTAGAACCGTGCGCGACGCGCGCAATGGTGATCTGTTCGCCCAGGTTGCTGTGGAAACGCCGGTGCACCTGACGGCTGAACAGAGGGATTTGCTGGAGAAATTCGATGCGTCGCTGCAATCGGGCGGTGAAAAGCACAGTCCGCGTGCCGGCGGCTGGCTCGACTCAGTGAAGCGCTTCTTTGAGCGCATTAGCTAAAGGCAGAGACCAATCACTACGCTTAGAATAGGTATTGCCGGTGCGGGCCGCATGGGCCGGGCCATTGCTGCGACGATCGCGCAACAGGCGGACCTGGAACTAGCCGGCATCTGGACGCGCGGCGGCAATCTCGACGACGTTGTTGCTAGCGCGGATGTCGTGATCGATTTCAGTTTGCCTGACGGCACCGTCGAAGTTCTCGCTGCCGCAGTGCGTCACGGCAAACCGCTGGTTTGCGGGGTCAGTGGGCTGGACCTGGACCAGGTGGCGCTGTTGGATCAGGCCGCTGCGCGAATCCCGATAGTCTATGACCGCAACATGAGTCTCGGTGTCGCTGTCCTCGAGCATTCCGTTCGCGAAGCCGCTGCCTCGCTCGGGGCGGATTTTGTGGTCGAAATATCCGAGACCCATCATATTCACAAGAAAGATGCGCCGTCGGGCACGGCGCTCAAGCTCGGCGAGGCCGCCGCTGCGGCCCGGGGAGAGCATGGAACGGGAACGGTGCGCTTCGAGGTCGAACGTCGCGGCGAGGTTCCCGGCGATCACGAGGTAGTCATGCGCTCGCCGACCGAGCGCCTGACCTTCGCTCACAGTGTTACCACCCGCCAGGTGTTTGCAGATGGAGCGCTCAGGGCGGCGCGCTGGGTCGCCAGGCAAACGCCGGGTCGTTACGGCATGGGTGCGGTCTTGTTCGGCAAATGACCGGTAGGGTGAATTTAGGGTAAAAAAAGCCGCCCGGACTCTGGCGCGCGCAGTTCGCCTTCAGTAAACTACGCCGGATCGCTGGGCGGTCAGCGAAGTCGCAAGCGGGAGGCCACATCCTTCCGCTTTTGTGCATCTGCAACAGACGCATGTCGTAACGATCCGAATGGACGGTGCGACAGACACGCTGATCCTCGTGTGATCCGGTTTTGGTTCGGCTAATGAGGGTCACGTTTGAGCACGCCTGCGATACTCGCACTTCAGGATGGCACCGTTTTTCACGGTACCTCGATCGGTGCCGATGGCCAGACCATCGGTGAGGTCGTATTCAATACAGCAATGACCGGATACCAGGAGATTCTCACGGATCCTTCTTATTGCCGGCAGATTGTCACGCTGACGTATCCCCATATCGGCAATACCGGCACGAACAGCGACGACATGGAGTCCTCGAAAGTTCACGCATCGGGGCTCATTATTCGCGACAGCACGATGGTAACGAGCAGCTGGCGCTCGGAACGCTCTTTTAGTGAATTCCTCAGGCAGGCCGGCACTGTCGCGATTGCCGATATCGATACGCGCCGGCTCACGCGGATCATTCGTGAGAAAGGCGCGCAGTCAGGCTGCATCATGACGGGCGAGCAGACAGCCGAGAAGGCCGTAAAGCACGCGAAGAAATTTCCTGGCATTGCCGGGATGGATCTCGCGAAATTCGTCACGACGCACCATTCGTTCCAGTGGTGTTATGGAACTACCTTCGGCCGCAAGCCGCGCATTATGACCCGTCGCGTCGCCCCGTATCATGTCGTTGCCTACGATTTCGGCGTTAAACGCAATATTCTCCGCCTGCTGTCGGATCTCGACTGCCGCCTCACCGTTGTCCCGGCGACCACGTCGGCCGAGGAGGCCCTGGCGCTGTCTCCGGACGGCATCTTCCTTTCCAACGGTCCGGGCGACCCCGAGCCTTGTGACTATGCCATTACGGCTATCAGGTCTTTCCTGGACGAGGGCCTGCCCGTGTTCGGCATCTGCCTTGGCCACCAGCTGCTGGCGCTGGCCGCGGGTGCAAAAACCGAGAAGATGAAATTTGGCCACCATGGGGCCAATCACCCGGTGCAGGAACTGTCGAGTGGCAAGGTCATGATCACCAGTCAGAACCACGGTTTCGCCGTCGACGAAGCGACTTTGCCCGACAACGTCGAGGCGACTCACCGCTCGCTGTTCGATGGCACCCTGCAGGGCATTACTTTCAAAAACAAACCGGCCTTTGGTTTCCAGGGGCATCCGGAAGCAAGTCCGGGACCGCACGATCTCGTGCCGTTATTCGAGCGCTTCATCCTGCTCATGGATGCGCAGAAACGCAGCGGCCTCAAAGCCATGCTTTCGTCATGAAAAAAATAATTAAAACAACAAGTTATAATGTAAAGTTAATTGATTTTATCACTATTGGTCTGAGCCCGTGCCATGCCCAAGCGCACTGACATAGAGAGCATCCTGATCATCGGTGCCGGACCGATCGTTATCGGCCAGGCCTGTGAATTCGACTACTCCGGCACCCAGGCCTGCAAGGCGCTGCGGGAAGAGGGTTACCGGGTCATTCTTGTGAATTCAAACCCGGCAACGATCATGACCGATCCGGACATGGCCGATGCCGTTTACATCGAGCCGGTGCACTGGGCAGCCGTCGAGCGGATTATCGCCAAGGAACGGCCCGATGCGCTGCTGCCGACCATGGGCGGACAGACAGCGCTCAACTGCGCCCTCGACCTCGTCCGGGAGGGCGTTCTCGAGAAGTACGGGGTGGAGATGATCGCGGCCTCGCGTGAGGCGATCGACATGGCCGAGGATCGTGACCTGTTTCGTCGGGCCATGGTGGACATTGGCCTGGAGGTGCCCAAAGCCGATATAGCTCATTCCCTCGAGGAGGCGCTCGAAAAACAACCGTCTGTCGGTTTTCCGACGATCATTCGGCCGTCGTTCACAATGGGCGGCAGCGGTGGCGGCATCGCCTACAACCGTGAAGAGTTCGAGCGCATTGTTACGCACGGGCTCGAGATGTCGCCGACTACTGAAGTTCTGCTTGAAGAGTCGGTGATCGGCTGGAAAGAGTTCGAGATGGAAGTTGTCCGGGATCGCAATGACAACTGCATCATCGTCTGCGCGATCGAGAATCTCGATCCGATGGGAGTGCATACCGGCGACTCGATTACGGTCGCGCCGGCGCAGACCCTGACCGACAAGGAGTACCAGCGCCTGCGCGATGCGTCCATTGACGTGTTACGCAAGATCGGCGTGGAAACCGGCGGTTCAAATGTACAGTTCGCCGTTTGCCCGGACACGGGCCGCGTGCTGGTCATCGAAATGAACCCGAGGGTCTCGCGTTCCTCGGCGCTGGCTTCAAAAGCAACGGGCTTCCCGATTGCGAAGATCGCCGCCAAGCTCGCCATTGGCTACACACTGGACGAACTCAAGAACGAGATTACGGGCGGTACGACGCCGGCCTCTTTCGAGCCCTCGATCGACTACGTCGTTACAAAAATTCCCCGCTTCACGTTCGAAAAGTTCCCGGGCGCCAACGACCGTCTGACGACGCAGATGAAATCGGTCGGTGAGGTCATGGCCATAGGCCGCAATTTCCAGGAGTCCCTGCAGAAAGCGCTGCGCGGACTCGAGACCGGAACGACCGGACTGAACGAGATTTGCGGCCCGATAGTGACTGACGTCGACCGGGACAGGCTGCGCCATGAGCTGCGCATGCCGGGGCCTGAGCGGCTGCTCTTTGTTGGTGATGCGTTGCGGCACGGCTACTCCCACCAGGATGTGGCCGAGGTTACGGGTATCGATCCCTGGTTCGTCGTGCAAATTGCCGACCTTGTCAATACGGAGATCGAGATACGCGAAGGCGGATTGCCGGGCCTGGACAAGGAAACGATGCGCTTGATCAAGCGCAAGGGTTTTTCGGACGCCCGCCTTGCAGAGGTGCTCGGTGTCGCAGAGATGGATGTTCGCGAGCGACGCCTGGATCTGGGGATTCGACCGGTTTACAAACGTGTCGACACCTGCGCGGCGGAGTTCGCGACAAGCACGGCCTACCTGTATTCCACGTACGAGGAGGAGTGCGAGGCCGAGCCAACCGAGCGACCGAAGATCATGATTCTTGGCGGCGGACCCAATCGAATCGGGCAAGGCATCGAGTTCGACTATTGCTGCGTGCACGCGGCACTCGCGCTCAAGGAAGTCGGCTACGAAACCATCATGGTCAACTGCAATCCGGAGACCGTATCGACGGACTACGACACGTCTGACCGCCTGTATTTCGAGTCACTGACGTTCGAGGACGTCATGGGAATTATCGAAAAGGAAAAACCCAAGGGTGTGATCGTGCAATACGGCGGCCAGACGCCGCTTAAGCTGGCCCGCGCGCTGGAGGCAGCGGGCGCGCCCATCATCGGTACATCCCCGGATTCGATCGACCTCGCCGAAGATCGCGAGCGGTTTCAGAAACTCGTCGACGGTCTGGAGCTCCTGCAGCCCCCCAATTGCACGGCGCGCAGCAAGGAAGAAGCACTCTCCATGGGTTCCGAAGTCGGCTACCCGCTGATCGTGCGACCGTCCTACGTGCTCGGCGGTCGTGCCATGGAGGTTGTGCACAGTGACGAGGATCTCGAAGCCTACATGGATGCCGCGATCAATGTGTCCAACGACAGCCCGGTACTTCTTGACCGGTTCCTGGACCTGGCAACGGAGGTTGATGTCGACTGCATCAGCGACGGCGAAAGAGTCCTGATCGGCGGCATCATGGAACACATCGAGCAGGCCGGCGTGCACTCGGGTGACTCGGGTTGCTCGCTGCCCCCGTTCAGCCTGTCAGAGGATATCCAGAAGGAACTCGAAGAGCAGGTCGTCAAGCTCGCGAAGGGTCTCAAGGTGCTGGGTCTGATGAACACACAGTTTGCTATCCAGGGCAATTCGGTTTTTCTGCTCGAAGTAAATCCGCGCGCATCGCGAACGGCGCCATTCGTGTCGAAAGCCACCGGCGTGCCGCTGGCCAAGATTGCTGCCAAGGTCATGGTCGGCGAGTCGCTGGCGAAACAGGGCTTCGTAGATCAGCGACACCCCAAGTATTTTTCGGTGAAGGAATCCGTATTTCCATTTATCAAGTTCCAGGGGAGTGATCCCATTCTGGGTCCGGAAATGAAATCGACTGGTGAAGTCATGGGCATCGGCCGAAGTTTTGGTGAGGCGTATGCAAAGGCGCAGCTGGCGTCGGGCGTCATTCTGCCGCGACAGGGTGCCGCGCTGTTGAGCGTGCGCGAGCGCGACAAGGACGGCGCCGTCGAGCTTGGCAAGATACTGGCGAGCATGGGATTCGACATTGTCGCCACACACGGCACAGCCAAGAGCCTCGCAAGCGCTGGTGTATCATGTCGCCGTGCGAACAAGGTTCGTGAAGGGCGCCCACATATCGTGGACATGATCAAGAACGGTGAAATCGATTTGATAGTTAACACCACGGAGGGCAAGCAGGCAATCAACGAGTCGGTGTCCATTCGCGCCGAAGCGGTGCGCAGGGGTGTGACTTATTACACGACCCTGGGAGCCGCAATCGCGACGTGCCGGGCGATCGAGCATCTCGACGATGGCGACGTTAACCGATTGCAGGATTTGCATGACGAGGTGCTGGCATGAGCAAGGTACCCATGACGGTACGCGGCCACGAGCTGCTGGCTGAGGAAGTCAAAAGACTCAAGAGCGTGGATCGCCCTGCGGTCATCAAGGCGATCGCGGAGGCGCGCGCGCATGGCGATCTAAAGGAGAACGCCGAGTATCATGCGGCGAAAGACCAGCAGGGTTTTATCGAAGCCCGCATCAAGGATATCGAAGGCAAGCTTTCGCATGTGCAGGTGATCGACGTTACCGCCATCGACGCGCGCGGCAAGATTGTTTTTGGCTCGACGGTCGTGCTCGTCGACGAGGACACGGGCACGGAGATTACCTACAGAATTGTTGGCGATGACGAAGCCGACATTAAAAACGGCCTGATTTCATATACGTCGCCGATCGCTCGAGCGCTGATCAGCAAGAACGAGGGCGACATCATTGAATTCCAGGCGCCGGGCGGTGAAAAGTCCTTCGAGGTGATCGAGGTCCGCTACGAGTAAGCGACCATCGACGATCTATTTTGACGGCAGGCGGATTCGCTTGTCAGCTTTCTTTTTCAAGTTCGGTCGATACAACAATGCGACGTTGCCGACACGCTGGATCAGTATGGCTGAACTACGCGAACACAGTTCCCTGAAAATTTCATCACGCGCCTCGCGGTCACCAACGCGCACGCGCACCTTGATCAGCTCGTGGTGGTCCAGCGTTGATTCGTACTCGGCGAGCACTGACTCGCTAAGCCCGGCGTCGCCGACCATTATCAAGGGCTTTAGCGCATGGCCGCGGCCACGCAGGAATTTCTTGTTCGATTCGCTCAGGTTCATGGGCGCGAAGTGTAGCAGTGTGCCGGCGACGATTCCCGTGTGCTTTGGCGGTGTGCAATGAGTAAACCTCGGCGCTTCGGGGGCAGCTGGCGTGATCGTCAGGAACGTGATCCGTACGTACAGCAGGCACGCCGGGAGGGTTGGCGATCGCGCGCCGTGTTCAAGCTGGAGCAGATCGACCAGAAGGAGCGGTTGCTGAGGCCGGACATGGTTTGTGTGGACCTGGGTTCCGCGCCAGGTGGCTGGAGCCAGTATGTCAGCAAGAGGCTCAAGGGCCGGGCGCGCATTGTCGCGATCGATCTCCTGCCGATGGATCCCTTGCCCGCGGTCGAGTTCATCCAGGGTGATTTCGAGGATGACACTATTTTCAGGCAGCTCGTGGAAGCGTCAGGCGAAGCGGGCGCGGACCTTGTAATGAGCGACATGGCCCCCAATATCACGGGTTCAAAGTCTGTCGATCAGCCACGCTCGATGTCCCTGGCGGAGCTCGCCCTGGACATGGCTCGCCGGGTCCTGAAACCCAAGGGCAACTTCGTCTGCAAGGTCTTTCAGGGAGAGGGCTTCGATGCGTTTGTCGTTGATGCGCGGCGCTCTTTTGAGCGTGTCAGGGTCATGAAGCCCAAGGCATCAAGGGCCGGCAGCCGTGAGGTTTACTTGGTAGCGAGGAACTACCGATTGTAGTAGTGTCAAATAATCAAAGCCTGTCAGGATTACCTCGGTCCTGGCGCTCCTTCTGTACGGAATTCGAATGTGAATGATTTAACTAAAAACATACTGGTCTTTATTGTCATCATCGTCGTCTTGCTGTCGGTGGTACAGGGCCTGTCCGGCGTCAGCGGTGGGCAGCCCCAGAAGAAAGACTATTCGGAATTCCTGACGCAGGTGCGTTCGGGGCAGGTTGCGATTGCCGTTATTGACGAAGACCAGATTCGCTTCGGCAAGACCGAGCCGCTGCAGTTCTACACGGTCAGCCCGGAAACCGATAACAACACTTTGATCGGCTTGCTTGACAAGAACGGCGTGAAGTTTACGGGTGCCGACAAAAAACAGCAGAGCCTTATTGGCCAGCTGCTGATCAGTTCCTTCCCGATACTGCTTCTGATTGGTGTCTGGATCTACTTTATGCGACAGATGCAGGGTGGTGGCGGCGGCCGCGGGGCTATGTCGTTCGGCAAGAGCAAGGCGCGACTGCTTGGCGAAGACCAGGTTGGCATCACGTTTGCCGACGTTGCCGGCATTGACGAAGCCAAAGCGGAAGTCGCCGAAATCGTCGAATTCCTGAAAGATCCGAGCAAGTTCCAGCGACTCGGTGGAAAAATTCCCAAAGGCGTGCTGATGGTTGGACCGCCGGGCACCGGTAAGACATTGCTGGCGAAAGCGATTGCGGGTGAAGCCAAGGTGCCGTTTTTCACTATATCGGGATCTGATTTCGTGGAGATGTTCGTCGGCGTGGGTGCCTCGCGCGTCCGTGACATGTTTGACCAGGCGAAGAAGCAGGCGCCTTGCATCATTTTTATTGACGAGCTTGATGCCGTTGGCCGTCATCGCGGCGCCGGGCTTGGTGGCGGACACGACGAACGCGAGCAGACGCTGAATCAGATGCTCGTGGAAATGGACGGCTTCGAGGGCACCGAGGGTGTCATCGTCATTGCAGCGACCAACCGGCCCGACGTTCTTGATCCGGCGCTGTTGCGCCCGGGTCGTTTCGATCGCCAGGTAGTCGTGCCGTTGCCGGATGTGCGCGGTCGCGAGCTGATCCTGAAAGTACATATGCGCAAGGTGCCGCTGAGCGACGATGTTCGTCCTGGCGTGATCGCGCGCGGAACGCCCGGTTTCTCGGGCGCAGACCTCGCCAACCTCGTTAACGAGGCGGCGCTGTTTGCGGCGCGCTCGAACAAGCGTGTCGTGAGCATGGATGAGTTCGAGAAGGCCAAGGACAAGATCATGATGGGTGCTGAACGGCGCTCGATGGTCATGAGCGAGAAGGAAAAGCTCAACACCGCCTATCATGAATCCGGACACGCGATTATCGGTTACCTCGTGCCGGAACATGACCCCGTTTACAAAGTAACCATTATTCCGCGTGGCAGGGCGCTTGGCGTAACGATGTATCTTCCGGAGGAAGATCGCTACAGCATGTCGCGGCAGCGTCTCGAGAGCAGTATCTCGAGCCTCTTTGGCGGGCGTATCGCCGAGGAGATGGTCAACGGCGCCGACGGCGTTACGACAGGTGCCTCGAATGACATCGAGCGCGCCACCGAGATTGCACGCAATATGGTTACCAAGTGGGGGCTATCGGATCGCCTCGGTCCTCTGACCTACAGTGAGGACGATGGCGAGGTATTCCTCGGTCGCTCGGTGACCCAGCACAAGCAGGTATCCGACGATACGGCGCACGCGATTGATGAAGAGGTGAGACGCATCATCGACTCGAATTACGAGCGTGCGAAGAACCTGCTCAATCAGAATATCGAGAAACTGCATGCGATGGCCAAAGCCCTGGTCAAGTACGAGACCATCGGCGAGATACAGATCAAGGACATCATGGAAGGCCGCGAGCCACAGCCGCCGGAAGACTGGGACGATACGATAGAGCCGATGGGCCCTGATGACGGCGCGGCAACGGCCGAATCGGATTCCACCGGGACAATCGGTGGTCCGGCTAGCGAACACTAGCACTTCGCCCGGATTTCGTGCGAGCGCTGGTCGGCCTTTGCCGGGCCTTTACGAGACGAAGAACTTGCGCTTTGGTTCCTTAAATATCCGGCCTCCGGCCGTGATGGGCATACTCAACGTCACGCCGGATTCGTTTTCCGACGGTGGCCGATTCGATAATCCTCCTATAGCGTTGCGGCAGGCGGCCATGATGGCGAAGGCCGGCGCCGCCATAATCGATATTGGCGGCGAATCAACGCGCCCCGGGGCGAAAAACGTCAGCGAGCAGGAAGAGCTCGATCGCGTCATACCGATAATTGAGTCGGTCAGGACCGTAACCGGTGTACCGATTTCAGTGGATACCAGCAAGCCGCGGGTCATGCGCGCGGCGGTTGCCGCCGGTGCCTCGATGATCAACGACGTGTACGCATTGCAGGCCGACGGCGCGCTGGCGGCCGCGGCAGAACTCAAGGTACCCGTATGCCTGATGCACATGCGGGGTGAGCCGAGAACGATGCAGGACAGCCCGCAGTACGACGATGTGGTGGCCGAAGTTGCGGCATTTCTTGAATCCCGCATTGAGGCATGCCTCGCTGCGGGGCTCAGCGAGGATCTTATTGTCGTTGATCCGGGTTTTGGCTTTGGGAAAACTCACGACCACAATGTCGAGTTGCTAGCAAATCTGCGACAATTACGAGTGCGTGGCCGGCCGCTGCTCGTGGGAGTGTCCAGAAAGGCGACCCTGGGCCAGCTGACCGAGCGGTCAGTCAATGACCGCATGCCGGCGAGCATCGCGGCTGCGGTTGTTGCCGTAATGCAGGGCGCGGAGATAATTCGGGCACACGATGTTGCAGAGACGGTCGACGCACTGAAGGTCGTGCAGGCAGTTATGAAAATGGGCAGGAAGCTATGAGCAAGAAGTTTTTTGGCACCGACGGCGTCCGTGGCAGGGTAGGCAAGGATCCGATGACTGCCGATTTCGCCATGCGCCTAGCCAGTGCCGCAGCGCAGGTGCTCGTGCCAACCGGTGGCACTGTCGTCATCGGCAAGGACACGCGCCTGTCAGGCTACATGTTCGAATCAGCACTCGAGGCGGGCTTCGTGGCGGCCGGCGCCGACGTTCTGTTGCTCGGGCCGCTGCCGACACCGGGCATTGCCCGCCTGACGCAGGAATTGCATGCCGATCTGGGTGTTGTCATCAGCGCCTCGCACAACCCCTTTTTCGACAACGGCATCAAGTTATTCGATCGCTCCGGATCGAAACTGACCGACGAGATCGAGCACAGAATAGAAGAGCAGCTGAAAAACCGCGCGATCACGCTGGAATCGCAGGCGCTTGGTAAAGCCAAACGGATCGACACAGCGCGGGATCGCTACCAGGAATTTTGCATGGCCAGCATGCCCGACGGAATGAACCTCGAAGGCCTCAAGGTCGTTTTCGACGGCGCGAATGGCGCCGGTTACAAGGTCGGACCGCGGGCGCTGGCGGCCCTCGGCGCCGAGGTGATCCCGATAGGCTGCTCGCCGAACGGCAAGAACATCAATGATGGCTGCGGGTCCATGGAGCCGGAATTGCTGCAGCTGACCGTGCCTGCCGTGCGGGCGCATGTCGGGGTTGCACTGGACGGTGATGGCGATCGGCTGGTGATGATCGACGAAACCGGCCGTCTGGTCGATGGTGACCAGTTGCTGTACGCGCTCGCCAGCGCCCGCCACGAAAAAGGCGAGCTCAAAGGCCCCGTTGTTGGTACGGTGATGAGTAATCTCGGGCTTGAACATGCGCTCAATGCACTTTCGATCGAGTTCCGCCGCGCCAGCGTTGGCGATCGTTACGTGCTCGAGGCCCTCAGGGACAGCGGCGGCATCCTTGGTGGCGAAACGTCGGGCCACATGCTGGTGCTGGACAAGACAACAACCGGCGACGGCCTGATCTGCGCGCTGCAAATCCTCGCCATAATGCAAGACAGCGGCAAACCGCTGTCGGAGCTCGTGGCGGGCATGCCAAAGTACCCGCAGACCATGGTCAACGTGCGCACCGAGCGTCGCATGGACCCGGGACAGTCGGCTGAAATTCAGGATGCCGTCGCCGCTGCAGAGGGCGAATTGGCCGATAAGGGGCGGGTCGTACTGCGCGCATCCGGCACAGAGTCGGTCATTCGCGTCATGGTGGAGGGTGAAGACGGCGAGCAGGTCCGGTCGCTCGCCAACCGCCTGGCCTCGGTTGTCGCCGCGGCTGCGGCCTGATCGCGGCATTTTGTCCGTTGATTTGCCGGTACGGCCCCGGTATCCTTGCGCGCCCTTTAAGCCTTTGGAAACAAACGAATGCGTGAAATCCTGGTTGCCGGAAACTGGAAAATGAATGGCAGCGCTGCGGCCAACGAAGCATTGCTTTCAGGCATAGTCGCCGGCGTGCCCGCCGGCAGCGGTTTCAGTCTGCTGGTTTGCCCACCGTATCCTTACCTGGCCGCAGCTGCGGCGAAGTTAGCGGGATCGGCGGTCAAAGTCGGCGCGCAGAATGTCTCCGAGCACGAGTCGGGCGCATACACGGGTGAAGTTGCGCCAGGGATGCTGGCCGATGTCGGCTGTGAGTATGTCATTGTCGGACACTCCGAGCGGCGCGCAATTTACGGTGAATCGAGCTTCCAGGTCGCCGCGAAATTCCAGGCGGCCCAGGCCGCAGGAATAGTGCCTATCCTGTGTGTTGGCGAGACGCTCGAAGAGCGTGAGGCCGGTTCGACAGAAAGCGTTATCGACTACCAGCTGGGTGCTGTGCTTGACGCTGCTGGTATCGGGGCATTCGCCAAGGCAGTGGTGGCGTACGAGCCGGTTTGGGCGATTGGCACGGGCAAGACGGCAACACCAGTCCAGGCGCAGGATGTGCACAAGCACATTCGTACCCAGCTTAGCGCCAAGGATGCGGGCATCGCCGCTCGAGTCCAGATATTGTACGGCGGCAGCATGAAAGGCGAAAACGCGGCTGGCCTTTTGGCCATGCCGGATATCGACGGCGGCCTTATCGGCGGCGCGTCATTGAAAGCGAAGGATTTCCTGGCGATTGCCGAAGCGGCAGCCCAGAGCTAGCAGACTTATTGAGGACTCGATGGACACTATACAAAAAGCGGTTTTGATCGCGCACACGCTGATCGCACTTCTGATCATTGTGCTCGTGCTGTTACAGCGCGGTAAAGGCGCAGATGCTGGCGCGGCATTCGGTGCCGGCGCCTCTGGCACGGTATTCGGAGCTCGCGGTTCGAGTAGTTTCTTTTCTCGTGCAACAGCAGTTTGCGCTACCCTGTTTTTTGTAAGCAGCCTTACGCTTGCCTACCTGAGCAGTCAGGGCTCTGCTGAGCCGGCGAGCCTTCTTGAAGACGCGCCGATCGTAGAGGTCGCGCCCGAGACGGCGCCCGCACTCAGCGACGAGCTACCTGTGTCGGATCTGCCTTCGCTGGAGCCGACGGAAGATCCGCTTGATTTGCCGGCGCTTGAGCAAGAACCTAAAGGCCCGAATCAGGACTAGAATACGTAACAGGCTCTGGTGGTGGAATTGGTAGACACGCTGTCTTGAGGGGGCAGTGGCGCAAGCCGTGCGAGTTCGAGTCTCGCC
>JBATHK010000156.1:0-5654 GCA_049666725.1 Woeseiaceae bacterium
ATCCACACGGCCGCCGAGCGCTTGCCGACGCCGACCGGCCCGGCCAGCAGGACCGCGTGAGGCAAACGCTTGTGCATGATGCGGTCGCGCCAGCCTTTTGCAAACTCTTTATGCCAACTAATATCCATAAAACAATAGGTTACCGAATATTATTAATGTTAAATATTTGAAAGAAGTTGCTCAGCGATGGTGGCGACGTCCGCTTTGACCTCAGCGAGACTTCGCGTCGTGTCGATGACTACGAAGCGAGATGGCTCCTGGCTCGCGAGCTGCAGGTAGCATTCGCGAACCCGCTCAAAGAAGTCGTGGCGTTCCTGCTCGAAACGATCCGGCGCGCTGCGATCGCCGGCACGCTCCATACCGATCTCGACCGGCGCATCGAGCAGGAGCGTCAGATCCGGCCAGGCGTCACCATGCACCCAGTCTGCCAGCAGGTCGATGGTCTCCATCGGGATTCCGCGGCCGCCGCCCTGGTAGGCACGGCTAGAGTCCGTAAAGCGGTCGCTGATGACCCAGGTGCCGGCATCGAGGGCCGGGATGATCACGTTGTTAACATTGAGTGAGCGGGCAGCGAAGATGAGCAACAGTTCGGCGATTTCGGGAATCGCTTCATCGGAGGGCCGAACGAGGATCTCGCGAATCTCCTCGGCCATCGGCGTCCCGCCAGGCTCCCTGGTCGTCAGAACCCGGTGGCCGGCGGCCTCGATACGCTCGACCAGTACGTCCATGTTCGTCGACTTGCCGACGCCTTCGATGCCTTCGATCGTGATGAACTTGCCGCGTTCCATACTAGCCGCCCTGCTTTCGTTGCTGGCGCAAGCGGCGCAAATACGCTGCAACCGCGGCGTCATGCTCAGCTTTGGTTGTTGAGAAACTGTGGCTGCCGTCGCCCAGCCCCGTTGCAACGAAATAAAGCTCATTGCCGGGCGCCGGATTGAGCGCCGCGTGTATCGCTGCCCGCCCTGGCATGGCGATCGGTGTCGGCGGCAACCCCCTCCTCGTATACGTGTTGTAGGGCGTATCGGTGCGTAAATCGCGTCGCGTCAGGTTGCCATTGAATTGCGGTCCCAAACCGTAAATGACGGTCGGGTCGGTCTGCAGGCGCATGCGCTTCTCCAATCGGCGCGCGAACACCCCGGCAATGCGCTGTCTCTCGTCGGCGCGCGCAGTTTCTTTCTCGACAATGGATGCCAGTATCAACGCCTCGTAAGGCGTCGTCACCGGCGCCGCTTCATCACGTTCACGCCATTCGTCGGCCAGGACAGTTTGCATCAACCTGTAGGCTTGCTTTAATAGTTCACGATCCGTCGTATTGCGTGGAAAGCGATAGGTCTCCGGCAAAAAAAGCCCCTCCGGGTGCACCGCGCTGGCGCCGAGCTCTGCCAGCAGCCCGGGCCAGTCCTCCTCGGTCATCGCGGCTGATACGGCGTCAGCAGCGTGCAAGGCGGCGAGCAGGTCTCGATTGTTCCATCCTTCGACGATCGTGAAAGAATACAGGCGCACGGCGCCGCTCGTGAATTGCTGCAACAGGGATTTCGGTGTCGCCCCGGGCATTATGAGGTAGTCCCCGGCTTGTATGGCGCTCGCCGCTCCGCTCCATCGCGCGTACAGGCGAAGCAAGCGGTCGTTCTCGACAAGGCCTTTTTCAACCATCTTCCGCGTAACGGCGCTGAAGGGACTGCCGCTGGCAATCTCGAATCCCATGCCGTTTTCGGGCACGGAAAGCTCCGTCACCATGAACCGCTGCACCTGCAGGGCGCCGATCCCAAACGATGCCGCGGCAAACACGAGTATTATCGACAGGCTGATGACAATGCGCCTCATACGCCACACTCCGCAACGCCGTTTGCCGCCATCATCGCCATGACCTTCTGAGTAACAGGGCGTTGTCGCCAGGCTTTTTCCCCGCAGCGCCGCACCGGCAGGATGCCGAATTGGCTGTTCGTCAGGAACACTTCATCACTGTCAAAAAGCTCATCCTCCCCGACGTCACGAATGTCCACGGCGATGCCGTTTGCAGCGAGCGTTTCCAGCGTGTGGCGCCGCATGACGCCTTCGACGCCGCAACGATGCAGCGACGGTGTAATGATGGATTTTTCTGCGACCGTAAACACGTTGCTCATGGTACCGCAGATGAGCTTCGCGCTGGCATCCAGGGTCAGGCCCTCGAAGGCTGAATGGGCGGCGCACTCCGAACGGGCCAGCACCTGCTCCAGGCGATTGAGTGTCTTGAGACCGGCAGTCGCGGAATACAACGCAAGCCGGGTTTTACACAGCAGCGTGTCAACACCGTCGCGGTACAGGTCGGCAGCCACAGGCATGGTTGCAAAAATACCAATGTAGGTGTCGGCAGGGCTTGGAGTCTCCCGGGCGTAACCGCGCGCAGAAACGCCGCAACTGACGACGATCTTCGCTGCGCAATAGGCAGGAATCTCACCACTCTCGGCCACAGCGTTGTCCAGTTGCTTGCGTAAGCTCGCAACATCCGGCATGCGGATCTGCAGACGCTCGCAGCCCAGCCCCAGGCGGTCCATGTGGTAGTCCCAAAGTCGTGGCCCACCGTTGCGAATCGCAATTGTCTCGAACAGCCCGTCACCGTACTGGAATGCCCGGTCGTCGATGGAAACGACGTTGAGCGGCTCGCCATCGTGATACCACCGGCTCATTGCGCCAATGCCTTCAACATGCCCTTGGCCTTCGCCCGGGTTTCCTCGAGCTCGGCGTCGGGGTCCGAGTCGGCGACAATGCCGGCCCCGGCGCGAAGCGTGAGTACCTTGCCCTGTTTGACCATGGTGCGAATCAATATATTGAGATCCAGGCTTCCATCCCGGTTCAGGTAACCGAATGAGCCCGTGTACGCGCCACGCGGACCCTGCTCCAGCTCCGCAATGATCTCCATGCATCGAACTTTGGGGCAACCTGTGATGGTGCCTCCCGGAAAGACGGCGGCAATTGCCTGGCCCGGCTTCACGTCATCGCGCAAGCGTCCCTTGATATTGGAGACAATATGATGAACATGCGCATAGCTCTCAAGCACCATCATCTCGTCAACCTCTACGGACCCGGCGTCGCAAACCCGCCCAAGGTCATTGCGTTCAAGGTCAATAAGCATGACATGTTCCGCGAGTTCCTTGGGGTGGGAAAATAGCTCCGCGGAAAGCATGCTGTCATGGGCTTCGTTCTCGGAGCGCGGCCGTGTCCCGGCGATAGGTCGCGTCGCGGCGATACCGTCTCTGACACACAGCAGGCGCTCGGGCGATGAAGAAATGATTTCGACATCGTGCCAACGGACTATTCCCGCGAACGGCGCCGGATTTTTCTCGCAGAGCGACGCATAGATATCGCTGCCGTCCACTTCGGTCGAAAGCTCGGCCGACCATTGCCGGGACAGGTTCGCCTGGTAAATATCTCCGGCTGCGATGTAGTCCTGTGCTGTTATTACGGCATCAGTAAAAAAGTGCGGCTCTTCCTCGCGCACGGATTCGAGAAGTCCGGTCGCTAGTTCCGCCGGCTCGCGCAACGCCTCCACATCTTTTTCCAATTGCAGGCGGTCTGCAAGCTCGAGGGACTCGCTGACGACATGACAGCAGGATTTTTCGTGATCGAAAACCAGTGCCGTGGGGCAGCGAACCGCAAACGCTGCGGGCAGGACCGGATCTCGCTTAAGCTGCAGTGCCGGTTCGATTTCGCCCGCCAGTTCGTAGCCGAGATAGAGAAACCAGCCGCCGTGAAACGGCAGATGGTTGACCTCGGATGGCACGCGCTGAGTCGACCACCACAAATCAAGAGCATCGAGAAATGCCAGCCCGCCTGCTGCGCCATGGCCGCGCAGCTTACCGGACTGCGTTAGCTCGAGGGTGTCACCCGGAAACGCAAACAGGATATCGAAGCGACCCAGCGCGCCACTGGTCGTCGTGCTCTGTAACAGGAATGGGTAACGCGAGGGATGTTCGCGATGCAGTTGCCGAAGATCACCCGGACCGGCAATCCCGCTGAACGCATTAATCAAGTGCGCGAAGTACCAGGCTTCCGTTTGTGCCGCCGAATCCAAAGGAATTCGAAACGGCCGTTCGAACTTTGGCATCTCGCGCCTCGTTGGGCACATAGTCGAGGTCGCATTCCGGATCCTGGTTTTCCAGGTTAATCGTCGGAGGCACAACCTGGTTCTTGATGGCCAGCGCGCAGAAAATTGCCTCGGCGGCTCCGGCCGCACCGAGCAGGTGACCGGTGGTTGACTTGGTAGAACTCACGGTGAGGCTTTTTGCTGCTTCGCCGAAGGCTCGCTTGATGCCAACGGTCTCGCCGATGTCGCCCGCGGGCGTAGACGTTCCGTGCGCATTGAGATAGTCGACGTCCGCCGGGTCGATGCCCGCGTCGCGAAGCGCCGCTGTCATGCACTTGCGCGCTCCCTCCCCGTCGGCCGGCGGCAGAGTAATGTGGTAAGCGTCACCGCTCATGCCGAAACCGATCAGTTCGGCATAGATCCGGGCTCCGCGGGCTTTCGCGTATTCAAGTTCTTCGAGAACCACACAGCCGGCGCCGTTGCTCAAGACAAAGCCGTCGCGTCCGCTGTCAAAGGGACGACTGGCACGGGTCGGATCGTCGTTACGCGTGGACATCGCCCGGGCAGAACAAAATCCACCCATTGCGAGCGGCGTGGTCGCGAACTCGGAGCCGCCGGCAATCATGACTTCGGCATCACCATGCTCAATACTGCGGGCCGCCAGGCCGATGCAGTGCGTCGATGTTGCGCAAGCCGTTACGATCGAAATATTGGGCCCCGTTATATGCTGCAGGATGCTGACCTGCCCCGACGTCATGTTAATGATGCTTCCGGGAATGAAAAATGGCGATACCTTGCGAGGACCGCCCTGAAGCATCTTGTTGTGATTATCCTCGATGTACTTGATGCCACCGATCCCGGAGCCCATTGCGATGCCGATTTTGTGGCCGTTTTCTTCGCTGATCTCAAGGCCTGCGTCTTTGATCGCGTTCATCGCCGCGGCTACGCCGTAGTGAATGAACGGATCGTTCTTGCGCTGATCTTTCGGCGACAGAAAGTCATCAGCGTTGAAGTCTTTCACGATGCCGGCAATACGGGTCGGGTAAGCGCTCGTGTCGAAGTCTTCGACCAGCGAAATACCGGAAATCCCCTCGCAAACGCTGTGCCACGCGTCGTCCAGGCTACTGCCCACCGGCGAAATGATGCCCATACCGGTTATGACAACGCGTCGTTTGCTCAATGATATGTCCGTTGGTAAACGGCTGGAATGCCGTTCGGAACTGAAGATAACGGGCGCGGCGACTGGCGCCGCGCCTGCTTGCTTAACCCTCGCTCTGGCGAGCGGTTACGAAGTCGATAGCCTGTTGCACCGTGGTGATCTTCTCGGCTTCCTCGTCGGGAATTTCGGTTTCGAATTCCTCTTCGAGCGCCATTACCAGCTCAACGGTGTCGAGCGAATCCGCGCCAAGATCATCGACAAAGGAAGCATCGTTCGTTACCTCGTCTTCTTTAACCCCGAGTTGTTCGGCAACGATGCCCTTAACTTGTTCTTCAATACTGCTCATAGTGATTGCTTCTCCCAAGAAGACTCAATTTTCCTTTGCGGTGGACCGAAACCGCGGTACGACTCCGTTTGTACGACCTTGAAGGG
>JBATHK010000157.1:0-7234 GCA_049666725.1 Woeseiaceae bacterium
CGTCGCTTTCTGGTTTTGGCGGAAAGGATTTACCCGTCGAACAGGGTGGACCGGTGCCTTCGGCACCTCGCGCTACGCGCGTCTGTCGCGCGACTGCGTCGCGCTCGGATCTCATCCGCAACCACACTCGGCGAGAAAACAAAAATGGCCCCACAAGGGGGCCATTTCATTTTCTGGCGGAGAGGGTGGGATTCGAACCCACGGTACGGGAGAACCGTACACCTGATTTCGAATCAGGCCCATTCGACCACTCTGGCACCTCTCCACGCGTTTGCCCCAGCGGGGGCAGCGGATTGTACGCAATGGCTACCAGGTTGGCCAGAACTAGTGGTCGTTGGGGGCCTCCTCCTCAAAACCTTCAATCTTGCGGTAAATAACATAGGAATAGACGATCGGCACGATCGCAAGTACCACAATTGAGCCGATCAGCCATACCTCGGGAAAGCGAAGAAATGCATTGAGAAACATGAAAAAACCAATCAGAACGAAAATCCAGCCGCCCAGTCGATGCGTGCGGTTCCAAACTTCGTCGCTGGCAAGCGTCCATGGCGTTCGAATACCGATAAAAAAGTTTTTTCGCACTTTCCCAAGGTAATTGCCGAGCACGATGAACAACAAGCCGATGCCCGCAAAAATCATTTCATTGATGTGTACATTGCGTCCGCTGGCCGCCAACAGGACCAATAAGGCCACAGCCGACATGAACCCAACCAACGTGACGGTGAATATGTTGACGACGCCAGTGAACTGATCCGTGCGAAATCCCTTCGGCGAGATCAGCGGTATGAGCTTCATGACCACGAAAACGAAAATCGCCATCAGGGGCATGATCATCACGCCCCACGGTTTGGGTGTGTAGTCGTCGACTTCACCATCATAATTCCAGTGCGTTGGGATCTGCTCCGGCAAAGACGGATACAGGTAGGCTGCCACTGCGATTGTTATCGCAATGAACGCCAGGCAAAGCACGTTGGTGCGCACAGTAGTCATTCGGTCTTGCTCTCCTCCGGAGTAAAAACATCAAGCAACATTGCCATTGCTTCCTGCAACACGGTCGCGTTGAGCGAATACACGATGTGCTGGCCGCGCCTCTCGGTGCGCACAAGATCGGCTGCTTTCAGAATATTGAAATGATGCGAGAGTGAAGGCTTCGAGATCGTAAACGCCTCGGCGATCTCACCCGCGGTCCCCGAGCCTTCCTGCAATCGCTTCAATATCGCGCGCCGCGTAGGATCCGCGAGGGCCTTGAACACCGGTTGCTGTTGTGACGGCATTTATATATTTAGACAAATCTCTAAATAAATGTCAATTGCGGCAGGATCCCGAGCGACTCTTCGCTGAATTTCTCGACCGTCTGGGGTAGCCTTTGCCGGGTGCGTGTCTTGCTAATCATCATGCTGGCGGGGTTGATCGGGACATGCTCATCGCCGCCAACTATTCTCGAGCAGGTCCTTGAAACGGGCCAGCTCCGCGTCGTCACGCGCGACAGTCCGACCTCTTACACCGTAAGCCCTACTGGCCCCTCGGGTCCCGAATACGATCTCGTGCAGGCTTTCGCCGATGAGCTCGGCGTTGCGCTCGTCATGGAATCTGTGGCCAGCGTTTCCGAAATTATGCCAAAGCTCATCAACGGCGATGCGCACATGGCCGCGGCTGGACTATCGATTACGAATACTCGCCGCGAATACCTCAATTTCGGCCACCCCTATAAATCTGTAAACGTCCATCTCATTTACAAACTCGGAACCGGCAAGCCGCGATCCATCGAGGACGTTTTCGGTCGTTCCATCGAAGTCGTTGCGGGCAGCAGCCATGTCGAACTGCTGGCGTCACTGCAGTCAGCCTACCCTGAACTTTCCTGGACCGAAAACGCCGACGTGGAGTTCGCCGACCTGTTGACCAAGGTGGCGACGGACGAAATCGATCTGACGGTCGCCGATAGCCCGGACTTCAATATTCAGCGCCATTTCTACCCCGAACTTCGCATTGCAATAGATCTCGAGATCGGTGACGCGATCGCCTGGGCATTTCCGAAGGGCACGGCTGACTCGTTGCTGGCTCGCGCCGATGAATTCATCATCAGTGCAGAGCGATCCGGCATGCTGGCGCGCGTACAGGACCGTTACTACGGTCACACGCGAAAATTCGACTACGTCGGTACGCGGAACTTTATTCGCCATTACGAGAGCCGCCTGCCGCGTTACCGCGAGATGTTCGAGCAAGCCGGCCGGGAATCGCGCGTCGACTGGCGACTGCTCGCCGCAATCGGCTACCAGGAATCGCACTGGCGTTCACATGCCGTGTCGCCAACAGGTGTTCGCGGCATCATGATGTTGACCCAGGACACGGCCGACTACCTCAGTATTGATGACCGCCTTGATCCGAAGAGCAGCATTTTTGGTGGCGCGCGCTACTTTGTGCGACTGACCGAGCGCGTGGCCGACACCGTGGACGAACCCGACCGGACCTGGATGGCGCTGGCCAGCTATAACGTAGGGTTCAATCACCTCAAAGACGCGCGCATGATCGCCGAATGGGAAGGCGGCAATCCCGACTCATGGATCGATGTCCGCAAGGCCCTGCCGCTGTTAGCGCAGCGCAAATGGTACTCACGCGTACCGTACGGCTATGCGCGCGGCTGGGAGCCGGTACTTTATGTGAGCAACATCCGCCGCTACTACAACATTCTGAAGTGGCTGACAGCAAACGAGGAACCGCCCAAGGGCGAGGCGCCTGACGAAGAATCAGAGCCGCTCATCGTGACTGATTCCGATACGCCCGAAGAAACGGCCTAGAGCAGCGCTTATCGGCGCGACTGAAAAAACGTTTTCAGGAGCGTGCCGGCTTCGTCGGCCAGCAGGCCGCCGTTGATCTCAAAACGATGATTCAGGGCTTTTGAGTCTGTAAGGTCGGCAGCGCTGCCCAGCGCCCCCGCTTTGTCATCGTAAGCCGCAAACACGACTCGTCCAATACGGGCCTGCACGATTGCTCCAACGCACATAACACAGGGTTCGAGCGTAACGTATAGTGTTGCATTCGGGAGTCGATAGTTTTTCTGCGCACGGGCGGCGGCGCGCAGTGCGACTATTTCGGCGTGAGCGCTGGGATCGGTATCACAGATCGATCGATTGTGGCCGCTTGCAATGATTTCGCTGTCGGCAATAACCACTGCGCCCACCGGAACCTCGCCCCTGGCTGCGGCAGCGGCCGCTTCAGCGAGCGCGGCGCGCATGGCCGCGACGTCCTCATCCGACCAGTCTGGAGCCATCTATTCCCACTCGATCGTTGCCGGTGGCTTGCCGGAAATGTCGTAGACAACGCGGGAGATACCGTCCACTTCATTAATAATGCGTAACGAAACGTGCTCGAGAAACTCGTACGGCAAACGCGCCCAGCGCGCCGTCATGAAGTCGATCGTCTCGACTGCCCGCAGCGCAATAACGTAGTCATAACGACGGCCGTCGCCCATCACGCCTACCGAACGCACGGGCAGGAATACCGCAAACGCCTGGCTAGTCTTGTCATAGAGGTCGTGTTTGTAGAGCTCCTCGATGAATATGTCGTCGGCGTATTGCAGTTTTTCAACGAAGTGGCGCTTCACTTCACCGAGTACCCGGACGCCGAGGCCAGGGCCCGGGAACGGATGGCGGAACACCATTTCGCGTGGCAGCCCAAGCTCCATGCCTATTTCGCGAACTTCGTCTTTGAAAAGTTCACGCAAAGGCTCGATCAGATTCATGCGCATGTAGTCGGGGAGCCCGCCGACATTATGGTGTGACTTGATTACATGCGCTTTGCCCGTCTTGGCTCCCGCCGACTCGATGACATCCGGGTAGATCGTCCCCTGCGCAAGCCAGTGCACATCCTTGAGCTTGGCGGCCTCTTCCTCGAATACCTCGATGAACTGGCCGCCGATAATCTTGCGCTTTTCTTCCGGGTCGGAAACACCGTCGAGCGCCCTGAAAAAACGTTCGGCCGCATGCACACGAATGACATTGACGCCGAGGTGTTCAGCAAACAGGTCCATTACCTTGTCGCCTTCGTGGTGACGAAGCAGGCCGTGATCAACGAACACGCAGGTCAGTTGATCACCGATCGCTTCGTGCAACAGCGCCGCGACGACCGAGGAATCGACACCGCCGGAAAGCCCCAGCAAAACCTTGCCCGCGCCCACCTGTTCGCGCACCGTGTCGATCGCGTCCTTGACGATGTTGCCGGGCGTCCAGTCTCCGGTGCACTCGCAAATATCGCGCACAAAGCGGTGGACGATCTGCTTACCCTGCAATGTGTGCGTCACTTCCGGGTGGAACTGCACGCCATAAAAGTGGCGAGTGGCGTCTTCCATGGCAGCAAGTGGCGAATTGCGACTGCTCGCGGTTGCCAAAAATCCCGGCGGCAGCGATTCGACGCGATCGCCGTGACTCATCCAGACTTTCAGCAACGGCTCACCGTCTGAGTCACTGAGCCCGCCAAACAAGCGGGAATCACCCGGAGAAATCTCCGCATAGCCGAACTCACGGTGAATGGACGCCTCGACTTTACCGCCAAGCTCCGCGGCCATCGTCTGCATGCCATAGCAAATTCCGAGTACCGGAACACCGAGTTCGAATATCGAATGCGACACCCTGGGCGGATCGTCGAGATTGACAGACTCCGGCCCGCCCGAAAGCACGACGCCACGCGGGCCAAATGCCTGGATGTCCGCATCCGACATGTCCCAGGGGTGAATCTCGGAATAAACGCCGCACTCGCGAACACGCCGGGCGATTAACTGCGTGTACTGGCTGCCGAAATCAAGAATCAGCAGCTTGTCGGCGTGAATATCAGGATGCATAAGCTTAGTTTTTGACGCGGTAATTCGGCGCTTCTTTGGTAATCGTTACATCGTGTACGTGACTTTCGGCCATGCCGGCGCCGGTGATGCGTACGAATTTGGGCCTGGTTCGCATTTCGTCGATACTCGCGCAGCCCGTGTAGCCCATGGCAGCACGCACGCCGCCAATGAGCTGATGCACGATCGCAACCATGCCACCTTTATAGGCAACCCGGCCTTCGATGCCTTCGGGCACCAACTTCTCGAGTTCCTCTGTTGCATCCTGGAAGTAACGATCTTTCGATCCGTGCGACTGACCCATAGCACCCAGCGAACCCATGCCGCGGTACGACTTGTAGGAGCGTCCCTGGAACAGCTCCACCTCACCGGGCGATTCCTCGGTGCCGGCAAACAGCCCCCCGATCATCACCGAATGCGCGCCCGCGACCAGGGCTTTTGAAATATCGCCTGAGTAACGAATGCCACCATCGGCGATCAGCGGCGTGTCTGACTTGCGCATCGCCTCGGCGACCTCGGCGACAGCCGATATTTGCGGGACGCCCACGCCCGCGACAACGCGGGTCGTGCAGATCGATCCCGGGCCAATGCCTACTTTAACGCCGTCGGCTCCCGCGTCGACCAGCGCTTCGGCCGCGTCCGCCGTCACGACGTTGCCGCCAATGACCTGAACATCGGGATGTGCCGTCTTGACGCGACGCACACGCTCGAGCACGCCCTTGGAAAATCCATGTGACGTATCAACAACGATCAAATCGACACCGGCATTGACCAGCGCAGCCACCCGGTCATCCGTGTCGTAACCCGTACCGACTGCGGCACCGACGCGCAGTGCGCCACTACCGTCTTTACAGGCAAGCGGAAAGTCCTTTGCCTTCTGAAAGTCTTTCGCCGTAATCATGCCCTTCAGCTCAAAGTCGTCGCCGACAACCAGCACTTTCTCGATCCGATACTGGTGCAACAGCGATAGCACTTCTTCCTCGTCCGCGCCCTCGCGAACCGTCACGAGTCGATCTTGTGGCGTCATGACAGTCGATACCGGCGCGTCCAGCTGCGTCTCAAAGCGCAGGTCGCGATGCGTCACGATACCGACAGTCTTGCGACCTTCAACGACCGGCACGCCCGAAATGCCCATGGCTCGCGTCAGGTCGATGACCTCGCGAATCGTCATGCCACCCGTCACGGTGATCGGGTTGCGCACCATGCCCGACTCGAACTTCTTGACCATGAGGACCTGTCGCGCCTGCTCCTCGACGGACATGTTCTTGTGAATGACGCCCAGCCCGCCCTCCTGGGCCAGCGCAATCGCAAGCCGCGACTCGGTTACGGTATCCATCGCCGCCGACAGCAGCGGAATGCTCAGCCGGATTTCCCGGGTCAGTGGTGTGCTGAGGTCGACTTCACGCGGCAGCACCTCGGAATAGCCGGGCTGCAGTAGGACGTCATCAAAAGTCAGGGCTTCCTTGGCGATACGCATGGAGGGTTCTTCGATCGGTTGTGGTTAATCGACCAATTGTACGCGCGCGCGATTTGCGCGTAAACGATGTATGGGAACGATATACTTGCAAAATGCCTTTGGAAGCCGCCATCTCCGTCAGCCAGCTCAACCGGCGCGTCAAAACGCTGCTCGAGCAGGGCATCGCTCGCCTCTGGGTCGAGGGAGAATTATCAAACCTCTCGCGGCCAGCGTCCGGGCACGTCTACTTCAGTCTCAAGGATGACAGCGCTCAGGTCAGCGCCGCCTGGTTTCGCCAGCGGCAGCGCGGTCCGGCCATTGGCTTCAAGAACGGCGACCATGTACTCGCCTACGGGCGGGTCAGCATTTACGAGGCGCGCGGCAACTACCAGCTCATTGTCGAGCAAATGGAGCCTGCCGGTGAAGGCGTTCTGCAGCGCCGCTTCGAAGCTCTGAAAAAAAAGCTGCTGGACGAAGGCCTGTTCGACGAGGATCGGAAACGGGCCTTGCCTGCGCTGCCCAACCGCATTGGCATCATAACGTCGCCAAGCGGTGCGGCCATACGCGACATTTTGAGTGTACTTGGCCGGCGCTTTCCGGCCATACCCGTGGTTATTTACCCGGCCGCGGTGCAGGGCGATGCTGCACCCGGAGAACTGACCGCGGCGCTCGCGACTGCGGTGCGCCGCGACGAATGCGATGTGCTGATAATCGGCCGGGGCGGCGGCTCGCTGGAAGACCTGTGGGCCTTCAACGATGAACAACTCGCCCGCGCCATCGCCGATTGTCCGCTGCCGATTATCAGTGCCGTCGGGCACGAGGTGGACTTCACGATTGCCGACTTTGTCGCCGACGTGCGCGCGCCCACGCCGTCGGGCGCCGCGGAAATCGTCGTCCCCAGCCAGCACGACTGGCAGCGCCGCATTGCAACCCTGGCCGTACGCATG
>JBATHK010000158.1:0-17898 GCA_049666725.1 Woeseiaceae bacterium
GCAGTAGCGAATCGACGGTGGACATGATCGCAGACAACACGACAACGAGCAGCATGCCGGAAACAAGGGGCGGAAAGAGCTCGCTCGAAAGCACCGGAAAGATGGTTTCGCTGTCGTCAAGCCCCGGAAATAGCGCTCTGCCCGCAACGCCGGCCGTTACTGCGCCGGCCGTGAAGAACAGCAGAACAATGATCGACATGATGCGTGCTTTCCTGATTTCGCCGTCATCCCGCGCCGACATATAGCGAATAAGAAGCTGCGGCACGCCGAGAAACGGCAGCCCTATGGCAAGGAAACTGGCAATCCCTATCCATGCCGGCGCGCCTGAAAATGCAAACATGTCGAGCAGCGCCGGATCCTGCTCCGCCAGTGCAGCTCTTACTTCGCCCCATCCGCCGGCCGCAATAATGGCCGCCGCGGGCACGGCGATCAGTCCCAACAGCATCAATACACCCTGCACGACATCGGTGTAGGACACGGCTTTGTATCCGCCAACAAACGTGTAGGCAATAATGAAGATCGCGCCGACGATAACGCCGGTCTCATATTTCATTCCGAGGAAACTGCTGAATGCCTTACCCGACGACACCATCTGCGCCGTTACGTAGGTTGTCACCATGACGACAATTATGAGTACGGCAACACCACGAATCAGGTGCCACTTGTCGGCAAACTTCGCAGCCAGCACGTCGGGCACCGTTATTGATTCCGTTTCATCGCCGAGGCGCTTCAGCCGCCTGGAGATCAGCCCCCAGGACAGGGCAATGCCGACAATCTCACCAACAACAACCCAGTAAGCCTGGGCGCCGACTGCATAGCCCATGCCGGACAGGCCCAGCAGCAGCCAACCGCTTTCCCCCGTGGCATTGGTGCTGAAAGCGACCACCCAGAACGGCAGTTTTTTCCCCGCGAGGTAGAAGCCCGCCAGTGTGTGGGTTTCGCGGCGACTCCAGATCGCAAGTGCTGCCAGCACGCCCAGGTAAACAATCAGTACGGTGACAGTTGTCGTCATTGCTCAGCCGCCTTGGGATTGCGACATCAGGAATCGCGGCTGATGCGGCCCGCGATAATCCCGGATATCAGCAGAATTATGCCCATGCCAAGCAGGTACTCCGGAAACGAACGGGTAATACCGCAGTAGTAGACCGCGGCGACCACGAGTACCTGGAACGCATTAAAGATCTTGCTCTTGCGCAGCTTGGCTTTAGGGAAGCGCAGTCTTGAAATCATGAGTAGCGCCAGCACAAACATCAGCACGGGCAGATACAAACGTAGCGGCAGCGACGCAGCGATATCCGGATAGTGAATCAGCACGAGTACCAGCGAGGAGACCAGGCCACCACCGGCTGCCGTAATGGGCACACCGGCAAACCAGCCCGTGCTGGGGACTTCCGATGTAAGATTAAATCGCGCCAGTCGCATGGCACCGGCCAGGACGAAAACAGCGACGGCAACCACGAGGACCCAGAATTGCCCGGTATCGTATTCGATGCCGCCCAGCTGCAGCCCGGCATTTAGGATGAGTACGGCGGGCGCAACGCCGAAAGAGACGAGGTCGGCCATCGAGTCGAACTCGGCGCCGAAACTCGACGTTGCTTTCAGCAGGCGCGCGGATGCGCCATCCATGACGTCGAGCAACCCGCACCAGACGATAATCCAGGCTGCGAGCTCGAGTTCGCCCAGCTGCGTAGTGACAATGGACGCGATGCCCAACAGCAGGCTCAGCGCGGTAAAGCCGTTCGGGATGCTGTAACGAAGGAGACTCAAGGGTTTTTCAAACCTCTAATTGTATTGATTGATCATTCTGCAGTCCGCGGCCGCCATTATCCACCTTCCCAAGCTGGCGTGCGCACAAAATGACTAGCCGCCACCCCACCAGTTCATGCGCCGCACGCCCGCTCCCGTGCCGTTGATGCCGACAGGGCCTCTTGGCACGTTCAGCTGCATTCTCACGCCGTCGCGCTCGATTTCGATTACGACGTCCTCGCCCGCCCGGCCCTGCAGCGTTAGTTCACGCAGCTCATTGACATCAAATACGCGCTCGCCGCCGTAACTGACGATCTGGTCGCCTGGTTGCAAACCCGCCAGGCTTCCGGGCGAGCTGTCCAGCACCTGCGTGACCTGGATGGACGTTGCCTGTCCCTGCGCCTGCAGGTATCGCTCATAGTCGCTGTCGCCGAGCTCAGCCCGCAGCAGGGACTGGGGTCTGCTCATCGCCGACAGAGAGTCAACTATTTCGCCGCGACGTTGCGCGTCGTGGGTGGCCTGCATCGCCTTGAACTGCACTTCCGACTCCTGCTTCAAAACGCGCCGGGCCTCGTCTTCTGAGAATCCGCCGTCCACCAGGTCGTTCAGCCGGCGCTCCTGGTAGTTCCTTACCAGCGACACGAAATCTCGTCGCGCACGCTGCTCCGGTTGCCGTGGTCCCGGCGCATCGTCCGCCGCTTCGACCTGGGCTGCAAATGATCGCGGACCTGCAGAGTCGATGCGTTCGATTTCTTCGGTCAGCACCTGCAGCTGATCCTCGAGTATGAGCCGCGCTTCGCGCTCTTCGGTTATGACCTGCTCGAGCCGTCGAAGACGTTCTTCCATTGGCGCCGCTGGTTCGAAGGTGCCCGCCGCGAGCTCCGTTCGCGATTCAGAATCGCCCGTCGGGCCGTCTCGCATCAACCAGACCGCGGCCGCAAACCCGGCGATCAGACTGATAGCAATTGCGGCGATGATCCTCGACATGGCGTCCCCCCGATGCATAAAACGATACCGGCATATTATCGCAGACCCTGTCATCAGTCGCCGATGTATGCTCTGATTGCGGCCTCGGAGACACGGCGAGGATCACGAGCGTGGCGGCTAAACAGCTAATAATCATAGTATTTTTTGCGACCCTGTTGGCCTGCTCTGACAAACCGGAGCCCAGCACTGCGGACCGGGTGAATTCGATTGCCTCACAGTTCGTCAGGGGCTATTACACGTTTTTCCCCGAGGAAGCCTACGAATCCGCCTACCCTGACGCACCGATGGACCGATTCGGGGACCACCGCGAAAGCAGGCTGCTGGCCTGGGACCAGCAGGTCGACGACTGGCTCGCGGAGCTAGACGCGCTGGATCCGGCGCCGCTGTCAGGCACGGTTGATGCAGTGACCTACCTGTTCGCACGCGAACGGCTCGAGGCGATTATCGGCAGACGCGTCTGTCGCATGGAGCTTTGGAACGTCAGTCCGACGTGGACGGGATGGCCGTCGATGATAACGTCAACGCTTGGCGTACAGCCTGTCGGAACCGCCAGTGAACGCGACTCGGCGCTCGCCCGGGCGTCAGACACTGCTCGATACCTCGATACCGAGATCAGTAACCTGCGGCGCGGCATCGACGCCGGATACCTCGCAACACAAACCAACGTTGACGCCGTCGTCGAACAGGTAACCGCGTTGATCGACACACCAATCGATGATTCGCCGTTCTTGAACCCGGCAAGCCGTTCCGGGAATGGCGAATTCGCCAGGCGGTACCGCGAAGTCGTCGAGAGCCGTGTCATTCCCGCGATGATTCGCTACCGCGACTTTCTGGCGACCGAATATCCGGGCCGCGATGCTGTCGGCGTCTCTGCCAACCCGGACGGCGAAGCGTGCTACACCGCGTCGGTCCGCTACTGGTCATCCCTGCCAATGGATCCTGCCGACATACACAGGGCCGGCCTTTCGAACATGTCGCGTATACAAAGCGAGATGCTCGCCATCGCCAGGGAATCTTTCGGCACCGACGACCTGAAGTCACTGCTCCAGGAGCTGCGGACTAACCCTGAGTACACGTTCGAAAGCGAACAGGCGATGCTCGACTACGTCAATAGCGCCGTGGCTCGCGCCGAGGCCGCAATGCCCGACTGGTTTGCCTACGTGCCAGAGTCGAGACTGATCGTCACGCCCTCGCCTGCCTTCGAAAAAGATTCGGGTGGCGGTTTTTACTCGGCGGGCTCTGCGGACGGCAGCGTTGGTATCTACAAGGTAGGAACCTACAATCCGACCGGCATCAGTAAGGCAGGAACGGAATCAACAGCGTTTCACGAAAGCTGGCCCGGCCATCATCTCGACAGCTCGATCGCCGCTGGCAACCAATCGCTGCACCCGATACTGCGCTACATGTGGAGCTCTGGCACCAGCGAGGGCTGGGCCTTGTATTCGGAGCGCCTGGCTGACGAAATCGGCCTGTATTCGAGCGAACTGTCCCGCCTCGGCATGCTCTCCAACGAGGCTTACCGCGCGGCCCGCCTGGTTGTTGATCCCGGCATGCATGTCATGGGCTGGACCCGGCAAAACGCCATTGACTATATGCTCGAAAACACTGCAGAAGGACTTGACTCGGTTTCGGGCGAGGTCGATCGCTATGCGGCGGTCCCGGGACAGGCGACGTCGTACCTGGTCGGTAGCCTGGAGATCCAGCGCCTCAGGCAAGAAGCGGAAAGGTCGCTCGGCGACAGGTTCGATATCCGTGTTTTTCACAATCGCATACTCGAAAACGGCGGCGTAACACTGCCGATGCTCGGCATGAGTATCGACGCGTGGATCGAGGAAAATCTCGCCGAATAGTACGGTCCGCTTACTCGGCGACCTGCGCAGCAACAACCGTCACCGGACAATTGGAGCCCGCCGTAAACGGCCCAAGTCCCGTGTTGACGCTCGCAATTTGCCCGGCCGGAATCTGTCCCTGGATATCGCGCCGTACCTGCTGTTGCCGGCCGGATGCATCCGCGTACTGCACGACAATCTGTACACCCGTAATCTGCACGGCCGTATCGTTCTTGACCGATACGACGAGGTTGCCGTTGGCGTCAGGATCACAGCGGCGCAAGACGTAGGCGCTCGGGTTCGAGGGCAGCTCCAGTCTCACCAGTGCCGTGTTTGCTGCGGCACCGTACTCTCCCCCGGCACCAGCGATGGCCTTGTAATGCTTGACCGCCTTGGGAAGGTTTCCGCGCTGCTGCGCGATGCTGCCCAGCGCGTAGTGCGCCGGCGCCGTAGGCAACAACGCTATGCTGTTTTCGAGATCAAAGACCGCGCCATCCGTTTGCCCGAGCTCTTTTTTCGCCAGGCCCCGTTGCAGATGGTAGTAAAAGAAGCCATTGCGCCGTTCAATCGCACGGCTGTAATTGGTCACAGCCATGTCGTACTTGTCGGCGACCAGCCGTACATCACCGCGCAGTGCGTGGAAATGTGCTTCCTGCGGAAACAGGTCGAGCGCTTTGTTCGAAAGCGTCAGCGCTTCATCGAGTTTCTTTTCCGAGAGGGCTTTGCGACCCTCATCATACGCGTCGTAGGCCGGCTTGGCGGCCCGGGTTTTTTGCACGGCACGCTGGAATTCAGCCTCGCCGGTCTTGCCGCCCGCCGGCAAAGTCGCTGCTGTCGCGATATTCGTATTCACGCGTTCCTGCGAAGGCGGATGGCTGGCAAACAAGCCACTGAGCCAGTCCGTTCGTCGCCCCTCGCTCAGGCGCACGAAGGTCTCCTGCAAGGACACCGCGCCCCGCGGGTCATAGCCGGCTTTCGACATGTACTGCATGCCGTAAAAATCGGACTCCAGCTCGGCCTCGCGCCCATACTTCATGGTGACCAGCTGTGCCGCCAAACCGGCGCCACCGACAGCAAGGTTGCCGTAGTCGCTGTCACTCGATGCGACCGCAGTTGCCAACACGAGTCCCTGCAGCAGCATGCCGCGTGATATCTGGCTGGCGGTGTGCCGCGCGGCCGCGTGCACGACTTCGTGTCCCAGCACGGCCGCCAGCTCGGCCTCGGACTCGAGTTCGGTCAGCAAACCGCGGTTGATGGCGATCTTGCCACCGGGCAAGGCCCAGGCGTTGGGAACCGAGTTATTCAGCACCACGAACTCATAGGGCAGTGCGACCTCGCTTTGCGCGGCCAGGCGACTTCCGACGCCCTGCACGTACTGGGTGAGAAGCGGGTCAATGTCGAAATCCCCGCCCTGTGACTGCCGCATCGGAGCGTAGTTTTGTTGCCCCATCTGGATTTCCGAGGCGGTGCTTACCGTCATCAACTGGCGCTTTCCCGTGACCGGGTTGACGGCGCAGCCGGCCAGAAATGCGACCCCGATGGCGAGGAGTATCGTGACTTTCCGCATTGTCATACCTCACTAAAGTTCAGCGCCGATTATAGCGCCTGTTATAATTGAGCGGTTGGATATAACACCAATTTAACAGGGAGTACGTAATGGGACTGTTTGACTTTGTAAAAGATGTAGGACGCCAAATTTTCGATACAGACGCCGAAGCGGCCGACAACATCAAGCAACACCTCGAGATTAAGACCAGCGGTCTCAGCAATCTCACGGTGGAATTTGACGATGGCGTCGCAACGATTTGCGGTGACTGCAAGAACCAGGCGGTTCGCGACCAGGCGATCCTGCTGGCCGGCAACATCAAGGGCGTGAAAAAAGTTGTCGCAGATGACCTCAAGGCACCGAAACCGAAAAAAGAAGAACCGGTGGAAAAATCCGAGTTTTACGAGATCGTTAGCGGTGACACGCTGGGTGGCATCGCCAAGAAATATTACGGCAGCGCCGGCAAGTACATGAAGATCTTCGAGGCCAACCGCGACATTATCAAGGATCCGAACAAGA
Source organism: Woeseiaceae bacterium (assembly GCA_049666725.1). Taxonomy (GTDB): domain Bacteria; phylum Pseudomonadota; class Gammaproteobacteria; order Steroidobacterales; family Woeseiaceae; genus UBA1847. The sequence goes on from JBATHK010000158.1 coordinate 6,628, forward strand.
TCTATCCCGGCCAGAAAATCAAGATCCCGCTCGACAAATGATGAACGGAGAAATTCAATGGACCTAATGGATCTGCTCAAGAGCGCCGGTGGCAACGACAGCGTTGGCCAATTAGCCAAGACGGTAGGTCTTGGCTCGTCGGATACCTCGAAACTGGTTGAGGCCCTCGCGCCGGCACTCATGCGAGGCATACAAAAAAATACCGCGGACGATTCAGGTCTTGCAGGCCTGCGTGGTGCCCTCCAAACCGGCGGGCACGACCGCTATATCGACAGGCCGGAACTGCTGGCATCCGACGAGACGCGTAATGATGGCAATAACATTCTTGGTCATATCTTTGGCAGCAAGGACGTCAGCCGCAACGTGGCGGCGGCAGCCTCCAAAGAGACCGGCATTGATGCGGGCATGATCAAGAAGGCACTGCCGTTGCTGGCCGCTGTCGCAATGGGTGCAATGAGCAAGAAGACCTCGGCCGGTCGTGACATCGGTCCATCGTTGTCTAAAGGTGGGCTCGGACCGCTCGGCGATCTGCTCGGCATGGGCGGCGGCTCCGGTGGCGCGCTTGACGATATCCTGGGGATGGCGCGGAAGTTCTTCTGACACCGGCTTGCTGACCGCAAGGTAAGCCACAGCATGAAATGGCCGGCGCAATGCCGGCCATTCTTTTTCTTGCTGACGGGCATGCGGATATACTCTGCCGATGGGCGAGGATCTCGATCTCTGGAGACTGGCTGCGGGCCTCGGCCTGTTCCTGTTCGGCATGCATGAATTGGAACATGCGCTGACACAGCTCGCCGGCCGATCGTTCAAGAAGTTTCTGCGTCAGTACACGGCAAAACCGCTGCGAGGCGTGCTGGCCGGGGCAGTCACGACGGCCGCACTGCAAAGCAGCTCAGTCGTCAGCCTCATCGTTCTCGCATTTGTCGGCACCGGCATCATCTCGCTGGCCAGCGCTCTCGGTATCGTGTTCGGTTCAAACCTCGGCACTACGATGACCGGCTGGATCGTTGCGACGATCGGATTCAAACTCGATATAGAAGCACTTGCGCTGCCGATCATAACGATCGGCGGGTTCGGTGTGGTCTGGTCGGCCGCCGGAACCAGGCGAGCCGGAGTCAGTCATTTCACCGTCGGGTTCGGCCTGATGCTCATGGGGCTTGAGTTTATGAAGTCGGGCGCCCTGGTCGCGACGACAATATTTGACCCGACCGCCCTCGCCGGCTACCCGCTGATCATTTTCCTGTTTGCGGGTCTTCTGCTTACCGCCGTAATCCAGTCCAGTTCCGCGACCATCATGATTACGCTGAGCGCGCTTTATGCTGGCGCAATTCCACTGGAATCGGCAGCGGCCATTGCCATCGGCGCCGATCTTGGCACAACGATCACGGCCCTCCTGGGCTCGCTCGCAGGCTCTGCAGCCAAGAAACGCGTCGCAGCGGCCGTCGTCTTGTTCAACGTCGTAGCCGACACAATTGCGTTCCTGAGCCTGGTGCCGCTGCTCGGGCTCATTACCAATATTATTGGAATCTCGGATCCACTGTTCGCGCTCGTGGCGTTCCATAGCCTCTTCAACCTCATCGGGATTGTGCTTTTCCTGCCGGCCATTCCGCTGCTCAGCCAATGGCTCGAGCGACGGTTCCGGCACAAAGACACGCCGCTGCTGCGGCACATAAAACCGAGTGACACTGCGGTCGCCGAAGCCGCTCTCGAAAACATCACTCGCGAGACGCTGCGGCTGATCGACCAGGCGGCCGCATTGAATCAGGCCGCGCTGCACCTGCCACCCGATCATTCGTTTTACAACAGCCAGGAGGATCGCAAAGGTGTCGGCGTTTTTTCATCCGAAGTTGATTACGACCGCTGCTACGCTGAAATCAAGCAGCTGGAAGGCGAAATACTCCGGCACGCGCTCGCGCTGCAGGGCCGGCCGCTGGAAGCTGACGAGTCGGAGCGCCTTAGCCAGATAATTCCGTCAATCCGCAACGCCGTGCAGGCTGCCAAGAGCATGAAAGACGTGAACGCGGACCTCGAATTGTTTCGGGGCTCGGTGAACGACCGTTTCAATGCCTATTTCGGACAATTCCGCGAAGCCGCAAGAGAGTTCTACGAGGCGCTCGATTCCTTGCGTCGATCTGACATACCGGCCGTGCGCTTCGAGACCCTGGTCGAAATCAAGAGTACCTCCGAGTCAGCCCACAATCGCATGCGTCACCGGATTTACGAAGAGGTCGCGCGCGGGGAGCTCAACGAGGTAGAAATATCCACGCTGCTGAACGTCAACCGGGAGCTGCTCGTCGCGAGTCAGAGCCTCGTTTCAGCACTGGCTGATGCACTGTTGAACATGGAAGCCGCGCAAGACTTTGCCAGTCTTCCGGCTGCAAGGTAGGCCCCCGTAGGTGATAATGCGCATAGCCGGAATACACCGGGTCAGCCACGATTACAGCCATGAGTAGGATCAGGAGTCGAGATGCAGTCTGAAGCCAGAGCGCTAATGAAGGAGTTGCGGGAAGATCACCGCAATATGTCAATGGTTCTCGAGGTGCTCGATGAAGTTGTAGAACATGCGTCTTCAGGCAAGGACCCGGATTTTGAACTGCTCGACGAGATCATGCGTTACATGACCGTGTATCCCGATGCCGTGCATCACCCTAAAGAAGACCTCATGTACGAGCAGCTGCGCAAGAAGCGCCCGGATCTCGCCGAGGGCCTTGATAGCGTGCCCGATGACCATAACGAAATCGCCGCGCTGGGTTCGGCCCTGCGCGACGAGATAGAGGCCATCAACGCCGGCGCCGCCGTGCGTCGCAAGAAACTGATTGAGGATGCGTCCAGCTACGTGAAGCGACTGCGAGACCACATGGCCTGGGAAGAGCGCGACCTGTTCAAGCGCATCGACACGATGCTTTTCGGCGAATCCCAGGAAATTGACTTTTCCGACTTCGAGCATATCAAGGACCCGGTGTTCGAGCTCGAAATTGAAGCGGGATTTCGGCGTCTGTTAGCCAGCCTCAAGCAGACCGGTCAGCCGGCCGGCTAGAAGTACCACGCAATCTGGGCAAACAGCCCCGCGCCACCTGACAAATAACGCTCGGGGAAGCCAGATTCGATGCCACCGAATTCGCTGCCTTTCGGGCCCAGCGGCACATTGATACTCGCCAGGAATGCCATGTCGTCCGACAGGCTGTAGTTGGTTACCAGCTGAAACAGGCCGCTGGGATCCGAGACATTTGCGAGCACCGTGGGCGTAACTCCCCAGAGTGGCGTAATTTCGATCATGACGCTGGCGGCGAGGTAGTGGCGGCCGACCGAAAAAAGCTCACCGCGCGTGATACGGTCAACGAGGTCCGGATTATTGGCGAGGCTGGCCGAATCGTAGCGCCCCGATCGCTGGCCAAAGCCGTTGAAGAAATACTCGACCGCTCCACTCATGTTCCTGTCGAACCAGTTCCAGGAATAGGTGAGGTTTGTTACCACCTGTACGTAGGTATCAAAGTCGGAGTCCGTTACAACAACATCGCCGCGCAGGATGGCGCCACCGACGCTCTTGCCGGCACCCAGGCCCACGACCGAATCTCCGTAGTTTTGCGCCAGCAGGAAGTCGAATTCGGCCTCCCCCAGGAACCCGTGGTACTTGACGGCGGCCGTGGCCTCGTTCGCCTTAACGTCACCACTCACAGGGTCGCGGCGCGCGACATAGGCCCCCTGCACGTCGTCACCGCTGCTGCGCAGGTACTGCAGGTACAGCATGTCATCGCCGCCCTTGTACTCGGTGTCGACGGCCGCCGGATCGAACGGGTTCACGAGATCCATCGGCGCATAAAACAAGCCGTTGCCCCAGGACAGCGCCTGCCGGCCGACGCGAACGACCGCCTTCTCGCTCGTATAGCCAAAGGCCAGCCGGTCCAGGCGATGCAGCACGATGGTCTTGCGGCTGTCTCGCAGGACCTTGGTCAGGTCGAACAGGCGGCGGCCGTCGTCGGGTAATCCCGGAAAGAAAATATCGGTGCCACCCGGCAGCGCGCGACCCAGCTCGACACTGTCGCCGTGCAATACAAGCGGCTGATACGCCGCATCAAAGGACCATCGACCGACGTTACGTTTCAGATTGAGGCGCAGGTCGCCGGTGACGTCCAGGGTACTGCTGCCGACCAGGTCCCTGAACAGACTCTGATCCGGGTACGCCTGGCTGGTCAGAGAGAACTTCGTGTGGCCACCGAACTCGGTCCTGTTGCCATCCGCCATCGCGGTGGTGGACAAAACGATGAGCGCCAGGATGAATTTATGCGGCATTTTGCTCGATGTCGTCGACGATGCGGCCGTCCAGCATGCGTACCAGGCGTCTCGCGTACCCCATGACTCGCTGGTCATGCGTTGCTATAACGAAGGTCGTATTGTGATGCTCGTTAAGTTCGGTGAAGAGCTTCATGAGTTCATCCGACGTTTTGGAATCGAGATTGGCCGTCGGCTCATCGGCAAGTACCAGCGCCGGTCGCGAGACGATTGCACGGGCTACCGCCACACGCTGCTGCTGGCCGCCGGACATTTCAGCCGGCCGCCGGTTCTCGAGCCCTTTCAGCCCGACCTCGTCGAGGATAGCCAGCGACTTTGTACGCCTTTGCGCGGCCGCAACGCCCTGCACCTGCATGACAAACTCCACGTTCTCCTGTGCTGTGAGCACAGGGATCAGGTTGTACGCCTGAAAAACGAAGCCGATACTGGACAGCCTGAGGTCAGCGAGCTCGCCTTTGCTCATCTGGTCGATGCGCTGACCACCAACCCAGACTTCGCCACTGTCAGGTATGTCCAGCCCGCCGATCGCATTGAGTAGTGTGGTTTTGCCGCCGCCGGAAGGCGCGGAGAGGCAAACGAAACCGCCTTCCTCGATTTCGATGCTCACGTGATCGAGCGCCTTGATGTCCTGATCACCCTGCCGATAGGTTTTGCACAAATCCACACAACGTACAGCCGCCATCATCCCACCTTCGTAATTGCTTCAACCGGCTCATAACGCGACGCGCGCCAGGCCGGGGACAGGCTCGCGAGAAATCCAAGTATCAGGACGACGACATTCGCCCGGATCATGTCGCTCAAATACAGCTTCGGGTACAAAACGCTGGAGGCACCCATCATTTCCATGCCCTCGGCAACCGCGGAAATATCGATGCCGCCCTGCAGGGGCTGAATCGTCGCCCAGGCCAGCAGGTCACCAATGGCCAGACCAACGCAAAGCAACATCATCGATTCGATAATTATCTGTCCGAGGATACTGGCCGGTTTCATGCCAAGCGCAAGCATCAGACCGATTTCGCGTATTCGTTCAAACACGGCCATTACCAGTGTGTTGACCAGCCCGAAAGACAGGGCGAGAAAAATAACGATCACCCAGATCAGTACAAAACCATCCATGACCTTGAGCATCGTGCCGAGATAAGTGTCTATCTCGTACCAGCGACTGACCTTGAGCGAGGCGTCCACTCTTTCGATCACGCGATCATAGGTCGGCTCGACATCCCGGTAGTCGTCACCGAGGAAGACAATTTCAGTTGTGGTATCGCCGATGCGCAACATCTTCTGTGCGGCTCTCTTGCCGACAAAGACATACGCGTCTTCGAACGCCGGCATGCTGGCTTTGAACAGCCCGACAACCCGAAAGCCACGATCCGCAATCTCGTTGTCGGGATCCTGGGTCATTAGAACGATGCGCTTGCCGACACCGGTTTCCAGCGTGTCCGCAAGCTTCCTGCCGATCACAACGTCATTATCCTCAGCGCTCTCGAGGAAACGGCCGTCCACTTCATCGTAATCTACAAACGAAAACTCGCGCTCCGCCGCCGGATCGATGCCCAGCATGGTTACGCCGCGAGATTCCCGTTCACTGGTAACTACCGCTGGCACCTTCACCCTGCTGGCCCAGGCCTTGAAACCCGCCGAGTCGAACATTCCGGCGAGTTCATTGTCACCTATCATTATGCGATTCGAGACGCTCGGATCGTCGAGAAATTGCGGGTCGTGAACCTGCACGTGACCGGGCAGGACGCTGATGCCGTCCTTGATCATCTGATCGACCATGCCGCGCGTCAGTGCCGTCATGAATATCATCGCCCACACACCGACCGTAATGGCACCCAGCATGATGAATGTGCGCCGGTGGTTGCGCCACAGATAGCGCCAGGCGAGTCGAGAGAGCACCGGGAGCATGCGCATCAGTGCGTCCTCATTGCTTCAACCGGGTGCAGTCGGTGCAGGCGCAGCGCAGGGTAAACCGCCGCCAGCAACGTGAACAGGAACACAATGATCGGCCCCGCCACCATCGTCCAGGGCGTGACCTCCGGGTAGATGTGGGCTGGAAGGTTGAAATTCGCCGCCATTTCTTCCATGCCTGGAATCGACAAACCGTTAACCGTAAACCAGGTCGTAAAAATGGCGCCTGCGATGGCTCCCAGGACCAGGCCGATCATGCCCATCAACGCGGTCTCCAGCATAACCAGTCGGCCCAGTCGGCCGGCCCGGAGGCCCAGCGACATCACGATGCCGAACTCGTGCGTGCGTTCCAGCACAGACATCAGCTGCGTATTGAGAACACTGAACGCAACGAGAATTACGAGGATCCCGTACATGAAAAACGCACTGCTCATGTCCGCCTGGATGGCCTGCTTGAGGCCAGGCTGCAGCGCGTCCCAGTCCAGCACGACAAGATCTGCAGCTTCAGGCAATGCCGCCGCAATTTCGGGCTGCAGCAACGTCGCTTCATCGAGGGTTTCGGCGCTGACCACTACCTGGTGCCCGGCCCCCTGCATTGCGAACATGTCCTGGAACGATGCCAGTGGCATCTCGGCAAAATTGCGGTCGATGTCTGAAATTCCGCTCTCGAATATGCCGACAATATCCACGACGGCTGCCGCGAATGAGCCATCCAGGCCGCTGCCAAGCAAAGTCAGTTCATCGCCGATCGCGACACGCAGGTTGCGAGCAAGTACGGCGCCAATCACAATTTCGTTGGCATCTCGTTCTCGAAGGTACCTGCCTTGTTTAACCAGGCCCGGGATACTCGAGACCTGCGGCTCAAACCCCGGCTCAACGCCGAAAATGCCAATGCCGTAGCTGCGCTCTTTACTCGATGCCAAACCAAACGCCCAGCCACGTGCGGCGATCGTCTGCATCTGGAATTTTTCCCTGAGGTGCGAGGCCAGTGGCACGATATCCGGCACCGTCTGCCGCATTTTCTGATCGTCTTTGTAGCCCGGCGCCTGAATCTGCATATGCCCGGTGAACACTTTCAGCGTGTTGTCGATCATCAGGCTATACATGCCAAACTGAATCGAGATCATGAATACGAGCAAGGTGTTTGAAAAGACCATCGCCCCTACCGTCAGCCAGGTCCGCCGTTTCTGTCGCCAGAGATTCCGCCAGGCCAGGCGCAGAACGATGTTCATCAGTCTCGCGGATTACGCAGATTCGATAAAGTGAACAGGCTGTCCTTCAAATCGATTTCGTAAACAACGTCGTTGACGCTGATTTCGGTCCACTCATTGGGCTCTTCCGTCTTTACCATGCGCTGCCGTTTGGCGATCGTCCGACCACCCATCTCCCCAATTTCCAGGGACACGAGTTTCTTTACAAGCTCGCCGTCCTGATCAAAGAACGCATGTTCGAGCACGACGTAGTCGTCCCGAATTTTCAGCACTTCCCGGCCCCAAACCACGGCAGCGTCTTCATGCGGAATAGACTGAACTTCATAAACCGTTATGCCATCGACCTCTTCGCGATTGAGGATCGTGTGATCGTATTGGTCGACAATGTCATCAGCGCGGGCGATGTCTTTGTTTGAAAAATCAGAGCCCATCCAGCCTTGCCCCATCATCGATGAGGGTATTTTGATTACGCGGTTCACCTTGGGAGAAAATGTCCACATGCTGTTCGCATCGGTGAGCGTACCGCTGCCGCGGTCTTTTTTTGGTTCTACAACACGTACCAGTGTCTGGTCCTGCCCTTTCGTCCACGCGCGCATGGTCATGGAGCGCTCCCAGTCCGGGCGGTGAATGACCATCGTCATTTCCGTGTACGAGGACAGGCCGCGCCAGTGATCGATTGCTTCCCGGACGATCCGGGTCGCATCAGGCTCTATATCAGCGGCAGAAGTCGGCAGTGCGGCCAGGGACAGAACCAATAGGAATCGCTTGTTCATGCTGGATCAGACTACCTCGATACGGGACTGTTCAGTCTAGATCAACACCTGGCTTTTGCAAACCTGGCACATTCGATGCAACTCATTCTCATATCGGCGCCAGCGACAAATACGTGTTTCTCGCAATGGCGCTCTCTGCTGTCATCGCTAGACTGAATGGTAGTTAGATGAAGCAGAAGGACGGCGTTATGTTCACGATCGAAGCAATCATGAGTACCGATCTGATCACGGTGGCACCGTCTGCGACTCTGGCCGAGGCTCGCACGCTTATGCACGACAACCGTATTCATCATATTCCGGTTGTCGATGATGGTACATTAGTCGGTCTCGTGACGTTGACGAACGTACTGGCTGCGACAGACAGCTTTCTGCGCGATCCTAAGAATCGAATCCACGCGAATGAAATTCTTATTGAAAATGCAATGGTCGCGGACGTTGCCACGGTAGACATCAACGCAAGCCTGCGTCAGGCCGCACTGTTTCTCGAGAAACATGCGATCGGCTGTTTACCGGTGATGGACAACGACAAGCTCATCGGAATTATCACCGACACGGACTTCGTGGCTGTTGCAATCAACCTGCTGGAGCAGCTCGAAGAGACAGAGCCAGATCTGGACGACTACGAAGATGTAGACGTCGCCTGATCGGCGTCCGGCGAGTTTTTTTCTGCCCTGTTGCGGAGTTCGTATTCGGCATCGCGCTCCGACCCCAGCAGGATAGCGACCCAGCGCGTTGTTTCGTCGTTCTCCAGCGCAAGCTTGAGTGTCATTGTCAGCGGCACGGACAGCAGCATGCCGACCGGGCCAAAAACCCAGCCCCAGAAAACCAGTCCGACGAATACGATGAGCGGCGAAATGCCGACGCCGTAACCCATTAGACGTGGCTCGAGCAGGTTGCCGAAAACTACGTTGATCGCCGCAAAACCGATGGCCGTAGCGCTCGCCTCACCCGGTCCGAGCTGTACCAGGGCCAGCAGCACTGCAGGTACGGCAGCGATAATCGAGCCGATGGTCGGGACATAGTTCAGCAAGAAAGCCAGCATCGCCCAGAGCAATGGAAAATCGAGCCCGACAGACCAGGTCAAAAGACCCGCGCACAAACCTGTCGCCATGCTCACAATTGTTTTGATACCGAGATAACGGCCGAGGTTTTGCAGGAAGATCTTCGGCCGGTCGAGTGAATCCTCGTGACGACCGAAAGCCGCCTCCACCTTGGTTTGAACCGTCGATGCCTCGAGCAGTATGAAGATCATCGTAAAGATAATCAGAAAGGTATTGGTTAGTACGTCTTTGAGGCTGTTCAATATGGTTGCGGCCAGGCCCATCGCCCAGCCCGGATCGATCATGTCGCTCAGGTTCTCGATGGACTGGTCACCCTTCAGGTTCTCGGCAATAAACCTGACCATGCCGTCGACGATCGTGTCGAGTCGTGCCTGGTAGCCGGGAAGCGCCGCTGTAAAATCGGCAATTGACGTTCCCAGGATCATGCCTACCATGGCGAGTATCATCATGATCATCGTCACGATGAGCAGCGCCGCCAGAATGGCCGGTACCCGCTTCTGCTGCAGCCAGAGCATCGGCCGCACCGTAATTAATGCGAGGAACACGGCAATCAGGAACGGCACCAGCACGACCTTTGCCATTTGCATGCCGTAGATCACGACCACGATTGCCGCAAGCATGATAACGGTGCTGCCTTTTTGTTCCGACGCGTCGATCACGCAGACCCCAGACTCCAATCCTGCTCCGGATGATCGCACAACAGGCGGCCGATCGCATGCCGCTCGGCCGCGACTTTTGGTAACCTTTGCCAGTCTACCGAATGTGGGGTAAGGAAAATGGTTGCGGTCGAATCACAGATGTTGGCGCTGGGAACCGAGGCACCGGACTTTTCGCTGCCGGACCCGGATCGTCAGCATCATTCTCTTGCAGACAACGCCAGCGCCTACCTCGTGATGTTCATCTGCAATCACTGCCCTTTCGTCATACATGTGCGCGAGGAACTGGCGCGTATCGGGCGAGACTATGCCGCACGTGGCGTTGCCATCTATGCGATCAATAGCAATGACGTCGACAAACACCCGAGCGACAGTCCCGATAATATGAAAACCGAGGCGGAAACCTGGGGCTATACGTTTCCCTACTTGTTCGACGCAAGCCAGGATGTAGCGAAAGCCTATCGTGCAGCGTGCACGCCCGACTTTTTTGTGTTCGACGCGGGCAAGCGGCTGGTTTACCGCGGCCAACTGGACGACAGTCGTCCGTCGAATGCCCTGCCAGTCGACGGGCATGATTTGCGCGCGGCACTTGATGCTGTTCTGGAGTCGAGACCGCCGCTGGCCCGGCAGGTACCGAGCATCGGCTGCAACATAAAATGGGCGCCGGGAAACGAGCCCGACTATTTCTAGGGTGTTTCTTGGCGTGACGAAGCGCTGTCGCGTCCTGTCATTACCTCGGCGTGTAAAGCTCGGCTTCTTCGCGGGTAAGCTGGTCGATCTTGACGGTCCAGCGAGCCAGCGACGAGCTGATTCTCAGCTGATACAGTCCGCCCGATTTAAACAACTTCACACCGTTGCCTTTGCGCTTGGTGTGCAGGACGCGGCCAACATGTTTTCCACTTTTGGCCTCAAGTAAGGTGATATCGAGGGCGACCAGTTCATCGAAGTCACCATCGAGCCGCCAATCGAGCACCCACGGCGACTCCACCCTGAATATGGCGGTCGTCGTGTTGCCCGTGCCACGAAATTCTGCCACGCGGTCCGCCGCGCTTGCCGGCACGAACGCGATCATCAGCAGCGCGGCTGGAATAAACAACAGCATGGAAAATCTACGCATTTCAAACTTCATCACAGGATGCCTGAGTTCAGACTAATCGTTTGCTGCCGGCCATTCTACAGGGACCATCACCTCGTTGCGACGCAGGAACCAAAGCGTGAAAGGGCTATTGTAGCGAGCGAGCTCCACCACACCTGTTGTTTTCACGCCATCGTTGGCCAGCGCTTCGAGCAGCTGTTGCTCTTGTGCCGCGACGTTGGTATCGCTCCACCGCCCTGAAAACTTGCGCACGGCGACAATGCGAGCCGGCCT
>JBATHK010000159.1:0-31106 GCA_049666725.1 Woeseiaceae bacterium
GGCTAGTTGCGCATGCCGCCAAAAGCAGCAGCGCGGCGACGGCGAGCAGCCGGTGCCAGGTCGCGACGCTAGTCACTGAGCCGGATTCGCAGGACGTCGATTTTCGCCGCGCGCAAACGACTGCGTAGCAAATTCAATTCATCGAGATCCTCGGTTGGGCCAATGTAAACGCGGTGATAATTGCGGTCATTAACTTTGACGCGCTGTATATGTGATTCGATGCCATGCAGTGCAAGTTCGGCACGCCGGCGGTCGGCGTCATGGTTGGTCGAGAAAGAGCCGGCCTGCAGCACGTAAACGCCAGGTTCTTCGATGGCCCGGGGCTCCTGGTCGGCGGCGACTTCGGGCTCATCGTCCGGCGTGACCACCTCGAAGTTCGGCAAAATATCGTAGAACGTGAATCTCTTGTCCCGGGGTTTCCGGGGCTCGATGGAGGGCGTCGCCGGCTCGTCGTTATCGTCGAGCGCGCTTTGCAGGCTGGCGGGCCGCGGAGGCTCGGACTGGGCGACCCCGGCCGGCTCGCGGTCCTTCACGTACACGGCAAACGCAACGGAGAGGCCGATCGCGAGGCCGAACAGCATCCACACAAACGGTGGGTATTGCGGCTTTTTCGAATGAGCACGACGACGCTTCTTGCGCTGCGCCATTACATTTTCTCCGGGGCCGACACGCCCAGTATGCCAAGCCCGTTGGCTATCACGACGCGCGTTGCGGAGATAAGGTGAAGCCGCGCGTCGCGCAGCTTCGCATCGTCGACGATGAATGCGTGCGCGTTGTAATAGGTGTGAAAATCGTTGGCAAGGTCGCGCAAGTAATGCACGAGGTGCTGCGGCGCGCGGTTGTTTGCAGAGAGCTCGACAACCTCGGGGTATCGGCTCAACGATGTCATCAGCGCTTTTTCCTGGGGCTCCACGAGCAGCGCCAGCTGATTCCTGCCCGCAGTGCGGTTCCACTCGAGCGACTTCTCAGCCAGCTGCCGGAAAACACTTGCGACGCGGGCGTGCGCGTATTGGATGTAGTAAACCGGGTTGTCACTGGACTGCGATTTCGCAACGTCGAGATCAAAGTCCAGGTGTTGATCATTCGATCGCGATACGTAGTAAAAGCGCGCGGCATCGTTGCCGACGTCGGCACGCAGCTGCCGCAGCGTGTCGAACTCACCCGAGCGCGTGGACATCTGCATCTTCTTGCCACCGCGGTAAAGCGTAACGAACTGCACAAGCTCCACTTCGAGGTCATCGCCTTTGTAGCCCATCGCCTCCAGGCCCGCACGAACACGCGCCAAATAACCGTGATGGTCAGCACCGAGGATATCGATGAGATGGTCAAAGCCACGCTCGCGCTTGTCAAAGTGGTACGCGATATCCGAAGCGAAATAGGTCTTGATTCCATTCGCGCGAATGACGACACGATCTTTTTCATCCCCAAAGTCTGTCGCAGGAAACCAGGTTGCGCCGTCCTTCTCATACAACATGCCGCGCTTTCGGAGTACCTCGAGCGCGTCGTCGATACGATTGGTTTTCGTCAACGACTGTTCGGAATACCAGGTATCGAACGTGACGCCGAATTCGGCAAGATCGTCCTCGATATCCTCGCGAATCAATTCCAGCGACTGTTGACGCACGTGGTCGAAGCCGGCTTCGCCCAGGAGGGTACGGGCTCTGCCGATTAACGCTTCGACGTAAGCTTCCTTGTCTCCCTCGGGCGCATCGGCCGGAAGGTCGGCAAGTACAGATTCGGCTGACACCGAAGTCACCCCATCCGTATTGATTGTGGCCGCGATGTCGCGGATGTAGCCACCGCGATAGCCGCCCTGGGGGAAGCCGACAGCAATGCCATTTTTCTCCAGCATGCGCAGCCAGACGCTCACACCTAGGATGTCCATCTGCCGGCCCGCGTCGTTTACGTAGTACTCGCGATGCACCGGGTAACCAACGGCCTCAAGCAGGTTGCCGACGGTGGCGCCGAAAGAGGCGCCCCGGCCATGACCGACGTGCAGCGGGCCGGTCGGGTTAGCGGACACGAATTCCAGCAGGATCTTCGGCCGATCTTTTCGCGCCTGTCTTCCGTATTTCTCGCCTTGTTGCAGGATCGCTTCCAGCTCGGCATGAAAAGCAGACGAGCTGAGGTGAAAATTGATGAAGCCCGGTCCGGCGATGTCGACCTTGTCGACGTCGGCATTATCTGCAAGCGTGGCAACGATGCTCGCTGCGATCTCACGCGGGCTCCTGCGCGCTGGCTTGGCCAGGCGCATCGCGATGTTCGTCGCGAAGTCGCCATGGCTGGCGTCACGGGTGCGCTCGACCGTGCTTTCGATCGACAGATCAGCGGCTGCGTCTGCCAGTTCAGGCAGATTGGCAAGAGCATCAGTAACAAGTTGCGCAACGATGTGTTTCATTCAGAACGGAGGGCCAGTTTTGCGAGGCGGCAATTCTACCCGGATATTTCCTAGAATGTGGGCCCCGCAAGCGCCATACCTAGAATAATTCGATCGGATCAACATCGATCGACCAGCGGACCTTGCGTGCCATGGGCTCCTGCTCAAGGGCAGGACGCAATTCTCCGAGCAGCTTTTGCAGCGCCTGTCGATCACTGCTTTGCAGCAGCAGTTGAGCTCGGTAACGGCCCGCCCTGCGCGCCATAGGGGCGTCGACCGGACCGAGGATACGCAGGGTCTCACCGGCCCGATCAGCGGCAGATCGTCTCGCGATTTCGAGAAAGCCAAGGGCATCGCCTTGGCGGTGCGCCGCTGACCGAATCAGCGCCAGTCGGGTGAACGGCGGCCAGCGCGTGACTTCTCGCTCGGCGAGGGCTTGTTCGGCAAACTGGCTGTAACCGTCCGTTATCAAGGTTGACCAGAACGGGTGCTCCGGGAACGCGGTCTGGATAAGCACCTCGCCCCGGCGGCTTTCGCGGCCGGCGCGGCCGGCGACCTGTACGATCGACTGCGCCATGCGCTCGGCGCTCCTGAAATCAGTGCCAAACAAACCCTGGTCCGCGTTAACGATGCCTACCAGTGACAGCTGTGGAAAATGGTGGCCCTTGGATAGCATCTGTGTGCCCACAAGAATGTCTGCGTCACCTTCCGTTGCCTGCTCCAGCACCGCGTGCATGGCGCCTTTGCGCCTTGTGCTGTCGCTATCAACACGCGTGATCGAACGGCCGGGAAACTGAATGCGCAGCGCCTCTTCCAGTCGCTGCGTACCTTCGCCCAGCGGCTTGACGACTTCTCCACACTCGCCACAGCGCGTGTCGAGCGAACGAGAGGCGCCGCAGTGATGGCAGCGCAGCTCATTGCTGTGGGCGTGCACCGTGAGGCGAGAGTCGCATCGATCGCAGCCCGCCATGTGTCCGCAGCTGGCACAGATAAGCGTCGGCGCAAACCCGCGTCGGTTAAGAAAAATCAGCGCCTGTCCGCCGGCCTCGAGGTGGTCGTGGATCGCCTGCCGCAGAGGCTCGCTGATTCCATCCGTAGCGGGCGAGCGGACCGTGTCGATCAGGCGGATAACGGGCGGCTCCGCGCCACCGGCGCGAACCGGCAGGCAAATGTGTTTGTACTTGCCTTCGCGACAGTGCTGCAACATCTCCAGCGTCGGCGTTGCCGTCCCGAGAACAACTGGGATATCGAGGTGTTTCGCACGCACGATAGCGAGGTCCCGGGCCGAATAACGCAGGCCTTCCTGCTGTTTGAAAGAGTGATCGTGCTCTTCGTCAACGACGATCAGTCCCGGGTTTTTCAAAGGCGTGAAAATAGCCGAGCGTGTTCCGACGACGAGGCGTGCTGCGCCGGAGCGCGCCGCACGCCACGCGCTCAAGCGTTCGATGTCGGTCAGCCCGGAGTGCAACAACGCGGGTTCGATACCGAGGCGATCCCGAAGTCGGGCGACGAGCTGTGGCGTCAGTCCGATCTCGGGCGCAAGAACGAGTACCTGCTTTCCCTGCTCGATGATATCCCGCATGCGCTGCAGGTAGACCTCGGTCTTGCCGCTGCCTGTAACGCCGTCTATCAGGTAGGCCGCGAAGTTATCGCCGGCGCGTAAAATTGCGACTGCCTTACTCTGATCGTCATTTAGAACCAGGTTATCCGTAACCGGGATGGCGAGCGTTTCGTCGAAGTCTTCGGAGCGAACCTCGAAACGGGCGATGAGGCCTTTTTCGAACAGCGCTTTCGCGACGCGACGCCAGCTTGGTAGCTCGTCGGTCAATCGGTCAGCGTCGATGCCATTGCCGCCGGCGTCAATCAGGAGTTCGAGCAGCTCGGCCTGGCGCGGCGCCCGTCGTGCCAGTGCCTCTATATCCTGGGATTGACCCAGGTCGGAAACGGCGATGGTCTGCACGGTTGGATGCAGCTCCTTGCCTTGCCGCAGCAGGGCGGGCAGCGCGGCCGCGACCACCTCGCCAATGGGATGGTGGTAGTAGTCGCTCGTAAAGCGAATCAACCGCAGGTCCGCGGCGGCCAGCAGGGGCGATTCATCGATGGTCGCATCGCAGTGTCGGACCTTTCCGGCGGGCAGCGAGGACTCATCCGAGTGCCCGAGCACGAGCCCGACCTGCTGGCGGCGGCCAAACGGCACCAGCACCCGGCAACCCACGGCCGGGACCAGGCCCGTCTTGGGCGACAAATAGTCGAACTCGCGTGACAGAGGCACGTTCACAGCGACATTCAGTATGGGGCCGTGCTTAATCGGGGATTACTCGAATATTTAACATAATATGCGAAGCTGACCTCGGATCCTGTCAACCGGGACCGAAGCTCGGCCGTTAAACAAGGGAGACAAGTTAGATGACCTCGTCGTGGAGTCAAGAGATATGGACGTCAGCACCGCGGTTTTTGCGGTATCTTGTTCCGGCACGCCAATAACAGGGACGCAAGCACTGCAAAAAGAACGGCAACTCAACCAGTTTCTGGCCGAGGTGGAGCGGCGTGCGCTACGCATCGCCGAGATTGGCATCCGGGACCGTGACGACGCGCTGGACCTTGTTCAGGACGCCATGATCAAGCTGGTGCGTAGCTACTCGGATCGCAGCCGTGAGGAATGGGCGCCGTTGTTCTACCGCATCTTGCAGAATGGCGTTCGTGACTGGCATCGTCGACAGGCCGTGCGCAACCGCGTCATGGTCTGGTTTGGCAAGAAGCCCTCCGACGACAACGACTACGATGCCGTTGCGGCGGCCCCCGACCCGATTGGGCGCGCACCGGATGAGGAGCTCGCGAACAACGAGGCCATGGAAAGCCTTGAAATCGCTGTGCGTGGCCTGCCCGCGCGACAACGCGAAGCTTTCATGCTGCGAATGTTTGAGGGCCTCGACGTTGCCGGGACGGCGGTAGCGATGGGCTGCAGTGAGGGCAGCGTGAAGACACACTACTCGCGAGCGATACATGCGTTGCGAGAACAACTGGAACAGCACAGGCCCGAAGAGCACGGGCCTGGGGAAGGAAAACGATGAACAAAGCAGATGACTCGTTTGAAAGGCAAGTAAAGGCGACGTTCGACGAATCCGTTGACAAGCTGGACGCTGCGACCTTGTCGCAGCTGAATCGCGGTCGTCATGAGGCGCTTGCCGAACTGCAGCGCCCGGGATACCGGTGGTCACAGTGGATGCCGGCAACAGGCGTTGCCGCAGCCGTGTTGGTTGCCGTGATATTGCTGCAGAGTCCCACGGGGGTTGACGATTTTCCGGACGCGGCGAATGTGACCGATATGGAAATTCTGCTGGGCGAAGACAGTATCGAGATGCTCGAGGAACTCGAGTTTTACAGCTGGATAGACACGGCGGACATGGATAGCGATGTCGGCTAGGCACACTTTGGAAGCGCTGGCGTGCACGATCCTGCTGGGGGGCGGCGGCCTGGTGTGCGCCGAAGAGGAAGGCGAGCCGGACATGGAATTCCTGGAGTACCTCGGCATGTGGGAAGAATCGGATGAAGACTGGCTGATCCTCGATGAAGCAATGACGGCTGGTAAAGAAGAACGGAGCGATCCCGTACCTGAAGGTGAAGAATCGATGGAGACAGAAAATGAAGGTTAAGACGAACATCATGACCCTGGTCGCAGTTACCGCGATGCTGATTGTTGGTACGGCTTTCGCCCAGGAAGAAGGCGTCAGCTGGGATAGCCTCAGCGACGGACAGCGCGAGGTCTTGAGCCAGCTCCAGGAGAGCTGGGATACGCTGCCGGCCGAGCGCCAGCTTCGATTATCGAGGGGTGCCGACCGCTGGGCCAACATGTCGCGGCAACAGCGCAAGGATGCCCGGCAAAGATTCGGTGCCTGGCGCAACCTGGCGGCCGACCGGCGCGAACAGATTCGGGAGCGCGCACAGATTTTCAGGAACCTTCCCCCGGACGAGCAGGAGCGAATTCGCCAGAATTTTCAAAACTATCGGAAGATGAACGTGGATCGCCGCCAGCAGCTCCGGGATCGCTACAAACGGATGACGCCCGAGCAACGACAGCGTTTGCGGGACCGACTGGCAAAACGCCCTCGCCCGGCAGGTCGCGACTAGGCCGTCTTCGGAAAATGCCAATTAAAAAGGCCTCCAATCGGAGGCCTTTTTCTTTGTACCCGCAGAAGGCGTTCGTTACACTGCCGCAGTCCAAATGGAGGCGTACGAATGAAAATCGGTGTTCCGAAAGAAATCCATACAGGTGAGCGGCGTGTCGCGACGACGCCTGACGTTGCTGCGCAGCTAATTAAACTCGGATTCAGTGTCGCCGTCGAAACGAATGCTGGTGCCGCTGCCAGCTATTCAGACGACGCTTACAGGGAAGCTGGATGCCAGGTCATGGACTCGAGCAGCGACCTTTGGATGCACGCCGACCTGATTCTCAAGGTCAGGGCGCCCGAGGGCGCCGAGACAGCAGCGCTGCGCTCCGATCAAACGCTGATCAGCTTCTTATGGCCAGGCCAAAACCCGGAACTACTCGAGCAGCTGACCGAAAGCGGCGCAACGGTGATGGCCATGGACAGCGTGCCGCGAATTTCCCGCGCGCAGAAAATGGATGCGCTGAGTTCGATGGCCAATATTGCGGGCTACCGTGCCATTGTCGAAGCGGCCCAGCATTTTGGTCGTTTTTTCACCGGGCAAATAACGGCGGCGGGCAAGGTACCACCGGCGAAAGTGATGGTCATTGGCGCCGGAGTTGCCGGGCTGGCGGCCATCGGAGCGGCCAAGAGCATGGGTGCCATCGTTCGCGCATTTGACACTCGCCCGGAGGTCAAAGAGCAGGTCGAGAGTATGGACGCCGAGTTCCTGATGCTCGATTTTGAAGATGACGAGGACGGTTCGGGTGAAGGCGGCTACGCCAAGGTGATGAGCGAAGAGTTCATCAAAGCCGAAATGGCCTTGTTCGCCGAGCAGGCGAAAGACGTCGATATCATTATTACTACGGCGCTGATTCCGGGCAAGCCAGCCCCGCGGCTGATCACGGCGGAAATGGTCCGGTCTATGAAGGACGGTAGCGTGATCGTCGACCTTGCGGCTGAGCAGGGCGGCAACTGCGAACTGACGAAAGCCGATGAGGTTGTGCAGGTCAACGGCGTTTCGATCATCGGTTATACGGATTTGCCGAGCCGGCTGGCCGCCCAGTCCAGCCAGCTGTATGCGACAAACCTGAGACATCTGATTACCGATCTCACGCCCGAAAAAGATGGCAACATCGTCGTCGATTTCGAAGACGAGGTGGTTCGTGGCGCCACGGTTTGCAGGGACGGCGAAACGACATGGCCGCCACCTGCGCCAAAACTTTCCGCAGCACCGCCGAAAGTGAAAGCAGCGCCGGCACCGGTTGTCGCCGTGCAGAAGAAACGCTCAGTGATCGGGCCGATTGTTGCGGCTATCGTCGGCGGTGCAGCGCTGCTTGGCCTGGGTGCGGTTGCACCGGAATCATTCATGGCGCACTTCACGGTGTTCGTACTGGCGTGTTTTGTCGGCTACATGGTGATCTGGAACGTATCGCCAGCGCTACACACACCGTTAATGAGCGTCACGAATGCGATTTCGAGCATCATCGTCATCGGCGCACTTTTGCAGATCAGCTCGACGGATAAAGTGATCATGTGGATCGCTTTAGCCACGGTGCTGGTAACGAGCATCAATATCGCGGGCGGTTTTGCCGTCACGCGTCGCATGCTCGAAATGTTCAGGAAGTGAGGTCGATATGATTCCTACAGGCGTAGTCACCGTTTCCTACATCGTAGCAACGGTACTCTTCATACTGGCACTGGGCGGACTTTCCAACCAGGAGACCGCCCGGCGCGGCAACTGGTATGGCATCTTCGGAATGCTGATCGCCCTGCTCGCGACGATCTTCAGTGAAAACGTCACGCAGAATTTCGGCTTACTCATCGTCGCGCTGCTTATCGGCGGCAGTATTGGCCTGCTGCTGGCACGCCGCGTACAGATGACACAAATGCCGGAGCTCGTCGCGGTCCTGCACAGCCTTGTCGGTCTTGCGGCCGTGGCGGTCGGGTTCGCGAGCTTCATGGATCCGAACAAGCATTACGTCGGCATCGATCTGACCATTCACGATATCGAGACATATCTCGGTATCCTGATCGGCGCGGTTACTTTTTCGGGATCTGTGATTGCGTTCGGCAAACTGTCGGGCCGTATCGGTGGCAGCCCCCTGCTGCTACCGGGACGCCACTGGTTTAATCTCGCATTGCTGATAGGCGCAATCTGGTTTGGTCGTGAATTCGTGCTGCAGTCAGCGGCTGGCGGCGGAATTACCCCGCTCATAATCATGACGGTTATCGCCCTGCTATTTGGCATTCACATGGTGATGGCAATCGGCGGCGCGGACATGCCAGTCGTGGTTTCGATGCTAAACAGCTACTCCGGGTGGGCCGCCTCGGCGACCGGCTTCATGCTCAACAACGACCTGCTGATCGTCACCGGTGCGCTGGTTGGCTCGAGCGGCGCGATCCTGAGCTACATTATGTGCCGGGCGATGAATCGCAAGTTCCTGGCCGTGATTGCCGGCGGATTCGGCACCGGGGGCGGAACGCCGGCGAGTGCCGGCGCCCAGGACCAGGGCGAGGTTTATCCGATTGACCCGCAGGAAACAGCGGCTTTGCTGGCCGGCGCCAAAGAGGTCATGATCGTGCCCGGTTACGGCATGGCGGTTGCGCAGGCGCAGCACACCGTATTCGAAATTACGCGGGTACTTCGCGAAAAGGGCGTCAACGTTCGCTTCGGCATACACCCGGTTGCGGGCCGCATGCCGGGTCACATGAACGTATTGCTCGCCGAGGCCAGGGTGCCCTACGACATCGTTTTTGAAATGGACGAAATCAACGACGACTTTCCCGACGTCGATGTTTCGGTCGTGATCGGCGCAAATGACATTGTGAATCCGTCGGCACAGGAAGAGCCGGACAGCCCGATTGCGGGCATGCCGGTGCTTGAGGTTTGGAAAGGCTCGACATCTATCGTGCTAAAACGCAGTATGGCAACGGGTTACGCGGGCGTGCAAAATCCGCTGTTTTTCAAAGAGAATACGCGCATGTTGTTCGGCGACGCGAAAGAAACCCTTGACGAGGTTTTGAAGGCGCTCTAGAGGTAGTTCATAATCGGGGCGTAATCAGAAGCTCATACGAGGCGCGACTCCCCGGAGGGGGCAAGTATGCTGGCAGGACTCGCATCCGATATTTCGCAACAGGTCCTGAGGACTGACGTTGCCGGAATGCCGCTCGAGTGGATTGACTACCGCGAAGCGGTACGCCTTTACCACGCCGAGCAGGTTGCCTATGACTGCGGCACGCGCCTGTACTCTGTTTTCGGCGGATACAGCTCCATGGACGGTTGCCGCAGCCGCATTGATGTTAACTCGATCATAGCAACGCACGGCACGAGCCAAAGCCTTGTGCGAAACCGCGACAAGTATGTGCCGCCCCTGAACAACCGAACCCTTTTTAAACGCGATGCAAACCTGTGCCTTTACTGCGGCATGCGTTACATGACACGTGATCTCACGCGCGACCACATAACACCGGTCTCGCAGGGCGGTAGCGATGCCTGGAACAATGTCGCCACGGCGTGCCGGCGATGCAACAACTACAAAGGCGGCCGTACCCCCGAGCAAGCGGCCATGCAGCTGATCGCCGTGCCGTTTACTCCGAATTATGCCGAGTATATTTATCTGAAAGGTCGACGCGTACTCGCTGACCAGATGAAGTACCTGCTGGCTCATATTCCCCGCTCCAGTCCATTGCACGCGAGATTGAGTGATCATCTTTCCAGTGGCGAAGAGATTGTCGAAGTGCACTTCCACGACTGATGCAATACCTGATTGACGCCAGCGTCTACGTGTTTCGGGCCTACTACTCGATGCCCGATGACATGGTCGATGACAGCGGCAACCCCATCAACGCGCTCTACGGCTTCTGCCGCTTCATTGGCGATTTCATGGAAAACGTGACGCCGGAATACGTGGCCGTGTTGTTCGATGAAAGCTTGTCGAAATCATTTCGTACTGAAATCTACCCCGAATACAAAGCCAACCGGGACCCGGCACCACCCGAGCTCAAGCGGCAGTTTGAGCAGTGCCGCCGCTACGTGCGCGCGCTTGGCCTCATGGAGCACGCAAGCCCGACGTATGAGGCGGACGATCTGATAGGCTCCCTGGTTGAACACGGACGCCGCAAAGGTCGTCCGTCGACGATCGTGACCCGCGATAAAGACCTGACCCAGTTGTTGAGGCAGGAAGATGTGTTCTGGGATTTCGCGGGCAAAGGTAAGCTCCGGTATGAGGAAATCGCCGATTCGTTTGGCGTCTGGCCGGAACAGATCGCCGATTTTCTCGCGCTGGCCGGTGATGCAGTTGACAACATCAAGGGTGTTCCGGGCGTCGGCAAAAAAACGGCAACCGTTCTGCTGCAACACTTCGGCAGCCTCGACAAGATCTATGACAATCTCGACAGGGTTCACGAGGTGAATGTACGCGGTGCGAAGACGCTGGGTACCAGGCTGGAAACGCACAGAGACGACGCGATGCTGGCGCGCCGTTTAACCGGGATTGCCTGCGACGCGCCTTTTGAGAATGCCGAGGCAGCCATGCAGCCGACTGCCCCGAGGCTGGGGGAGATCAATGCATTATTCGATGAGGCGGGCATCGGCACGGCGCTTCGTCGACAAGCCGAGCGCGTCTCTGATATCTACCGGCACTGATTGTCGGGCGTGCCATGCCTGACTGGGCAGCAATAAACCGACAGCTGAGAGAAGCCGGCATACCGCTCGAGCCGACGGCGACGCCGCGGCCCGTGGGCGGTGGCGATATCAGCGCCGCCTGGCAGCTCGAGACCGGGAGCGGCGGTGTCTTCCTCAAGACCGGGCCCGTCGCCGCGAGCGATATGTTCGCCGCGGAGGCAGAGGGTCTTTCGGAGATAGCGCTGGCGAACGCCCTGCGTGTTCCGGAGGTGCTTGCCATTGGAGAAACCTCAGGCACGGCATTCCTGGCGCTGGAATGGCTGCCTTTCGAGCGGCCCGGCAAGGCATGCGAGGAGCGGCTGGGCAAGCAGCTGGCGGCTATGCA
Source organism: Woeseiaceae bacterium (assembly GCA_049666725.1). Classification (GTDB taxonomy): domain Bacteria; phylum Pseudomonadota; class Gammaproteobacteria; order Steroidobacterales; family Woeseiaceae; genus UBA1847. The sequence goes on from JBATHK010000159.1 coordinate 11,535, forward strand.
TCGCACGACCCGGGACCGATTCGGCTGGCATCGTGACAACACCATCGGGCTGACGCCACAGCACAATCCCTGGTCAGCGGACTGGGCCGCATTTTTTCGCGAACATCGACTGGGCTACCAGCTCGAGCTTGCAGCAACAAACGGCTACCGCGGAGAGCTGCAGCAGGAAGGCTTTCGTCTGCTGCAACGGCTGCCGTCGCTGTTTGAGAACTACCGGCCGCTGCCGTCGCTGTTGCATGGCGATCTGTGGGGGGGCAACTGGGCCAGCAGCGGGGGCAAACCGGTCATTTTCGATCCGGCCGTCTACTACGGCGATCGCGAAACGGATCTTGCCATGACCCGGTTGTTTGGTGGTTTTGGGCGCGCTTTTTACGACGCTTACGAAGCGGCGTGGCCGCTGGAGTCCGGCAGCGCCAGGCGACAGGATCTATACCAGCTCTATCATGTCCTGAATCACCTCAACCTGTTTGGTGGTGGCTACCGCGGTCGGGCACTTGCGCTGATCAGAAGCCTTGCCTAGGCCGGCAAGATGCTGAAGTGATCGGTCTCCTCCACCTCGTAGGACTCGCCGAGAAAGTCTTCTTCGAAGACATACAACATCGTGCCCTCCGGCGCCCGGACGGCAACGAATGCGCCCTCGAAGCCCGGGAATTTCTCGAAGTCCATGCTGCTCTGTTTGAGAAGCTGCATCAGCCGCGGACGATCGGCACACTTGAACGACAGGGACGGTCCTTCCAGTGCGATGCTCTCGGAAAGGCCGAGGGGAACTCCGCTGGCATCGAAACGCATGTGCGTGGTTGGCTCTTCCCGCATATCCAGTAGAGCCGGTGCGATTGGTGCCCAGAACTGCGCGGCCCGCAAGGTGTCGCGAACAGGAAGCGTAAGCTCGAGTAAGCTGCCACAAAGCGAATCCCGCTCCGCCTCCTCGCTCGCGTGGAACGTGCGCGCTTCGACCATACGGACCATGTGCCCGTCGCGATCAGCGAAGCCGACTTCATTGAAAGAATCTTCACCGAGCTGCATGACGCTGAAGTTGAAGCCGTGGTCGGTCATCTTGCGCGCACGCTTCGCGAGATTCTGTTTTACGAACGTGACTGCGGGCGAGTCAAATTCGCGGTCGTGCAGGCCTATGTTGATGTCACCATCGCTGACGACCGCATATTTGTGTGCCCAGACATCGCCGATCTCAAGTTCGACAAACCCGAGTGTCTTGTAGAATTGAAGCGACTCGAGAACGTCCGACGTCTGAACAGAAAACTCCAGAAAATGACCCAGCGCGCTCATCTCGATGCTCCCATGGCAAGCGCGCGTTCGCGACATGCCGCTTCGTCGGAGTAAGACCGGGGCCAGCCGCTCAGGTGCTGTTCGATCAGGCCAGTGAGAAAACGGACATGATCGTCGCGTGCATTCAGTGCAGGCACGTAATGCAATGATTCTCCACCCGACTTTATAAACAGTTCGGCGTTTTGCATCGCGATCTCCTCGAGCGTTTCGAGGCAATCCGTGGAGAAGCCGGGGCAGACGACATCGAGACGGTCGAGCCCTTGCTGACCAAACTCAAGAATGGTTTCGTCAGTGTAGGGGCGCAGCCACTCTTCGCGGCCCACGCGGGATTGAAAGGACAGAATCCACTCATCGTCACCAAGCTCCAGGGCGGCGGCGACAAGGCGCGCCGTCTTCTGGCACTGGCAGTGGTAGGGGTCGCCCTTTAGAAGGGTGCTCCTGGGCACACCGTGGAAAGAGAACATCAATCGTGTGCCGCGTCCTTCCTGTTTCCAGAATTCGCGGATGCTCGCGGCCAGTGCGTCGATGTAACCTGGCTCGTCGTGATACTGGTTGATGAAACGGGTTTCGGGTATCCAGCGCAGCCGGTTCAGCTTGCGAGCGACGGCGTCGAATACGGATGCCGTGGTTGTGCCCGAGTATTGCGGGTACATGGGCAGCACCAGGAGCCGCCGGGCCCCTTTGGCAAGCAGGCGATCGATTGCGGCGTCGATAGAGGGTTCACCGTAGCTCATGGCCAGCTCGACATTCGCAGCTCCGGCCAGTCGCACGTCAAGTTGGGTCTGGATTTTATGGGCAAGGGCTTTCGAGAAGATCATCAGCGGCGAGCCATCGTCAGTCCAGATTTTCTGGTAGGCGGCCGCGGATTTTGACGGGCGAATGCGCAGGATAATGCCATTGAGAATCAGCCACCAGAGCCAGCGTGGATACTCGATGACGCGCGGGTCGGAGAGGAATTGCTTGAGGAAGCGGCGGACGGCCGACGAAGTTGGTTCCTCGGGTGTGCCCAGGTTGACGAGTAGAATCCCTGTCGATTCTGCTCGTCCGTGTTCAAAATCGGGTATTGACTGGTAGGTTGGCATAGGCCCGAAAGGCGGCGTCAGACGCGATCAACAGTACTGCAAAGCCATGCCGGGCGCCAGCCGATGGGGCTATAATTACTTGTCTTACTTGACATTTGTCAGAAGAAATCCAAATGAATGAATTGCCCGAAAGCGAAAACGACCTAACCGATCGCTGGACCCTGCTCCGCGACATCGCCGTCCTGCAGGTAAAGCTCGTTGTGGATGGCCTGCGCGACCTGATCCTGGTGCCCGCCTCCCTGATTGCGGGAATTGTCAGCCTTGCGTCCGGCGCCGAGGGCCGGGCCGGTGACCAGTTTTATCAATTGCTCGACATTGGCAAGCAAAGCGAGCGCTGGATCGATCTGTTCGGCGCATTGCGCAATGCGCCTCCTGACGTCCAGGGCTTCGAGGAATTTCCGGATGCCGGCATTGACGATCTGGTCGGTCGACTGGAAACATTTATTGTCGACGAACATCGAAAGGGCGGCATGACGGCACAGGCGAAAGCGCGCCTCGACAAGGTGATCGACGCGATCGGCCGAAGCCGCGCCCCCAAGGCCGGGGACCGCTAGGTCGTCAGCTTTTCTCTACATCTCGTCCGGAGAGCAGATCGTCGAGGGACGGTGGCGGATGATCGGGACCCATTCGGCCGGAATCCAGCCGACCGATATATTCCTTGTAAGCGCGCATCGCCTGGTAACCGAAGAGCCAGCAGATCGGAATGTTCACAAACAGCAAAACGGCGGTGCCGATTCCCGTCACGTTATCGAGGTCGGTATCGGTCTGCACTAGGCCCAGCGTTGCGACAATGATCAGCAGGCAATAGACCAGTTTGTATGCCGGCACGGCTTTCTCGCCTGCGAGAAAGACGACACCCTGCTCACCGTAATAACCCCATGAGATCATCGTTGATACCGCAAAAAACCAGGCGGCGACGGAGATCAGCCACTTACCGAGGCCCGGCCGCACGGAATCGAAAGCTTTCGCGGTCAGTGTCGCGCCGATGTAGTTTCGGTAAAGGCCATCGCCGACAATCGCTGGCTTTGAGGGTCCGACAAAGCTATCCCAGGTCGTCGAGTAGCCAGACTCCGTGTTGAAAACCGTGCCCTCGATGCGGTGAAAAGCCAGGCCGGTGTTTTCGTTTTCGTGCGCCTCGATGACCATCGTCGTCTTGTTTCCCGCAATCCAGTCGTCGCCCGGCAGCGGCGTATCCGCGAACAGCCAGCCAGTTTCAGTCTGCGAGACAACAGGCAGCGGATCGAGCGGAACGTCCGGCGCGCGATTCCAGATTCCTGTCGAAAGAATAATCAGTGCCGTGAACGTGCAGACAACGATCGTGTCGATGAATGGTTCCAGCCCGGCGACGATTCCTTCGCGGACGGGCTCGTCGGTCTTTGCGGCCGAATGGGCAATCGGCGAAGAGCCCTGTCCCGCTTCATTCGAAAACACCGCGCGCTTCATGCCAAACAGGAATGCGGAGGCCGCCGTGCCACCAATAAAGGCGCCTGCGGCCTCGGTCGGCATGAAAGCGGACTTCACGATCAGTACGAACATACCGGGTATGTCACCGATGTGTACTGCGAGTACGTAGCACCCCGCGGCCAGGTACAGGGCCACCATCAAGGGCACCAGCGTACCGGTTACTTTGCCGATGCGCTTGATGCCACCGATGATCACGGCGCCCACAATCACGGCCAAAACGATGCCAGTGATCCAGCTCGGTATCGAAAAATATTCTTCGGTTAATTCGCCAACGTTCCAGGCCTGGAACATATTGCCGCCGGTTGCGGTGGAGACCAGCAGACAAACGCAAAAGACGCCGCCCAAAGTTCGCCCGAGGCGGGGCATACCTCTGCGCTCCAAAGCCCTGGCGGCGACCCACATGGGCCCGCCGTGAGGATTGTCAGGATCGTCAGTGTTGCGATACAACATCGACATCGTTACTTCGGTGAGCTTGATCGACATGCCCAGAAAGGCGATGACCCACATCCAGAACATGGCGCCGGGTCCGCCGAGGGCAATCGCCAGCGCGACTCCGCCGATATTGCCGAGTCCCACGGTCGCGGACAATGCGGCCGACAATGCCTGGAAGTGATTGATGGCGCCCGGATCGTCGGGATCGTCGTAGACGCCGCGCAGGACCGTCGAGCCGTGAGTGAGGGCGCGGTACTGTGAAAATCCGCTCCAGATCGTAAACATGAGGCCGGTCGCAACGATCGTGTACAGCACGTACTCGTGCCAGAGAAGAGCATTGAGCGTGGCAAGCAACCCGCTGATGTCTCCCATCAGATTTGCTGTTTCTTGATCAGGTGGCCTCCATGATCGCCGAGATACCCATGCCGCCCGCCGTACATACCGAAATCAGGCCGCGGCCGGAGCCTTTTTCCTGCAGCATCTTGGCCATGGCGCCGATGATTCGGGCGCCGGTCGCCGCGAATGGATGTCCGATCGCGATACTGCCCCCCTTCGTATTGAGCCGCGACAAATCGATCGGCCCCATAGGTTCATTTCGGCCGAGTTTGGTGCGGCAGAATTCTTCCGACTGCCACGCCTTCATCGTGGCGATGGTTTGCGCCGCAAATGCTTCGTGGATCTCGTAAAAATCGAAGTCCTGCAAACGAAGATTGGCCTGCTTGAGCATATCCGAGACCGCATACGCGGGGGCCATCAAAAGCCCTTCCTCATCGATGAAATTGACGGCCGCAACCTTGGCGAACGTCAGGTATGCCATGACAGGGAGGTTTTTCTGGCGCGCCCAGTCTTCCGACGCGAGCAGCACAGCGGCGGCACCATCTGTGAGCGGCGTACTGTTGCCGGCGGTCATCGTGCCTTCGCCGCTTCTGTCGAAAACCGGCTTCAGAGTGCTTAGTTTTTCAAACGTGGTATCGCGCCGGATGTTGTTGTCTTCCTCGACATCCATGAATGGCACGATGATGTCGTCATACCATCCGGCATCATAGGCCGCGGCGGCCTTGATGTGACTGGCGAGAGCCAGCTGGTCCTGATGCTCTCTCTGTACGTCCCATTTCTTGGCGGTGATCTCGGTGCTTTCGCCCATCGACAGTTTGGTGCGAGGCTCTTCGACACCGGGCAACACGGGCTTGAAATGTCTGGGACGAATGCGGAACAGTGGCTTGATGCGATTCATCAGTGAGCGTGAACGGTGCATCTCGAGCAGGATGCTGCGGTAGTCGTCCGGGTAAACGATCGGCGCGTCACTGACCGTGTCCGTGCCGCCCGCCATGCCGACTTCGATCTGGCCCAGAGCAATCTTGTTGGCAATCATGATGGCGGCTTCGATGCTGGTGCCGCAGGCGCGCTGCAGGTCCACGCCCGGCGTCCGCAAAGAAAGTCGCGAGTCAATGACGCACTCGCGAGCGAGGTTCCAGTCTTTTGAGTGTTTGATGACCGCGCCCAGGGCCACGTCGCCTAATGTTTGTCCCCTAAGATCACACTTGTCGACCAGGCCACTCATCGCTGCCACCATGAGATCCTGGTTCGAACAATCCTTGTAGGCCGTGTGCGACCGACAGAACGGAATTCGCGCTCCGCCGACTACTGCAACTCGAATAGCTCGTCCATCGTGCAACATACCTGTCTCCGTTTATTATTGTGACCCAGGGCGCGACGCAACTTTACACCATCCGGGGACTTCACCTCTAGGTTAAGATGCCGCTCATGAGCGCAAGACACGACAGCGGTTGGCACAGGCAGGCGAAATCGCTGCTGCGACTCGGCGGCCCACTTATTGTCAACAACCTGGCGGTCGCCGGCATGCAGTTTGCCGATACGGTTATGGCAGGTCAGCTTGGGGCCGATTCGCTGGCAGCAGTTGCCGTCGGTGGTAGCGTCTGGATGTTGGGTTTTTCATTCTGCCTCGGGCTGCTGATGGCGATTTCGCCGATCGTCGCGCGACATTTCGGAGCCGGCGATCACGCGCAGATCGGGCGGTATACGCGGCAGGGCATTTATCTTGGCCTTGGGCTCGGTATCCCCCTGATCCTGATCGGCCAGTTTGCGGTTGATCCGCTGTTGACGCTGATCGGCATCGATTCGGAGTTTCGCGACCTGACGGTCGGGTATGTCGCCGCGATAATGTTCGGCGCGCCGGGCATTTTCATTTTCCTCGCGCTCAGGTTTACGACAGAGGGTATCGGCCACACGCGCCCGATAATGTTCACCTCGGTATTCTCGCTCATCTGTAACGTGTTTTTGAATTACGTGCTGATGTTCGGCAAGTTCGGGGCACCGGCGATGGGGGCGGTCGGCTGTGGCTTGGCCAGCGCGATAACGATGTGGATCGTGGCGCTCGCGCTGGGCACACACATATTCTTTAGCAAGCACTATCGGCCATTCAAGATATTCTCGCGCGTCGCGCCGCTGCGATTGTCAGCGCTGACTGAAATTGTATTTCTTGGTGTGCCCATCGCCATCACAATTACTGCTGAGGCGGGGCTGTTCGCGGCCGTTTCCATTCTGATGGGTACCAGGGGCACAGAAATTACGGCGGCACACCAGATAGCGATCAACTTTTCGGCAACGATGTTCATGATCCCGCTGGCGATGAGTTCGGCAACAACTGTGCAGGTGGGCCAACGTATCGGCGCCGGCGACATGCAGGGCGCGAGAACCAGCGGTGCGGTCGGTATCGGTCTGTGTGCGTCCTTCATGGCCCTCTCAGCCATGTTCTTGCTGGTTTTCAGGGATGCCGTTGTGGGTTTGTATACGGATGATCCCGCGGTCCGGGGAATAGCAATCAGCCTGTTACTGATAGCCGCAGTTTTCCAGGTTGCCGACGGGGTGCAAATCGGGGCAGCCGGCGCGCTGCGCGGCTACAAGGACACTCGCGTTCCAATGGCCGTTAACATGTTCGCTTACTGGGTCCTGGCGTTTCCGCTGGCATTTCTTGCCGCGATTACCTTCAAAGCACCGCCGAACTATGTCTGGGGCGGGTTCGTCGTTGGGCTCGGTGTTGCCGCCATATTGTTGACGTGGCGCTATGCTCGCCTGTCGAGAATCAAGGCCTGAAGGATCTAGCCGCCGCCCTGACCGAAGGTCGGGCTGTCGCCGGCCAGGTACTCGTCTTCTTCGGGCGTGTTCTCGCGATTAAGGAGTTTGTTGCGATGCGGGAAACGTCCGAACTGATCGATGATGTCTTTGTGCAGCTCTGCAAACTGTGCGACGGTCATGAAGGTCTCGCGAAGGGTTGGCGAGACGGTCTCGGCAAGGCGGCGAAAAAGCTCAACTGATTTTGCCTGCACCTTGCGAGATTCCGCGTGCTGCAATGGCATGTAGAAAAATACTTTCTGGATTGCTGCAAGGCTCTGGTCCATCTTTTCCATCGCGCCCTGCACGCACAGTTTCAGCGCGAGCTGGTCTTTGGAGAAGGCTTTGGCCGTGCCGCGATGAATATTGCGGCGGAACTGGTCTATCAGAATGATCAATGCGAGTCGGCCAAGCGGTTCTTTCCCCCAGTGATCAAGTTCACCGTTGCTCGCGCTGGCGACATCATCGGCAAACTCCTTTTGTATTTCGAGATCAAAAACCGGGTCTTCGCTGAACCAGATTTCCATGCGCTGATCGATCTGCGGTGCGGAGAGCTCATGTTCCTTGAACCAGAATGACAGAATGGCGTCGATGCGAACCTGGTCAACATCTGTAATTGTGGCGTCCATACTCTCGCTCAGGAGTTTTACTGACATTTTTCCATCCCAGCTATCGCTTGAGGGCCAGTGTGCGGTGCCTGCACAGTACGAAGTGCGAACCCGGTCACAAATTGGGTCGAATGCTTCAATTCGCTTATCGGATACCAGTAGACTTTAGCAGATGAAAGGCAAGGCAACCCGATATTGCGAAAGGGCCATGCTTCGTTGCTGGTTTCTTGCTGGCGTCGTGATCATGCTCTTGTGCGCCTGCGGCGGGCCGTCGACCGGGCCTGAAGAGCAGTTGCGCGAATGGGTAAGCCGCGGTGTCACGGCAGCCGAAAATGGCGAGCGCCGCGTACTCGTTGGCATGATTTCGCCCGCTTATGCGGATGCCCGTGGTAACGATCGGGATCGCATTGAGAACATATTCAGGGTGTATTTTCTGCGCATGAATACGATCGAACTGCTGACGGCCATCGAGGAAATCAATGTCATCGGCGACTCAGCGGCAGAAATGTTGCTAACGGTGGGGATGGCAGGAACTCACGATGGCGCCCTGGGTTTCAGCGCCGACGCTTACCGGTTTTCACTGGAACTCGAGAAAGACGGCGATGACTGGGCGCTGATCTCGGCGCGCTGGGGCGAACTGGGCGAGGAGTTGCGATGAGAACCGTGCTTCGGGGATTTGCTTTGTCGTCTGCGATATTCGCGATTGGCCTCGGTGGCTGTGCAACGACGCTGGATAACCTGGTGAAGAGCCCCAGTGTCGAGTTGCGAAATGTCCAGGTCGTCGGTCTTGGCTTTAACAACCAGACCTTCCTGTTGTCCTTCGATGTCAGCAACCCAAATCCGTTTGCGCTTCCTGTCAGGTCGGTCAGCTATGGCATCAAGCTCGATGGCCAGCGCTTTGCAAGCGGCAAAACTCCCAGCGAGTTTTCAGTACCGGCAAATGGCGACACGATGTTCGCCATCAGTGTCGACCTGAACCTGTTGCAAACGGCGCCACGGCTGCTTTCCATCGTGCGCCAGAGCGTCCGTGAAGACGTGAAGTATGAACTGGAGGGCGTTCTGGCCGTCGACATCCCGATGGCCCCGCCCGTTTCCTACCGCAATAGCGGAACAATTCGCCTGAGTTCTCAAGGCCAGTAGAGGCGGCCGCGACACATCGGCCCTGACGCGCCCCATGGTTACGCGCGCAACAATTTACCGTGCCCGCGGATCGACCGCGGCAAGTCGCGGAAAAACACAGGTTTCTGGCTAAAAAACAGCTGTTTTCGGCTGGCTTGATTATCAGCGCGGAATCCTGCTCTATACTAACCGGTCGCTGGCGCCCTGCGTCAAACCATTGTAAAGAGCATAAAACACGGGGCGCCCGCGCGCTCCTGACGGCACGTATGACACAGCAAACCGCCAATTCCTTGTACGACCCCGCATTTCATCGAGATAGCTGCGGCTTTGGCCTGATCGCCAACCTCGACGATATGCCGAGTCACTGGGTCGTCAAGACCTCGATCGCGGCACTGGCCAGATTGACACACCGCGGTGCCGTCGCGGCCGATGGCAAGACCGGGGATGGCTGCGGCCTGCTGATCAAGTTCCCGAAGAGTTTTCTTCGCATCGTTGGCGAAGAGTCTGGCCTCACTTTAGCGAAGCGCTTTGCTGCGGGCACTGTATTCCTGAGCCAAGAGGAATCGGTCGCCGGCGAAGCGCGAAAAGTCATCGGCGACGCAATAGCTGAACTTGGCCTGGACGTCGCCGGATGGCGCACGGTTCCTGTCGATGCGTCAGCGTGTGGCGAGCAGGCACTGGCCACCTTGCCGCGAATCGAGCAGGTGTACGTTAATGCCCCGGACAACATGCCGCGAGGCCGCTTCAACCGCCGCCTGTTTCTCGCACGGCGCCGCGCGGAGAACCGGCTGGCCGATCGCGAGACCTACATAGCCAGCCTGTCGTCAGTGACGATAAGCTACAAGGGCATGATCATGCCTGCGGCGTTACCCGTGTTCTATCCGGATCTCAGAGATCCGCGACTCGAATCATCCGTGTGCGTATTTCATCAAAGATTCTCTACGAATACGCTGCCCGAATGGCGACTGGCACAACCGTTTCGTTTCCTTGCTCACAATGGTGAGATCAATACCATCCAGGGCAACCGAAACTGGGCGCTGGCGCGTGCCAAGAACTTTCGCTCCGACAAACTCGATGACATTTCTGATCTTGATCCGATCATCTCGCTGACGGGCTCTGATTCGTCCAGTCTCGACAACATGCTCGAAGTGCTGCGAGCCGGCGGCATGGACGTAATACAGGCAATGCGAATCTTGCTGCCACCGGCCTGGCAAACCGTCGACAACATTGACCCTGACGTTCGGGCTTTTTACGAGTTTTTCGACTGCCAGATGGAGCCCTGGGACGGGCCGGCGGGCATCGTACTGACTGACGGTCGCTACGCGGCATGCTGTCTCGATCGCAATGGTCTGCGCCCGGCTCGCTATGTCATCAGTAAGGATCGCCATCTGACAGTTGCATCAGAGGTAGGCGTGTACGACTACGACGAAAAAGACGTCGTCGCCAAGGGTCGACTCGGTCCCGGTGAAATGCTCGCAGTTGATCTTGTAAACGGCGTTTTGCTGGATAACGACGAGATCCACGATATTTTGAAGACGCGCGCACCTTATAAGAAGTGGCTGAAGAAAGGCATCCGGTATCTCGATTCCCAGCTCGTCGACACGGCGACGGCTGCGGAGCCAATGGAACCGGAAGTACTTGCTACTTACCAGAAGATGTTCAACCTGACGCGCGAAGAACTCAGTGAGATCGTTGCCGTGCTCGCGAAAGCCGAAATGGAAGCGGTTGGCTCGATGGGCGATGACACGCCGATGGCCGTGCTGTCCAGGAAGATACGATCGCCATTCGATTACTTCAGGCAGCAGTTTGCGCAGGTAACGAACCCGCCTATCGATTCCCTGCGCGAACGTATCGTCATGTCATTGCAGACCAATATCGGCCGCGAATCGAACCTTTTTGAAATCGGCCCGCAGCACGCGCAGCACGTCATTATCAACTCACCCGTATTGTCGCAGGCCAAGCTGCGCCAGCTGCTGGGCCCGGACATGTTCGAGGACAGCTGCACGTTCATTGATCTAAACGTTGACGAGAACATGAGCCTGGTCGAAGCGCTCGACAAGATCTGCAGCGAGGCCGAGCAAGGTGTGCGTGACGGCAATTTGCTGCTGATGCTGAGCGATCGATATCTTGAGCAGGGCAAAATTCCGGTACACGCGCTGCTCGCGACGGGCGCCGTGCATCATCACCTGGTCGAAGCAGGCCTGCGCTGCGACGCCAACATTATCGTCGAAACCGGCGTCGCTCGTGATTCGCATCATGTCGCGTGCCTGATCGGCTACGGTGCCACCACGGTCTATCCGTACTTGGTTTACCAGTCGCTGCACGAAATCGCGCGGCGCGGAAATCCCGACAAGCAGCAGCAGCTTGGCCGCAGCTACCGACGCGGAATTCGCAAGGGATTGTTCAAGATCATGTCGAAGATGGGTATTTCGTCGATCTCGAGCTACCGTGGCGCACAGCTGTTCGAAATCGTTGGCTTGCATAGCGAAATAGTCGAGAAGTGCTTTAAAGGTACGACATCGCGCATACAGGGCAGCAACTTTGAGGATCTGATTAGCGATCAAAAAGCGCTGGCGGCATCCGCATGGGATCCGCGACTGTCGATTCTGCAGGGCGGCTTATTCAAGTACGTACATGACGGTGAGTATCATTGCTACAACCCCGACGTCGTCGCGACGCTGCAGGCAGCCGTACGGTCGGGTGATTACGCGCATTACCAGGAGTACGCGAGACTCGTAAACGAACGACCCGTCGCGACGCTTCGCGACCTGATGAAAATCACGCCGGCCGGCCCGCCCGTACCACTCGACGAAGTCGAATCTGTCGAGGAAATACTGCCGCGCTTCGACAGTGCCGGAATGTCGCTCGGTGCGCTGTCGCCTGAAGCCCATGAAGCGCTCGCAATTGCCATGAATCGCATGGGTGGACGTTCCAACTCGGGCGAGGGGGGCGAAGATCCAGCGCGGTACGGCAACGAACGGATGTCGAAGATCAAGCAGGTGGCGTCGGGACGATTCGGAGTGACGGCGGAATACCTCATCAACGCCGAGGTAATCCAGATCAAGATCGCCCAGGGCGCGAAGCCGGGTGAGGGTGGGCAGCTACCGGGTCACAAAGTAAACGAAATGATTGCGAAGCTTCGTTATGCGAAGCCCGGCGTCGGCCTGATATCGCCGCCGCCGCATCATGATATATATTCCATCGAGGACCTCGCGCAGCTGATCTTTGACCTCAAGCAGGTCAATCCTGATGCGCTGGTTTCTGTGAAGCTCGTCGCGGAGCCGGGGGTTGGCACTATTGCCGCTGGTGTCGTTAAGGCGTATGCCGACCTCATTACTATTTCAGGTTACGATGGAGGCACGGGCGCCAGCCCCCTTAGCTCGGTCAAGTATGCGGGCAGTCCCTGGGAGCTGGGTTTATCCGAGACGCACCAGGTCTTGAGAAAGCAGGACATGCGTCACAAAGTGCGGCTGCAAACTGACGGTGGCCTGAAAACCGGTCTCGACGTCGTCAAGGCCGCCATGCTGGGCGCCGAGAGCTTCGGTTTCGGCACCGGACCGATGGTCGCGCTGGGATGCAAGTACCTGCGCATCTGTCATCTGAACAACTGTGCAACCGGCGTTGCTACCCAGAACAATGTTCTGCGCAGCGAGTATTTTGTTGGTCTTCCCGAGATGGTGATTAACTTCTTCCATTTCATAGCTGAAGAAGTGCGTCGTCTCATGGCCGAGCTCGGTATACGCAGGCTCGAGGAGCTGATTGGCCGCGCTGACCTCTTGGAACTGCAGCCCGGTGAGACTGAGCGGCAGTCGCGCCTCGATCTCAGCCCGATTGTGTCCAGCGACGGACTTGCGAAGGCTGGACCACAGTTCTGCACCGATCTGCGCAACGAACCTTTCGACAAGGGTGAGCTGGCGGAGAGAATGGTCGCAACAACCCTGCCGGCGATTGAGTCGATGACGGGCGGCCGGTTCGAGTTTGACGTGCAGAATTTCAATCGTTCGATCGGTGCACGGCTCGCCGGAGAAATCGCCCGTCGACACGGCAACCACGGTATGCGCGAAGCGCCGCTGGATATCCGGTTGCGCGGCACGGCCGGCCAGAGCTTCGGCGCATGGAACCTGTCGGGTCTGAACCTCACGCTGACCGGTGACGCAAATGACTACGTGGGCAAAGGCATGTGCGGTGGGAAAATCACAATTCATCCGCCCGCTGAGGCCGGCTACATTGCGCATGACACGGCTATTATTGGTAACACCTGCCTTTACGGTGCGACCGGCGGCCGCCTGTTTGCGGCAGGTCGCGCCGGTGAGCGTTTCGCGGTAAGAAATTCGGGAGCCACGGCGGTCATCGAGGGCACCGGGGATCACTGTTGTGAATACATGACGGACGGCGTTGTCGTGGTCCTCGGTAGCACCGGCGTTAATTTTGGCGCCGGCATGACCGGCGGTTTCGCCTACGTACTCGACATCGATCGTGATTTTGTCGATCGCTACAATCATGAGCTCATCGACATTCATCGCATCACTCCGGAAAGCATGGAGGCGCATCTGCATCACCTGCGCTCGCTAATTACGACACATGTTGAAGCAACAGGCAGCGAATGGGGATCAGCGATCCTGGATGACTATCGCACCTTCCTGCCGAAGTTCTGGATGATCAAGCCGAAGGCGAGCGAGCTGGGTTCGCTCATCGAATCGCTGCGGCGGGCCGCGTAATGGCAAAACATCCACTGCAATTCCTGGAAGTGCCACGGCGTGATCCGGACAAGGAGCCCGCCGAAGCGCGCATTAAGCACTTCGGCGAGATTTACGGGCACTACGACGGCGCGAATGCGGCCGCGCAGGCGGGCCGCTGCCTGTCCTGTGGAAACCCTTACTGTGAATGGAAGTGCCCGGTACACAACTATATTCCGAACTGGCTGGCGCTTATAGAAGATGGCCGCTTGTTCGAGGCGGCCGAGCTGTCGCACCAGACGAATTCACTGCCCGAGATCTGTGGCCGCATTTGTCCACAGGACCGCCTGTGCGAGGGCGCCTGTACGCTCAACGACGGCATTGGCGCGGTTAGCATTGGCAATATTGAGCGCTACATTACCGACGAGGCCGTGAAGCAGGGCTGGCGTCCGGACATGTCCAATGTTGTCGGCACCGATAAATGTGTTGGTATCGTCGGCGCGGGTCCGGCCGGACTTGCCGCCGCCGACGTACTCGCGCGCAACGGTATTGGTTCTGTTGTCTACGATTCATACCCGGAGATCGGTGGCTTGCTGACCTACGGCATACCGCCTTTCAAGCTCGAAAAACACATTGTCGATCAGCGCCGCGAAATTCTCGAGGGCATGGGGGTCAAGTTTGTTCTCAACACGCGCATTGGCGAGGACAAACCGTTCCAGGACCTGCTGGATGAATACGATGCGGTCTTTCTTGGCATGGGCACCTACAGCTACGTGCGCGGAGGATTCCCGGGCGAGGATCTGCCGGGCGTATACGAGGCCTTGCCCTACCTGGTAGGCAACGTGTACCGGGAACTCGGTCACGATGAGTCGAAAACGCCGTATATCGATCTTGCCGGCAAGAACGTTGTCGTTCTTGGTGGTGGCGACACGGGCATGGACTGCAATCGCACGGCGATACGGCAGGGCGCAGAGAGTGTGACCTGTGCCTATCGCCGCGACGAGGCGAACATGCCGGGGTCGCGCCGTGAGGTTGCCAACAGCAAGGAAGAAGGAATTCGCTTCCTGTTCAACCGGCAGCCGGTCGAGATACTCGGTGATGAGCATGTTACTGGTGTCAGGGTTGTGGAGACACGCATGGGCGCGGCGGGGTCGGACGGCCGTCGCCAGCCGGAGATCATTCCAGGTTCAGAAGAAGTTCTTCCTGCCGACGCCGTCGTGATTGCGTTTGGCTTTCGGCCTGACCCGCCTGCGTGGTTCGATCAGTTCAGGATAGAGACGCTGCAAAGCGGACGGGTTCGCGTGGCGTCACTTGGAGCCTATCCGTACCAGACGACGAACCCGAAGATATTCGCGGGCGGCGACATGGTACGCGGCTCCGACCTCGTCGTAACGGCGGTACACGAAGGGCGTGAGGCCGCCAAGGGCATCGCGCGTTACCTCGAGGTTTGAAGCGGCGGCTTGAAGAAACCCCGCCGAGCGCGGGGTTTCTCATTCTCCCTGTGGCCTATTCGGAGGCCGCTATCTGAGCCGACAGCGCGCCGGAATCAAAAATAACCAGCTCATCGAAAATCTTGCCGTCCTTGAACTGGTATAGCGAAATGCCCGAGAGATCGACGGGACTACCCGTCACCGGCCGGGCGCCCTCGCCCATGTAGGTCCCTGTCACAGTCCATTTGACGAACACGCCGGCAGGTCCGGCGGCCGCGCCGTCATTCGTGATACTGAAGTCGGGGTACATGGAATGAACCTCACTGATAAATGCTTTCAACTCGTCCAGGCTATCCGCATTCTGATCGGGAGCTCGGCGTACGTAGTCGCTCACGGCGATTGCGTCGAGCCTGTCGAGCTCATTGGTATCCCAGACTTCGATCAAGGTGTTGACGGCATCGAGCTTCTGGCTGTCAGCTTCAGCGGCGGCGCGCATGGCGCCAACAGCCGGGTCTTCCTTGACTTCAGGCGCGCAGGCGGCAAGTAATGCCAGAGCGACTGCAACTGTTGCAATATTTCTTGAGAAATTCATGTATTACCCCTTGAGTGGTTGTTATTCATTTTAATTCAATTCGCATTGCTGGCTAAATTTGATCCAAAGCACGCGTTTCGAAAAGCACGGCATAATCGCGCATCTTATCGCGACGGGCAACTTCGAGATTTAAATTTTGCTGACCAGCGCTCTTATGTACTCGCTACGCAAGGCAATGTCTTCCTCCAGCAAACGCAGTTCTTCGATAATTTCGCTCGCGATATTTTGCGCCTTTTCTTTCTTTTCCAGGAGATTCTTCAACTCCTCTATCGCCGCGCGAAGGGCCGGGTTGCTTTCCATGACTGCTGCGGCACCACTCTTGCCCTTGTTGTTCTGAACTGCCTTTTGAACGCGCGGAAACTTGTAGGTCCTGGTCTGAGGCAATATGGAGCCTTTCGGACGTTCGTAGACAATCCTGAGTACATCGGTATAGCCAACGCTGTTGACTGAGTAACTGTCAATTTGTTTTGGGTGCAGGACGCCCATCTTGGTCAATGTTGGATAATTTTTCATTTTATTTCCAAATCTCGCAGGGGTTGGTTTAAGCAGTGATGGCCCAATTATGCCTGAAATTGACAGCGCTGTCATAATTACGTTCCGGTGAATTGAGGCGGCGAGCCTTGGCTTTTATTCGATGGTTGCTGCCAACTGCGCCAGTTTTGTGACGGTCCGCCAGTTCCGTGCCGTCGCGTTCATCTGGAATGCCTTGTCGATGCCCTTGGCGAATCTTGATCGGGCGATCCCTTCAGGAGCGTGCAAGTAGAGAAAGCTGCCGATGACCGCAAAAGACTCTGACGCCGATAACAGATGCTCAGCATCACGAACCTGTTCTTTCAGGGGCGGCCTTTCGAGAAAACACAGGTGTAGAGACTTCGGTTCGGGCGCGGCCTGCGGATACGGATTGGCAGTGATTGCCTTTTTGAGCGCGTCGGTGGTTATCAGTTGAATGGCGGGTCGAAAACCATGCTGTGTTTCGATCGCTTTACCGATAGCGTCTGCAAATTTGTTCACGGAATTGAGTCGAGCGTTGAACACAACGTTGCCACTCTGAATGTAGGTTTTTACCGACTTACAGCCGGCAGCTTCGAATATCTCTGCAAGGCTTTTCATCGGCAGACGATTACGCCCACCGACGTTGATTCCGCGAATAAGTGCGATCCAGGTTTTCATTGGCTGAGCATACCAGTGTTGGCTGCTTAGTCGATCGGTTGCCACTGAGCCAAAGCGCTCCCTAAGTACTTCCCGGAATTGACCAAGACTTATAACGTGAGAAGATCTCGCCGACCAAAGGGACTGACGGTGAACGAAAAAACTGAAATAAAAAAACCGCAGGGGTCCCCGCACAGCACGCTGATCAACCGCCTGGAAATACACCCGCTGCGCAACCTGCTGCATGAAGAAGTTCATGCGCGGCCGCCGCCACTCCTCAGTACGCCCATCAGCGTGTCACATCTCGTCTTCCTGGCTGATGCAGGCGGGCTGGATGAGAGCTTCGAGCATGTTGCGAGCCTGGCGAGGCGCTTCAGCGCGAACGTCCCGGATTCGCAGGCGAGCTGTTACTACGCGCAGCTGGGCGGGTTCGAGCTGCGGGTGGAAAGACACACGGAGTTCTGCGGCTATACGTTTATCCGGACAGGTGTTGCGGACCCGCCGTTCGCTGAATCAGCCCTGTCGCTGGTGCCCGAAGATTGGCTCGAGAAAATCCCTGGGATTTTTCTCGCCGGCGTGCACGTGGTGATGCAGACCGGTTCACCTCCGGATACGTTCGGGCCGGTACTCGCGGCAGGGTTCGAGGGTCAGTCCTTTGTTGGCAGCCATGTGGTCGATGACAAGGCGGTAGTCTGGACCAGCTTTCGTCTCCACAGCGACGGCTTTGGTCGGTTTCTGGTTTACAACCGCGGTCTGAGCGATTTTCAGACCGGGCGCACTCTGCAGCGGCTACTGGACCTCGAGACATACCGTCTGCTGGCGCTTCTGGCTCTGCCCGAGGCAAAGGACATCGGACCAAGAGCCGCGTGCCTGGACAAGAAATTGTCGGCGATCATGGATCAGTTCTCCGGACTCAGCAGTACGGAGGACGAATACCGGCTGCTTGGCGAGCTTACCCAGATTGCCGCAACCGTAGAGCAATACCGGGCGAACACCAACTACCGCTTCGCGGCTACGCGCGCCTACCAAAGCCTGGTGGCGGCCATTCTCACGGAATTGCGCGAGGAGAAGTTCCCAGGAATGTCAACAATGACGAAATTCCTTGAACGACGCCTGTTGCCCGCCATGCGAACGTGCCAGGCGGTTGAGAACCAGCTCGAGAGCCTGTCACGGCGAATCGATCGGGCCATTGACCTGTTGCGCGCCCGGGTGGACGTCACGCTTGAATCGCAGAACCAGAAGGTGCTCGCGCAGATGAATCGGCGCAGCCAGCTGCAACTGAGATTGCAGCAGACCGTTGAGGGTCTCTCGGTCGCCGCGATCAGCTACTACATGGTGGGACTCACGAGATACGGTCTCGAAGCAGGTCAGGCCGCCGGCTGGCCGGTCGATCCAAAAATTGGCACCGGGATCGCCGTCCCTGTCGTCATTATCGGTATCTGGTGGCTGGTGCGGCGCATCAGGCGAGGAATCTCAACAGAGGACCAGCCGCCTGACTAACGGCAGCCGCAAAATACGCTCGAACGTGTCGATAAACGCCCATTGCGACGTTTAGCCGACCGGCTCCCTTGACGGACTAAAGGTAAGGGGTGTCCTCGACGTCGAACTCGGCTTCGACGCTGGCGCTCTTGGGCAGTTTGGCCATTGCCTCTCGTAGCATCTCGACGTGCTCCAACTCCTCGTCGCGAAGCTCGGTGAACAGTTCCCGGACGTCGGGGTCGGTGATGCCGGGCAAGGCCATGTCGTAGAAGTCGTAGGCTTTCTTCTCAGCGGCGAGCCCGATTTCGAAGGCCTCGATCGTGGACATACCGCGACGCGGTGCCCCCATTTCCGGGGCCTCGACGTCGAACAGGTCATCCAGCGTCAGTTTTGCGGGAGCATCACCGAACAAAGCCTTTCGCCGGACCTCCAGCTCCTGGCCGTGCTTGGCCTCGTTCTCGACCATGGTGGCAAAGAACGCTCCAGCATCGTAGCCGCCGCTGTGACCGAACTGGGTAGCGAACATCTGGTAGCGATGGCACGCCTCCATTTCGATCAGCTTTGCGAGGTCGAGGGCGTCCATCAGGCTTAGCTTGGACAGGTCAAGACGGGTGGACATTGATTCGGCTCCTGGTGTGGGTTTTGTCTGCGGGCCCCGCAGCTCTTGCGGGATCCAATAATAACACCGGCGAGCATAATCGTCTTGCTATCTGTTCGCGCAATTCTCATTGTCGTCGGCGCTAATGGGTCGCATTTGCAACGTACCATAGACTGAGTCCGACCACTGATATTCGTCGGTGGTTCGGGACGCATAACAGTCGCTGGCCTCGTCATACCACCTGGATGAAATAATTATCTTGTCCTCGCCTGCGTAGATTACTTCGCTTGCAGTCTCCGGACTCACAACACCCAAATAACGAATTTGATGGCGGTCCGAACCATTCGTGGAGTTACTTCGATCAAATGCAAACCCAAAAAAAACATCATTGAAGGACTGTCCGCGCTGCAAATCGGCGTTAATAACCAGGACACCCCGGTCTCTGCGGGTCTCCCATGCGTGAGTACCCTTTGTAAAGCGAAGGGTCGCACCGTTACCGCTTGAAAGCGTGCTGTCATCAAGCACGT
>JBATHK010000160.1:0-3761 GCA_049666725.1 Woeseiaceae bacterium
TCGGCCATTGTCGTGCATGCTCGATGGCAAAGGTCTTGAGCAGCATATTCAACGCCGCTTTCGATGCACGGTATGAATACCAGCCGCCGAGGCGATTGTCACCGATGCTGCCGACGCGTGCGGACAGTGACGCAAACAACGTCTTTGAGTTTTTGCGAAGCGCCGGCAGAAAGTGTTTTGCCACCAGGGCCGGGCCAGCAGCATTAACAGCGAACAGCTGCATTAGCCCACCCACGCCCAGTTCACGCATGCTTTTCTCGGGCCGCAGGTCCTCACCTTTCCAGAGGATGCCACTAGTGACGATAACGAGGTCCAGTGGTTCGTTCTGCGCGGCAAGCTTTGCTGCGTTTGCAATCGAGTCCTCATTATTGAGATCGATCGTTCCCGCCGTAACCTTTGGCAAGCTCGCGTCGATTGCGCTACGGGCGAAAGCATGTATGTTTGCGACGCGGGAATCGTCGGATAAAAGGCGCAGCATGGCGCCGCCAATGCCACCGCTCGCACCTATGATTGCGACATTACAGTCAGACGAAAATGATGAAAGCAGGGTCATGGCGGGAGTTACGGCACGTCCTTGTGCCGTCCTTCAGATCTACCTCGATCAGTTAGGCAAAATAACGGTGTCAATTACATGAATGACGCCGTTGCTTGCAGCAATGTCGGTCTTCACGACGTTCGCGTCATTGATGCGAACGTTGCCATCCTGGACTGCGATGCTGATATCCGACCCATTTACCGTTGTCGCGGCCTGCAGGTTCACGACATCGGCTGCGTAAACTTTCCCGGCCACGACGTGATATGTGAGAATGGCTGTCAGCTGATCCCGGTTCTCGGGCTTCAGCAGCTCAGCGACGGTTCCTTCTGGCAGCTTAGCGAATGCAGCGTCCGTGGGCGCGAACACTGTGAACGGGCCCTCACCTTTCAACGTCCCTACCAGATCGGCAGCTTCCAGTGCCGCGGCCAGCGTATTGAACTGTCCAGCAGCTACGGCCGTGTCAACGATGTCTTTTGCTTTGTACATTCCATGGTGGCCAGCGTTTGCAACAGCGGCGATGAAGCCGAGGCAGGCGACGGCCCAAATTCCGGTGCGTTTCGAGATTGATGTGCTCATTTGCTTATCCTTTGTTTGCTAGTTGTCGTGAGTGTTAAGGAGCATGCAATCTAGCGATAAGCCGATCGGCGTTGGTGACAAACCTGTTTTCAGGTGTAACAGGAAGTTTCTGGCTACCCGTTAAGGTAGCCCAGAGCCTCAACGCTGAAATCCTGCGGGTCTCGGCCGATCAGCTGCTTCAACACCGCGGGATCCGCCGTGTTTCCCTCTTCGAGCATGGTCAGCTGGCCGCGCGTGACAGGAAAGAACGGCAGCCAGTCAAACAACGTCGCGCCGATTCGCATGACCCAGATCGGCATCGGCAAGAGCCACTTGGTCCGGCCCGTCGCCTCAGCGATACGGCGAACCATCGCCTGCCAGGTTAAGACCTCGGGTCCGCCAAGGGCAAACGTCTGTCCAATCGTCTTGTCGTTTTCCAGCGCCGCAACAAATGCACAGGCAACGTCGTCGATATGGACCGGCGACATCACGACCGCGCCCTTATCCGGACTGCGGCCCGAGAAAAAACTGACGGCCGGAATCGGCGGACGCACCATGTCGTTGAACAGCTGCGTAGCGAATTCCATTTTTCCCTCGGGATCGCCGAAGATGACCGAGGGGCGCAGCACGGTTACCTCGAGCCCGCTCTGCCGTGCATACTCCTCGGCCCGAAATTTGGTCTCCTGGTAAGGAGTTCCTGCTGGCTTCACACCATTGGCGCTCATGAGCAAGAGACGCTTTACGCCACCGTCGCGAGCGGCTTCGACTGTGCGCACAAGCCCCTGATATTGGGACTCCTCGAACGTGATCCCGCGGCTCGGAAATTCCCGCAGGATGCCAACATTGTAGATGACCGCGGAACAACCCTCCATGACCGACTTCAGCGCGTCCGCCGATGAAATGTCACCGGACGTCGTCATAACGCGCCCGGTTTGGCGTACTTTTGACTCGCTGCCGGTGCGCACCAGCAGTGACACTTCGTGCCCGGCCGCCAACAGAGCCTCGGTCAAATGACCGCCGACAAACCCGGTACCGCCAATGATTGCGACTTTCACTATGCTGATTCCTGTTTAATGCGCTGTGTTACAAATGAATACGTCTCTCACGCGTCGTTGATCCTATACTGCTTTTTGAGCTTCGACTCCACTGGACCAGAGAAATTCGATGTCTGATTCTGCACCTGTAATTGTCTGGTTCCGGCAGGACCTGCGCCTGGCGGACAATCCGGCACTCGATGCGGCCGGGCGGCAGGGTCGACCTATCCTACCGATTTATATTCTCGACGACGAGAACGCTGGCGATTGGAAAATGGGTTCGGCGAGTCGCTGGTGGCTGCACCAGAGTCTCTCGAGTCTCAGTGCATCTCTGAAGGGCGGCCTGCGTTTCTTTCGAGGCGATGCACAGTCCATCCTGCCGGAGCTGGTACGCGACGTTAAGGCCGGGGGAGTGTTCTGGAATCGATGCTATGAACCCTGGCGCATTGCACGCGATACGATTATCAAGGACGAACTGCTTGGCGACTCGGTTGCCGTCAAGAGCTCTAACGGATCTGTTCTTTTCGAGCCGCCGAATACGAACAAACCCGACGGCACGCCGTACAGGGTTTTTACACCGTTCTACCGAAAAGGCTGTTTGGAGAATGGAATTCCACCCCGGCAACCGCTGCCGGCAGCACATGACATTCCGCTTCATGACGCCGACGCAGGCGTCTCGCTCGATGAACTCGAGCTAGTGCCGAGGACCAATTGGTATGCGGAAATGTCCGAGACGTGGTCACCGGGCGAAGACGGTGCTGCGGAGAGGCTGGAGACATTCCTGTCATCAGGTATCGGCCACTACGACGAAGGCCGCAATCGCCCGGATCAGCAGTACGTGTCGCGACTCTCGCCGCATTTGCACTTCGGCGAGATTTCACCGAACCAGGTCTGGTTTGCCGTGCAGGAAAGGAATTCAGGCCAGCAACTGACGCCTGACGCTGATCGTTTTCTCAGCGAATTGGGCTGGCGGGAGTTCTCCAATAATCTTTTGTACAACCAGCCGACGATCACGACCGACAACCTGCAGCGCAAGTTTGATCGCTTTCCCTGGCGCGAGGACGACGAATCGTTGCAGCGCTGGCAGCGCGGAACGACAGGCTATCCGATCGTCGACGCCGGCATGCGCGAACTCTGGCGCACGGGTTACATGCATAACCGTGTTCGCATGGTCGTCGGCTCGTTCCTGGTCAAGAATTTGTTACAGCACTGGCACCATGGCGCAAAGTGGTTCTGGGATACGCTCGTTGACGCAGATCTCGCCAATAACAGTGCGAGCTGGCAATGGATCGCCGGATGCGGTGCGGACGCAGCCCCCTACTTCAGGATTTTCAACCCGGTGACACAGGGCAAGAAATTCGACCCCGAGGGTGACTATGTACGTCGCTACATACCCGAACTCGCCTCGATGCCCGACAAATTTATCCACAACCCGTGGGAAGCACCGCCGGAAATTCTGCGCGAAGCCGGCGTGCAGATTGGCCGCGACTACCCGGCGCCGGTGGTTGACCTCAAGTCGTCACGGGAACGGGCGTTGGCGGCCTTCAAGTCGCTGACCCCTGCCTCTTCCTAGGCAGCTTGCAGTCGCGATCCCAGCGGGGCGTGCCGGAAAAGCGCTCAGCCAGAAAGTCGATGAA
>JBATHK010000161.1:0-39955 GCA_049666725.1 Woeseiaceae bacterium
ACAGGCGCCGCAACGGGCGCGTGCTGTGAGTAGCGGCTGATTCTTACCGACTCTTCCCCTTCGGTAATTTCAATCTCGGCGATACCGGATTCATCCAGCAGCTCGATCAGTTTTTTTACCTTTCTTATATCCATCGCTTAGTCCCCGGTACTGGCAACGAAATGACTGGCGGCCTGCAAGGCCAGTTCGTAGCCGTAAGCCCCAAACCCGAAAAGGCAGCTCCTCGCTATATCGCTGAAGTAGCTGTTGTGCCTGAATTCTTCCCGCGCAAACGTGTTGCTCAGGTGTATTTCGATAAACGGAATCTGAACCGCGAGAAACGTATCGCGCAATGCGACGCTCGTATGCGTATAGCCGCCGGGGTTCAGGATGATGAAGTCGACCCCGTCCGCAGCCGCTTTCTGTACGCGGTCAATGAGTTCATGCTCGGCATTGCTTTGGAAACAGCTTAATTCGTGCCCGAGCTCGCCGGCGAGACCGACGCAGCGTGCTTCGATATCGTCGAGGCGCGTTGCGCCATAGACGTCCGGCTCACGCGAACCGAGCAGGTTCAAGTTGGGGCCGTTGATGAGCAAGAATACGGACATGTGCCGGGATTCCCAGCGAGATTGCCGAAGATGGCAGCAATACTAACCCTTTTTCAAGATATTAGGGCAAATTAATTGCCGCGGCCGGCCTGCGGGTACTCCGGGGCGACTCAGAGCGCCTTCAGGCTTGTTTTCGCCTCGTCTTTTTCGATCTCGCCCCGGTCGAGGCGCGTCATCACTTCGACGACCTTGTCGAGATGCGGCTGGTGCAGCTCTCCGATATAGGCGCCCAGGTACTCGCCATCGGAAGCGACGAACATCGTGAACGGCATACCGATGAATTCGATGCCGGACGACTCGGCAACCGCCATCGCGTCCTGCTCTCCGACGAGCACCGGGTAATTGAAGTCGGCCGACTCGTCGTAAGCCGCTACCGCTTCGGGGTAATCAACGGCGATGCCGATGACCTGGAAGCCGTTGCCTGACTGCGCGACCTGAAAATCCTTCAACAACGGGATCTCGCGCCGGCAGGGCGCACACCACGTGGCCCAGAAATTGACGAGGCGATTCTTGCCCTGCCACTCAGAGAAATCGCGCTCAGTGCCGGCGATGTCGGGCAAAGTAAACGCCGGATGAGTTACGACCTCGAGGACCTTGGGCGCAGCTGCCGCTGCCGGTGCTGATACAGGCGCGGGGCCGGGTGGTGCAGTGACAGGAAACCTGGCGGCATAAAACAACGCGCCGGCCAGCAGTGCAAGCAGCGCGGTTGCGAAAATCAACATTACTCTGGACACGTTTTGCCTTTAGTTTATTGGCTGGCTTGTGCGCTTATTGTTGTGGCCTCGCCCAAAGCCTGGCGCAGATGTTCGGCAAAGTCCGGAGCCTTCATGTAACCCACGACTTCGTAGCCGTGGCGCTGCAGGCCGTCCGTACCGAAGAAAATGATGGTGGGCGGCCCGAATACGCCGAAGCGTTCCAGCAGCGCCTGGTCGGCTTCATCGTTGGCGGTGACGTCCGCTTGCAGCCATATCGTGTTCGAGAGTGCTGCCTGCACATCACCGTCGGTAAATGTATATGCCTCCATTTCTTTGCAGGATACACACCAGTCCGCGTAAAAATCCAGAAACGCGGACTTGCCCTGGCTCGATGCGGCCGCCAGTTCGCGATCCAGATCATCGACAGTCTTGACGCGTCGGAAAGGTAACGCGTGCTCTGTTTCGGCAACGGTTGTCGCACCGCCGAGATTGATACTCGCCAGCGGCTGCAGCGGATTGCTGCCGCCCGTCAGCGCCCCTAGTAACAGGATGACGCCGTATATGATGGCCAGGAAGCCGAATCCTTTGCCGACTTTCTGTGCGACAGCCGATTCGCTCGTCAACGTCGTCAGGCCGCCCATGAACACGCCGCCCATAAAGATCAGCACGGCCCAGAGCAGCATCGTTATGTTGCCGGACAGGATTCTGGACAACATCCAGATTGCGAGCCCAAGCATCATGAAGCCAAACGCGTTTCTGACCGCTATCATCCAGGGCCCTGCCTTGGGCAACAGTTTGCCCTGCGCCGCGCCCACGAGCAGTAGCGGGGCGCCCATGCCCAGACTCATTGCAAACAAGGCGCTACCGCTACGCAGCATGTCTCCGGTCTGCGCCATGACGGTAAGGGCCGCGATCAGCGCTGGCGCGACACAGGCTGTGACTATGAGGGCGGACAACGCACCCATGACAAACGCGCCTATCATCGTGCCGCTTTTTTGTTTACCACTGACGCTCGAGACTTTGCCCTGGATGCTACTCGGCATTTGCAGTTCGTATGCACCGAACATGCCCAACGCGAGGATTACAAACACGCCCGCAAAGAGGATGAGTATCCAGGGTTGATTGAATGTCGCCTGCAGCTGCAGGCCGGCAGCTGCTGCGACAATGCCGGCCCCCGTGTAAACCAGCGCCATGCCGAGGACGTAGCTCAGCGCGAGCGTGAATCCCCGCATCGGCGTGACGTCATCGCCTTCGCCAGCGATGATGCCCGACAAAATCGGCACCATTGGCAGCACGCAGGGCGTGAACGCGAGGCCAAGCCCGGCGAGGAAGAACAGGCCGATGGTTACCCAGATGCTGGAGCCCGTGATGATCTGCGCGAGTCGCGCCTGCTCGCTGACCGGGGCGGTGTTGGAAGATAACGCAGACAGGTCTGAAACCGCCGACGCTTCGGGCAAGCTGACTGTTATCACACGGGTCTGCGGCATGTAACAAAGACCGCCTTCAGCGCAACCCTGGTACTTGAGCTCAAGCTCGAGGTCCATGGCCTCGGGTGTCGCCCGGGCAATGGCCAGCGGCGCCAGCATGCTGTCGAGATAGACTTCCATTTCGCCGAAGTACTCATCGTTTTTCATTTTGCCTTTCGGCAAGTCGAGCCGGCCGGCCTTGGCGTCGTCGCTCAGCGAGCGAACCGAGATTTTGTCTTTGTAAAGGTAGAAGCCCGGGACCACGCGTATGCCGACTTCAACCGTGTTGCCATCGACCGGGAACATTTCCGGGAAGAACACTTCATCGACAGGCGGGAACTCGCTGTCGCTGCCGGCCGTGCTGCTGAGTTGCCCCAGTTTAAGCTTCGGTGCGCCACTGGCGACCTTGCGCAGCTTGACCATGTCGGTCCAGGTTTGCGGCGGATAACATATTCCGATGACGTCGTTGCAGCCCTGGCTCTTGATGATCAGTTCCGCCGTTTGCGGGCGGTCGCCTGCTGCCGTGTACGGGATCGTGACGAAAAAGCGATCGCGGTAGACCTGCTGCTTGCCGAAAAACTCGTCTTCATGCGGCAGGCCTTCAGGCAGCAGGATATCGCCGAACACAATTGTGCCACTGCCGCTTTCGAACGTGAGCTTGTCGCGGTACAGGTAGCAGCATTCGTCTATCGCCCAGTCAATCTCGAGTGCATCGCCCGTGTCACTCACGACGTACTGGAAAGCCTCGGTAACCTTTGGCGGCGCCTGGTCGGCGAAAGCCGGTGTCGCCAGGCAGAAGGCGAGCAGGAGTGTAGGAGATAGGTTTCCAGTCTTGGTCATAATCGGGAGTCTGTAGCGGTCAGGAATGAGGGAGCCTGCACGATCGGACCGTGCAGACGTAGGGATTGTTACTCCAAAGCGGGCCGGTGTCACCGATGCAGGTCTGATTTTTTGCCAAAAAAGTAAGCGCCTGGACCTTGAAATCTCTGCGCTCATGCCTATTATTAGCACTCCTCGTGGCCGAGTGCTAACAGCGCAAGGCCCGAACATCGCCGAAAATCGGTTGTAAATTAATAACTTATAGGAGAAATGCACCATGAAGATGCGTCCGCTTCATGATCGGGTCATCGTTAAGCGCATGGAAGAAGAGCGCAAGTCACCCGGTGGGATCGTCATTCCTGACGCTGCGGCTGAAAAACCCATCAAGGGTAAAGTCATCGCTGCAGGCAACGGCAAAATTCTCGAAAACGGCGAAGTCCGCAAGCTCGATGTCAAAGTTGGCGACAAGGTCCTTTTTGGCAAGTACGCCGGCACGGAAGTCAAGGTTGAAGGTGAAGAACTGCTCGTGATGAAGGAAGACGACATCATGGCAGTTATCGAAGGCTAAGCCGCCGGACACCCGAACAGTTTTCATAATCAGCAGGCGGCTCCGGCCGTCTCAGTCAAAAGAGGAATCTTAAGATGGCTGCTAAAGAAGTACGTTTTGGCGATGATGCGCGGCAGAAGATGTTTGCCGGCGTTGTCGTTCTCGCGAACGCGGTTAAAGTGACCCTGGGTCCTAAAGGCCGCAACGTCGTGCTCGATAAGAGCTTTGGCGCACCGACCGTCACGAAAGACGGCGTTTCGGTTGCCAAGGAAATCGAGCTCGAAGACAAATTCGAAAATATGGGCGCACAGATGGTCAAGGAAGTCGCTTCCCAGACCTCTGATGTTGCAGGTGATGGTACGACAACCGCTACGGTTCTTGCCCAGGCTATCCTGCGCGAGGGTCTGAAGTCGGTTGCCGCGGGCATGAACCCGATGGACCTGAAGCGCGGTATCGACAAAGCGTCGGCGGCAATCGTCGACGAGTTGAAGAACATGTCCAAGCCTTGCGAAGATGAGAAAGCGATCGCACAGGTTGGCAGCATCTCTGCAAACTCTGATGTCGAGATCGGTGAGATCATCTCCGATGCCATGGGCAAAGTCGGCAAGGAAGGCGTTATTACGGTTGAGGAAGGTTCGGGTCTTGCGAACGAACTGGACGTTGTCGAAGGTATGCAGTTTGACCGCGGCTATCTCTCGCCTTACTTCATTAATGACGCGCAGAGCCAGCAGATTGAGCATGAGAACCCGTTGATCCTGCTGTACGACAAAAAGATCTCTAACATTCGTGATCTTCTGCCGGTACTCGAGAGCGTTGCCAAAGCAGGACGTCCGCTGCTGATCATTTCCGAAGATGTCGAAGGTGAAGCGCTGGCTACGCTGGTTGTCAACAACATTCGTGGCATCGTCAAGGTTGCCGCGGTCAAGGCACCGGGTTTCGGCGATCGTCGCAAAGCCATGCTGCAGGACATCGCGGTCCTGACCGGCGGGCAGGTTATCTCTGAAGAGGTAGGCCTGTCGCTCGAGAAGGCAACGATCGACGATCTTGGCCAGGCAAAGAAGATCCAGATCACCAAGGAAGCTACAACGATCATCGATGGTGCTGGCAAAGCGGCCGAAATCAAAGGTCGCGTCGAGCAGATCAACGCCGAGATTGCAGATTCTTCGTCGGACTACGACAAAGAGAAGCTGCAGGAACGTGTTGCCAAGCTGTCCGGCGGTGTTGCGGTAATCAAGGTTGGTGCTGCTACTGAAGTCGAGATGAAGGAAAAGAAAGCTCGCGTTGAAGATGCTCTGCACGCCACTCGCGCCGCTGTTGAAGAAGGCGTTGTACCGGGTGGTGGTGTTGCGTTCATTCGAGCTGTTAAGGCGATCGCGAAGCTCAAGGGTGATAATGACGACCAGAATGTCGGCATCGGTATCCTGAAGCGTGCGGTCGAAGAGCCTCTGCGTCAGATCGTCCGCAACGCAGGCGGCGACGCAAGCGTCGTGCTTAACGCTGTCGTCCTGGGTAAGGGCAACTTCGGTTACAACGCTGCGACCGGTGAGTACGGCGATATGATCGAACAGGGTATTCTCGATCCGACCAAGGTCACCCGCTATGCGCTGCAGAATGCGGCTTCCGTCTCCGGCCTGCTGTTGACGACCGAAGCGATGGTCGCTGACGCACCGCAGGACGACGCGGGTGGTCCGCCGATGCCTGACATGGGCGGCATGGGCGGCATGGGTGGAATGATGTAAGAGCGGTATCAGTCGCGATTTCTTCCATTGCAAAACAAAAGAGCCCGGCTTTTGCCGGGCTTTTTTTTGGGCGAACATTTGACAGGGCGAACGGCTTATTTATGCGATGGCAGGTCCGGCTGACTGGTCGTCTCCGATTTGCACTCATTGTCACCGTGAGGACGGCTGGCATGCGCCACCGGGTAGGCATCGGCGACATAGCCCGGGCCCTTCATAATGGAGACAACGACGCAGCCGATCGCGACGGTGAGCGCCGCTACCCAGAATGTCAGGGCCGTTGCGAACGAGAAGATGTCCACGCTAAGGATCGATTTGGCGAGATCGGTGCTATTCGCCGGCGGGAGTACCCGCACGAATACCGAGAGGCTCAGGGGAATCATCGTACCGATAAGGAGGGCCTTCGGTAGCAGGCGCAGGATTGCGCGCTCGAGCCCGGGCGGCTCGCAGCGGTCATGCAGTCGCTTAAAGTACTTTTCCACAGGCGAATCGTAACATCGCGCGGCTTCCTAAAGAATGCTCGGGGCAAGCTAACGCCGCAACTGTAATTCGTCTACTGCGTCGCTGTTTTCTTGAAGCCGAACCCCTATAATTACCGCCGGTACTCTTTCGGAGAACGACTTGTCGAGCCTGACGTTAGACAGAATTGAGCAAGAACTGCAGTTAATGAACGTTAATTTAGCCGAGGCGAACGATATTGCGATGCTGTCAGCATTTGCGTCAATGCCTGCTGATCTTGACAATGACAGCCGAAAAGCACTGGCCGGGCTTCGTGACAAGATGATGGAACGAGCGAGGAATCGAGCCGACATTTAAATCTCGTCACGGAACAGGCTCGGCATGTGTCTCCTTCTGGCCGTTCGCGTATCTTGCAAAAAACTGACAGCGCCATCCGCAAAAAAAATGGGCCGCGTGAGCGGCCCATTTTTCTACCAGCAGAGCGTCAATTACTGAAGTTTGATCTTCTGCGCCCAGCCGTCCGCAATCGCTTTGGCTGCATCTCTGCCACCCAGACCAAACGCCAGTGCAGTTGCAACGGCAACGCTTCCGAGCGTAAAGCCGAACGCCATGGTGACAATATTGTCGGCAAGACCCATCGCCTTCAGACCCATCGCCAGCACAAGGCCAAGGATGGCTATTCTGGCAATGTTCGCGACACCACCACTGCCATGGCTTGACAGCTTGTTGTAGGCAATCGAGCTGAGGAAGTTGCCGATAATCAGAATCACGCCACCAACCAGGATGCCGCCGCCGAATTCGAGAACCCTGGCGAACACCTCGGAGATGATATCGATGCCAAGGATGTTTACGGCAGCGGTGGCTGCGGCCACCATCGAGAAGAACATGATTGCAGCACCGACGAGTCGCGTGGGTGTGAAAGTCTCGGTGAACATGCCCTGAATGCCCATCTTCTGCGGCAAGGCATTGATGTTGGCACCTTGGAGAATACCGCTAAGAATGAAGACGACAAATTTCGCGGCAAAGTACACGACCAGCAGAATGATGCCGGCGCCAACGATGTTGGGTACCGCCGCCATCAGTTTTTCGATCATTGCGGAAGCGGGGTCTGAGATCGCCGGAATGTTGAGGACGCCCAGCGCCGAAACCGCAATCGGCAACAGGATGATGGCCATGATCAGTGCGCTACCGAATTTGGAGATACTGATGTCCTTGTTTCCCAAACGCTCGGCAAGTTGCTCGTCAATCTTGGCAAGTCCCACGCCCGCCAGCTGGGAAACAATCTTTGCAATAATCCAGCCCGCGTAGCCGATGACACCGGCACCAATGATGTTGGGTATCGCTCCCATGAACTTGTTGGCCATGTTCTTCAATGGCTCCAATACATCGGTCAGTCCGAAATGTTGCAGCACGGCGATGAGCACGAAGATCGTAAGCACCGCTTTGACCAGAGAAGCAATGGGCGATACCAGGTCCGTCACGGAACCGTCAGGGTTGCTGCGATGCAGTATTGATGCTTTTTTCAGCATGCGCTTGAAGACGCCAATGACCAGCTTGACGATAAAAAGACCGATGATGAGAATTGCAAGTCCGAGCAGTGCGTGACCCAACGCGCTGGAGCCCGCGGGCCCCAAGAATCCGGTTAAGCCGTTAATGATGTCGTTCATTTCAAGACACTCCTGGATGTCGTGATCTGTTCACGATTAGTAGCGCAAAGTATTGCTGATATTGCGTGGCCGAGGAATGCGGCAATTGTTAAGAATTGTGTCGTAGCACGGGGAGAACTCGCATCGACCGGTTTTGGTCACGGCTCCCGATGACTGTCAATGCGCACATCTCCGAATTGCCGTCTTTCCGGTGAGGCGTATAAATGATGTGCTGGCGGAGGATTGCCGGCAATGCTAAGGGAAGGAGGTGTGTCACATGTCAATCCTGCGCAAAATCGAGCCTCGCAAAGGGGCGATTGATGTAAGACGGACGATGCCTCTCACCCAGAGCATGGAGGAGTTCCTTGAGGACTTCCCACCACGCCGCTGGATGGAGACGTTTGAGCCCTTTGGACGGAAGTGGTCGAGAGATATCGACATGGAGGGGGAATTCCGCCTCGATGTCATTGACCGCGACAAAGAGCTCGTTGTCCGTGGCGAACTGCCCGGCGTAGAAAAGGACGACATCGAGGTCACAATCTCGGCTAATCGCCTGAGGATTGAGGCCGAGAGGAAGTTCGAGGAAGAAGAGACCGAGGACACGTTCTATCGGCACGAGCTCGGCTACGGCACATTCATGAGGACGGTCTTGTTGCCGGAAGAAGTGGATCTCGACAATATCCACGCCGAGTTGAAGGACGGGATCCTTAACGTCACGCTTCCCAAAATCCGGGCAGCGGAAAGGCACACAGTCAAAGTCGCATGACGACATAGCTGTGTGATATTGCCGGGACGGCTGCGGCCGCCCCGGCTTTTCTTTGCTTGAGTGTGTAAAAAAAGATAGACATAATGTAAAAAATTCTATACATTACTTTCATTGACGAACTTGACGGAGACATCAATGAACATGACGTTTAAGGAGAAAAGTGCGTGGGGCTCACTCGTGGCCTTGGCCCTGGTCTCATACTGGTTTTTCCCTGCAGCGTTCAACGCTGCTAGCTATGCGTCAGATCCGGGTAGGTTGGTCTGGCTTAGCATTGGCTGCATCGTTGCGCTGATCATTATTGAAGCGATCTACCAATCCGTTATCGCTGCCGCAGACGGCGGCGCAAGCGACGAGAGGGACGCACTTATAAACCTCAAGGCCGAGCGTATTGCCGGCTACGTCCTGGGGATCGCGTTGTTTTCACTGGTTGGACGCATAATTGCCGTCGAGGCGTTCGAGGTGGCAGAAACCATGACCGCGCTGACGATTGCCGTCTCGATCCTGTTCGCGCTGACGGTTTCCGAGGTCGCGAAACTCATTTCGCAGATTGCTTACTATCGGTTCTCGGCCTGATGGCCAAGACTCACGTTCGCAATAATATCCGGGCGCTGCGCTTCCAACACGGCGAGATGACTCAACAGGCGCTGGCTGAGAAAGTGGGCGTTACGCGCCAGACGATCGTTGCCATCGAAAAGGAAAAATACTCGCCCTCGCTGGAGGCTGCTTTCAAGATTGCTGCGGTATTTGGTGAGCCGCTCGACGCCGTCTTTTCTTATGAACCTGGCTCCAGATGACGCGGGCGCCCAGCAGTACGGCCAGGATCGCGGCGTAAACGAGAGGTTCGCTTACGTCCTTTTTGACCTGCCACCAGTAGTGCCAGACACCAAGTATTCCGATGGCATAGGTCGCGTTGTGCAGCGTCTGCCAGCGCCGCCCCAGGCGTCGGCGCATCGCATTGGTGGAGGTGGCAGCCAGCGCCGTCAGCAGCAGCAGAGCGACGAAGCCGATTGTGATAAACGGCCGCTCGACGATGTCTTCCAGAACCGCAGACAGCAATAAGCCCTGGTCGAGTATCAGCCAGGTTAGAAAATGCATCAGTACGTAAAAGAACGTGAAAAGGCCGAACATGCGCCGGAAACGCGTCAGCCAGTTCCAGCCAGTGATACGGCGCAGCGGCGTGACGGCTAACGTAATTATGATGAATCGCAATGCCCAGATGCCGAAGCGGTCCTGAATCTCCTCAACCGGATTCGCGCCCAGCCGGCCCGTCAGTTCGAAGGCATCGGTAACGACCAGGAGCGCGGGGACCAGGCAGAGCAGGAATACAACGGGCTTCCAGATGCGACGAACTTGCGTGAGCGTATCCAAGTCCGCGTCAGTAATTGCGGCGCAGATCGAGGCCTTTGTACAGGTGTGCGACCTCATCGCCGTAGCCATTGAACATCAGCGTCGGCTGCTTGCTCGCAAAGAGCCCTGAACCGATGCGTCTTTCCCGCGCCTGGCTCCAGCGGGGGTGATCGACATTCGGATTCACGTTGGCGTAGAAGCCGTACTCGCGCGCCTGCGCCATGTTCCAGCTGGTCTGCGGCTGCTTGTCAGTGAAGCGCATGCGAACGATGCCCTTGATGCCTTTGAAGCCGTACTTCCAGGGAACGACGAGCCGGATCGGTGCGCCGTTCTGGTTCGGCAGCACTTCGCCGTACAGACCGACAGCGAGTATGGGCAGAGGATTGGTGGCCTCGGCAATGGTCAGCCCTTCACGGTATGGCCAGTCAAGCGACCCCCGGCGAATGCCCGGCATGCGCTTTGGATCATTCAGCGTTTCAAAAGCAATGTATTTGGCTTTCGACGTTGGCTTGAAATGTTTGACGACTTCCGCCAAAGAAATTCCAACCCATGGGATCACCATGGACCAGGCTTCCACGCAGCGCATGCGGTAGATTCGTTCTTCAAGATCGAATGGCTTGAC
The DNA here is from genome assembly GCA_049666725.1 of Woeseiaceae bacterium. Classification (GTDB taxonomy): domain Bacteria; phylum Pseudomonadota; class Gammaproteobacteria; order Steroidobacterales; family Woeseiaceae; genus UBA1847. The sequence goes on from JBATHK010000161.1 coordinate 10,691, forward strand.
GAAGTCTTCGAAATCGAAGGTGCCCGTTTTTTCGGCGTGTCCTTCGACCTTAATGGTCCATGGCAGAGGATCAAAGTCCTGCGCGTTCTCGTAGGGATCGCTCTTGCCAGTTCCAAACTCGTAGTAGTTGTTGTAGGTGGTGATATCTTCGAAACTGTTCGGTGTTTCGTCAGTGCTGAAGGAACTCCTGCCGATGCCAGCAAGCTTCGCACCGCGCTTGTCCGGCACAACGGCGCTCATAGCTGACGGCGCCAAAATCGAGCCGCCGACCAGCGCTCCGGCGCGCATGAAGGCGCGCCGATCGAGGTAATTCCGCTCGCTCGTAATTTCTGATGGTCGAATATCGGCCGGCTTCCTGATCAACACGCGTGGACTCCCAAAAGTGATACCTGCCCTAACAGACCGGGCGGGGAAGCGGAATATTGCACAAATTGGCGCCACAAGTGATGCTTGCAACAAATTGTTACCAGGAGCCTGGCCGTCGTACTCCCGGCCCACACCGACTCGAGCAGGATTCTCGTCCTTTACTACGCCGCGACGGCCGTATTCGTGGTGCTCGATTTCGCCTTCGGTTTCAATTTTCGCCTGGCCTTTCTCGAGCCCCTGCCGATGGCGCGAATCGCCTATTACGCGCTATGTTTTACGTGTCTCGCGCTAATGCTCTGGCATCCTGCGTGGACCGTGCTGATCAGCGCATTCGAGTCGCTCGTGACAATCTCGGCGCTGATTATCGGCATGGCTATGCGGACTCTGCTGTTGACCGATCGCATGGTCGAAACCGGCACGGGCTTCGTTACGATGCCCGAGATTTGGAATTTCCTGCTGTCCGGCGGTATCGCCTACATTGCCTGGGTGAAAGGGATCAGGCATCTTCAGGGCAAAAAAAGATACTAAAAGCCGCGAACGCCGCTTAAATATTCGAAAAATTGCTTCAAGGCAGCCTATTTTTCCGAAAGTATCCGACCAAGCACAGCGGTGAACGGAAATCAGCCGGCCTGGAGCTGCTAAAAAGCGTGAAACGCATCTTAATTGTTATAAAAAATGCTTAACGTCGACAAAAATCGTCCAAAGTGCTAAGGAGTTTATTTGTCAATCGCCAATACTTTGGGCCGATAACTCTTACGCAATCGCAGGATATCGACGCATTTACACCCGTTTTACATCTATTTCTGGAAACTTCTGCTAATTTCGAAGAAAAATATCCAAACTTGTAGGCCGCTGCGGCGTCCAATCAGGTGAAGGGTGCTGTTCATCCTGGGTTCAACGCGACTGGGCCAGGCTTGAGATCGGCGGAATGGCCCCAACTTCACAAGCTGATGAGGAGGATTGAGCCCGTGAACGAGACACTATCCAGCATCGCCCGAAACGACGACCGCGTCACATCGAATGCAGCACTTCATGTCGACGTGATCGCCGACTTCGTGTGCCCGTTTTGCTTTATCGGCAAGAGACGTTTTGACGAGGCGCTCAAAGCCGTGCAGGGGCCAAGTGATGTCAGCTGGTACCCGTATCAGCTCAATCCCGAGATCCCGCCCGAAGGGCAGCCGTTCGATATTTTCCTTGCGCGCCGATTCGGCAGCCCGGCCAATGTCGAGCCGGTTCTCAAACACCTGACCGCGGAAGGCAAAATGGCCGGCATCGACTTTCGCTTTGACAAGCTCCGCTATGTACCAAATACGGTCCCGGTGCACCAGGTCATGCAACTGGCCGAAACACTCGGATTGGATCAGTCAGCGCTTGCCGAAGACCTGATGTCCGCGTTTTTCGAACAGGGACGAAACATCGGCGACAAGGGCGAGCTGATCGATATTGCGCAGGCGCACGGCATCTCTGCCGATGAAGTAAACAAGGTGATCGACAGCGATCAAATCAAACAGCTTGTGTTGACGCGCGAAGGGCAGGTGCGCAGCACCGGCATGGTTGGTGTTCCGGGATTCCTGGTCAACCGGCGTCTGCTGGTTGTTGGCGCCCAACCTACCGACGTGATCGTGAAGGCGTTCGATCGTGCGATGTTCGGCGAAGGGACCGATGCGCTGGAATCACCGCTGCTGAACTAGCCAGTCCAGTATCAGGCGGTTTACTTCGTCAGGCTTTTCCTGCTGGCTCCAGTGCCCGCAGTCTTGCAGCATGTGAATTTCAAGATCCTTCACGAGTGGCCGCATCGCCTCAATGTGTTCGGGTGCGATGACCAGATCGTCGACTGCACCGATAAACAATGTCGGAATATCAATCGCGTGATCGACGCCTTCCAGCGCTTCCCAATTGTGCTTCCAGTTTCGATACCAGTTGATGGCGCCCGTAAAGCCGCTGGCAGCAAAAGCCGAAGCGTAATAGTCGCGCTCATCCTCCGACAACAGCCGCTCGCCGCCGTGCTTCTTACTTGAAAGGGGCCGTAGCAGGCTGATGATTTTTCTTTCTGCGGGCAACTTGTCGTATATGGCACGGGGAAGCTGGTTGCGTCGCATCGTGACGTCGAAAAAATGCGCCGTGTCGGCGGCAAAGATGCGATCCGATTCGTCCGAGTCCTGGAAGTTGACGATATAGAATTCGCTGCCGAATCGTCGTCGCCAGATCGAGACAGGATCCTGCGGCGGCCGCGGGTAGTGTGGAATATTGAGCATGATCAGCTTGTCGATGCGGTCGGGCGCGAGCATGGCCATCTGCCAAAGCAATATCGCGCCCATGTCATGACCAATAAAAACTGCGCTATCGAGCTGCAGGGCATCTAGCAGACCGTGAATGTCGGCAATCAAATCCTCCACGCGATAGTCGGCTACACGCGAGGGCACGCTGGTCCTGCCGTAGCCGCGCTGATCAGGCGCGATGACGCGGTAGCCGGCCGCGGCAAGCGCCGGTATCTGGTGGCGCCAGGAGAAAGCCAGCTCGGGAAAACCGTGCAGTAAAATAACAGGTGGTCCTTCTCCCTGCTCGTACACGGCCATACGAATGCCGTTGGTATTGACAAAATGCGGTTCAGGAAACATGGCTCTCAATTTGACAGTATTGCAATGAAAACCGCAAAGTGGCCGGGCCCGTACAGCACCGGGTCAATTCGAGGAAAGGCGTGTCAGAACAAATGCGCGACAAGCTGTTGAAGCTGCGTGCGGAGCTCGAGGCCGAGGTGGAGACGGCCGAAGGATCCGCGGCGATCGTCGAGCTCGACCAATCCAAGGTCGGCCGTTTGTCGCGTATGGACGCCATGCAGGCTCAGGCCATGGCGCAGGCTTCCGGCCAACGACGCGATGCGACGCTGCGCGGGATTACAGCAGCTCTTAAACGCCTGGACGACGGCGAGTATGGATTCTGTAAGGCGTGCGACGAGCCTATCAATCCGAAGCGCCTGGAGTTTGACCCGACGGTACTGCTTTGCATTGGCTGTGCGAGCAAATCCGAAAACCACTGAACGCTAGGGCTGCTGAAATGGATTTTCACGCCGGTAACCCTCGGGTACCGTGAAGAGCCCTGGCTCCAGTTTCTTTTCCGTGATCGAGTCGACTGACGTTTCCCGCGCGGCAACGCCGTTCTCGTAGTCGATTGTATGCACGGGGAAACCATCAATCTGGTCCATTAGCTCGCCCGGGTTCATGCCGTCGTCGACTTGCATCGGCATCGACTCCGTCATCTTCGTTATGTAGGCCGCCATACTGCGAAAAGCCTGCATGACCTCATCGCCACCGTCAATGTCGTCGAGCTTCGCGGCACAGAGTTCCTGCGTCTTTTCAGGGCCCGCAAAAACCGCGTATTTGCGACACGTTTTCGACTGCCACTTGCCGCTACCAACAGCCTTGACGCTGGGGGCAGGAGGCGGCGTATCCTGTTGCCCCATCATTCCACCCATTTGCCCTTTCATCATCTGCTCCACCATGGCCCGTTGTTCCGGCGGCATGCGCGCGAGCTCGGCCTCCATCTGCTTCATGGCGTCGCTGATCTGCGCCGACACTTCGTCGAGCATGGCCTCGTCCATTACGAGGTAGCTCTTTTTCTGATGGTCGACGTACAGAAACTCGTTGCCGAGGAAGATCATGGAGGAAGCGATTTCTTCGCCGCGCACTTCGTCCATGCGCACCATTTTCGACTGGGCGTAGATTGTCGACCGATCTTGCTCCTGCCCGGACGCGTTCTTCGTCACCATGTCCATCACCACGCCAGCGTGGGCAAGGGACGACAACGAAAAAAGGATTGCGACCGATGTGGTGATTGACGTTTTCATATTGATGCTCCTTCGTTTGCAAGCCAACTATTCAAATGGCGGACTGCGTTACGACAAATGATATCGAATCCTGGGGGCTGGTGAGCAAAGTTTCGCCGTCTACAACTTGATGCGCAGCGCAAGAAAAATGAGTTTTCCAAAGGGTGAGCGTAGTAGAGGCACGAGGTAGCGATACAGTCGGCCTGAAATGTACACGGCCCGGCCCTTGTTTAGTGCATTCAATCCCTCCCGTACCACGACATCGGCGTCATACCAGATGAATTTTGGCAATGAGCGCTTCATCCGGGTCAGCCTGTCAGAGGCGTGGAAATCGGTGTGCGTAAATCCCGGGCACAGCGCCGTGACATGGATGCCGTCATTCCGCAGCGCGCTCGACAATCCTCTCGAGAACGCGATGAGATAGGCTTTCGTCGGGCCGTAGCTATAGTCACCCGGTGTGGCCAGCTTGCCCGCAACAGACGCAACGTTGAGGATTCGACCGTAGCCACGCTCGCGCATTGTCGGGACGAAGAAATGACACATCGCGACGACCGAGGTCATCATGAGTTCGAGGTAATCATGGGCTACCTGCCAGTCTTTTTCTTGCAGCAGGTCGGGTCCGCTGGAACCGGCGTTGTTAATCAGGCAGTCGACTTCGAGACCACGCTTGCAAACCGTTTCAAACAGCATGGCAGGGGCCGCCGCATTCGACAGGTCGGCCTGGATGACGTCAACGTCGATCTTGTGCGTATTCGTGAGTTCCTCGGCCAGCGCCTGCATGGGCTCGATGCGGCGAGCGACAAGGATGAGATCCTTGCCGCTGGCGGCGAGCTGGCGGGCAAATTCGCGACCCAGTCCGGCCGATGCGCCGGTGATCAATGCTCGTGTTGTGGCCATCGTAATTCCTGATGCGGAGACAGAGCCCATCATAAACCGATCTTTTTGCCGGTTTCTCTTGTGTTTTGCGGCTGTGGAAAGTACTTTCCCGGGCAAGACGCTGAAGGGGACAAACAGGCAGCCCGCTTAAGCCACAGCGACCGGAGGATGGTGAGAGCTCCGGGTTTGAGTCTGCCGAATATCACCCTGGAGTCGCCACCCGAAGGGGATACGCAAGCGCGTACCCTGGGTAGGGCGGGCCGATTGGCTCTCGAGACGAGCGACGGACGTTGTGCTCCTATGGCAACAGTCCACGAGGCGGCGCCGTTCTTACAAGGGCGGGCCGCGAAGCCGGGTGGTACCGCGACGAACATCGATCGCCCCGGGTGCAGCTGATGCGCCCGGGGCGTTTTTTTGTTTGAGGATCTAGTTTTGGCAGCCAGGAAAGCCGTGTTTAAAGAAGTTCAAGGCCGTTACAACGGGCCAGACCTCGAAAAAGAGGTGCTGGCGTTTTGGCGTGAGCACGATGTCTTTGCAAAGACGATCGAGGCGACCAAAGACGGTCCGCAATTCAGCTTTAACGAGGGTCCGCCAACGGCGAACGGCAAGCCGGGCATACACCACGTGCTGGCGCGCAGTTTCAAAGACATATTTCCGCGCTACAAAACGATGCGTGGCTACCATGTGCCGCGCAAAGCCGGTTGGGATACGCACGGCCTTCCCGTAGAGCACGAAGTCGAGAAAGAGCTCGGTATCTTTGACAAGCAGGAAATCGAGGACAAAGTTGGCATCGCCGAATTTACCCGGCGCTGTCGCGAGTCAGTCATGCGCTATATCGGCGACTGGGAGAAGATGACCGAGCGCATGGGTTTCTGGGTCAACCTTGACGAAGCGTATTACACGCTCGACAACAACTACATCGAATCTGTCTGGAACCTGCTTTCGAAAATCTGGGACAAAGACCTCATATACCGTGGTTACAAGGTGGTGCCCTACGATCCACGTATCGGTGCGACCCTGTCATCGCATGAACTCGCTCTAGGCTACAAGGAAGTCGAAGATCCTTCGATCACCGTACGTTTCAAAGTTGTCGATGAGAGCGAAACCTATTTCCTGGTCTGGACGACGACGCCCTGGACGCTGCCGTCCAATCTCGCACTCGCTGTCGGTGCCGACATCGACTACAGTTTCTGCGAATCCGGCGGCCAGACGCTCATTCTTGCCGAAGCGCTGCGCGAAGCCGTGTTCCGCGACATCGAGCACTCCGTTGTAAAGACTGTCAAAGGCTCAGCGCTGGTTGGTACGCGCTATGAGCAGTTGTTCGACTATCTCGACGTCGATGCAGCCAATGCATTCACGGTGATGGAGGCAGATTTTGTCAGCACCGAAGACGGCACGGGCATTGTGCATACGGCACCGGCCTACGGCGTTGACGATCTGGCATTTGGCCAGGCCAATGAGCTGCCGGTCGTACATGGCGTAGGGCTCGACGGGCACTTCGTCGATGAAGTCGAACCTGTCGCCGGCCTGTTTTTCAAGGATGCCGACAAGCCACTGATCCGCATTCTCAAGGAACGCGGCCTCATGTTTCGTTCGGAGCGCTACAAGCACAACTACCCGTTCGGCTGGCGCACGGGCGATCCGATTCTTTATTACGCAAAGAACGCCTGGTACATACGCACGTCCGATTTCCGCGAGCGCATGGCGGAACTCAACCAGACAATCAACTGGGTACCGCAGCACATCAGGGACGGCCGCTTCGGCAAGTGGCTCGAGAGCAACGTCGACTGGGCGTTGTCACGAGAGCGTTTCTGGGGCACGCCGCTGCCGGTCTGGACGGATGGCGACGGGGATTTTCTTTGCGTCGGTTCAATCGCCGAACTCGAGGAGCTGACCGGGCGAAAACTGACCGAGCTCGACCTGCATCGACCCGCGGTTGATGAAGTTACATTCGAAAAAGACGGCAAGACCTGGGAGCGCGTCCCGGAAGTCATTGACTGCTGGTTTGATTCGGGAGCGATGTCCTACGCCCAGTGGCACTATCCGTTCGAGAACAAGGACAAGTTCGAGAAGCACTTTCCGGCTGACTACATCTGCGAAGCGATCGACCAGACGCGCGGCTGGTTCTACACGCTTCACGCAATCGCGACGCTGGTCTCGGATAGCGTGGCGTACAAGAATTGCATCTGCCTGAACCTTATCGTCGACAAGGATGGCAAGAAGATGTCGAAGTCAGTCGGCAATATCATCGATCCATATGACGTCTTCGATACGGTCGGCGCCGATGCACTGCGATGGTATTTCCTGGCGCGCCTGTCGCCCGACGTGCCGAAACGAATTTCTGTCGATATTGTTGCTGACGTGGCCAGCTCGTTCATCAATACGTTCTGGAACACTTACGGCTTCTTCATACTGTATGCGCGGCTCGACAAAGTTGACCTGAGTCGCGATATTCCGCTGGCAAAACGCCCCGAGATCGATCGCTGGGCTCTGGCGTTGTTACACAACACGATCACGACGGTGACCGATGCGCTGGATCATTTCGACGCCAAGACCGCCGGCGAGACGATCGAGTCGTTTATCGATCAGCTCAGCAACTGGTACGTGCGCCGCAACCGGCGTCGATTCTGGAAATCGACGGACCCCGAGGACACGCAGGCGGCCTACCTGACGCTGTACGAGTGTCTGAAGAGCGTGCATGAACTCATGGCGCCGTTCGTGCCGTTCCTGGCCGAAAATGTTTACCAGAATCTCGTGCGTTCGGTTGACAAGAACGCGCCGGTTTCGGTGCACATGGGAAACTGGCCCATAGCGGACCCGTCGTGGAAAAACGACGAGTTGTTGTTCGACATTGGAGTTGTGCAGAAGGTGGTCGGGCTTGCTCGCGCAGCACGCGGCCACTCGGGAGTCAGGACACGCCAGCCGCTTTCGAGGTTGCTGGTACGTGCGCCGGACGATGCGTCCGCGAACGCGCTCGACAGTCACCAGGAACAGATTCTCGAGGAACTCAATGTCAAGTCGATCGAGTTTATTGCACGCGACGCCGGGCTGGTCAGCTATCGCATCAAGCCGAACCTGCCACGTATCGGCAAGCGCTATGGAAAACTTGTTCCCGTTATTCGCAAAGCACTCGACGAAGCGGACGGTGCCGCGATAGCCGTTGCTGCGGCGCGCGGCGAGGCGTTCGAAATCGAAGCCGGCGACCAGACTATTTCACTCGAAGGCGATGACGTCCTCATCGAAACGCACTCCGCTGAGGGTTATTCCTGCGAAGCCGACGCCGGATTCCTGACGGCACTCGACACGACGCTGACCGAGGAACTCGTCAGCGAGGGCGTTGCCAGGGAAGTCGTTCGCTCGGTCCAGGATGCCCGCAAGCAGGCAGGCCTCGAGGTGTCGGACCGCATTATCCTGGGCATCTCGGGCTCGGAAGTCGTCGAAGCGGCCCTCGCCATACATCGGGACTATGTGATGAATGAGACCCTGGCGACAACGTGGGAGGTCGGGCAGGGAAATCCGCTGTTTTCGGCCGACCGAACCCTCGGCGAAGAGCACTGGCTCATCGAATTCCGCAAATGACCCGTTTCGGTGCATACTACTTGCGCGTGCTTTAGAAACTCTGCTATAAAAAAGCTGCGCAAGGTTCTGAAAGATCGGGAGCCAAAGGGACTTGCCTGGCCCTGCAGGGGGTCTGCTGATTACAGGAGGTAGTCAGCTCCAAGAATAAGAAAGCGTAAACAAGCCGCCAACAGAATTGGCGGTCTAAAAAAACCAAACGCTGGAGTCTCAATGACAAACCACGTCGCTCGCTTTCACGCGGCACTCACGGTACTCGCCGGTAACGGCCATATAAAACAAAGACTTATCAAGGCCTATGAGGATCATCTTGACGACATCGACGAGGATGAGCTGCCTATCGCGATGAAGCAGGCATTTGCCGACCTGCGGCAGTCGATGCACCAGGTCACGCCACTCAACGGCGAGGGCGCGGTCTGTGCCTCGGTGCGCAAGATGTCACCGGAAGACGCGAGCGAATGCGCATCGCACGTGGTCGCGATATTTGGCGAACTTTCGAGACTGCGCGATGACCTTCCTGCGGGCCTGCCACGCGGCGAGGACGATTCGCCCAGGGTACCGCCGTTCCTCATCAAATCGGTTTGATCGGGTAATAAACGTAGGTCAGCAGATCGTCCTCGGGCACATCGCCCGGATCGCTGACGTACGACTCCCAGGTGGCGCCATTGCGCTCAATACCGTGTGCCGCCAGGTACGCTGAAATCTTGCGGTGCGTCTCTGTCAGCGTTCGATATGAGCCAATGTGCTTGACACGAATGACTGGCCCGGCCTGGGTGAGGCCAATTTTAACAGTCGCTTCATCACGGGGCGTGGATGCTGTGACGCCGCGGACCGGGATTGCCGCGTCAAACATCAGCTCGGCGCCACTGAATGTCCGCATAATCGACATTGGCGCCCCTGCAACCTGCAGGTCGTTCGCATCAATGAAATTCAGGACCTGGAAATAGGCATCGCCCATTGCTTCCGACATTGCGGCGGGTTCAGGCCGCGAGGTTGCTGGAAGATAGGCGATTTCAGCCGCCTCGACCGTCATGTGCTCGATCTCCGTATCCCCGAAGTCGGCTGATGGCAAGCTCTCTGCGAGCTCATTGAGGCTCGCGAGGCCGCTCTCATAGTCCCGGGCGACAATACGGCCGAGCATCGGGGCGAAGTATCGGGCGACGAGGTTCATGCCGTAGTCGGCTTCGAAGCGCCAACTGACGATGGTTGTGCCGGTGCCGGCAGCCAGGTCGAACATGGATCGGGCTTCACCTGGCTCGCCGGGGTTCATCACAATACCGATATGGTCGTAGGGTTTGCTCTCGACGATGGTCTGGGTTCCACTGCCGACGATCGCTCCGTCCCAGCTCATGGTGGCCCCGACGCCGCTGCCGCTGCCTGAATAAAGAATTCGGACATTCGGGTCCGTATCGACCAGCGGCGACCACAGCGCATATCGCCGAAAGTCGTTGAGTAGCGCGAACACGGTTGCCGGATGGGCGTCAATTTCGGTCGAGACTTGTACAGAGTGCGTGCGCGGCAACGCGAAGCCAATTACGATCAGTAATGCGACTAAAGCAGCAGTTCCATAAAGCAGTCTTTGCACGTCCGGCCTTTCCATCAGTTGGTGGATTCGGTCGGGATTATTCCACAGTTGACCATCCTTCGGCACAATGCGCCCATGAGTGACTCAATAGAGAATGAGCTGCCGATCGGCATATTCGACTCCGGCGTCGGCGGCCTGACCGTGCTGAAAGCGATTCGCGCCGAGCTCCCGAATGAAAACCTGCTCTATCTGGGTGACACGGCGCGCTTGCCCTATGGGACGAAAAGTCCCGCATCTATAGCCCGGTATGCCACGCAGGCGACTGCAGAACTGCAAAAGCAGGGCATCAAACTGCTTGTGGTTGCGTGCAATACGGCGTCGGCTGTCGCGCTGGATGCGTTGCGCAGGGAATTGAGTCCGGTGCCGGTGATCGGCGTCGTGGAGCCCGGCGCCACGGCCGCGGTGAGCGCTCGACCAGGCGGGTCGCATCTCGTTCTGGCGACGGAGGCAACCGTTGGTCTGGGCGCTTATCGCAAGGCGATCGAAATCCTGGACCCGGCGGCGACGGTTCGCGAGAAGGCGTGCGAACTCCTGGTAGCGCTGGCGGAGGAGGGCTGGACTGATGGAGAGATCGTGGCAAAGATCATTCGTCGATACCTCGATGAAGCCGGCGACAATGATTTCAGGGCCGACAGCATTATCCTGGGCTGCACCCATTTCCCCTTGCTCAGAGACGCGATCCAGGCGATCGCGTCGGACGAGGTTCTGCTCATTGACTCGGCCAGCACAACCGCGGCTGTAGTGAGTAACACCCTGCGCTCGGGTGGCCGTTTCCGTGACAGCGATGAGTCCGGGCGTCTGCGCCTACTTGCGACCGACGGTGCGACCCGTTTTGCACGGGTTGGCGGCCAGTTTCTCGGGCAGCCGCTCTCTTACGCCGACGTCGAGCTGGTCGATCTCTGAGCAGCAGCCTGGCGGCCTGTGCGATAATAACCGACTGACAATCTTGCAGGGGAAAGCCGTGAATTTCCGAATCCTGACACGCCCGATGGGCGTCCTCATACTGTTGGCCGCTATTGCATCCTGTGGCACTGAAGCGCCGCCCGAACCCGTTAAGCAGCCGCTGGTTACGGTCAAGCCGCGGCCAGAAATCTACGCAGACTTCACGTTGACGGCCGACCTAAGTCACCTCAGTGATGACCAGCTCGAGATGATCAAAATCCTGATCGACGCGTCCGAAATCATGGACGACCTGTTCTGGAGACAGAGCTTCGGCGAAGGCCACGAGAAATGGTTGGACGGCATAGCGGATGCGAATGCGCGCCGTTTCGCCGAGCTCAACTACGGGCCATGGGATCGGCTGGACGACGAAAAACCGTTCATTGATGGCTTTAGCGCAAAACCGCTCGGTGCGCGCTTCTATCCCGAGGACATGAGCAAGGAAGAGTTCGACGAAGCCTACCTGCCAGGCAAGAACGGGCTGTATTCCCTGATTCGCCGTAACGCGGAGGGTGGGCTCGTGCTCATTCCCTTCCATGTTGCCTACGCCGCCGAGCTCAGCGAAGCCGCCGGCTTGCTGCGGCAAGCGGCCAAACTGGCCGACAGCACCGACTTTTCGAACTACCTGAAGCTGCGCGCTGCCGCGCTGATCAGCGACGAATTCCAGATCAGTGACCGCTACTGGATGGACGTCAAGGACAACGAGATCGACGTGGTGATCGGTCCGATTGAAACCTATGAAGATCGTTTGTTCGGCTATCGCGCCGCGTACGAGGCTTATGTGCTGATCAAGGACCTCGAGTGGAGCGATCGCCTGAGTCGCTTCGCCGCATTCCTGCCGGATCTCCAGGAAGGGCTGCCCGTTGCCGATGAGTACAAATGGGAAACGCCCGGGACCGATTCCGACCTCAACGCCTATGACGTCGTTTACTACGCGGGACACAGCAACGCGGGCTCGAAGACCATAGCGATCAATCTGCCGAACGATGAGGGGGTTCAGCTCGACAAGGGTACCCGACGCCTGCAGCTCAAGAATGCGATGCAGGCGAAGTTCGAGAAAATTCTCGAACCCATTGCCGACATGTTGATTGATGAGTCGCAGCGCAAGCACATCACGTTCGACGCGTTTTTCGCCAATACGATGTTTCACGAAGTCGCGCACGGTCTCGGCATCAAGAATACGATCAACGACAGTGGCACCGTTCGCGAAGCCATGCTGGATCTCGCTTCAAGCATGGAAGAGGGCAAAGCGGACATCCTGGGCCTGTACATGATCACGGAGTTGCACAAGGCCGGCGAGCTCGGTGACGTGGATCTGCGTGACTACTACACCACGTTCATGACCAGTGTTTTCCGCTCCATCCGCTTCGGTGCGAGCAGCGCACACGGCAAAGCGAACATGGTGCGTTTCAATTTCTTCATGGACGAGGGGGCATTTGTTCGTGACGCCGACAGCGGCCGATACCGTGTCGACCACGGCAGGATGGAATCGGCAATGACCGATCTATCGCGATTGTTACTTACGCTGCAGGGGGACGGTGACTATGAGGGCGCCGCCGAATTGACCAATACGAAAGGCGTAATCTCGGCGCAGCTGCAGCAGGATCTGGACAGGCTGACCGATGCGCGGATTCCGGTTGACATTACGTTCCAGCAGGGCGCCGACGTATTGGGTATTGAATGATGAACACAAATATCAGGGCGACGGCAATGAAAGCAAAGAACCCGGTTCTGCTGCTGGCGTTACTCGCGTTGGCAGCTTGCGGCGGTGGAGACAAGCAGGCCGCCTCGACCGCGGTCGAAAAGCAATCGTGGGAGGCTTTCGCGGCGACCACGGTTGCCGAGTATTACAGGCAAAATCCGGAGCTGGCCGTTGATGTCGGCCTGCATGAGTACGATGGCCAGGCGTCAGATTTCAGTCTCGAAGCAGCAGACGAATATGCAGCATGGATAGTCGGCGTCATTGCCGCCGCAGAATCCTATGATGACCTTCAGGGAATCGAAGCGTTCGAGCGAGACTACATGGTCAGCGCGTTGCGCGGCGAGCTTTTCTGGATTCGTGAATCCGGTTTTCTGACCAACAACCCGGTTTTCTATTCGTTTAATCTCGGCTTCGATGTTTATGTCGATCGAAACTACGCGCCGCTCGGCGAGCGCATCGTTGCTTACACAGAGTATGTTTCCCAGGTTCCGGGAATGCTGCGGACCATGCGGGATAACATGGAGCCGCCATTGCCGGCCCCCTACGTCGAAACAGCGCATGCGATTTTCGCAGGTCTTGCGAGCTATCTCGAGAACACCGTGCCCGGCCTTTTCTCGGCGGTCAAAGACGAGCAGTTGCAGCGCCGCTTCCTCGCCGCGAACACCGCAGCGGCCGAAGCTGCAGAAGAGACGGCCAACTGGCTGGCTGGACTCAGGGCAAGCGCAACTGAGGAGTTTGCGTTGGGTGAGGAAAGGTTTCTCGAGATGCTTCGCGCCACCCAGGGTGTGGACATCACTCTCGCCGATCTCAAGGCCGCAGGTGAGTTGAATCTCGAGCAAAATCTCAATCAACTGCATGAAGCCTGTGCTGAATTCGCGCCGGGCGAGAGTACCGAAGACTGTGTTCTGAAAGTACAGGGCCGCAAGCCGCCGGAAGGAGCGGTGGCCGGCGCGACGCGGCAGTTGCCGGATCTTCGCCGGTTTCTCGAAGACAACAATATAGTCAGTATTCCGGGCACCGAGGAGGCGCTCGTGGCCGAGGCGCCACCGCACAAGCGATGGAATTTTGCGTACATCAACATTCCCGGCCCGTTCGAGTCGGGGCTGCCGTCCGTGTACTATATCGCGCCGCCGGATCCGGCTTGGTCCGAGGAAGATCAGCAGGCTTATATTGCTGGCGAGACGGACCTGCTCGCAACGACTATTCATGAGGTCTGGCCGGGCCACTTCCTGCAATTTCTGCATGCGAACCGCGCCGAGAATAATGTCGGCCAGCATTTCAATACCTATTCTTTTGTTGAAGGCTGGGCGCATTACACCGAGCAGATGATGATTGATGCCGGGCTCGGTGGCGGTGACCCGGAGTACCGTATTGGCCAGCTGCTGAATGCATTGCTCCGGAATGTGCGTTACCTGTCGGCCATCGGCCTGCATGCTGAAGGCATGACGGTTGCAGAAAGCCAGGCGATGTTTGAGGAAGTGGCGTTTCAGGACTTCGGCAATGCCAGCCAGCAGGCGTTTCGCGGGACCTACGACCCGGGCTATCTGAATTACACGCTCGGTAAGCTCATGATCAACAAGTTGCGCGAGGACTGGACGACCGGTCGTGGTGGTGAGGAAGCGTGGGGCCGGTTTCACGACCAGTTCCTCAGTTTCGGATCACCGCCGGTGCCGCTGATTCGCCGGCAGATGTTGGGAGAGGATTACGACGGCGACGACGCTCTGCTGCCGTACTAGCCGATTCAAAGATCCCGTTTCTCGAGGCGAGGCAGCTGCTTGCCGAACAGAGTGGTCAGGTAGAGAGCGCTGTTCGTTTCCAGTACGCCGGTCAGTGTCGGGAAGCGGGCTTCGGCTTCATGCAGGTTCATGAGAATCTCGCCGTCACTGTTAAACGCTATGACATGAGACGAGGGCACGGCCCTGGGCCGCAGGAACGCGGGCAGGCGCTGCACGACTTTGCGAAGAAACGGCCGATTCGAGAGTTGATCCAGGAGGTGATTGCGTGGTGCCGCCAATCCCAGCCAGAACCGGCCCTGCGCGCCGCTCTTCAGGTTGTCGGGAAAACCTGGCAGGTTGTCGAGCAATACCTCGGTGCTCCCCTTGCGAGCGCCGGTCAGCCAATATTTCAGGACGCGGTAATGCCCGGTCTCACTAACCAGTAAGAAGCTGCCGTCGGCACTGACCGCGACGCCATTTGCGTAATTGAGATTCTGAAGCAGTATCTCGACGTTGCCTGTCGATGGACTGAACGCGAACACCCGGCCGTGGCCGCCGTGTTCCATGATATCCAGGAGGCTCGCCTCATACGTGCCGCCGGATGATTGCGCGCCGAACTTGCTGCTTGATTCGCTGAAGTAGATGCGGCCGTCGGGACCTATGGCGGCGTTGTTGGCATAGACCAGCGGTCGCCCGGCAACGTTGCTGAGTAAAGTGGAGACCGTGCCATTGCGGTCGACCTGCTGCAGGCCGAGGTAGGCGTTCGCGATGATGAGCGACCCGTCGAGCCTGGTTTCAATGCCCAGCGGCCTGCCACCCGCAAAAGCGAATTGACGGACCTTGCCATCCTCAATTTGAATAACGTAACCGCCATGAGTGGTCGCATAGATCCGCCCGTCGACGCCAACGGTCGCATCTTCGGGACCCTCGTACCCATTCAGGTCGATACCGACGGCATCTCGCAGCCGGTCATTTGGCTCAAAGGGGTCTGCCAGTCCGCGGTCTTTTGGCGCGGACCAGCTCACGGGCTCGATAGCAACCGGCCAAACGAGCAGGTAGGCGATAACAACAGCCAGCAGCAGTGTGGCAGTCGCAAAGCTCTTCTTCATAGCGTTTGCGGGATTAGTGTTTGGCGTCAATCATGCGCAGGAATTCAACCCGCGTGCGCGCGTCTTTGCGAAATGTGCCCACCATCTGGCTGGTGACCATCGACACATCGGTCTTGTGAATTCCGCGCGTTGTCATGCATTGATGGACTGCTTCGATAACGACGCCAACCCCTTTCGGCTGCAGCACATCCTGAATGCAGTTAGCGATTTGTGCCGTCATCTTCTCCTGCACCTGGAAGCGCCTGGCAAAAGCTTCGACCACTCGAGCCAGCTTGCTGATGCCGACGACCTTGTTGTTAGGCAGGTAGCCGACATGCGCTTTGCCGATAATAGGTGCCATATGATGTTCGCAGTGGGACTCGAAGCCGATATCGCGCAGCACGATCATCTCGTCGTAACCTTCGACTTCTTCAAACGTGCGTTGCAGGTACTGGACCGGATTGCTCTTGTAGCCGCTAAACCAGTCTTCGTAGGCTCTCGCTACGCGTTTCGGCGTATCGAGCAGGCCTTCCCGGCGAGTATCTTCGCCGGCCCACAGCAGCAGCGTGCTGACAGCGTCCTCGGCTTGCTTGCGCGTAGGCTTACGGGGTTTCGCTTGCTTCTTCCTGGTAGAGGTCACATCTTTTCCTGCTTGGGTTTAGCGGCATGCTACGCAGACTTCGTGTTGACGTCGAGGCCGATGGGGCAACTGATGCCGGTCCCACCCAACCCGCAATAACCTCCCGGATTCTTGGCGAGGTACTGCTGATGGTAGTCTTCTGCAAAGTAGAAAGTATCGAGTGGCAGCAGTTCGGTCGTGATCGTGGAAAGCCCGGCGCCGTGCAGCTTGTCCTGGTACGCAGCCATGGAGCGCCGCGCCTCGGCCTGCTGTGCGTCATTTGTCGTATAGATCGCCGATCGGTACTGCGTGCCGATATCGTTACCTTGCCGCATGCCCTGCGTCGGGTCATGACTCTCCCAAAAGACCTTCAGCAGTTCTGCGTAGCTGACTTTGGCCGGATCATAGATCACCTGTACGACTTCTGTGTGTCCGGTATTCCCGGTACAGACCTCTTCGTAGGTCGGATTGCGGGTTATGCCGCCCGCGTAACCCGTGGCGGTCGTGAACACCCCGTCGATCTCCCAGAAACACCGTTCGGCACCCCAGAAACAGCCCAATGCAAAAACGGCTTGCTGCAGGTGGTCCTCAAAAGGCCCGCTAAGTGCCGCGCCGTTGACAAAATGATGTGCCGGCAAAGTCATCGGTGCGTCGCGGCCCGGCAGGGCCTCGTTCCTTGTTGGAAGGGTCAGTTTTTTCATTGTTATGGGCTGTCTGTCAGGGTTCCGGGTTCTCGTCTGTCGACTGCTGATCGGCCTGCGCATTTCCTTTCGTCAGCTTGTCCAGGTCGTCTTGACTGTAGAAGAAAGTATGTTCGAAGACCAGATTGTCGGACTCCTGCATGCCTTCACCGGTCATTCTTGGACGAAATACTCGCCGGCGTATTTCACGATGCACCATCCGCTGCATATCCGTGAATTGGGGCGGGATCGCTTCTGTGCGTATGTTCTTGACCCGACCCCGCGCGGACACAGTGTAGTCGACCCGAATTGTACCCGTCAGGAGTCGCTCCGTTGAAGAGCTGTCTTGCGGTTTTTTGCCGACGTATTCGGGAAGTGGTTCCTGGCTTAGCACTAAGGGCTGCTCAAGCAATTCTGCGCGCGCTGCCAGGCGCTCCTGGTCGGCCGATAACAGGTCCCAGACTTCGCGGTAAAGTTTACGCGAACGAGTTTGCGCGTCGACGAAAATGTAATAGTCCGCAAGGGCAAGTTTTGTTTCCGCGAGGGCTCGCCAGCCAATCCCGGGAGTCTGGTCCGCAATTCTCTCCGCGCGTTTGAAGTAAATCTCGCCGCTGGTCACTGCTACCGGCTGCTGTCCAGAGGTTTGAGTCAGGTCCACGAAGTAGTAAGACTCGCCGAGCTTGGTCAGCGGCATTAAGAGCTGCGGGTCATCCTTACCCAGTTCCGCTTCGATGATACGAACGACGCGCCGGTAGGTTGCGCGTTCATCCATGTAGTAACCGGCTGCATGCTGCCAGCTCGCGCGCCGAAACAGCGAGGGAATCAAAGCGAGGCTATCGCCCTCGAAATGACGCACGTTCAACACATGAATGCGATTGAGGATCTCGCGTGCGCGCTTTGTATCGCCCAGCATCATGGACGACTGAGCCAGCGACTCGAGAATTTCTACCTGCTCGATGTTGTGCGGACCTTCGTTGACGTGCGTTATGTGCATTGCGCGGTTGAATGTCTTCTTCGCGAGGTCCGGTCGACCGCTGCCCAGTTGTGCTGCGCCGAGTCCTTTCAGTGGATTGACCAGCTTTTCGTTTAGCCGGTCCTCAAGCGTCTCAATTATCTCTACAGCCGCCTCGAAGTTCTGAATGGCAGCGCCGTACTGGCCGCTTCTGTGCTGTACCAGTGCCAGGTTGTTCAATGCTTTCGATGCTTCCATCGACTCAGGGCCGTGAATTGTGATGACCATTTGTACTATGCGTTTGGCCGATACATCGGCCTCGTCCAGCGCGCCTTCCGCGACCAGGCGGCGATAACGCTCGAATTCGGCGGCGAGTCGTTCGTCCAGGGTCCCTGCGTCATCGAGCGCCCCGGCGCCTTCTTCTGCATCCGGCACCTCAGCTGCTACCGGGACAACCTGATCCAGCGGGCTGCCTTCCTCATCGACATCGGCCGGCTGCGCCTGACTCGCGATAGCTGGCGAAATCGCGATGAGCAAAGCGACGGTTTTTAATGGCTTGATCATGCGGTTAAGTACGGTCGGGAGTCCTGAGATTTTTCTGGAGGGCGGTCGTGCTTCAGACCTGATCGGGGACTAATAGTTCGTGCCTGATCGCTCTGGATCACAGCGATAACTATACCGCCTGGCACGGCATCCGGGTAGCCGGTCGCCGCGCCTCAGATGTCGAGACCGAGTTGTTGTTGCCCGGGGCGAAAAAACTGATTGCAATCAAGAGTGTGCTGGTAGGAATCGGCGTCAATGCCGTGCTTTCGGCTGGCGGTTTTGAAACGCATTGCGAGCATTTCTGCATAGGGTCCGCGGCCGGTCTGCCGGAGGCCAAATCGAGGGTCATAATCGCTGCCGCCGCTGGACTGGCGGATCAGGCTCGAGACTCGCTCGGCACGATCGGGAAAATGGGTTTGTAACCACTCGGCAAACAGGCCTTTGAGCTCATGCGGCAGGCGCAGGAAAATGTAGTGAGCCTGGCACGCGCCAGCCGCGGCGGCCGACTTCAGAATATGCTCGATCTCGTTATCGTTGATTGCCGGGATGATGGGGGCGACGAGTACGCTCGTGGGCACGCCAGCCTGCGTGAGCCGCTCCATGGCATTGAGCCTTGCGGCGGCCGACGGCACGCGCGGCTCCATGATTCTTTTCAGGTCCGCGTTCATGGTCGGCAGGCTGATCGCGACCGAGCAGAGCCGGGTGCTTGCGAGCTCGGCGAGCAGGTCGATATCCCGGCAGACCAGGTTGCCCTTGGTAATGATGTTGACCGGGTGGCGATGTTTCAGAAACAGCGCCAGAAGGTCCCGGGTGAGCTGCAAAGATTTCTCGGCAGGCTGGTAAGGATCGGTGTTCGCGCCGATCGTAATAGGCTGGCATGCGTAGCCCGGTTTTTCCCAGGCTTCGAGCAAACGGGCGGCCGCGTTCGGCTTGTAGAAAATCTGCGTCTCGAAGTCGAGCCCGGGCGACAGGTCAAGGTAGCTGTGGCTTGGCCTCGCATAGCAGTAGATGCAGCCGTGTTCGCAGCCCAGGTAGGGGTTGATCGAGCGATCGAACGGTACGTCCGGCGAGTTGTTGGAACTGATGATGCGCCCGGCCGGCATGGCACGAATTACGGTCTCGGGCGCCTTTTGCGCCCGCTCGTGTGCTACGTCGTCATCAACATCGACCGGTCGCGTCGTGAAGCGGTTGTCCGGCGACGAGATAGCACCTCGGCCTTTGTGTCCTTGCGCGGGCATGCGTTGGTCTCTTACTGTATAAAAACACAGTACGACCCCTGGCGCTACCGGTCAAGCGCGGGCGCTCAGTTGAGGACGCGATAGCCGCGGCCGCGCAGGCAGCGTTTGAAAACCTTTTGTTTTTCCCGGTCGGCGTCAAGGCCTGATCGGGTTCCGCCGTACAATGCGCCACCCGCGGCACCGCGTCCGGCGTCGCCGTCAATTGCGCCACCGAGGGCACCCACGACCGCGCCGGTCGCACCACCCTTGACGATGCCCTGGCTGATGAGAATTTCTTCGGTGTAGGCTTCGCATTCGCCCCAGTCTTTTGCCAGCGCATTGGGATCGACGCCTTGCGTATCGATAATGGGATCGGGATGGGCAGCGCAGCCGGCGATCGCCAGCGCAAGCACGACTGCCAAACTGTGGCTGGTCTTCTTCATCGTCTTGGTCCGTCCAAACAAAGGGCTACAGATTGTGCCAGCATACGCCGTTCCATTCCCAAGGCCGAGCATGACATCATGGCAATAACGCATGGACCTTACGTTTGGTTGACAAGGCACTGTAATGGTTGGAACGTCGCACGACTCGACAGTTCGGGCAATTCTCTACGCATTTCTCGCTAATTTCGGTATTGCAATCGCGAAAAGCTGGGCCGCCTGGCTGACGGGCTCCGGCAGCATGCTCGCCGAAGCGATTCACTCCTACGCGGATACTGGCAACCAGGTGCTCCTGTACCTGGGCCTGAAGCAATCGCAGCGGCCGCCTGACATGGAGCATCCGCTGGGGTACGGCAAGCTCAGCTACTTCTGGAGTTTCATTGTAGCGATCCTGTTGTTCAGCTTGGGCGGCCTGTTTTCTATTTACGAGGGTTATCACAAGCTGACGCATCCGGAGCCGCTGTCACAGATCTGGATTGCGATCGTCGTACTGTCGCTGGCGATCGTGCTCGAGGGGTTTTCACTGTTCGGAGCGCTACGAGAAATCGGCAAGGTGCGAGCCGGGCGACCGTTCCGCGAGTGGCTGAAACATACTCGCAATTCCGAGCTCGTCGTGGTTCTCGGTGAAGATATCGGTGCGCAGCTCGGCCTCGTGTTGGCGCTTTGCTTCCTGATTATTGCGTCGATAACCGGTGACCCGACCTACGATGCGCTTGGATCGATCTGTATCGGCGTGGTGTTGCTCGTCATTTCGGTTTTTGTCGCCTGGCGAGTCAAATCCCTGCTGGTCGGCCGGTCGGCAGACCCCGAGATCCAGGAAGCTATCGACGCAATCATCTGCGAGCAGGAAGGCATCGAGTGCGTGTTCAACGTAATAACGATTCAGTTCGGGCCCGACACGATGCTCGCGGTCAAGGTGAAGATGAACCCCGGCCTCAATGTTAACGAAGCCGTAGCGCACATCAACGCGCTTGAGCGAAAACTCAAAGCGCGCATTCCAAAACTGAAGTGGTGTTTCGTCGAACCCGACGTCGCCGACTAACGGCGCTAGTCGGCCGATGCATTGTACAAGTGCACATCCTGCTGCGGGAACGGGATAGAAATACCCTCTTTGTCAAAGCGCTTTTTGATGGCCTCAGTCAGACCGAACATGACCGGCCAGTAGTCTGGCGTATTGACCCATGGCCGAACGACAAAGTTAACGCTGCTGTCCGCCAGCGCCGAGACCGCGATCGTGCAGGCAGGTTCCTCCAGTATACGATCGTCGGCGGCCACGAGTTCCTGGATGACGCTACGCACCTTGTCTAGATCATCGTTGTAGCTGACGCCCACCACCATATCGACCCGGCGCGTCGCGTTCGCTGAGAAGTTGGTTATGATGCTGCCCATGATCTTGCTGTTCGGTATGATGACCTGCTTGTTGTCGCCGGTTTTCAGGATGGTGGTCATTATGTGTACGTGTTGTACGGACCCGCTGACGCCGGCGCCCTCGATAAAATCACCGACTTTGTAAGGTCGGAACAGAACGATCAGAACGCCCGACGCGAAGTTGGACAATGAGCCCTGCAAAGCAAGGCCGACGGCCAGGCCCGCGGCGCCGAAAATTGCAATGAACGAGGTCGTTTCGATACCGAGCTGACTGATCGCCGCAATAACTACAACGACGAGCAATGCCACGCGAACGAGATTGCAGACGAAGGTCTCGAGCGTCTTTTCGATATTCTGCTTTTGCATGAACTTGCGCAGACCGCGGACCACGAATGAGACCACCAGGCGTCCGACGTAGAAGATAATCAGCGCAACGACGACGTTCTTGACCAGCCCCACAGCCGTGCCGGAGTCGATGCCGTTCTTTTTCAGAAACTCGAAAATACCGTTCCAGTCGAACCCGGAAGCAGCGCTTGTGATTTCGTCCATTACGTAAATCCTTCTGTTTTATAGTTTTGCAACACTTGCCGGCGGCGCATTCTACAGGATTGAATACTGTTGTCAGGCCTGTAATCCAACAACCCAGCTCGCGACCACCAGGAATAACGCGAGACTGCCGGCAACCCATTGCGAGCGACTGTCTGTGGGTACGGGACCCAGGGCGATGAGCAGCATTCCTGCCAGGAATCCGCTCACGAAGCCGAGCAGGTGGGCACCTACATCCGTGTTTGGTCCGCCCGTGCCCGTGTACATAAGCAGCGCAAGGCCACCGACGATCGGACCGTAGCGATAGGACCAGCGGTCCTGCGCCATGAATTGCCCGCGCCAGACAAAACCTGCGACGAGTCCGAGAGCGGCGAATACGGCCGTCGAGGCGCCAACCGACCGGTGCGCCGACTCGAGCAACAGGGTGTTTGCGGCATTGCCGGTGGCCGCTGCTGCGACGATGGCGAGCCACGCAACGCCGGAGCCGAGCAGGCGGCCCGCGAAAAGCCCGAACAGAACACCGAAAACGAGGTTGCCGATGAGGTGCCTTGGCCCGGAATGGAGCGTCAGCGCGGTGATCGTTCGCCACCATTCGCCGCGGCGAATCAGTTCGCCGTCGACGCGCCCGGCTTCAAACCAGTCGTATCCGAACACCGAATAACCCGCAAGCCAGGACACCGCGCTGATCACCATCACGCAACCGATGAGGCCGGGCAAAGCGTTCTGGTAGCTGATCTTCTTTCGCGGTTTTGGACGAACCGGCGGGTTCTCCTCCTCGTATAGTCGCAGCTCATCGACCGCCCGGGCGGAATACTCGGCGGGGACGACGAGGGCTGCGGTCATTCCGTCATCGACCAGCTGATGCGGAACCTTCGCGGCGGCGAGAACCAGTGCCCGGTCCGAACAACTCTGCCGGTTGCGGCTTTCGTAAACGACGCGCAGGTCTTCTTGCATAGCAACTGACACCTAATACCAGGCAAAAAATATCTATATTACAATGAGTTGAGATTTACCCGAGTTTCTTCAGCCGGGGTTCATGCTGGGTGATCAAGAATACACTCATCGGGAATCTTGTCACTTTAGTCGAGCGATTCAATGGCATTCTGGAAAAAAATCTACTTCGGCCTGGCGCTCGCCGGCGCCGTGTTTCTTGCATTCTCGCTTTTCTGAGTCCTCACCAGGATTACGGTAAGCTAGGGCTCCTGTCAGGGGAGTTCAAATGAGGAACACACTTTGCATCGTGCCGATCGCATTCCTGTGCGTTTGCAGTACGGCGGTGGGCGAGGTTGTCGATGCCGCCGCAGGCGGGTTTACACTGGTCAATGAGACGACGGTCGACAGACCGCGCGATGCGGTCTGGCAAGCCGCCATCGCAGAAATCGATCAGTGGTGGAGTTCCGATCACACGATCTCGGGCGAGGCCAGCCGGCTTCGAATCGAGGCCAGACCGCAAGGCTGCTTTTGCGAAGACCTGGGTGAGGGCGCCGGCGTGGTTCACATGACGGTAACGACATACAGTCCGACTGCCATGCTTCGCCTGACCGGTGGACTCGGTCCATTGGGCCTCATGGGCGTCGATGGCAACATGACCTGGGAGTTTTCCGATTCCGATGCAGGCACCCGGGTCAGGTTCACCTATGCGGTTGGTGGCTACCGTCCCGGCGGACTGGACAGTATTGCCGGTCCCGTAGACAGCGTTATCGGCGAAGCGCTGCAGCGGCTGAAGGCCTGGGTTGAAACTGGCGATGCGGAGCCGTCCCCCAGTGAGTGATATTGCACCGGCTCGACCTTCTTCGACGGTTGTCGTTGTCCGGGCTGGAACACCGGAGCCCGAGTTGTTCATGGTGCGTCGGCATGCAGAGTCCTCGTTTGGTGCGGCCTATGCGTTTCCCGGGGGCGTCGTTGAGGAGGATGATGCGGCCGTTCACGAGTTTTGTACCGGCCTGGGTAGCCGACACGCGAATTCGCGTCTCGGCATAAAAGCGCAGGGACTGGATCTATACAGCGCAGCGATCCGCGAATTGTTTGAGGAGTCCGGCGTACTACTTGCCAGGTCCCGGAACCTGGATGAAGACCTCAACATCGTTCGCGATGCGCTGAACGATGGGTCCGAGAGCTGGGCGGACTTCGTCGCACGAAACCGGCTTGAGCTGCAGTGCGACAGGCTGCATTACTTCAGTCACTGGCTGACACCGCCGACATTGCCGAGACGTTACTCGACGCGGTTTTTCCTCGCCGAATTGCCGCCAGGCCAGGCAGCCATGCATTGTGGCGGTGAGTTGACCGATTCGCGGTGGATTTCTGCACATGACATGCTGGAAGCAGGCCGCGCAGGTGACGTCGAGCTGCACTTTCCGACAATAAAAACCCTTGAGAGTATTGCGCGGCACAAGACACTTGAGGCGCTGCTCGACTGGGCGCGTTCCTGCGTGGAGTGGGGTGTTACCAGCATGGTACCCAGGATCATCGAGCGCGACGGCGAGCAAGTAATTGTTCTTCCTGGAGAAAAGGACTACCCGGGCGCCAAATCGTGAGTTCCTTCGGTCCCGAAATGCCGGTGTTCAGTGAGTTGGGAAGCGGTGTACGACGACTCGTTGCGCCGAATCCGTCCATGATGACGGGGCCCGGCACGAATACCTACCTATTTGGCAACGAGCAAGTTGCCGTGCTCGATCCGGGACCGAAAATAGAAAGACATATCAAGATGATCCAGGAAATCTCCGGCGCGCCGCTTCGCTGGATTCTCGTCACGCACACGCATCCCGATCACTCGCCCGCTGCGATAAAGCTGGCAGCAATGACCGGCGCCGAATTGCTCGGCATGCCGGCGCCTGAAGGCAAGCAACAGGACAAGACGTTTGTCGCAGACCGTGTACTCGAGGACGGCGATAAACTGGCCACTGCAGAATTCGTCCTCGAGGCCGTGCACACTCCGGGGCATGCGTCGAACCATTTGTGTTACCGGCATGTTGGAAAAAACTGGTTATTCACGGGTGACCATGTCATTGACGGGTCGACCGTCGTCATCAATCCGCCCGATGGCAATATGAAGCACTACCTGCAATCCTTGCGGCGCGTGAAACAGCTGCAGTGCGATGCACTGGCCCCGGGTCACGGTGAAATTATTGAGGACCCTGGCCGGGCTATCGACTGGCTGATTAATCACCGCCTTGAAAGAGAGGGCAAAGTTCGATCGTCGCTCGCCGACAACCCGAATCTCACGACCCGAGACCTTGTCCCGTACGTGTACGAGGACGTCGACAGCAGGCTCTATGCCTTGGCAGAGCGTTCATTGCTTGCGCATCTGCTGAAGCTTGAGGACGATGGGATCGCAGAGCGTGCTGGCGATCGCTGGCGACAGGTGCAAGCGAATCCGCCGCGGCTTGATTAGCGGCCTGACTTCGCATAATTTACGCGGTCCGGAAAGCGAGGTAGCAAGCATGACATTCGTTGTCACCGAAGCCTGTATCAAGTGCAAACTGACCGACTGCGTCGAGGTTTGCCCCGTGGATTGCTTTCACGAAGGCCCCAATTTTCTCGTAATCGATCCCGACGAGTGTATCGACTGCACCCTGTGCGAGCCCGAGTGTCCCGTCGAGGCAATTTACTCTGAAGACGAGCTTCCGGCCGGCCAGGAACATTTCCTCAAGCTCAATGCCGAGCTGTCCCAGGACTGGCCTGTCATTACCGAAATGAAGGACCCGCCCGAGGATGCCGACGACTGGCGTGAGGTAAAGGACAAGCTGCAGTATCTGGAAAAATAGGGCGGCTCGCGACCGGGACATGCATCACGGACTGCCTCGCTCGCGCTCGCTTTATGTCTCGTTGACGAATATCCCGTGCGCGAGCCCAACAACTCTTACAGCTCGTCCTTTACGAACCTAATTAGGATGTCAGCCAGTTCCGGTCCTTTATCCTCCTGCAGGAAATGGCCCGCGTTCTTTATCTTCACGTGCGCACGACTTTTTGCGCCGGGCACGGATTCCTGCCACGGCAGTTCGCCACCACGTGTAATCGGATCCCTGTTGCTGAACGTCGTCAGAAACGGCTTCTGCCATTCGCTGAATTTTTTCCATGCGGCGCGATTGGAGTCGCTGGCGGGATCGCGCGGTGTGGTCGGCACCAGCATCGGAAACGCGCGGGCTCCGGCCTTGTATTTCGACGACGGGAAGGGTGCGTCGTACGCGGCAATAATGTCGTCCGACAGTTCCGTGATGGTGCCGCTCTGAATGATCCTGCCGATGGGGAACCATGGGCTGAAGCGAGCGAACGCTCGCCATACCCTGAAGGCTCTTGGCATGTCCTGATCGCCAGTGGGCAAGCCGCCGTTGCCCAAGGCGATACGTGCAAATCGCTGTTCATTTTCGGCCGCTACACGAAGTCCGATTAACGAGCCCCAGTCCTGGCAAAAGAGACTGATGCCGCGGAGCTCAAGTGCTTCGATGAATTGCTTCATCCAGCTAACATGTGCGGCGTAGCTGTAGTCACCTTTGCGCGCCGGCTTGTCGGATTTTCCGAAGCCGATCAGGTCCGGCGCAACTACTCGGAGACCGGCAAGTTTGAGCGGCGGAATCATGGATCGATAAAGGTAGGACCAGCTCGGTTCACCGTGCAGCAGCAGGACAACGTCGCCGTCACGAGGTCCCTCGTCGACGAAGTGCATGCGCATTCCATTTATGTCCACGTAGTTCGGCTGGAACGGGTAGCCAGGCAGATTCTCGAATCGAGCGTCTGGCGTTCGCAGTGTCTTCATTGTTGTTCTCCCGCTCGCATATTCAGCCTATGATAGCCGCTTCTTCCAATCGAAAGACGTCTGTTTGATGAGTAGCCTGCGCGCAAAAATGTTCCGTCGGATCACCTCCCAATTCGTAAAGGGCATTAACAAGTCAACCATAGACCCGGCGCATATCGTGGAAGTACGGGAGCGCCTGAATCGACTGAGTCGCTACCTGACACCCGCATTCGGCGTGTCGGTCGAGGCGACGACCGTGAACGGCCTCGAGGCCGAGTGGCTGAGGCCGAAAGGCGCCCCAGACGACAAAGTGCTGCTTTATCTTCATGGCGGTGCGTACCTTATCGGCAGCTGCCGCACGCATCGCCAGATGGTCAGCCATATCGCGCGCGCCGCTGGTATCAATGCACTGGTGCTCGACTACAGGCTGGCGCCCGAACATCGCTTTCCGGCAGCCATTGAGGACGCTGTCCGAACTTACCGGTCGCTGTTGTCGGAAGGATTCAAGCCGCGCGACATCTTCATCGCCGGAGATTCCGCGGGCGGCGGATTGACCATCGCGACACTTCTATCGCTTCGCCATGCAGGCGTGCCGTTGCCCGCAGCAGCTGTGTTGCTGTCACCCTTCCTGGACATCTCGGCGAGCGGCGAATCGGCGACGACGCGCGCCGATCAGGATCCGTGGTTTGATCCCAGCGACCTGGCCGTGGTCGCGGACAACTACTGTGATAATGCAGACGATTTAAAGAACCCGCTGGTGTCGCCGGTCTTTGCCAACGTGGCCGGATTGCCGCCGACACTCATCCAGGTAGGCGACGATGAAATACTGCTGAGCGATGCGACGCGCTTTGCGGCCCTGATGGACGACGCTGGTCTCGAGGTGCAGCTCGAGATATGGCCGGAGATGTGGCATGTGTTTCAGCTGTTGGTCGGCAAAATGCCGGAGAGCCGCCTGGCGATAAGAAAAATAGGAGGCTATCTACAAGAGCGGATGAAATCCGCCGAACCACTAGAAGCCTGACTGTTTCCGCGAGTCGTCGTACATCTTTGTCAGGAATGAGCGGATTGCCGGCTCGGCTTCTTCTTTGCTCATGAGCTTCTGTTTTTCGAGGATTACCGCCATTTCCCTTATTGACCGCTTGCCGTCTATCAGTGACATGATGAACGAGTACACCTGGGTCGTCATCGCCTGTGTCCGGAACGAAGGCGACAGCGGCACGGGTTCCTTGCCGGTCACGATCCAGTCGGGCAGGGCCCTGTAGCGCTCGGGCTTTTCTACATTACGTTCCTTGTAGGCGGAAAACGAAAACACCTTTTCCTGTCTGCCGTGGCGGCTGGCCGGCGAACACATGTAGGGAATCGTCATTTGCGAAACGTAGGGATCGGAGAAACCGCTCTCGGCAACGATCGCCTTGGTTTCTTCCGGACTGTATCGGCGTGCACGCTCGGGGTTGGCAAATGCGAGCGAGCCGAAATTCACCCAGCGGCCGTTGTCGGCGAGCAGATTATTGATTCGTGCCGCCAGTATGGGCAAATCTTCGCTGATTATGTCGATAAGCCAGGGCGTTACGATGGTGTCGAAAGACCGGTCCGGGAATGGTGCGCGCAGTGCGTCGCCAAGAAGCAGGTGGAATCGATCATCGACAGGTTTCGGTGCCACGAGCGTTCGTAATACGGCGTCGTCTTCGAGCGCCAGTGGCGCGATCGGGAATTCATACAACTTCAATTTGTCACCGCGTGTGACAGCCTGGGCGACCAGCATGAGCAGCGGGTTGAAATCCATCGCGACCGTGGACGAGCAGTCCAGGTTCATATGAATGTCGTAGGCGAGCCGTGCGGCGCCAGCGCCAAGCACAAGGACATTGCCGAGTTCGGCATGATCGTGAAGAACAGACTGAATCTGCTTTAGCGACGCGCTGTTTTCAGCGTCGCCCCACGCCCAGTCGCGATGAATGTTGGCGTAATAGGTATTGAGTCCCTGGTCGACCGGTAGTCGCGTCCTGAGTGCCAGGTAACTTTCATAGTTGCCCTGCAGCGCCTGCACTTCCAGAGGTCGAAGCAGTTTGGCCAGTGCGCGGCGGTGATTTTCAACGGACTTCTTGTAGCGCTCCACGCGCCGTCGGCTCAGTGAGTGAAGGTCCTTGCTCTTTAGTTCCGTCTCGAGCCCGCTGACTTCATGGTTCAGCTGTTGCAATGCGAACTGCAGTCGCCCGCGCCACTCGCCCAGCGTGGCCTGCGGCTCCGCAAACATCCAGGGAATGCCGTCGAGGGCAGGGAAGTCGACTTTGCACGCCTTGCAGTGTAATTCGCTGTCTTTTTGCTCTAGCGGCGTCTTGTCGCAACGCGGGCAGGCGAGGAAGTCGATGATGTCGCTCATGGCGGGATTATGCACGAAAAAAAACGGCCAGCCGAAGGAGAAGCGGCTGGCCGTGTTTTCGCTCGCTATTACTCGCTAGGCGGGCACTGTTCCCGTCACGATGTTCTGGAACGCGATGTAC
>JBATHK010000162.1:0-6435 GCA_049666725.1 Woeseiaceae bacterium
GACCACGGCGGTGGCGGTCAAGGCGGCGGCGGCGATCATGGCGGCGGCGGAGATCAAGGCGGCGAAGATGTTCAATGCGTCAGCGCCGGTGGTAGCGGCCACAGCGGCGGGCAACCGACGCACGGCATTTACGTCCGCGACATGTCGCGGACGGCAGGCCCGATCGAGAGAATACTCGACAGGTCGGTTGAAGTTCCTCAGCCCAATAACCTCGGCACGACGTTTGTCGAGACACCATCGTTCCCGCGCATTGACATGCACTCAGATACGATTGCAACGCGCGGCAATCACAGGCCTGTGCACTGCTACGTATTGAACGATGAAACGGAACTGGACGAAGAAAGCGAAACGCGCGCCGGCACCACGGGTATCTACACCAACCCGTACGGCGAGCTCATCACGGGCGCGGCGAAGCTCGGCGACGCCCCGGGATACGGCTTTTTCCGGGTCCCCGAGTTCAACGGTGCAGTTCGCTTCGAGGTTTTCCCGGGCGCACCGTCGATAACGAACGGCAGCACGATTGTCTTCAAAGGAAACTACACGGTCGACGGCGCGGGAAAAACCGGCGTGTATTTTCGCCACCTGCTGCCCGGCCCTGCGGGCGGTGACGCAGAAGCGGTAATGATCGCAAACAACATCGACACGCTGATTCCGGGTACCGCAACGGTCTTCGGTTCCACAGCGCCGCCGAATGCGGCTGCCGGCAAGGTCGTGTTTGCAGGCTTCGACGACGAGGATGCACCGATGCTCGGCGGAATCTACCTGGCACCGCTGCATTTCCAGCCACCGCTGACGACGCTGGTCAGCATTGGCGGAGCCGTACCTGGTGAGTCCGATGCCGCGACGTTCGATGCGCTCGGCGAGGGCATTTCATTCGACGGCCGCAATGTCGGCTTCTGGGGCGCCTGGGGCGAGGAAACCCGTACCGTGCGTCTTTACTGCGCCGAAGAAGGTAATCGCGACATGATCGCCTATTGCAACAGACAACTGGTTTGCAGTGACTCCGGTGAAACCATGGGCGACCCGGAGAGCGTCTGCAACGATGACTCTGACCCTTACTCCGGCAGTCGCTGCTACGTCGACAGAGAGGTCCCGGTGAACCAGGGTATTTTCGTGCACGACATCAAGACGCGCCAAACGCACGTCGTGGCTAAGACCGGTGAGGAGTTTGACGAGTTCCTGTTCTGGAAGTACTCCGGCAAACCGCCCTGCGCGGGCGAAGGTCATTCCGAGGAAGGCGGTGAAGAGGACGGTGAATCCATTCGCTGGCGCTCGTCTGCTTTCCTGAGTGTCGGTGGCCCCAGGGGCGCCGCTTTCAGGGCTGCGTTCAAAGCGAGGACTACTGGAGACGTGCTTGGTATCTATATGAAGAAAGGGCCGGGAAACCTGCAGACGGTATCGGTGGCCGACACGACGATGGACGGTCAGCTGATCGATCCTGAAGCGCCCGCCGATTCGACCGTCGTCGAGGTTGGTCTGGAGCGCGAAGGACTGCGCGGCCACTGGCTCGCGATCAACGCGAAAATGGGCGTCGAGGGGGGTGAGGAGGAAGATGGCATGGCCGGAATCTACATCACCAGGGTGCCGTAATCAGATCATCACCAAGTCGAAAGAGTCAGCGCTAAAGAGGCCCGGCAAAAGGAGTAATGACCATGTTGTACATACACAAGTTAGTTTTGGTAGTACTTGCTTCGGCATTCGCCCTTTACGGCTGTGAAACGACCACCCATGCGCAAGAAGGCCAGGTAATTGGCGCAGTCATTGGCGGCGTTGCCGGCGCTCAGGTCGGTAGCGGTCGAGGTCGAACGGCTGCAATCATTATTGGAACGCTCGCAGGCAGCATGATCGGGCAGCACATAGGCGAGAGCATGGACGACACGGACCGCATGTTAGCTGCGCAAACACTGAACGACTACCGCACCGGCGAATCAAAAAGCTGGGTCAACCCCGATACCGGCTATAGCTACACGTTTACGCCAACACGCACACATCAGCATGCAAATGGGCCCTGCCGCGAATTCAGGCTCGATGCAATGATCGGCAACCGCTCCGATCAGGAAGTGTATGGCACCGCCTGTCTGCAAGCCGACGGCAGCTGGTTGGTGCAATAGACCTCACCGGACGGCCACGATGAGAAACAGGTCTTCTCCGGAACGATCATGGCCTATGCAAAAGGGGTCAGACCTTCGGGTCTGAGCCCTTTTTTCGAGGAGCGTAGCGGCGACGAGGCGGCGTAGCCGCCGTTCAATTAGATGAAATGAGATACTGTCACTGAACAAGGAATACCAAGTGACCTACCACCAAGCAAAACAGCCGGCCTGCACGGCCACCGAAGGGGCCATCGAGCTCACCATCAAACCCAAGACGAAGGATCTGGGCGAGTTTTCAGTAAAGCGTGTACTTCCGTCGAGCAAGCGGCGAATGGTCGGACCCTTCATCTTCTTCGATCACATGGGGCCAGCTGAATTCCGCCAGGCAAGGGCATCTCGGTTCGACCGCACCCGCACATTGGGCTGGCGACAATAACCTATCTCTTTGTTGGACAGATCATGCATCGGGACAGTCTCGGTTACGAACAACCGATCGAAGCCGGCGCCGTCAAGTTGATGACGGCAGGTCGCGGTATCGTGCACTCCGAAAGGGCGGGAGACGATCTGGATCGCGTCTCCTCCTTGCACGGTATTCAATCCTGGATGGCTCTCCCAAACGATGCGGAAGAGATTGACCCTGACTTCCTTCACTATCCTGCGGATGTAATTCCGGAAGTCACGATCAAAGGCGTTGTTGTCCGCGTCATTATGGGCAACGCATTCGGAGAACGTTCGGTCGTCAAACAATACTCGCCGACGCTATACCTGGAATGTCAGTTTGCCGGGCAGGGTGAATTGCAACTGCCGGACGACTACGAGGAACTAGCGCTCTACGTTGTCGATGGTCGCGTTCAAGTCGGGGGCAACAGCTACGATGAAGGCACGATGGCTGTGGCCTGCAGCGGTCACCAGATACGCTTACACGCAGAGACATCAAGTCGTGTCATGGTGATTGGCGGGTCTTCCTTGGGGGAACGACATATTTGGTGGAATTTCGTCTCCAGTTCCAAAAGCCGCATTGAGGATGCAAAAGCAGACTGGTCGGATATGCGTCTTGGGACCGTTCAAGGTGACGACGAATTTATCCCTCTCCCAGAGTGACACGTGGGTGGCATTTTCAATGGGATTCACTCCGAAGGCAGGGTTACAGCACGTAAACCAGCACGTACGCCGTCAGTAGTACGGCAATCCAGAGTGCTGTTGTGCCAATAGACCAGGTGCGCGCAAAAACTCCGGCCCGCGAAAGGCGAGTGCCGAAATGGCCCCCTGCCCGTCGGCGCAATACTTCGAGGAATTCGCCGACTCGGTCTTGCAGCGCGCTGCTAACTGAAGCCACTGAAAGATAGAGCGCACGCGCAATCCTGAACAGTAAGACGCGCCACAGCCAGTCCGTATCCAGGCTGATGGTGAGGGTGCGCTTCATCAGCGGCAACAACAGGAAGAACGCCAGGCCGGAGAACAGCAACAGCTGAAGATAGAATAAGACCTTGCCGGCGGTGTATGGGACATAGTCGACCGGGTAGGGCAGGAACGCGTACAGCAAATTCGGAAATACGCCGAGCAATATACACAACGCACTCAACAGCACCATGGCCGCGGCCATGTTCCAGGGTGCGTCTTTCGGTCGCAGTCCGGAGTCCTTTTGGAAGAACACGAACCACGGAAATTTGATGCCGGCATGCAGGAAAACACCGGCCGATGCGGCCGCCAGCATGAAGTAAACGAACACGAGGCTTTCATCCGCCGCGGCCTGCGAGATCATCGTCTTCGTCGTGAACCCTGAGGTCAGTGGGAAGCCGGAAATCGCGAGCGCGCCGACGATGCCGCAAACGGCGGTTAATGGCATCGTGCGGAACAGGCCGCCAAGATCGGTGCACTTTGAAAAGCCGGTGCGGTAAATCACGGCGCCCGCACTCATAAACAGCAGCGCTTTATAAAGAATGTGGGCAAAGGCATGCGCCGCCGCGCCATTCAGCGCCATCTCCGTGCCAATGCCAATAGCACAAACCATGAAGCCCACCTGGTTGACAATCGAATAGGCGAGAATGCGTCGCGCGTCATTTTCGAGCAGCGCGTAGATGATGCCGTACATCACCATGAACAGGCCGATGCCAATCAAAACCGGTTCGCCGGGGAACAGCAAGATCAAGGCGAGGACCGCAGTCTTGGTAGTGAACGCCGAGAGAAACACCGAACCCGTCGGGCTGGATTCCGGGTAGGAGTCGGAAAGCCAGGCGGATACTGGAGGTGCCGCCGCGTTGATGAGGATGCCGATCAGTATCATCCACGTGTCGAAATTCGTTGCGAGCATTGGCTGCACGTCGATGGAACCGGTATGAATAACAACACCCTCGATACCAACCTTCAGGATAACGCCGCCCAGGAGGTGCATGATGGCGTAACGTATTCCGGCGGCACGAGCGCCCGGCGTGCCGCCGCACCAGACGACCACCGTCGAGAACAGGGCCATCAGCTCCCAGTAAAGGAATAAGGTGATCAGGTCGCCGGCGAAGCTCACGCCGATCGCGCCGGCCGCATAAATATACGCAGCCGACAATTCGTACCATTTCGCCTGGCGGAATGCGTATAAACCGCCGCCGAAGGCCATTACGGCGAAGATCGTGGCAAACAGCCGTCGCAATGGGCTGCCTTCGATGGGCTCGATCGGGTAGTCAAGGAAGGTAACGGTTGCAACGACGCCGTCAGGAACCTGCCAGACAGCCCACAGCGCAAAGAGCGGGGTGCCGAGCACAAGGAGGCTCCGCCAGTGACCGCGCGCGAGCCCGATGAGTATCGCACCTGCAACCATGATGAGCGCTGGTGGCAGCACCTCAAACATCGTCGTCTCCGGCCGCATAGTAATCCTCACCACGCTTCAGGAAGAAGCCGAGACCTTTCGCGACCAGCACCATGGCAAGGCACGAGAGAAAGCCGAAAGTTGCACCGAATCCGAACCAGCCATCCGCGCCGAAGTAGCCTTTGACGTAAATGAACAATTGAGCGGCCACGGTCAAGGCGAGTACGATCGAAAAGCCCCACCAGAGCTTGCGGATCGTTGTCGGGCGCACAAGCCAATGATCCTGTTGTGTCTTGTCGTTCATAAAATTGTCCGTACCAGCTGACTTTCAAGCTCGAGTACCGGGCCATTGAAAAAGAAAAATGCGAGCGTGAGCGCCGCCGTAATCATCAACGCAAGTACAACCGCGAACGGTGCCTCGCCGTGCTCTTTCACCGGAGGCGTATCCTCTTTGAGGAACCAGGCCATGAAAATGATCGGCAGGAAATAAGCCGCGTTCAGCGCCGTACTGGCGATAATCGTCGCGATTGCGACGTAGTTGTCAGCCTGAAATGCGCCGGCCAGGATGTACCATTTCGAAACGAAGCCGCCCGTGGGTGGCACACCGATCATGCTCAATGCGCCGATTGTAAAGGCCGCCATCGTCCAGGGCATACGTCTTGCGATGCCACGAAGCTGGTGCAGTTCAGTCTTCTTGGCTGCCGTGTAGATGGCGCCGGCCGCGAAGAACAGCGTGATCTTGCCGAAGGCGTGCGCCACGATGTGCACGGCTGCGCCAACCTCGGCCAATGGCTTGAGAATGGCGGTCGCCATGACGACATAGGAAAGCTGAGCCACGGTCGAATAGGCCAACAGGCGTTTCAGGTTTTGCTGCCGCAGCGCCACGATGCTGGCGGTCACAATCGTAAACGCCGCCACGTAGACTAACCAGCCACTACTCGGCTCGGCAAACAGGAAGTCAACGCCGAAAATGTAGATGATGATCTTGGTGACTGTAAAGACGCCGGCCTTGACGACTGCGACAGCATGCAACAGAGCACTGACCGGAGTCGGCGCAACCATGGCCGCCGGCAACCACCGGTGTACCGGCATGACAGCCGCCTTGCCGACACCGAATACGAACAGCCCTAGCAGCAGGCCAACGGCGGCTCCATCGACTTTGCCCTCGAGAATACCGCCCTGCGTGAACGTACCAGTGCCCGCGACGGAGTAGGTCCAGATGATGGCAGGCAGCAGCAAACCGATCGAAGTCGTTAACAGCACGCCAAGATAAACTCGCGCGGACCGAACGGTTTTCGCATCGCCCTTGTGTGAGACCAGCGGGTAGGTCGATAGCGTCAGGATTTCGTAGAACAGGAACAGCGTGAACAGGTTGTCGGCGAACGCGATGCCGATGGCCGCTGCCAGCGCAACCGCGAAAAAGATATAGAAGCGTGTCTGGTTCGACTCCTTATTACCGCGCATGTAACCGATTGAATAGATCGAGTTGACGATCCACAGGCTCGACGCCAATGCCGCGAACAGCATACCGAGCGGCTCGACGCTGAA
>JBATHK010000163.1:0-8408 GCA_049666725.1 Woeseiaceae bacterium
AGGCAATGCCGTACACGATTGAAAATATGCAGGGCGTGCATACGGTGCTGCCAGGTAAACCCGTCGCAATCCTGGAAGCCGGTTGGGCGAGCGTCGCGATAGAGTTTGGCGAACGCGCAAGCGAAGCCAAGCAGGCGCGCTACTTCCGGGAACTCGGCGAGTGGGCGAAAGAAACGAATACAACGGTGTTTTTTTTCGAAGCGTTCGACGAGCCGTGGAAGGGCAACCCGAACAATCCTCTGGGCGCCGAAAAACACTGGGGCGTGTTCAATGTCGACCGGACACCAAAACTGGTGATGAGCGACACTGCCGCAGCTATCCGCGACTGACTATCGATGGTAAAGAGAACCCAAATCTCCCTGCGCGGACTGCGAACATTCTGTGTCGCGGCTCGCTATGAGAGCTTTCGTACGGCCGGCGATGAACTCTTCATAACGGCATCCGCCGTCAGCTACCAGATAAAGAGTCTCGAAGAGGAATTGGGTGAGCAGCTGTTTGATCGTACGGGCCGCGATATAAGCCTCACGGAAACCGGCAAGCTGCTGTACCAGGAAGCCAGTCCCCTGATCGAGCAACTGAATACCGTCGTTTCGAAGTACAAGAAAGGCGCCGTAAAGAGTTCCATCCGCATCTCGGTGCAGCCGTTTTTTGCGAGCGAATATTTCGTGCCGCGTCTCAGCGAATTCGCAGCGGAGCACCCGGAGATTGACATACAGGTGGGCACCAGCGACGAATCCGCTGAGAAACACCCTTCGGATGCAGACCTGTCTATTCGACTATTTCGGGCACCTCCGGCAAACATGCCTTCGAACCTGCTTTTCCCGCTGCGTATGGTGCCGGCCGGTTCGCCGGACTTTAAGAATGCTATCAAGGTAAAGAACAAGAAGATCGTGAGCGAATTCCCGATTATCGTGCATGAAACACATCCGAAAGCCTGGTCGCAGTGGGCGGCCGCAGCGGGCATGGAACTCCCCGAGAACAGTAAGACCATCCGGCTCGATTCGATGATTGCCGTCGTGCGGGCGGCGCAACGCGGCATCGGTGCTGCCCTGGTTCCGGTACCGATCGGCGACCTCTGGTTCAAGGAGGGGAGTATCGTGCGGCTCTTTAAGAAGGAGTACGTGGCAGACGTCAGCTACTACCTTGTTTGCACAGAGGACCGGGCCGACGACGAGAGCGTCATCCGCTTACGGGAGTGGATAGTCAGGAACTTCGCTGATTCTGCGTGAGTTTTTCTCAACTCAGGCCTGAGTTCTTTTCGTTTGTGGTTTTTTCCCAAGGTCCCTATTGTTCACACCGTCGACCGGGCTAATCCGGCGCGACAACCGTGAAACATAGTTCGTTAAGGAGAACTGACCATGTTTGAGAAAGCCAAACCAGCACGAGATGCTTTCGCCTTTAGCCTGGGCGGAATGGCAGCGAATTCCTCGTTTGTCATCGCGCCGGCCATTGCCGACGATCGACTGAATAAGGTCTGGGACGAGCGGCTTGGCCGAGACCAGGAAGATCGGCCGGACATGGTTCGCGAGATCGAGAACGTACTCGCGTACTATTTCGCGCCGGGGCGTTGCCGGGCCGCATAAGGTCAGCAGAGGCAAAGAAAGAACATCGCTTTTCGTTAGCACGCCCGCCGCTGTTCAAAGCGGACGGATGTCTCAGAATCACACCAACCCCCATTGAATTTATCTCAGCTCAGAGCTGAGATTTTCCCGTTTGTGGCTTGGCCACCGCGTCTATATTGTTTGCGCGTCGGTCCGGTACACGCGGCTCGACCCATTGCTTTAGAACAACACCCTCTGGAGATAGACCATGTTTGAGAAAGCCAAACAAGCACGAGATGCTTTCACATTTAGCCTTGACGGAATGGCAGCGAAATCGTCGTTTGTCATCGCGCCGGCCATTGCCAACGATCGGATCAACAAGATTCGGGATGAGCGACTAAGAAACGCTGACGAGGATCAGCCAAAAACCGCCCCGGGGATCCGATTTTCCTGGGGGCGTTTCTGGCTGCGAGCCCGTCGCCAGGCCGCATGAAGGCTCAATTTATAGCAAAGAATTTAATTAGGACGCGGCAGAGTGCCGCGTCCCAAATGTTTCAATATGTAACAAAAGCTTAGACCAATTTGACCCCGCTTATGTAAAAATTGACAACGCTGTCATTCTCTGGTCTCATTACCCCCAAGAATAAGAGCGCAAAACGCTCACGCGTTCTGCGACGTTTCGTGTTTCCCCAGGGGGTTATCGATGAAGTTTCGTTCGCAAGCTTCGCTGCTTCTTGCAGCGTCACTGGCCGCATTACTGGTCTTCTCTGCCTGTTCCGACAACCGTTCGGCGCCTCTGTCAGCAGTACAGACCATCGATATCCCGGCAGCCGATCCGGGAGCGCAGGCCAACCAGAACATCAGCAATCCTGTATTGACCATCCCGCAGACGTTTCCGGTCGGCGACGGCGATCAGCTAACGCTGGTCTGGAGCGAGGAGTTCAACGGCCCGGAGATCGATCCCGAGGTCTGGTTCTTCGCGACCGGTGATGGCACCGAAAAGGGTCTTCCCGGCGGCTGGGGCAATAACGAGCTGCAGTATTACCTGCCCGACAACGCCATGATCGTCAACGGTGTTCTCGAGATTACGGCGCGACGCGAGACGGTCGGCAATTTAAATTACACCTCGGCACGCATCAATACTGAGGACCGCTTCGCCTTCAAATATGGCCGCATCGAGGCACGCATCAAGATGCCGTCGGGCCAGGGCCTCTGGCCGGCATTCTGGATGCTGTCCCAAGACAGCGATTATGTCTGCGGTGTGGACAATCAAGGGAACGATCGCCCTTGTGTCTGGGCAGCGACTGGCGAGATAGATATTGTCGAGGCCATCAATCTCGACGGCACCAACGGCAACGAGATATTCGCGACGATCCATTACGGCGGCGAATTCCCGGCCAATCAGTCGACGTCGGTTACCTACACGCCCTCCGTTGATGTTACGGAGAGCTTCAATACGTACGCGATAGAGTGGGACGAGGATGAAATTCGCTGGTATTTCAACGGATTGTTGTATGCCGTGCAAGACTCCTGGAATTCTGCGGCCTTAAACGGTGGCCCCTCTGCGCCGTTCGACCAGAATTTTCACATTCTTCTGAACCTCGCAGTTGGCGGTAATTTTCCAGGGTCCCCGAACGGCACGACGCCTTTCCCGGCAACGATGCAGGTCGACTGGGTACGGGTTTACTCAGGAGAAGATCCCAGCGGCAGTGCCGCAACGGAGCCGAACGTATCCGCACCGACGCCGACGGAAGATCCCGCTGGTGTGATCTCGCTGTTTAGCGATGCCTATACCGATATAGCGGGTATCGATTACAACCCGAACTGGAACCAGGCGACGGTCGTCACGCAAGCGCAGATTGCCGGCAACAAGATGCTGAAATACGCCGGCCTGAATTACCAGGGAATGGACTTCGCCGGTAATCCCCAGGACGTGTCGGACAAGGGCTATTTGCACCTGGACTTCTGGACGGCAGACTCGACGGCGTTGAACGTCTACCTGATTAGTCCGGGTTCTGAAACACCGTATGCATTGCCCGTTACTCCGAACAGCTGGGTGAGTGTGGATGTGCTGCTGACGGAGTTCGCGGGAGTTGATCTCGCAAACGTTATCCAGCTGAAGTTCGACGGCAACGGCACCATCTTCCTTGACAACCTGTACTTCGGGGGTGAAGCGCCGCCACCTGTTACAGCAACGGGCGGCACGGTGCCTGGTGCGACCATCCTGGAAGCGGATGGATCAACGGCAGATTTGACGTCTACATTCACGGGTTTCAGTTCAGGTACCGGTACGGCGATTGTTGCAGACAGCTCTTACAGTAATGCGCTTGAAGTGACGGTTGCCGATGGCTATGCGCCGGGTGTTCTTAACCTGGCGCAGCTGTTCATAACCGGGCTTTCATCGCTTGATTCTTATGACGAGTTTTTGTTCAAGGTCAAGGGATTAACCGACAACAACCTGTTGTTGAAGATAGAGCCTCCGGCAGGCACTACGGTGGCGATCGATCTGACCGCTCCGGGTGCAGGGATTACGGTGGAAGATCTGGGTGACGGTTGGTTCCAGGTCGTGGTTTCGTTGGCCCCGTTTGGTGACTTGTCGGGTGCGAACCAGGTGATTCTGCAAACCCTGGATAACGCCTATGCCCTCGGTGACACTTTCCTGCTGACCGATATCGGATTCAATACCGCCGGTGGTGGTGGCGGCGGCGAAATCGCCGTAAACGGTGGATTTGAGAATGGTGACCTGTCGAATTGGGCTCTATTTCCAGCCAACGCCTCGGATCCGAATGAACAGACGGTTGTCACAACGAATCCCAAGACGGGCACTTATGCGGGCCGTATTAATAATACGACCCCGGCAAGCGCTTCGATCATTAAGCAGGCAAACCTGACGCCGGTTTCAATTGGGCAGACGGCTACCATCACCTTCTCAGCACGCGGCAGTTTTGGGACGGGTGGCGTGGCTTTTGCCGAGTTCTTTACCGAGATTAGTGGTGGCGGTACATCGAGTTCACAAATCCTCGGTGGCGGCCCTCTAACCTTGGACGCCGACCCGAACGTGTGGTCCGACTTTTCGTTTGTGATACCTATCACAACAGATGTTTCCGGCGGCGTAACGCTGCAGCTCACAGGCACTACGGGCGGCGATGCGGCTAGCTTTGCGGATGTCTACTATGACGACATCTCCATCGTGATTACTGACTAACAAGAATCAAACCTAAACCAGATATTTACGCAGAGAGCTAACTCATGCACGCAGAATCTTCCAAGCGCTGGTGGCGCATACTGACGATCTTAATCCCTATCCTTGCTCTGACTGGTTGTGGTGAGGGTGACGGTCCGATCGGCATCGCGAACAATCCAATACCTCCACTGGATCCGCTGCCAGCCGGTTTTTGCGACCCAATCAATTTCGAGGAGGTCTGCCCGAACCGTATAGCATCGCTGGAAGAATTCGAAGGCGGGCCCATAACGATTCTCGCCAATCCACAGGTCGACGCCAACAACGACAGCGCCGTGGTCGCCAGGCTGCAGAAGTTTCAGGCAGCGTCTGGCGCTACCTTCGGTGGCGGAAGGTTGAATCTGACTACCCCCTTCGTGGTCTCTGCGGGCGACTCGTTCACTATGAATGTCTGGTCCCCACGCCCTGTTCCGGTGCAGTTTCAGGCGGGCATTGCCACGGTTGATGTGAACCATGGCGGAACGGGTTGGGAAGTGTTGACGTTCGGTCTCGGAAATGCTGCCGGAAATGTCGACAGCATCGCGATCATCTTTGACAATGGAACCAATGGTAACGCCGCCGTCGATCCGGCCAACTGGACCTTTTATTTCGACGATATTACGCTCGTTCCGCCGGGCGGCGGCGCTGGAGTTTCGATCATTCCGGAAGTGACGCTGTACTATCCGAACCCGGCTGGCGATCCTTCGGACCTGGTGATTCCGGATGACTACGACGAGATTACGGTGTTTGGATCTGAGTCGGTCTACAATCTTTTTTACGCTGACGATGACACCTACGGTGAAGTGCTAGCAGTCAGCAGCGGCACCGGATACAACGCAAACGTCGCGCAAGTCGGATTCATTGGATTTGACCCCGGATTCGTGACGTTCTACGAGAGCCTCGAATTCAAAGTCAAGGGAATGCCGAATCTGGTCATTTTCGTGTCTCTGTATGAGGGCGGCGAGCGCGTCCGTATCAATCTCTCCAGCAGCGGCTTCGCCTCAGGGCTGGGCAACGGCTGGTACCAGGTCTCAATTCCGATTTCGAGATTCACTGGTCTTACTACGGCAACGGGCATCGTTTTTGAAAGCGATGACACCGCGGCGATGCAATTTACCTTCTTCTTGAACGACATCGGCTTTAGCGGGGGCGGCGATGGTGGCGGTGATACCGGCGGTGGCGACACCGTGCTGGCGACCTTTGATGAGGCGACGCCACCTGCAATCACCGAGTTTGGTGGTGCGATTGCCACGATTGCGGCAGGTCCTGCCGGTGGCGACGG
Source organism: Woeseiaceae bacterium (assembly GCA_049666725.1). Taxonomy (GTDB): domain Bacteria; phylum Pseudomonadota; class Gammaproteobacteria; order Steroidobacterales; family Woeseiaceae; genus UBA1847. Next base: position 6,044 of record JBATHK010000163.1, read on the forward strand.
CAACGCGCTGAAGATCGATCGCAATAACGGTGGGACGCAGGGGCTTGTCTTTGCGGGTGCCTGGGTTGCGATTCCGCCTATACCCAGCGACGCTGGCGACCAGACCGTGTCAGTACGAGTCTACTCGCCGACGGCCGGCATCAGAATGGTCGCCAAGGCCGAGTACGGTGATCAACTGGGCAGCGGTGACACGGAAGCCAACGAGGCGGTGGTCGTGGGTTGGCAAACGCTGACGTGGACCTTTACCAATTTCGATCCCAACGAGAGCTACAACCGCTTTGTGCTGCTGCCGAACCTCGGCAACGTCGACGACCTGGACTACTACTTCGACGACATCACGGTGGTCGGGGCCGGTGGCGGTGATACTGGCGGTGGTGACACCGTGCTGACCACTTTTGATGAAGCGACGCCACCCGCAATCACCGAGTTCGGTGGTGCAATTGCCACGATTGCGGCAGGCCCTGCCGGTGGCGACGGCAACGCGCTGAAGATCGATCGCAATAACGGTGGGACGCAGGGGCTTGTCTTTGCGGGTGCCTGGGTTGCGATTCCGCCGATACCCAGCGACGCTGGCGACCAGACCGTGTCAGTACGAGTCTACTCGCCGACGGCCGGCATCAGAATGGTCGCCAAGGCCGAGTACGGTGATCAGCTGGGCAGCGGCGACACGGAAGCCAACGAGGCGGTGGTCGTGGGTTGGCAAACGCTGACGTGGACCTTTACCAATTTCGATCCCAACGAGAGCTACAACCGCTTTGTGTTGCTGCCGAACCTCGGCAACGTCGACGACCTGGACTACTTTTTCGACGACATCACGGTGGTCGGGACCGGTGGCGGCAATGGCGGCGGTGGCCCTGTGCAGGGTAACCTGGCCGTCAACGGTGCTTTTGACTCCGGCGACTTTTCCGGCTGGGCCCAGTATCCCAGTGCGCAAACCACTCAAACAATTGTCGTAGACGCGACTACTTCTTCAAATGTTGCTCGCCTTTTTATTCCTGCGAGTGCAGGTGGAGTGAATAATGTACTGAAGCAGGAGAGACTCCTGGATGGGGAGGGCGTCTTCAGCGCTGGCGACGTTATCGAGATCAGTTTCGATTATCGAGGTGAAGCAGGGGAAGGCATTCTCTTTGTGAAGAGCATCTGCGAAACAGCACAACCAATATGTGGCGATAAATTGCACAATAATGGCGGACCATTCCTTCCTACAGCCACCTGGACAAACTACTCGGATACTTTCACTCTCGGAGCTGGCGTAACAGGCTATACGCTGGAGTTCGCAGCCGTTTGTGGTGGTACCGGTACCTGTGTCGCAGATTACTTTATCGATAACGTTTCCATCGTGATTAACTGATGGCGGGGACGGCTAAGACAATGCAACTATCCGACTTACACCAAGAAACCAAACTTAATAAAAGAGTGTTCGCTATGGCGGGATTGAGCTTTATGAAGAGCGTAATGAAATTGAGCAGCACGCTGGCAGTCATGCTGGTTTTCTGCATGCCGCTCGTGAGCCATGCACAGGTCGACAAAGTCACGACCTACAAGGATGACAACGGCTGGAAGCTGCAGGTCAATGGCGAGGACTACTACATGAAAGGTGTCGTCTGGGGCTACACGCCGCGCGGCCAGAACTACACCTATAACCTGTTCGGCCAGTCCGACGACTTTATCCGCAAGGTACTCGACTACGAGTTCGGCCTGATGGCGAAGATGGGCGTGAATACGATTCGCAGCTTCACGATGATCCCGCCGAAGTGGGTGACATACATCTACCGCGAGCACGGCATCATGTCGGTCATCAACCCGCTTATGGGTCGCTATGGCTACACGGTTGACGGCAAGTGGATACCATTTACCGACTATTCCGATCCTCGCACGCGTGAAGTCCTGAAGCGGGACATGCAGGAATTTGTTCGACAATACAAAGATGTTCCCGGCGTGCTGATGTTCGCTTTCGGCAACGAAAGCAACTACGGCCTGTCGTGGTCGAGCTTCGAGATCGAGAACCTGCCTGTCGGCGAGCAGAACACGGCCAAAGCCAGGTTCCTTTACAGCTTGTGGAACGAGGTTACGGAAGCGGGCAAGGCCATCGATCCCAATCACCCGTTCACGATCGTCAACGGCGACATTCAGTACATCGACCTGATTGCGGAACTCATTCCCAACCTGGATCTGCTGGGCGTCAATGCCTACCGCGGCAAGAGCTTTACCGGGCTGTGGCGAGACGTAAAAGAGAAGCTGGATATTCCGGTCGTTTTCTTCGAGTTCGGCAGTGACGCCTTCAATGCCCGTGACTTCGCCGAGGACCAGCTGTCGCAGGCGCTGGTACTGAAAGACCAGTGGCAGGAGATGTACAACAAAGCCT
>JBATHK010000164.1:0-2012 GCA_049666725.1 Woeseiaceae bacterium
CCCAGTATCCCCGGATATACGCTTCGCCCGATCCCACCGATCCACCGAAAGCAATCTCACTGTAAAAAGACGGCGAATTGATCTTGATGACCACCGCGACCGGAAAGTCCTCAACAATTCTTCCGAACGTCTCTTCGTCGCCGTTCTCGATGACCCTTATTTCGCCCTTCTGAATCAACGCCAGTCGACCGCGCACGATGCGACGCGCCAGCCGGTCTACCCAATTCGGCGTTTGTGAATCGATGAAAGCATCAGGGGACTCTACGGAAACAGTCTTCATGTTTTTTGTACCACCATTGTTTTCTTCTTTTCAGGATGTACATACAGCGGGCAGCGCTTCAGCCAGAGACAAAGCGCCTGCCAGTAAATTGCGGCAACCACTTTCACCGTCATAAGCGGAAAGGTCAGCAGAACTCGCGCCAGTGCAGGTCCACTGATCTCCGTCCTTTTCATTTTGATAGCCGCGTTAAAGAATCGCTTGCCGTCCTTCGAATTCGCCATGTAGACATTCATGCGGGCCGACGGAACGTTAAAGCACCAGTCGTAGTTGACGTCCATCGGCATAAAGGGCGAAACGTGCATCTTCTTTAGCGGTTGGAAGCGCCAGGAATGACTCTTGCCGATATTTTCAGACGCGGGAAGCACGTAGATGTCTTGCTCGCCCCATGGCGTATTGTTCACTTCCGCGACGATCGTCTCGAGCGTGCGGCCGTCCTCGGCAAAGCAGTAATAGAAGCTGACCGGATTGAAGCCGTGACCGAAATACCGCATGTTTGTCAGCAGTCGAATCGGACCGGTTGGCTGCTGCCCGCTTTCCCGCGCAACGAGTTGGCGTACCGATTCAGATAGCGGCTGATCCTCACGCCCCAGGTGATCGGAACGCCGAAAGCGTGCGACTGCACGCCCTGTTGATGACCAAAGCCACTTATTCTCAAACAGGTCCGGAAGCTCATCGAGGTCCAGGTACATCATGAACACCCGGTAACTGAAGCGGTGTAAGACCGGCGTTGTCCTTGTATGTCTAACCTGCCCTTCGTAGATGCAGCTCTCCATATCTGAGCCTCTCCTCAAAATGTCCGATGGCGCTTAGCGCGCTGACGACACCGTCTTCGTGAAAACCGTTGCGCCAGTAGGCACCGCAATAAAAGGTGCGGTCCGTATTAATCTCAGCCTGTCTCGCTTGCGCACCCACGGATTCGCGCGTGAACATCGGGTGCTGGTACTGAATCCGACGGATGACCTTGTTCGACTGAATCCTGCTGTCGTCATTCAACGTCACGACATAGGTTTCCTCCGTATCCAGGCGCTGCAGAATATTCATGTTGTAAGACACGGCGACGTGACTGCGGCTGTCCCGCGGTACGAAGTAGTTCCACGCAGCCCAGGCCCTTCGTCGCCGCGGCAGTACCGTTGTATCCGTGTGCAGAACGGCCTCGTTATCCTGATAACGGATGGCACCGAGGACGCTGTTTTCCAAGAGCGTCGGATCCGCGAGAATGCCGAGCGCCTGATCGCTATGGCACGCTACGAACACATAGTCATAGGTTTCACGGCCACCTTCGGCAGTCGTTATCTCCACGCGATCCGGCAATCGACGGATTGACGTAACCGGGCTGTTGAGACGGATCTTGTCGCGATGCGCCTGCACCAGGCGCTTGACATACTCACGCGATCCACCCTGAACGACGCGCCACTGAGGACGATCCTGAAGTTGCAGCAGGCCGTGGTTTTTGAAGAAGCGAACCAGGAACTCGGCGGGCATATCGAGCACCGCAAGCGGTTCAGCGGACCAGATGGCAGCGACCATCGGCACGAGATAGTGATCTGCAAAATCCGAGCCGTAATCATTGGCCGCGAGATACTCACCCAGCGTCAGTGGCTGGCTTGTCCGCGCAATATCGAGCAGCGCTTCGCGATTGAATCGCAGGATGTCACGTACCATCGAATAAAAGAATGGCCGAAACAGGTTTTTTCGCTGCGCAAAAAGGCCATTCATGGATGAACCATTATAT
>JBATHK010000165.1:0-7407 GCA_049666725.1 Woeseiaceae bacterium
GCACGTGCCAGCACCGGGATGAACTCGCGCTGCCCGCCCGAGGCCGTGCCCTTGCCGCCCGGCAGCTGCACCGAGTGCGTCGCGTCGAAAACAACCGGGCAACCGGTGCCACGCATAACCGCCAGGCTACGCATGTCCGAGACAAGGTTGTTGTAGCCGAACGAGAAACCGCGTTCACACACCATGATCTTGTGGTTGCCCGTCGACTTCGCTTTGTCGACAACGTTCTGCATTTCCCACGGCGACAGGAACTGGCCCTTCTTGATGTTGAGGGGTTTTCCGGCGGCCGCGGTCCGCAGGATAAAATTCGTCTGCCGGCAGAGAAAAGCGGGCGTCTGCAGCACGTCGACGACATCCGCCACTTCATCCATCGGCGTGTCTTCATGCACATCGGTCAGGATCGGCAGCCCGAGCTGTTTTTTTACCTCGCCAAGGATGCGCAGGCCTTCTTCCATCCCGGGTCCGCGAAAACCGTCGCGTGAGCTGCGGTTGGCCTTGTCGAACGAGGATTTGTAGATCAGCGGGATACTGAGATCGTCGCAAATCTCCTTGAGAGTGCCGGCTGTATCCAGCGCCATTTGTTCGCTTTCAACGACGCAGGTGCCCGCGATCAGGAAGATCCGCTGATCGTTGCCGGCGTCAAATCCGCACAGCTTCATGCTTCGGCGGCCTCCGGAAGCTCAGCTTCCCTGTGACGGCGCACGGCGCTGATGAAACTCTTGAACAAGGGGTGACCGTCACGCGGGTTCGACGTGAATTCCGGGTGGAACTGGCTTGCAAGAAACCACGGGTGACCCGGCAGTTCGACCACCTCGACGAGATCGTCAATCGACAGCCCGGAAAACCTCAGACCCGCATCGACCAGCTGTTGGCGGTAGTTGTTGTTCACCTCATAGCGATGACGGTGGCGTTCCTCGATGCTTGTGCCGCCGTAGCTGCGCGCTGCCAGTGAGCCTTCGGCCAGCGTGACCTGCTGCGCGCCCAGGCGCATCGTGCCGCCGAGCTCGGACTCTTCATCACGCTGCTCGGTGCCACCCGCCTGGTCCTGCCACTCGGTGATCAGGCCAACGACCGGGTGCGGGGTTTCCGGGTCGAATTCCGTACTCATGGCGCCCTTCAGCCCGGCAAGGTTGCGGGCCGCTTCGATGACGGCCACCTGCATGCCGAGGCAGATACCGAGATAGGGTATGCCGCTTTCCCGCGCAAACCGCGCGGTTTCTATCTTGCCTTCGATACCCCGGTCGCCAAAGCCGCCGGGCACGACGATGCCGTCCATGTTCTGCAGGCAGGCGACCCCATTTTCTTCGATGTCGCGTGACTCGATAAAGTGAATGTTGACGCGCGTGCGCGTGTGAATGCCGCCGGTTAGCAGCGCCTCGACCAGCGAGATGTAGGAGTCCTTGAGATCCATGTATTTGCCAACCATGGCGATATCGACTTCGGCCTGCGGGTTCTTCTTGGCGTCGACGATGACATCCCACTCGTGCAGGTCGGCCTCGGGCAAGTCCAGGCCCAGCTGTCGCGCAACGATGTCGTCGAGGCCCTGCTCGTGCATCATCGACGGAATCTTGTAGAGGTCATCGGCATCGTAGGCCGAAATAACGGCTTTTTCCTGCACGTTGGTAAACAGCGCGATTTTGCGACGCTGCTCATCGGGCAGTGGCTGTTCCGACCTGCAGACCAGGATGTCGGGCTGAATACCAATCGAGCGCAGTTCCTTGACCGAGTGCTGCGTGGGCTTGGTCTTGATTTCGGACGACGTCGAAATATACGGCACGAGCGTCAGGTGCACGTAGACCACGCGTTCGTGCCCGAGCTCCACGCCCATTTGGCGTATCGCCTCCAGAAACGGCAGGGACTCGATATCGCCGACCGTGCCGCCGATCTCGACCAGGCAAATATCAGCATCGCCCGCGCCGAGTTCGATGCTCTGCTTGATTTCGTCCGTGATATGAGGGATCACCTGCACGGTCGCACCGAGGTAGTCGCCGCGACGTTCCTTGCCGATCACACTTTCGTAAATACGACCCGTTGTGAAATTGCTGTTGCGCCCGCCGTGTGCGGTACGCACGAAACGCTCGTAATGACCGAGGTCGAGGTCGGTCTCGGTGCCATCGTGTGTGACGAAGACCTCGCCGTGCTGGAACGGGCTCATCGTCCCCGGATCCACATTGATGTACGGATCCAGCTTAATCATGCTGATCGTCAGGCCACGCGCTTCGAGTATGGCGCCGAGGCACGCCGACGTGATCCCCTTACCTAAAGAGGAGACCACACCGCCGGTGATAAAAACATACGAAGTCATGTGTGAACCCAGGGCCAATGGAGCTTGTTGCTAAAAGGGAGAAACAAGAAAGGGCTGGAGCAAAAGCACCACTCGGCGAGCGATGTGCTTTCTTCCAACCCTTCGAATTCCGCACCGTCGTTGGACTGAAGACGGTTTTAAACGTTATCAGATACACCCCTGCGACACAACGACTGAACCACCACGAGACGCGGTCAATGCAGCGCCGGGCGATCCTTCCAGCGCACGGCGACGCCGGGCTCACTGACGGCTGCGGCGGCCAGCCAAAGATCGCCGACCGCGACGAGTTCGTCCCCGGCATACACCAATGGCAGCCGGTTGCGCATCCAGGGCACGACGCCCTCTTGCTGAAGTAGTTTCTTCAGTTTACGTGTATGTGCCTGACCTTCCGGCTGAAATTGTTCACCGCCCTCGCGAAAACGCACCCGGATTCCACGCGCCAACAGGCCCTGGGATAGGCCCCGAATCTGACCCGGGACAAACTGCAGCGCACCCATCCCGGCGCCCAGTGGCACCTCGTTGCCCGACACCTCGATAGGCTCCGGCAGTTCGACCAGGTTTTCCGGCAGCAGATACAGCGCATTACGGTAGCGCCGCACCGCGGCGCCCGGCCAGCTCACCAGCGGCTGTGCATCTTCGCGCGCGGGGATAACCTCCGAGAGTATCCGTTCGAGCTGCATCATTGTCGGCGTGGACAGTCCCAGGCAACGCAGTGCGTGGCGCAGGAGGTTTCTCTGGCGGGCACTCGTTAGCGCGAGCAGTCCGTCAATCGGCAGGCGCTCGGGACGGCCGCCGACTGACTCAAGATCGATCTCGGCGAGGTCCGAGAGCAGCAGCGATGCCTCACCCGAAAGGCCCGCGCTGCGCTGAAGTCGAGCCGCAATATCGGACCACCGCGACCTCAGTCTCGGCAGGATGTCATGGCGCAGGAAATTCCGATCGAAACGTCGGTCCGCGTTGCTGGGATCTTCGAGCCAATGCAGCGCTTCACGTTCGGCGTATTCCACCAGCTCGGCCCGATTCGTTTCCAGCAACGGGCGCGCGAGCCAGCCCGGCCCGAAACGGCGAATCGCCCGGATACCTGCGATTCCCAGCGGCCCGCTGCCGCGAACCAGGTTGAGCAACAGCGTCTCTGCCTGGTCCTCGCGATGATGTGCGCTGAGCAGCCAGTCGCCATAAGCAAGTTCCGCGTGCAGCGCCTCATAGCGCGCGTCACGTGCCGACGCTTCCGGTCCCTTGCCGGACTCGAGCTGCACGGCAACCGAGAGACTTCGATAGTCGACCCCCAGCTCTGCGGCAACGGTCTCGCAATGCTCACTCCAGGCGCCCGAGTCGTCGTGAAGCCCATGGTCGATGTGAATCGCCACCATCGGGACACCGAGATCTTCCCGCAGCGATGCGAGCGCGTGCAACAAGACGGTTGAATCGAGACCACCGCTGAACGCGATGACGTACCTCGACGGTTTGCCTGCGACCGACTCGAGCAGCCCGAGCTGCTGCCGTAAAATCCCGGCGTTGAGCGTCACGCCTCTTTGAACTGACCGAAGCTTGCCAGGCGTCGCTGTCGCTGCTCGAGCAACTGTTCGGTCGACAAGCCGCCAAGCTCATCGAGGTTCTTCAGGATGGCATTGCGAATGACTTCTGCCATCTCCTCGGGATTGCGATGCGCGCCGCCGAGCGGCTCCTGCAGCACTTCATCGACCAGGCCGAATTTACTCAGGCTTGGCGCGGTGATGCGCATGGCCTCGGCAGCTACCTCGGCCTTTTCTGCGCTTTTCCACAGAATGGAAGCGCAACCTTCCGGTGAAATCACCGAGTAAACCGCGTACTGCAGCATCAACAGCCGGTCGCCAACGCCGATCGCAAGTGCTCCACCGGATCCGCCCTCCCCAATAACGACGCAGAGGATCGGCGTCCTGAGACCCGCCATCAGATACAGGCTCTGCGCGATAGCCTCGCTCTGGCCGCGCTCTTCCGCCCCAATGCCCGGATACGCACCCGGCGTATCAATGAACGTCACGATGGGCAGGGAGAACTTCTCGGCCATGCGCATGAGCCGCATCGCTTTGCGATAGCCCTCCGGTTTCGGCATACCGTAGTTGCGGCGTACACGTTCCTTGGTATCGCGGCCCTTTTGATGACCGATGAACATAACGGCCTTTCCGTCGATTCGGCCGACGCCGCCAATGATGGCGTGATCGTCGGCGTACATCCGGTCCCCATGCAGTTCCTGGAAGTCCGGCGCGATCATCTCCAGGTAGTCCATCGTGTAAGGCCGTGATTCATGTCGCGCGACGCGCGCAATCTGCCAGGGACTCAGCTTCGCAAAAATGCCCTTCGTCAGCGCCGTGCTCTTGTCTTTCAGGCGCGCAACCTCTTCGTTGATGTTGATTTCCGAATCATCACCAACGTAGCGCAACTCGTCGATCTTCGCCTCAAGCTCGGCGATCGGTTGCTCAAAATCGAGGAACTTCAAATCCATAAATGGCAGATTACATTATTTCGCGGCCGGGCGCGTAGAGTAAGCGGACATTATTATTGCCGAGCAGCTCGGTCAACTTGTCGCGCAGTTCACGGCTCGGGCGAACGGCCCACTCGGGGCCGAGTGACAGCCGGGCCGTGGCACTGTCACCAATATAGCGAACGGAAACGTCACAACTACCCTCGCGAAACGGCAGCAGCAGATCGTGCAGTTTTACCAGCAGCTGCTCGCCCTGGCCGTTCGGCGCAAGACTCAGGATCATGCTCTTTGCGCGGGATTCGATAACGCGATCGATGTGCAGGACATTTTTTGCGTTGATGGTCCAGCTGCCAATGAACTCGTCGTATCGCAAGCCGCCGGAAATGACGACGATTTCGTCTTTAACGAGCAGGTCACGAAACTCCTGGAAGGCCTCACTAAAAAAGCTGATTTCCATGCGACCCGTATCATCGTCAAGAGTGACACTCACGCGATTACCGCGTTTTTTCACGTCGACAATCAAACCGGCGACGGTAGCCTCGCGCGTGGCGTGCGCGTACTTGCGTTCACCCTGGTTGTTTTGGGGCGGCGGTTCTGCCGTGATGTCGGCGAGCCGGCCATCCGCAAAGCACCCAGCGTCGTTGCGCACGGCGTCGAACGGATGCCCCGTGAGATAAAGCCCCAGCGCCTCCTTTTCGTTACTAAGCAACAGGCGCTCCTGCCACTCGGCGAGCTGCACGGGCGGTGTCGCTTGTATTTCCGCCGCCGGCGGTTCGAGTCCGAACATGTCGTTCTGACCGGCCGCCGCTGCCCTGGCCTGTTGGTCCGCGCTGCGCAGTGCTTCCGGAACCTGGTGCATAAGGCTGCGGCGGGTTTCGCCAAAGCCGCCCATGGCACCTGACTTGACCATGGCTTCGAGTGCCCGACGGTTTATCTTCTCGTGATCGACGCGGCGACAGAATTCCGCAAGGCTCGCAAACGGGCCGTTCGCGTCGCGCTCTGCAATCAGCGAGTCGATGGCCGCGTGGCCCACGCCCTTGATCGCCCCCAGGCCATACAGGATGGTGTCATCGTCCGAAACACTGAACTGAAAAGCGGACTGGTTGACATCAGGCGCCAGGAGCTTCAGCCCGAGCTGACGACAATCGTCCTTGAGCGTTACGAGTCGATCGGTGTTTTGCAAATCGGCGCTCATGACGGCGGCCATGAATGCAGCCGGATAGTGCGCCTTCAGGTACGCCGTCTGGTAAGACAATACGGCGTACGCGGCTGAATGTGATTTATTGAAACCGTAGCCCGCAAACTTCTCCATCAGATCGAATATGCGTGTTGCCGTCCGCTCCGCGACACCGCGTTCCGTTGCGCCCTGCACAAATATCTCTCGTTGCTTGGCCATCTGCGCGGGGTTCTTCTTGCCCATGGCACGACGCAACAGGTCGGCGCCGCCGAGCGTGTAGCCCGCCAGTACCTGCGCGATCTGCATGACCTGCTCCTGGTACAGGATCACACCATAGGTCTCTTCGAGTACGGGCTTCAGGTCCGGATGCAGGTAATCGATATCCGCTTTGTTCGAGGCGTGTTTCCTCGTAATGAAATCGTCGACCATGCCGGACTGCAGCGGCCCCGGTCGAAACAACGCCACCAGCGCTACGAGATCATCGAAATGGTCGGGCCTCATGCGCTTGATCAGATCCCGCATGCCGTTTGATTCAAGCTGGAACACGGCCGCTGTGCGCGTGCTTCGCAGCAACTTGAACGTCTGCGTGTCATGCGTCGGAATACGGCTGATGTCGAGTTTTCGCTCGGGGTACCGCTCGTTAATAATGCGCACGGCCCATTCGATGATGGTCAGCGTTTTCAGACCCAGGAAGTCGAACTTGACCAGCCCGATTGCTTCGACATCATCCTTGTCAAGTTGCGTGACAACGTTGCTGCCGCCCTCTTCGCAATACAGCGGCGCAAAATCGGTGAGCGCGCCCGGCGAAATTACGACGCCGCCGGCATGCTTGCCGGCATTTCGAACCAGCCCTTCAAGTGACCGGGCAAGATCTATAATTGCCGCGACTTCTTCATCGTCGCGATACATCGACGCCAGCTCGTCCGACTGCTGCAGCGCTTTTTCGAGCGTGATGCCGATTTCGAAAGGCACCTGCTTCGCTATACGATCGACGAAACCGTACGGCTGCCCCAGCACGCGGCCCGTGTCACGAATGACGGCTTTAGCGGCCATCGTGCCGAAGGTAATAATCTGCGAAACACGCTCCCGGCCATATCGCTCTGCGACGTAGTCAATGACAGCATCGCGGCCTTCCATGCAGAAGTCGATGTCGAAGTCAGGCATGGATACACGTTCGGGATTAAGAAACCGCTCGAACAGAAGCACGTGCTCGAGCGGGTCCAGTGCGGTGATCCCCAGCACCCATGCAACCAGTGAGCCGGCACCCGAGCCCCGGCCAGGTCCGACCGGCACGTTGTTTTCGCGGGCCCAGCGTATGAAGTCGGCGACGATCAGGAAATAACCCGGAAAACCCATGGACTGAATGACGCTGAGTTCGCTGCCCAGCCGCTCATAGTACGGCGCGCTGAGCGGGCCGCGCCGCTGCTGCGGCACGTCTTCAAGATCGAACTTCGTTGTCAGCGC
>JBATHK010000166.1:0-8418 GCA_049666725.1 Woeseiaceae bacterium
TCGTGCATGCCCGTATCGCGATCCTCGAGGGGCTCAGCCCGAAAGATAACCGCAGGATCCCGCCGCTGAACTACGATCGTGTCTTTCGGCTGAAGCGTGAATTCCCGCAGCTGGAGATCGTTATCAACGGAGGCCTGGCCGATATCCAGCAGGTTGAAGCCGTTCTGCAGCATGTCGATGGCGCTATGATTGGCCGCCAGGCGTACCAGCAGCCGTATTTTCTGGCCGAACTCGCGCACCATTTCGACCCGGACTGGCCGCTGCCCGAGCGGCGCGAGATCGTGCATGCGATGCTGCCTTACGTTGAATCGGTGCTGGCAGACGGGGAATCGCTGCATCGGGTGACACGCCATATGCTCGGGCTGTTTGCAGGGCAACCCGGCGCCAGGGCGTGGCGCCGTCACATCAGCGAGCACGCACACCGGCCTGATGCGGGTGTCGAGGTGCTCATAAACGCACTTAACGCTATGCCTATCGCCGCCTAGACAAGTACAATGCCGGGCCCCGACCCAGCCAATCAGTCAGAAGGAAAACGACAGCAAAATGAGAGCCATATCCGCCGAAGACAAGAATCGCCCGACGATGGCCCAACAGGCCGATATCCACGAGCTCTATGAGCTGTCGGTGCAAAATGTAGAACACGAAATCGAGTTTCTGCAATCCACGTTCAAGTCGCTTGCCGGAAGAACGGCGTACCTGCTGCGTGAAGATTTTTGCGGCACGGCCAGTGCGTCGTGTCAGTGGGTGAGGCAGGGCAAGAAGTACCAGGCAATCGGCGTCGACATCGATCCGTCGGTGCTGGAGTGGGGCCGCAAGCACCGCGTCGGCAAGCTGGACACCGAGGCCCAGGCTCGTGTCAGTTTGATTGAATCTGACGTCATGACGGCCGAGACTCCCAAAGTCGATATCCTGGTTGCGTTCAATTTCAGCTATTTTATTTTCGACACACGCGATGCCGTGCGCGCCTATTTCAAACGGGCGTACGATGCAGTCAAGGACGACGGCGTCTTTTTCTGCGATCTGTTTGGCGGCCCCGAGTCACAGGAAGAGACGCGGGAGAAGACCAAGCACAAGAAGCACGGCTTCACCTACATCTGGCATCAGGCGAAATTCAACCCGATCACGAACTTCATTCGTTGCCACATTCACTTCAAGTTCAGGGACGGCTCAAAGATCAAGAAAGCATTTACGTACGATTGGCGTCTCTGGTCGGCACCCGAGCTTCGGGAACTGCTTCTCGAGGCGGGTTTCAGGAAAGCCACCGTGTATTGGGAGGGTGAGGACGAAGACGGTGACGGTAACGGCGAATTCACCCCGAGTGAAGAAGGTGAAGCGGATCTCGCCTGGATTGCATACATAGTCGCTGAAAAATAGTAATATTATTAATCGCTTGGCGTAGGAAATTGTAAACCGGGTTATGGCAAGAGACCTTGAAGTCGCGATTGTGTTTGCTGACGTTGTCGGCAGCACGCAGTTATACGAGGAGTTTGGCGATACCAAGGCCAGCGAGACCGTCGCCCTGTGCCTGGACGTCATGAAAGACGCGACCTATCAGTTTAACGGCACGGTTATCAAGACGATCGGCGACGAGGTTATGTCGACTTTTGCAACCGTTGACGAGGCCATGGGTGCCGCGGTCATGATGCAGACGCGCATTACCTCGGAAACGAAGAAAAACAACGGCATTCCTGTCTCGATTCGCATCGGCTGTCATTTCGGTCCCGTCGTCCAGGAGCAAAACGATATTTTCGGGGCCGCCGTGCATACAGCCAATCGCATGACTTCCCAGGCGAAAGCCCGCCAGATCGTCGTTTCGGGTTTCACCGTGGAGCAAATGAGTCCGGAACTTCGGAACCAGGCCCGCCAGATTGACGTGGCCACAGTGCGTGGCCGTATTGATGAAGTCGCGCTCTTCGAACTCGTCTGGCAGCCGGACGAAGCGACCAACATGTTGCCCACGATCGAGTGGGAAAACACGCGCAAGGCCTCCAGGCTGCTGCTGAATTTTCGCGACACGACCGTTGAAGTTTCGGATAAACGCAAATCGATCAACATGGGCCGCGCCGACGACAATGACCTCGTTGTCAAAGGCAACCTGATTTCGAGAATCCACGCGAAGATCGAGATGCGACGCGGCAAGTTCATGCTGGTCGATCAGAGCACCAACGGAACCTTTTTGCAGAATGTCCAGGGACACGAGAAGTTCGTGCGCCGCGATTCGACGGAACTCGGCGAGGAAGGCACGATTGGTCTCGGCAGGGCCGAGCCGCCAGGATCCAAGCTGGCGATCTACTTCAAGACTATCGAGGAATAGCTGTTACAACGCTTGCGCGAGTTCCTCGCCGAGCGCGTCGAGCACGATTTCTTGCTGCCTCAGCAATGCGCGCGGTGTGCGATCACCATAGCTCTCGAGGTACTTGCCAAGCGAAATCATTTCGTCGCGCCACTGCGCCGAGTCAATCGAGGTCAGGGTCGCCATGGTTTCGGCACTGATGTCGAGACCCACGGTATCCAGGTCGGCCGGGTGTGGCAAGAAGCCGATAGCGGTCTCTTCCGCATCCGCCCGATGCTCGCAGCGCTCGATGATCCACCGCAGCACGCGCAGGTTCTCGCCGAATCCCGGCCACAGGAATTCACCGTCATCGTTCTGGCGGAACCAGTTGACGTGGAAGATCTTGGGCAGATGCTTCGCGCGACTCCGCATTGACAGCCAGTGCGTCCAGTAGTCGGCGAAGTTGTAGCCGCAGAATGGTTTCATGGCCATTGGGTCGCGCCGAATGACGCCGACTTCACCGACCATCGCAGCGGTCGTCTCGGATGCCGTACCGGCACCGACCAAAACGCCGTGCTCCCAGCTCTTCGCTTCGAATACCAGTGGCGCGACATTCTTGCGCCGGCCGCCGAAGACGATGGCCGAGATCGGCACGCCTTCCGGCGCGTCGGCAAGATTTGAGTAGCTCCGATTGTTTGTCGCTGCGACCGTAAAACGTGAGTTCGGGTGCGCCGCCGGGCCGTTGGCCTTGTCGTAGTCACGTCCTTGCCAGTCCTTTGCGGGTTTGCCGTCTTTTTTGCCTTCCCACCAGGGCTCGTTGTCCTCTGTCGTGGCGACATTGGTGAAGATCGCGTCGTGCATGATCATGTCGTAAGCGTTCTTGTTGGTCTTCGGGTTGGTTCCCGGCACTACGCCGAAATAGCCCGACTCGGGGTTGATCGCGCGAAGCTTGCCTGTGTCGTCCGGGTGCAGCCATGCGATGTCGTCGCCAAGTGTCCAGACTTTCCAGTCGTGCAATTCGTCAGGCGGAATCAGCATCGCGAGGTTCGTTTTGCCGCAGGCCGACGGGAACGCGCAGGCGATGTAGTGCACGGCGCCTTCCGGGCTCTCGAGCCCAACGATAAGCATATGCTCGGCCATCCATCCTTCCTGGCGCGCCTGGAAGCTGGCGATGCGCAGCGCGTGGCATTTCTTGCCCAACAGCGCGTTGCCGCCATAGCCTGATCCGAAGCTCTTTATCGAGAGTTCCTCGGGGAAGTGCATGATGAAGCGGCGCTCCGGATCGAGATCGCCGGTCGAGTGCAGGCCTTTGACGAATGTCCCTTCTTTTTCGATACGTTTCAGCGCCTGGTCGCCCATTCTCGTCATCAGCTTCATATTGATAACGACATAGGGGCTATCGCTGATCTCGACGCCGCAGCGTGAGAATCGTGAGCCTATCGGCCCCATGCAATAGGGGATGACGTACATCGTGCGGCCCCGCATGCAGCCGTCGAAAAGTGCGTCCATCTTGGCGTGCCCGTCGGCGGGGCTCATCCAGTTGTTGTTTTGGCCGGCTTCTTCCTCGGTTTGAGTGCATACAAAGGTCAGGTGCTCGACGCGCGCAACGTCATCGGGATCCGATCGATGCAAGTAGCAATTCGGGTAGGTTTTCTCATTCAGCGTGGTCAATGTGCCGTCGCCAAGCATCTGCGCCACGAATTCCTGGTACTCGTCATCGCTGCCGGAACACCAACGGATGTTGTCGGGGCAGGTGTGCTTCGCAACGGAATCGACCCAATTCTGAAGTTCGGGAAGCGTCGTAGTCATTTCATGTTCCTGAGAGTTTTGATGCGTGAGTGCGGCCGCGTGTCGGCCGCATCATTATCGCTAATTATACTCAGGACCAGACTACGTACATCCCACAAAACTAGTAGAGCTCGCGCGTATAAATCCGCTTGTTGTCACCGTCATAGATGCCAAACGTGGCGGTACCAATCGGATCCTCGAGACCTGGCAGCGATGCATCCCAGTCGAACTCGAGCCAGAAAGGAACATCGGCCGTGACATCGACACTGCCATCGTTGCCCGGCAGGGGAGCACGCAGGAACAGGTTGAAATCGCCGCCGAGCGGCGGTTCGCGGTAGCGCATTCCCGCGGGTCCCGCAACCGCACAGCCTGCGCCGCTGGCGCCGGGACTGCCGGTGTCGAGCACACAGGTGTCGCCATCTGCAAGATTGTCCGTAAAAGCGCCAAGGCTAAGCGATACGCCGGCGGTGCAGCTGTCGTCGGTATGAGCGGTGAAGCCCGTCGCCGCATCAACGAAATACTCGGCACGCATTGGAACATTGAGATTGACGCGTTCCGAACCGATGCTGTTGACAAGCCGTACTCGGCCGAAGCGCATGCTGCGTCCACTGTCGAAAGGAATGCTGGCGACCGTCACCGGCGTAACAAGGGTGGTTACACCGTCAGCGTCTATAACATCGATGCTTAAACTGATGTCGGCATCGAACGGGGCTTCGGCGCCCGCGCGCAGGAACGAGATGCCGGTACCGGAATCGAATAACAGGGTGCCGGTTCCGGCCGCCGTGTCGCTGATTACGGGATCGCCGCTCGTTGCCGGTAAGCCCGAGAGATCGAGACTGCCGCTGGTCGCCGCGTAGTCGCGATTTTGCAGGCTCAGATTCGTGACCTTGAAAAATGAACCCGCGTAGTTCTGAGTTACACTGCCGCCGGCGGCAAGCGCTGTCAAAGTGATAACGGGTGCCGTGCTGAAGCCGAAGCTTTCGCCGATGTAGGTGAATCCGCCGGTGCCGCACTGCGTCTGAAACAGCGGCGTATTGAGTGCGGTTGCGAAGTGATGCGGAATGAAGCGGCCGACGTTGCCGGATGCCAGTCCGGTGACATCGCCACCGCCGAGATAATTGCCGTCGCCGACCGATGGCTGCAGTCGGACGATGCCGACTTCGGGCCAGGTGAACGTAGTGCCGGTTGCCGTGCCCGCCGTGAACGGTCCGAATCCGAGCGCCGGGCTCAGTCCCGGATCGTTACCGGCAGCAGGATCGACCAGGCTCGACGTTAATCGCACGGTTTCGGGCGTGTTTTCCTGGCCGAAATTGGGTGTGATATCGCCCTCGGCGTCGCGCGCCGTGACCGTGACCGAAAACGGGTCGCCGGCGGCGACGAACACGGCTCCCGATGCATCCGCGGCCGCGGGGTTCGGGTTGCCGGCACCGTCTTCGATACTAGTCAGCGAGAAGTTCGCCGGTTTTACGACGAACGCGGCCGTTGCGCCGCGGATGCCGGTCGGCAGGTCAGGGTGCGCGAGATTGTCGTCCTTGGCGAATACCTGGATGCTGCCTGCGTCTTTGTATTTGCCGGTTACCGCGGCCTGTCCGTTTGTAAACGTCACGAGCTGATTTCCGGCAGTCGCTTCGGCCAGGCCAATGGCATTGCCGTCGATCGTTGCGGCTATCGTGCCGCCCATCGGATTGACGCGATCGAACCAGAACTTGAGATTCTGCGGTCCCGCGTAGCTTTCGATAATGCCGCAGACGGGATCGTTGGCAGTCTGGCCGAAAGCGGCGAGGTAGACGCCGAAGTCGGTTCCGGCAACCTGGGTCGCGTTGAACGGCACGATCAAGCCGGGCGGCGGGTTGCTGAGCGGCGCAGCGGTCAGCGTGAAACCGCTGGCCGAGAATTCGATGTTGCCTTCAGCGTCGTTGTCACGAATGGCTGGATCACTTGTCTGGTAAACGTCGACATCGACGCTCAGGGGTCCTTCGGGATAGCTCAAGGAAAACACGGCACTTGATTCGCCGAGCGGCCAGTCGTAGGTGGCCAGACCGTCGTTGGCTGTCGCGTCGATCAACGTGCCGCTGCCGGTAACCAGCAGCCAGCTGCCGCTGCCGGTCTGCGTATCGAGCGTCACCTGTTCCTGGTACGTTGTCAGCGGATTAGCCGACGTATCTTCGACCCGGACCGTGATCGTTTCCGCCAGGCAGTTGATGCCGAAACTGTCGTGATTGACGACGAAGACGGGCGTTGACTCAATGCACGACGTAATCTCAGCTTTCTTGCCGGCGTAGTAGGCATTGCCCGTCCCGGACACCCAGACATCGTTAATGTCACTGCTGGCTGCGACCGTTTCCTGCCAGCTTACGCCGTCGAATTGCAGCACGACGCCTTTCTTGCCGACCGCATACACCTCATTGCCTGCGCCAGACACACCGCTAAGATTCTCACTCGCATTCGCAACGACACTGCAACTCGTGCCATTATGCCGATAGACCTCTTTTCTCTTTACAAGGTAAATATTGCCGGCGCTGTCGCCCCAGAGATCCTCGAAACCATTGCCGGTTGCGCACAGCGTGTCCGGTGACGACCAGGTCCCTGCGCCGCGATCAAAACGGTACAGCGTGCCATCGTCCCCCAACGCGTAAAAATAACTGCTGTTGCCCCAGGCATCCGTGAGCATTTCATTCCCGGTGCCGGCCGCCGCTTTCTGACTGGTCCAGTTCGCCCCGTTGTAGAAGAAAAGGGTGCCCTTTGCGCCAACGACCCAGGCCGCGGTGGCGGAGGCAGCCCACACGCCGAACAGATCCTGATTGGTAAACCCGGTGCGAGACACCCAGCTGCCGGCGACCAGTTGCAAGGTTTCTCCCTTCTTGCCCACGGCGAACGCGGTTGCGTTGTCAACGACTTCGACATCATTGAGATCCTCGCCACCAGGGTTGGGCATGGCGTTCCACGCGGCGCCGTCATAACGGTAGATCACGCCTTTCTTGCCGACGCCGATAATGTTGGTATCCGAGTTTCCTGAGATTCCGCGGAACTCCTGGCTACCGACCGTCTGCGTCGTACACACCGGGGCTGCCATAGCCTCAACGGACAGGCAAAGAACCGGTAACAAGCGCATCAGTATCGCCAGCACTGACCGGTTTTTTCGCCGCATGCGATCGCGACCGGTCATGACGCGTCCGTCACTGTTGAACGGATACGGCGCGAGACATAGTCGGGCTTGCCATATAGTCCGCTGTAGGCAAATGCTTCCAGTACGTAAACGCTGGTCGTTGCCGCACCCTCCGAATGCGTTGTGCTGCTGCAGGTCGTGTCCACGGTGAATCCGGACAAGCCGCCTTCGGTCAGCGCGATGCTGGAATTGCCGCAGCTGCCGTTGACGAGCGCCTGGTAGGCCGACCACTCGACGCCGGCCTGTGCCGCGGCGTAGGCGCGCGAACTTTGCAGCGCGAGCACCGCGGTCTGATGCTCGACAGCGCTCAGCCGTACGGCAACAGCGCCCAGTGAAGCGAGGACGACCAGCAGAAACAGCGCGGGAACGAGAGAGAAACCCGATTGCTTGCCAAGACATGTCATTCGTTTCATCCTGACCCCGCTATGGCACGTTATTCACGTGGACCTGGTGCAGCAACGAGATGGTCTCACCGACGTCGCTGATCCCGAGCTGCAGTGAAACGAGGCCGGCGCGCTGTGACGTACCGGGCGCATAGGCGATGTTGCAGCTTGCAACTCTCTCCGACACCAGCGTGCCCGTGGCACCCGCTGCAGTGAGCTCGGCCGCGCTGTCTCGATCCGACTGCAGCGCGGCGATGCTGTAGCCTGAGTAGCGCATCAATGTGCCGGCTCCTTGATCGCATAGATAAGTGAGCGGGCCGTCGAGCAGAAAAATCCGCTGCGCCGGCGAGCCGTAGGCGAATCGAAACGCCGGTGACAGCGTGACGTTGTCTTCCCCAGGCGTCGCGTCAGCGTCGATATCGATTTGCGTGCCGGGCGGAGTGATCACGTTGCTCAGCTCATAGGCATCGGCACCTGTGACACCCACGTTGTAGACCGACAGGTAGTGGCCGGTTGAGGAAAAAGGTTTGCTGATGCTCGTGAACGTGCCGATGCTGTTAAACGCACCGTCCGCAGCTGCGAAATCGAGCTGTTTGTCGGGATCGTTCGGCGGCGGCTGCTCGCGATAGCGAACGCCGTCAACGGTGTTGAGCATTTCGAGCGCCACAACGGAGCCAGAGGTCGTGACACGCACACTGTTTGGTAATGCACGTCGCACGTCCCGCGACACGCGGCGCAGCGCGCCTTCGGCGAGATCAACGAGCTCGCCGCGCCGTGCCTGGTCGTTATAGGCACGCACGGGTCCGGCG
>JBATHK010000167.1:0-53412 GCA_049666725.1 Woeseiaceae bacterium
GACCACGCGCGCGCGAGTCTATGCGGCTGTGCAGGCCCATGGTCAGACCATAGCCCGTCGCATTTACCGCGTCGACAGTCTTGTCGAGCTCACTGCCCTTGAACTTAAGGACGTGCAGAATCGGACCAAAGACCTCTTCCGTCAGGACACTGATATCGTCAATCTCGACCAGGGTCGGCGCGAAGAACGTTCCCGCCTCATGTCCGGCAGGCATCGAGCAGCGGTGGACGATCCGGGCTTCCTTTTCCATTCTCTCGACATGCGCTTCCAGTACCTGCCTGGAGGGTGCATCAATCGCGGGCCCGACGTCTGTTGACAGGTACCTCGGATCGCCAATGGTCAGTTCGTCCATGTAGCCGGTCAGCAACTCGAGCGTTCGCGGCTCGATGTCGTCCTGTACGCACAGTAGCCGCAGCGCCGAACACCGTTGGCCTGCACTGTTGAACGCCGAATAGATGCTGTCGTGCACAACCTGTTCCGGCAATGCCGAACTATCAACAAACATGGCGTTTTGCCCGCCGGTCTCCGCAATCAGCGTGCCGATCGGGCCGTCCCGATGCGCCAGCGTCTGGTTGATCGTCTGGGCGACACCCGTTGATCCGGTGAACACAACGCCGGCGACCCGCGGATCCGCAACCGCACGGCTACCAATGAGCGAACCAGATCCTGGAATAAAATGCAGCACATCGGCCGGCACGCCGGCCTCCAGCATGAGCTGCACCGCACGGTAGGCAATCAGCGGGGTCGGCGCCGCCGGTTTCGCGAGCACGGCGTTACCGGCCGCAAGAGCCGCTGCTACCTGGCCCGTAAATATCGCGAGCGGAAAATTCCAGGGGCTGATGCAGACGAACACACCGCGACCGCGCAGACCGTAGGTATTGTGCTCTCCCGTTGGGCCGGGCATGACCAGCGGCTCCCCAAAATGCCGCTGCGACTGTGCGGCGTAGTAGCGAAAGAAGTCCACGGCCTCGCGCAGCTCGGAAATCGAGTCCGGAATGGTTTTGCCGCCTTCACGCACGCACAGCGTCAGCAGCTCAGCATGATGGGCTTCGAAAAGATCTGCCGCGCGATTCAGGATCCTGGCGCGCTCGTCGGCCCCGATACGATCCCAGGCGACCTGCCCTTTGACCGACAGCTTCAACGCCGCATCGACGTGTTCTTTCGCCGCCAGGTGGCAAATACCGACGACTTCAGAAGTATTCGCCGGATTGACCGATGGCTCCTCGGTACCCGCCATCTCCTTGCCGCCGACAATCGGCTTGGCGGTAAGCGGCCTGCTGCTGACTGCCTCCATATCCGCCAGCAGCCTGCGGCTTACATTGCGGTCGGCAAGATTGAAGCCGTGCGAGTTGCTTCTTTCCGGCTGGAAAATGTCTGCAGGTTTTGGGATCTGCGGATGCGGCAGAAAATCGTGGCTCGCGGCGACGCTTAGCGGGTCGGCGACGATTTCTTCAACGTCGATAGACTCATCGATAATCTTGTTAACAAACGATGTATTCGAACCATTCTCCAACAGGCGTCGAACAAGGTATGGCAACAGATCTTCATGGTTCCCTACAGGCGCGTAGACACGACATGGCCTGTCGTGTTTTTCCGGATCAACGATTTCGGCATACAGTTCCTCGCCCATGCCGTGCAGTCGCTGAAACTCGTAGTCCCGGCGCGGACCGGCAAAGTGCAATACGCTCGCCAGTGTATGTGCGTTATGTGTCGCGAACTGCGCATAGATCTTGCTGCCGGCCGCCAGTGCGGCCCGCGCGCAGGCGAGATACGACACGTCTGAATGAGACTTGCGCGTAAAAACGGGATAGCTCGAGATTCCCTGCTGCTGGGCCCACTTGATTTCGCTGTCCCAGTAAGCACCTTTCACGAGACGGACCGGGACCCGACGCCCGACGTCGCCGGCCAGCTCCTCGATGAAACGCATCGTGTCACGGCCACGGCGCTGGTAGGTCTGCACGGCGAGGCCGAATCCGTCCCAGCCGGCTAGCGCACCGTCACGATAGACGCGCTCGAATATCGCCAGCCACATCTCCAGCCTGCTCGCCTCCTCTGAATCGATCGTGAGGCCGATGCCGACTTCTTTGGCATGTTTTGCAAGTTCCAGGACCGCCGGGACGAGCTCGTTCATGACCCGCTGCTCGTGAGTGTATTCGTAGCGCGGATGCAGCGCCGACAACTTGACCGATATTCCCGGAGCCGAGAACACATCGGGCGCGTCGATCTGTGGCGTATTGCCGATGCTGTCGATTCCTTCGTGATAGTTCTCGAGGTAGCGCTGTGCATCAGACCGGGTAAGCGCGGATTCCCCAAGCATGTCGAAGGAGTAACGATACGGCAGCTTTTCATTCTTTAACGAGCGTTTCAGCGCCTCTCCGATCGTGCGCCCCATGACGAACTGGTGGCCCATGATCTTCATTGCCTGGCGCATGGCGGTTCGCACCAGGGGTTCCCCGGCACGGCTAACGAGTCGGCCGAGCGTTTGGCCCGGATTCCTTGTAGCCACCTCGTCCACGCTCAGAATACGTCCAGTCAGCATCAGGCCCCAGGTCGATGCGTTGACGAAAATCGAGTCGCTCACGCCAAGATGGTCCTTCCATTTCGCGGACGTAATCTTGTCTGCAATTAGACGGTCAGCCGTATCTGCGTCCGGAATCCTCAGCAATGCCTCGGCGATGCACATGAGCAATACACCCTCATCGGAGGACAGGTCGTATTGCTGCAGGAAGGCCTCTATCCCCCCGTCCTTGGCCGTGTTCTTGCGCACGGCGCGCACCAGTTGCGCTGCCGTAATCTGAATTTTTTCGCGTGCAGAGTCGCCCGAATCGGCGGCCCCGGCCAGCTCCCTGACAAGTTTTTCTTCATCCGCGAGATAAAGGTCGTTGATATAGGCGATATCGCCATCCCGGCCGGCCGGCTGCTCAACAAAGCTCATGCGAAAACTCCGAACGTCCACTCTTGCGGTGGGCTCAAAAAGGAATACACGGGCCGCGATTATAGGGTATTCACGGCCTGACGGGCATCGTTATCGGCCTTTTCGATCACGCAGCTGACGGCGTGTGTGCTTGTCCGGCTTGCCCTTCGTCATCGGCATTTGCAGCCGGTCCCGCCGCAGCTCGGCAAGCTGTTGTTCGCGCCGTGCGATGCTTGCCGGAGACTCGTCGTAGCAGGCTTGCGCATCTTTTGCCGGGCCGCGCCGGGCAGGTATTTCCAGAACCGTCAGTTCGTAGGTCGACTGCTGTCGGACAAGCTGGACCCCGTCGCCGATGCGTACGCTGGTGGCGGCACGGGCTCGCTCACCGTTCACGCGCACGTGGCCGCCATTCACGGCCGCCTGTGCCGCGGTCCGCGTCTTGTAAAACCGCGTAAACCAGAGCCACCGATCCAGTCTTAGTGAGTCGTTTGTCACGACCAATCTCCTTTGGCCTCCTGATATACTTTGCGTCCTTCCAACCGATAGAGCAAACCCGTGCCAACGACCTTTTTGGAATCCCTCGGCAAACAGACCGAGGCGCTGAAGTCAGAGGGCCTCTTCAAGACCGAAAGACTCATCGCAGGACCGCAGCAAGCCGCTATCGATGTGCAGGCCAATGGCGGCACGAAGCACGTGCTGAACCTGTGCGCGAATAACTACCTGGGCCTCGCCAATCACCCGGAGGTCATCGCGGCAGCGCACAAAGCACTGGATCATTACGGCTACGGCATGGCGTCCGTGCGATTTATTTGTGGCACGCAGACGATTCACAAGGAA
Organism: Woeseiaceae bacterium; assembly: GCA_049666725.1. Classification (GTDB taxonomy): domain Bacteria; phylum Pseudomonadota; class Gammaproteobacteria; order Steroidobacterales; family Woeseiaceae; genus UBA1847. The sequence goes on from JBATHK010000167.1 coordinate 3,752, forward strand.
CTGGAAGCGCGTATCAGCGCCTTTCTCGGCACGGAGGACACGATCCTGTACCCGTCCTGTTTCGATGCCAACGGCGGCTTGTTCGAGACGCTCCTGGGAGCCGAGGATGCGGTCATTAGCGACGCGCTCAATCATGCCAGCATCATCGACGGTATTCGCCTGTCCAAGGCGCAGCGTTTCCGTTACGCCAATAGCGATATGCAAGACCTTCGCACCCAGCTGCAGGATGCGTCGGCTGCCAATGCCCGACTGATCGTGACGGATGGCGTCTTCTCGATGGACGGCACCATCGCCAACCTCGTCGGCATTTGCGAACTCGCCGGCGAATTCGACGCCCTGACAATGATCGACGACTGCCATGCAACCGGTTTTCTCGGGAAGAACGGACGTGGCACGCATGAATATCGGGATGTAATGGGACGCATAGACATCATCACCGGCACGCTGGGCAAGGCACTGGGTGGCGCGTCGGGAGGATACACCTCCGGCCGCAAGGAAATTGTCGGCTGGTTACGGCAGCGCTCGCGCCCGTATCTTTTCTCGAATTCGGTCGCACCGATGATAGCCGCCGCATCGATTGCCGTTCTCGACCTGCTCGAACGCGACAATTCCCTGCAGGAACAGCTGCACGAGAACGCGGCGTATTTCCGCAGCAAAATGACCGAAAGAGGCTTCGATCTGAAGCCCGGCGAACACCCGATAATTCCCGTCATGCTCGGCGATGCGAAGCTCGCAACCACGATGGCGGACAAGCTGTTGGCACGCGGCATCTACGTGATCGGCTTCTCGTTCCCGGTCGTCCCGAAAGGACAGGCGAGAATCCGGACGCAAATGTCAGCCGGACTGACACGTGAACAACTGGACAAAGCGATCGACGCGTTTACGGCCGTCGGGCGCGAACTGGGCGTAATTAACTGATCCCGCACACCAGGAAAGAAAGATGAAAGCACTGGTTAAAGCAAAAGCCGAGCGCGGCATCTGGATGGAAGACATCGCCGTTCCCGAAGTCGGGCACAACGATGTCCTGATCAAGGTCAAGCGCACGGCAATCTGCGGAACGGACATTCACATTTTCAAATGGGATGACTGGGCCCAGAAAACGATTCCCGTTCCGATGGCAGTTGGCCACGAATTCAGCGGCGAGATCGTCGATATGGGCGTTGAGGTCGGCGGCTTCAGCGTGGGCGACCGAGTCTCTGCAGAGGGGCATATCACTTGTGGTCACTGTCGGAATTGCCGCGCCGGCCGCCGTCATCTTTGCATGAATGCGATTGGCGTTGGCGTCAGCCGGCCCGGTGCATTCGCCGAATACCTGTCGGTCCCGGCATTCAATGTTTTCAAACTGCCGGACCAGATTACCGATGACATGGCATCGATTCTCGATCCGCTCGGCAATGCCACGCATACCGCTTTATCGTTCGATCTCGTAGGCGAGGACGTACTGATTACGGGTGCCGGTCCGATCGGTGTCATGGCCGTTGCGATTGCACGCTTCGCCGGCGCCCGCCATGTCGTCATCACTGACGTCAACGATTACCGCCTGAAGCTCGCCCGCAAAATGGGAGCCTCGCGCGCGCTTAACGTGACCCGGGAGACCATCGACGACACGATGCGCGACCTGGGGATGGAAGAAGGTTTCGATGTCGGCATGGAAATGTCGGGCAACCCGCAGGCATTTCGCGACATGCTGAGGACGATGCACCACGGCGGAAAAATCGCCATGCTGGGCATTCCACCCGGAGAAATGGCCATCAACTGGAATGACGTCATTTTCAAGGGGCTTTTCATCAAGGGGATCTACGGCCGCGAGATGTTCGAGACCTGGTACAAGATGTCCAGCATGTTGCAAAGCGGCCTGAACATGGCACCGATCATCACCCATCATTTCGATATCGAGGAATTCCAGCCCGCGTTCGAACTCATGGAGTCCGGACAAACGGGCAAAGTCATCCTGCGCTGGACCTAACAAATGGGGACATTCTTAATTTAATGTATTAATACATTAAATTAAGAATGTCCCCCTCAAGCCCACCCAGCTATTCGATTTCGCAAAAACAGTGCGCGTAAACGCCCCTGGGATCATTGAACTTCGTGATGCCTGCGAGCAGTTTCTGCAGCTGATTCGCAAACACCGCAACCGGCGCCGGCTCGCGAACGAAGCTGGCCGGATCGATGCCCGCGGTCCTGGCTACCGTCAGGAAATCCACAATCATCTGTTCGGTCGGGGACAACTCCGGTCCGATCGTCTTCCTGCTGTACGTTCCGTCCTCGAGACCGACCAGTTCTGCCGCGACGGCGACAGCGTCATCGAGATCGCCAAGCTGATCGACCAGTCCGTTCTGCAGGGCCTCAGCGCCCGTCCAGACCTGTCCCTGGGCAATGCTATCCACGGTTTGCTTGTCCAGGCCACGGTGCTTTGCAACGCGTGAAACGAAATCATCGTAAGTGTTTTCGATGCCCAACTGGATCAGTTGCCGCGCCTGTTCCGGCAAGTCAAGATCCAGACGCGTCGCCGACCAGGGAGTCGTTGAAACGCCGTCAGTGGCCACGCCGACCGCCGCCAGCGAGCGCTTGAACGTGGGAATCATGCCAATAACACCGATTGACCCTGTCACGGTCATCGGGCTGGCAACGATCTTGTCCGCACCGGCGGATATCCAGTAGCCACCCGACGCTGCCACACTGCTCATGGAAGCGACGACAGGCTTGCCGGCTTCCTGCAATGCCATAACCTCGTTCGCAATGACCTCGGACGCAAATGCACTGCCGCCAGGACTATCGACCCGCAGAACGACGGCCTTGACAGACTCGTCTTTCAGCGCTTTACGAAGCAAGGCTGCCGCCGAATCGCCGCCGACAGTGCCAGGAGGCTGCGAACCATCCAGAATCTGGCCAGCTGCAATAACGATCGCAACGTTTTCCGCTTTTTTCTTGGGCTTATGCAACAGCCGCATTTGACCGAGGTACTCGCGCATCGACACCGACGAGTACAGCGTCTCGTCCTCCGAATCCTCGCCTGCGTATTCCTTGATTCGATCGCGCAAGTCAGTGCGAGCCAGCAAGTCATCGACCAGGCCGATATCGCGCGCAGCAACAGCGGAATCACCATTGGCGCTCGCAACGCGCTCGACCATGTTCTGCGCATAGTCGTCGATAGCGCCTTCAGGCAGCCCGCGGGCGGTTACTACGTCTTGCTGATACGTGTTCCAGAATTGATTGATCAAGCGGCTCCTGGACTCCCGGTCCTCCGGAGACATGTCCATTCGCATGTACGGTTCGGCGAAAGACTTGTGGGTACCGACTTTGAAAACATTCCAGTCGATCCGCAGCAGGTCAATCGCATCCTTGAAGTAGTTACGATAGGCCCCGTAACCCTGCAGCATCACCATGCCCTGTGGGTGCAAATACAGCTCATCGGCATGGGCCGCCAGGTAATATCCCTGTTGTACAAAAAAATCGGCGCTTGCAACGACCGGTTTTCCAGACTCTCGGAAGGCATCGATCGCTTCCGCAACGCGCTTCAGTTTGTCTAGCCCGCCAGATGCGAACGCGCTCAGCTCGAGATGAACGGCCGCAATGCGATCGTCGGTTCGCGCGAATTCGAGTGCATCAACGATATCCTGTACGAGCGTCTGCGGCGGCGCATCGCCGACCAGTTCCGTCAGCGCACGCTCAAATGGATCGCCTTCCAGTTGCTCAACAAGCACTCCGGACGGTTGGATAAGCAGCGCCGCTTTTTTCGGCAACAGTGGCGGAGTACCTGACATGGCGCCGAAAAACACCAGGAAAATGAACAGCAATAGCACAAGGTGAAGTACTTTTCGCAGTCCGTTAAGGCCGCGCCATATCGATGCCAGCATGCGGCCGATCAAATTGCCCTTACTCATGATTTCTGGATTCCTCAGCCATTCCGGTAACGATGTGCCGAACTTTACACGAAGAGGCGCAAGATGTGGCCCCGGACTCCACTCAGGTAGCTCAATAGCTCGTCACGAGTCCCGGTCAATCGGAGAGAAACGCGAGTGACAGTTCCGGCAGGAATGTGATGATCACGACTGACGCCATAAGGATGATCAGGAACGGGAACGTCGCCGAGTACACGTGCATGATGGGCTTCTCGAAACGATAGCTCGCAATGAACAGGTTCAGGCCAACCGGGGGCGTCAGGTATCCGAGCTGCATCGCCGCCAGGAAAACGATCCCCAGGTGCACCTCGTTGACACCGTAGCCGGCGGCGATGGGCAGGATCAGCGGCACCACGAGGACAATCGCAGAGAAGATATCCAGAATCGCGCCGAGGACCAGCAGGAACAGCAGCAGCAGGATCAGGAACGAGGTCTGGCTGCTGACCATGCTCGAGACCAGCTCAAACAGGCGCTGCGGAATGCCTGCGTCGATCATATAACCGGTCGACGCAACTGATGCGCCGAGAATGACCAGGATCGCACCAACCAGCACCATCGACGCCCGCATGATGCGTGGCAGTTCACGAAGCGGGATTTCTCGCAGAATAACGACTTCCACCAACACCACGTACAGCGCCGTCACGGCAGCCGCTTCCGAAACCGCGAAAAATCCGGAATAAATGCCGCCCAGCACGACGACCGGCAGTGGCAGCTCCCAAATAGATTCGCGGAGCGCGGTTCCGACCTCGCGTATAGAAAACGAGCTCAGCGGTCGCCTGATGTGCCGATTAACCCAGATACTCCAGCCTGATAGCATCAAGAGCATCAGGAGACCGGGCAAAATGCCCGCAAGGAAGAGGTTGTCAACCGGAACTTCAGCGATGACTCCGTACAGGATCAGCGGCAACGATGGTGCGAATAAAAGCCCGAGGCTTCCGGCCGACGTGACCAGGCCAAGATTAAACTTGTCGCCGTAGCCGTCCTGCTTCAGGGCCGGGTACAAAATAGCGCCCAGCGCGATAATCGTTACGCCGGACGCCCCGGTAAACGCGGTGAAGAACGCGCAGGCGGCGAGGCATACCAGCGCGAGCCCCCCGGGCATCCATCCCATCATTGCGCCCGTCAGTTTTACGAGCCGCCTGGGTGCGTTGCTCTCACTCAAGAGGTACCCGGCAAATGTGAACATCGGAATGGCTGACAAAAACGGCATGCTGGCGATGCTTTGAATCTCCAGCGCCATGATCATCAGATCGGCTTCCTCTTTGTGAAAACCGATCATCGCGCTCGCGGCGATGACGGCGAACAGCGGTGCGCCGAATATCGCCAGCAGGACCAGCAAGACGCTGAGAATAATCACGCGCCTGGCCCGGTTGAAGGACGCGTGACGATGGCGCCAACCTGCTTCACGACCAGCACGAGAAAACGAAAACTGATTAGCAGGAATGCAGCCGGCATCACGCTGTGAGCGATCCACGCTGGAATATTGACCAGCACGGTATCCTGGTATTCGATTTCGAGCTTCAGGTACTGCCATGCCTGCCATGCAATTACGCCACAGACCAAAGCCGCAAACAGGTCGACAAAGATCCGGATCACGCGGATTCCCAGTTCAGGAAGAATGTGAGAAAGCGCATCGATGCGGATGTGTCGGTTATCGCGAGTGGCTGCAATTGAACCAACCATCGCCAGCCAAAGCACCATCAGCTTGATCAGCTCATCCGCCCAGACGAACCCGGTGTTGAATACTTCGCGGAGAACGATTTGTCCAACGGCCAGCAGCATCATCGCGCTGAGAAGAGTTACCAGCGCCGCGGTTTCGAGAAAACTACCGGTTTTTTCGAGACGCTCGAGCAGGGCGATAAATCGGTAATACACGACTAGTCGGAGCCGGTGGCACCATGTTGACTGCGGTACTCGTCGATATAGCGCATCATCTCTTCGTAAAGGTCTTTGCTGAATTTACCCTGTTCGCCGAGCTGCCGGTTAGAAGCAAGCAACACTTTGCGGGTCTTTAAGTACTCCTCTTCGTCGAACTCAACGGATTCGATGCCGCTGTTCAACAGCGCGTCGAATGCAGCGTCGTTGTCGACCAGGTTTACCTTGTTGAAGTTCTCATAGATCCGGCCCATCACTTCACGGACGACCGCCTGATCTTCAGGACTTATCTTTTCAAACGTCTTTCTGTCCACGGCCATGAAGCCGAACGTATAAACGAGCGGAACCCGTGTGACGTATTTGACCTTGGTGTGCCACTGCAGAATCAGCGCCACATAGGGAGGAATTGCGACGATGTCGATAAGGCCGGTCTGCAAACCGGTCAGAACGTCTGTCAACGGCAGCGTAACCGGCGACAATGACAGCGCCTGCATCGATGCGTAACTGATGGCGTCGCCTTCGGGCACCCACACGCGTTTACCTTTCATATCGGACAACGACCTGACCGGCGTGTTGGACATGAGGTTGGCAAACCCCGACGTTGCGAATCCGAAATTAACGAACCCCGCGTCTTCAAGACCTTTTTGCAAGCGCTTATCGAGACGTCCCCTGACGTAAGCGGCTTCTTCCACAGAATCGAAAATCAGCGGCATACCGTACAGATTCAGGTCCGGGTACTGCGAAGCCAGCGCCGACGGTGTAAAGGCACCGCCCTGAAGCTGCCGGATCCTGATCTGGCCCAGCACCTTCTTGTCGTCACCCTTGATGCCGCCGCCGTAGTACTTGATTTCCACACGACCCGCGGTGCGCTCCTTTATCTCTTTGGCACCCGAGCGCATGTCATCCATCCACTGCGTACCATCGGGCGTCGCGGTGGCGATCTTCAGCGCGACGGCATGGGCCGACAGGCTGAATGTAAACGCTGCAAGGATCAAAAATAGCTTTCTCATATTTTACCCATCAGAAATAGTCATCAGCTTCTGCAAGCAGTAGTGCGGCGTCTTCCTGAGCAAGAACGTTACCCAGCGTAAACCCGTCCTGGTAGGGATCGGCCGCCATGACTTCATTCAGAAGTCGGTCATGCATTTCCCTTTCGTACAACATCTTCGAGTAACTGCGGGCGAATTCGACCTTGGCACCGAGGTCCTTGCCATCGGTTAGCGCGATGGCCTTTTCAAAGTACTCGCGCGCCTTTTCCGGTTGGCCTCCCGCGGCGGGCGGGCGCAAGGTCAGCAATATTCCCATATAGGTATAGGCGCTGCTGTTAACCGCGTCACCGCTTATGTCCAAATAGTGAAGGAGCAGCGCCTCGATCTTGGGTAGTTCGGCGATTGAGTTCATATCCGAGCTGTGAGCTCTAAGGAAGGCCAGCGAGGCAAAGCCGTAGGTAAAAAGAAACTCGGCTTTTTTCGGCCGGATACCGCCCAGGGTTGCAACAAACTCGTCGTAGGTGGCATCCGGCCAGCCGCACGCCGGTGAATAGGACTCGCACATGGCCTTGAGCGCGTAGCGTCGCGCGCGCGTCGTCAGCCTAGACGCCCTGACTCCTTCATTGGCGAAAACAGCGCCATAGGTCGCATACAGGGTGGCCGCTGCGGCCAGGATATCGGGATCATCAGGACTGCCCGCGACAAAACTGTCGAGCAGCAGCAGATAGGACGGTGCCCCTGCCCGGACAAGCTCCGGATCGTCCTGATTCAGGATAGCATCGGACAGGTTGTCGGCCAGACCCGTTGCCGCGGACGACACGAGAATCGTGCAGCCGCTCAGGGTAGCGCTCGAGATCAGCAGCAATACCGCCTTAAGGACATAGTGGGGAAATACTGTTCTCATCACACGAGGGACCCCGTCATCGGGAATTGGTTCAAAGCATCCGGAATGTCCACATTATGTTGACTATTACCGGAATTTGAAACTCGGGTACGGACTCGTGGCGCAGCGATCCCTGCGCGACGGGCGCGACAGGGATCTGCGCGAGCGATCTGCGGACTAGATTTTTTCCTTGATGCGCGCCGCTTTGCCGGTACGGCCGCGGAGGTAGTACAGCTTGGCGCGCCGCACGTCACCGCGACGTTTAACCGCCACTGAATCCACGACAGGGCTGTAGGTCTGGAACACGCGCTCCACGCCTTCGCCATGCGAAATCTTGCGCACCGTAAACGAAGAATTCAGGCCGCGATTGCGCTTGGCAATCACAATTCCCTCAAACGCCTGCAGGCGTTCGCGCTCGCCTTCTCTGACCTTGACCTGGACGACGATCGTGTCGCCCGGAGCGAAGTCAGGAATTTCCTTGCCCATTTGCTCGTTTTCGATCGCTTCGATAATTTTGCTCATTGTCTTTGCTCTTTCAAAAATTCGTCGAGCAACTTCTGTTGCTCATCATTTAAATCCAGCTTTTCAAGCAAGTCCGGTCGTCGTAACTGAGTCCGACCTAATGCCTGCTTGTACCTCCACCGCGCGATTTTCGCGTGGTCGCCGGACAACAAAACATCCGGCACGCTTTCACCTGCAACAACTTCCGGCCGTGTGTAGTGCGGGCAGTCCAAAAGCCCTTCCACAAAAGAGTCCTGCTGCGCGGACTCATCATGACCCAACACGCCAGGCAATAACCTCACCACGGCATCTATCACCGCCATCGCCGCAATTTCGCCGCCTGACAGCACGAAATCGCCGAGCGATATTTCTTCATCGACCTGCGACTCAATCAGTCGCTCATCGATGCCTTCATACCGGCCAGCCAGCAATATCATTCCCGGCAGGGCCGAAAATCGCCTGGCCACAGCCTGGTCGAACGCCGTGCCTTGCGGTGTCAGACAGACCACCGGGCTGCCCTCGGGCAATCGCTCTCGCGACGCCTGCAATGCCCTGGCAAGCGGCGCGTACTTCATCACCATGCCCGGACCACCGCCATACGGCCGATCGTCAACCGTCCGATGAACGTCATCGGTGTGATCCCGCGGATTCTCGATATCCAGCGAAACCAGTTTGCGATCCAGTGCGCGGCCTACGACGCCATAGTCGGCAATCGTCTCGACCATTTCCGGAAACAGGCTGACGACAGCAATCCGCATCTCGTCAGTCCCATTCCCAGTCGACGGTGATCAGGCCTTTGGCGAGATCAACCTCGAGTACAATTTCATCTTTGACGAACGGAACCAAACGCTCCTTTTCGCCCTTGATCACCATTACATCATGTGTGCCGGTCTCGAGCAGGTACGCCAGCTTGCCGAGTTCCGAGCCATCGCTCCGCGCGACCTGCAAGCCTTCGAGATCAGACCAGTAATAATGGCCCTCTTCCGCTTCCGGCAGCGCCGCCCTCGGGACTGCAATTTCAGACCCGATCAGCATTGCCGCCTGGTCGCGATCGTCGAATCCATCGATTCGCACCACGACCGTTTTTCCGTGCCGCTGTCCTTCGGCGACTTTGGCCGATTGCCACTCACCTTCGTGGCCGAGCAACCAGCTTTCGTAATCCAGTACCGCTTCACGCGGGTCGGTGTATGAAAACACCTTGACCCACCCTCGCACGCCGAACACGCCGGAAATACGTCCCAGCACTATCGGCTCGTGTGCCAACAGGTCAGCTGCTCGCGGCGGCCTTGCGGTGCTTTTTCAGCAACGATGCAACCCGATCTGACGGTTGTGCACCTTTTCCAATCCAGTAATCAGCGCGCTCGAGATCAACGCGGAGGTTTTCCTCGTGCTCCTGCCCGACCGGATTGAAAAAACCAATGCGCTCAATATATCGGCCGTCCCGACGATTGCGGCTGTCGGTGACCACCAGGTGGTAAAAGGGACGCTTTTTCGCGCCAGCGCGCGAAAGTCGAATACTAACCATTACATTTCCGTATTTGTGTAAAGAGAGGCAGACATGCCTTGACCCGGGCCGGCCCGAGTAGACGGCGCATTGTACGGGTTTTGGGACAAATGTGAAGCGTTTTGGCGGCGAAAATAGTCAGTAATTTCCGTGCCTTAGCGTAGCGGCTGCCGATTTACACGCCGACACGTAATTTTCAGGCCGCAGATCAGCCGAAAATCAGCGCATTCCGGGCGGCAGGCCGCCTCCCGGCATACCGCGCATAAACTTCTTCATGCCGCCCTTTGAGACCTTTTTCATCATTTTCTCCATCTGCATATGCTGTTTCAGGAGACGATTGACGTCCTGGATTTGCTGCCCCGCGCCGCCCGCGATGCGTTTCTTGCGCGAGCCGTTGATGATCTTGGGGAAGCGACGCTCCGCCGGGGTCATGGAATTAATGATCGCAATCTGACGGCGGATCTTCGTTTCATTGGCGCTGTCCTTCAGCGCCGCCGCATTGACATTGCCCGGCAACGGCAGCTTCTCGAGCATGGAGGCAAGCCCGCCCATATTCATCATCTGCTCGAGCTGATCGCGCAGGTCGGCCAGGTCGAACCCGCGCCCTTTCTTGAGCTTTTTGGCCAGTTTTTCCGTCTGGTCCTTGCTGACCTTCTGTTCGATTTCCTCGACCAGCGTCAGCACGTCACCCATACCGAGAATGCGCGACGCCATTCGATCCGGATGAAAGGCCTCGAGCGCGTCAACTTTCTCACCGATACCCATAAACCGAATGGGTTTGCCGGTTACTTCGCGAACCGACAATGCAACACCGCCTTTGGCGTCCCCATCCGTTTTGGTCAATATGATCCCGGTCAACGGCAAGCTCTCATTGAATGCCGTGGCGGAATTCACGGCATCCTGGCCGGCCATGCTGTCAACCACGAACAGGGATTCGTGAGGTCCCGCCGCTTTGTGGACGTCTATGACTTCCTGCATCATTTTGCCGTCGATGTGCAGTCTGCCGGCCGTGTCAATAATGAGCACATCGACATGAGAGCGACGAGCTTCGTCAAGCGCGCGGCCGACTATAGCCGTCGGTTTCTCAGTCGATTCACTGGCGCAGTGCGACGCACCCACCTCGCCGGCGAGGGTCTGCAACTGCAGTATCGCCGCAGGTCGATGCACGTCTACACTGACAAGCATGACCTTTTTTTTGTCTACGTCGATAAGTCGTTTTGCGAGTTTCGCCGCGGTCGTTGTCTTGCCTGCGCCTTGCAATCCGGCCAGCAGGATGACCACCGGTGGCTGCGCCCTGAGATCGAGCGGCGCAGACTCGCTTCCCAGGATGCGAACCAGTTCGGCATGAATGATCTTTACGAGCGACTGACCCGGCGTCAGGCTCTTACCAACCTCTTCGCCCACAGCGCGTTCACGGATTCGATCAATGAATGTCTTGACGACAGGCAGCGCGACGTCGGCTTCCAGCAGAGCCAGTCGGACCTGCCGCAGCGTGTCTTTGATATTGGTTTCGGTCAGCCGGCCCTTGCCTGAGAGCTGGCGGGCCGCGTCCGCCAAACGGCCGCTTAGATTGTCAAACATGCGCGTATTCTAAACGGAGAGAACGGTACCGCGCGATAGCATTTGGATGTTTTTCTCAGGTGCCGCTTTCCTGACCTGATCGAATATCTTGTTTTCTTCGCCGGGCTTCATGCCCGTCAGCCAGATATCAGGATCATGCCTGAGGCGGCGCAAGTCTTCGGTCAGCGTTTTTGGCGTGTAGTGACCAGAGTTGGCGGCAAGATCCTGCATCTCGTCAGGGAAGGAAACTTCAATAACTAGAACTCGAAGATCGTTACAAGCGTTCAGAACAGGCCAAAGCGTCTCATTCGTTTTTGTGTCGCCACTGACTGCAAACGCTCCGCCCGAGTTTTGCACCGTAAAACCAAGCGAAGGAACCGAGTGCATGACATCGACAGCATAGAACTCTCGATGATCAATTGAGATTGTATCTCCGGGACTGCAGACGTGGTAACGCAGCATTGGACTCTGCGGCGTGGGCAACCTCGCGAAGTCTGGCCAGATGACATCATTAAACAGGTGGTCCTGGACCGCACGCAGCGTTTCTTCTCGTGCATAGACCGTTAATGGTACGTCGAAGTTTTCGTCAAATACTCGATCGGCCAGCATCGGCAGTCCGGCGATATGATCAAGATGCGCATGTGTCAGAAAAACATGGCGAATAGAGTCCAGATCATGAAGTTCAAGATCGCCAATGCCTGTACCTGCATCGATCAGCACATCATCGTCGACCAGCATCGCGGAGGTACGTGCTCCTGCGCCAATACCGCCGCTGCAACCAAGCACGCGAATTCGCATAACTGAGGGTTCTCTTGAACTTGTGCATATGGGATGATCTGACGTTAGGCCAATGTGTACCGGGTTTCTGTGTCTCAAATCACAATTCTTTTGCTCTATCTGTTGGCAGCCGTGGGTCTCGCGATGAGCCGGCTGCCCCGCTTTGAAGAGCGATCGCGACCCTACTTTCTGCTGGCCTGCATATTCGCTGCGACCGGACTGGCTGTGCACGCTCAGGTTCTGTTCAACCTGATTCTCCCCGGCGATGGCCTGACTCTGTCGGCCGGCAGCGCGGCCTCGATGATCGGGCTTGAACTTGCACTGATCGCATTGCTGGCGGCCATCGAGCCATCGCTGCGTGGCATGAGTGCCGGCATGCTGATCCTGTCGGCCGTGACGGCATTGCTGATCAGTGCGACCGAGCACACGAGCGCCGGCGCTGCATTGACGTGGCAGGTCCGGGCGCACGTTTTGGCCGCCCTGCTCTCTTACGGCCTGCTGACGGTGGGTGCCATAGTCGCAGTGTTTGCGTTGACACAGGAACGCCGGCTGCACTCCGCCCGCATCACTTCCGTCAATCGGCTGTTTGCCCCGTTGGAAACGACCGAAAAACTGCTCATCGGAATATCGGCTGCTGGTTTTGCCGGACTCACACTCGCCATCGCGACCGGCCTGTCGTTTGTTAACGACCTGGTGGAACAGCACCTGGCGCACAAGTTCGCGCTGTCACTGCTGGCCTGGGTCGTGTTCGGCGTATTGCTGGCCGGCCGTTTCGGGGCGGGCTGGCGCGGCAAACGTGCCGTGAAGCTCTACCTTTGGGGCTTCGCAACCCTCTGCCTGGCCTATTTCGGCAGCCGCCTGATTCTGGAACAGGTATTCAACAGCAGCTGGGGTTGAGACCGGCGTTCTTGACAGCATGCTGGCGGCCTGTTGAACTGATTTGGCCCTGACTGATTTGGAGGTGCCCTTCTTTTGGGCGACGACATACCACTAGCAAGTCTTTTCGGCCTGCTTGCTGTTTTGCTGCTGCTTTCCGCCTTTTTTTCGGGCTCGGAAACGGCATTGATGAGCCTCAACCGATACCAGCTGCGCCATAAAGCCCGCGAAGGTCACCGCGGAGCGAAACTCGCTGAAAGGCTGCTGAAACGCCCCGATCGGCTTATCGGTTTAATCCTGCTGGGCAACAACCTCGTTAATTTCTCGGCGGCATCGCTGGTCGCGGTCATCGCGTTCGAAATTGGCGGGCAACCGGCCGTTGCGTTGGGCACATTGATCCTGACGCTGGTGGTTCTTATTTTTTCAGAAGCAGCCCCCAAAACGCTGGCCGCATTGCATCCCGAACGGCTGGCGTTCCCCGCCGCTATGGTTTACTACCCGTTGCTGAAAATCACGTATCCCATAGTCTGGCTGACAAACACGGCTTCAAACGCGGTCTTGTATGTGCTGGGTGTCAGGGAGAATGGCAGCGAACTACAGTCCCTGACACGAGAGGAACTGCGCACCCTCGTTTATGAAGCCGGTGCGAGACTTTCCCCACGCTACCGCAAGATGCTGCTCAGCATCCTCGACCTTGAAAAGGTAACGGTCGACGATGTCATGGTGCCGCACAACGAAATCATCGGCATCGATCTCAATAGTGACGGGGACGCCATCGAGGCAATCATCAGGGACAGCCAGCATACGCGAATGCCTGTTTATCGGGACGATATCGACCATGTTGTCGGCGTTTTGCACTTCCGCAGGCTTGCCAACCTTGCGCAACAGGACGTTAGCAAGGAAAACCTGGAAGGGCTGTTGTCGGAGCCTTACTTCGTTCCTGAAGGTACACCGTTAAGCACGCAGCTCGTGCAGTTCCAGCGGCGTCGCGAACGTATCGCACTGGTTGTAGATGAGTATGGCGACATCCAGGGCATCGTCACGCTGGAAGATATCCTCGAGGAAATTGTTGGCGAGTTCACGACCGACCCGGCGGACGAAGAAGACGACGTCGTCAAAGAAGCATCGGACACATTTCTCGTCGATGCTACAGCCAACATTCGCGAACTCAATCGTTCACAAAACTGGAATCTGCCAACAGACGGACCGAAGACCATTAACGGCCTGATCGTCGAGATGCTGGAGACTATTCCGGCGCCAGGCACGTGCCTGAAGATTAATGGTTACCCGATAGAGATTGTGGAAACCGACGACAATCGAATTCGTTCAGTCAGGGTCGGTCAGCACGTTCCAACACCCTCCTGACCACACCGCAGGCTACCAGGCTGCGTCCAGAGCCTCGATCAATCGGCGCACGCCTGTGACCCGTATGCCTTCAGGAACTCGTTTGGGCACGTTGCCGACAGGGATGATGGCCTGTGTAAAGCCCTGCTTCGCCGCCGCCGCAACGCGCTCGGTACCGAATCGCACCGGTCGAATCTCGCCAGCGAGACCAATTTCACCAAAACAGATGAGCCGCTCCGCGCAAGCGCGGTCGCGAAAACTCGAGACAATAGCAAGCAAAGTCGGTAAATCGACGGCTGTTTCGGCAATTCGAAGGCCGCCGACCACGTTGACGAATACGTCGTCATTGCCGATGTCCAGATTGCCATGGCGCTGCAGCACCGCGAGAAGCAACGCCAGGCGGTTCTGATCGACGCCCTGTGCAAGTCGCTTCGCATAATTGCTATTGCCGTCGGCAACCAGCGCCTGAATCTCGACGAGAAGCGCACGGCTGCCTTCCCAGGCAACCGATACGATGCTGCCGGGTTCGTTAACCGAATCGCGGGACAGAAAAATGGCCGAGGGGTTGCTGACCTCGCGAAAACCCGTTTCGGTCATCGCAAACACGCCCATTTCGCCGCTCGCACCAAAGCGATTCTTCACAGACCGGATCATCGTATAGCGGCTTGCCGGGTCGCTTTCGAAATACAGCACCGTATCGACCATGTGTTCGACAACACGTGGACCTGCTATCGCTCCTTCTTTCGTAACGTGACCAATCACGAACACCGACACTTCGTTTTGCTTCGCGAACTGCACGAGACGGCTCACGCTTTCACGCAGCTGGGCCACGGAGCCCGGCGCTGAAGGAAGTTGCTCGCAAGTCATCGTCTGAATAGAGTCAATGATCAGCACTTTCGCGCCGCAGCGCGAAGCCTGGTCCAGTACGTTTTCAATTGACGTATTTGCCAGCAGGTTCATCGATGACGCGTCGAGCCCCAGCCGCAGTGAACGTTGCCCGATCTGACGCAGCGATTCTTCTCCGGTTGCATAACAGACCGGAAGATCGGATATCAGGCTGGCCGAGACCTGCTGCAACAAGGTTGACTTGCCGACGCCCGGATCACCGCCCAACAGCACGACGGCGCCAGGAACGAGCCCTCCACCGAGCACCCGATCGAACTCGCCGAATCCCGTGCCGTACCGCTGCTCGATGTCACCGGCCAGCTCGTCGAGTCGTTGTGCCTTGACGCCGGACCTCGCCACCGAGGTCGCGCCCGAAAAAGTCGTCTCCGCGAGCGTGTTCCACATCATGCACTCCGGACATTGTCCGGCCCATTTGACACTGTGGGCGCCGCATTCCGTGCAAACATAGGCTTTTTTGGCCTTTGCCACGCCCTTGCTACCCCCTGCCCCGGCGCATACCGGGTCGCCGGCGCGCAGCGCGGCACGAAAAACGCACGGGCTCGAAGCCTAACTCATTGTTATGTCGAGGTTTAATGGTCTTTAGCCTAGAAATCGCGCGACGCTCAGCCGGATTATTGTTAAATTCGCGTTATCAGCGACTTTCCCAATGATAGCACCGCCTTCAGAACCTGTATTACATAAAAAGTGCCAACCCTATCTCATTACGGGCGCCACCATTTCCATATAATTTTTCCCTTAAAACAGGGATATGAAAAACGTTGAAGACGGGAAATTACCCAAAACGCAACCGCCTTATCGCGCTCGGCTTCGTAAGTGTGTTGTTATTGCTGGTGTACGGTCCTTTGGCCCAGTGGTTTGTCACGGCCGACCGGCTGTTGTACGACCAACTCGCCGGTAACCTGCCGGGCAAGTCGCTCAGCAATGCATACATCGTCAGTATCAACCCGCAAAGAGCAGACCCGGGCGACATCCTGGACGAATATGGCAGGGTTGTGCAGAAACTGCGTGATGCCAACGCCAAGCGGATTATCCTGGCGCACCCGCCGGAAATTCCTGCGACTGACAAGCTGCCGCGATGGGCGGATTTGATACTCACCGGCACGCCCGTCTTCGTTCCGTCGCGTCATCGCCTTGCCGAAATTTCCGGTCACAGCGGATTCGTCGATATCCGCGCGGACGACGACGGCGTGCTGCGACGCTCGGAGCTGTGGCATTTGAACGGTGGCGTCATGTCGCCGTCACTGCCTTTGGCCATAGCGCTCACCGAATCTGCAACGGCTACGGCACCGCGCATGTCGAGTTCCGATGACGCCATCTATTTCTCCAACTACACTGAATTGCCGAGACTGAATGTCTCGGAAGTACTCGAAGGTGATTTGAATTTTGCCGATTCGACCGTACTCGTCGACGCCGATCCTGCGCTGGTCGGTGCCGAAGCCGTGCTGCCATCGGGGCAATTCGTTACGCGCTCAGAATTGACGGCCGCGCTCCTTGCCGACATCGAAAACGACCGCATGATCATTGCGCCATCCTGGGCCAAAGCCATGGAGTGGCTGGCGCCAGTCTTGCTCGCGATTGTCTCGGTGCTTTTCATGCCGGATCGCAACCGCCACGAGATCGCCGTCCTGGCTGTGACCGCCGTGATATCGCTCCTGTTGATTGAAGCACTCCTGCTGCTCGGCTTGCATGTTCGCATCGACCTTGGTCGACCCATCCTGATCTTTTCCAGCGTGGCTATCCTCAGCGTTTTCCTCGTCGCGGATGTAAAGAAGGCGTCCAGCAGCGCTTTTCAGCGAGGCTCCGACTTCCTTTCCGCCGGTCGCCTCGAACCGGCCTTTGGAGAATTCCGTCGCTGCAACCCGTCTGAAACCGTCGCGGCGGTTATGTACAAGCTCTCTTTGGCTTTTGAAGAGCAGGCCAAGCCGGAGCGTGCTGAAGCCGTTCTCGAGTGGATGAAACGCACCCACTCGGGACATACGCATGGCGATCTGAAAGCCAGGAATCTCGGCGGAGCTCCGCAGAGGCTCGGCCGGTATGTCATTCAACGTCGTATTGGTCGCGGCGCGATGGGCACGGTCTACCTGGCCAAAGATCCGCGTATCAACCGTCCGCTCGCCCTGAAGGCAATTCCGATTGAAAAAGAATTCGAAGACGAGGAACTCAAGGAAGCCCGCCTGCGTTTTTACGGCGAGGCTGAATCCGCCGGCCGCCTGACACACCCCAACATCATCACAGTATTTGATGCCGGCGAAGAAAAAGGACTTGCCTACATCGCCATGGAGTACGTGCCGGGCATCGCGTTAAAGGACTTCACTGACCCCAAGAGACTGCTCGCACCGAAACGCGCGTTGGAACTTTGTGCCGCGACGGCTGAAGCACTCGACTACGCCCACAATCAGGGCGTTATCCACCGCGACATCAAGCCGGCCAACCTGCTCTACAATCCCAAAGACGGTTCGCTCAAGATCAGCGATTTCGGCGTTGCGCGCATGACGGATAACAATCGCACGAAAACAGGCATTGTGCTCGGCACGCCGATGTACATGTCACCGGAGCAGCTGGGCGCCGAAGACCTGACGGGGCAGTCGGACTTGTTTTCGCTTGGTGTTACTCTATACGAGCTACTGGTTGGTGAGGTCCCGTTCAAAGCATCGAACATCGCAGTACTAATGACCAAGATAACGACTGAAGATCCGGCCCCCGTTTCGTCCCGGCGAGCGGGTATACCCCCTGCCGTTGACGCGGTTCTTGCCAGGGCTTTGGCGAAACGCCCGGAAAACCGCTTTTCCTGCGGTGCTGAGATGGCTATAGCACTACGGAATTGCGTTAGATCGGCCTAGTGTCAAAAATGAGCGATAAAGAACACCGTATATGAATCTACGCGGAAAAATCGACTTTGCCGAGTTCACGGACACGGGACGTGTGCGGGAACACAACGAGGATGCGATCGGCTCAACTCCCGACATCGGCCTCATGGTGCTTGCCGACGGCATGGGCGGCTACAACGCCGGCGAAGTGGCGAGCGGCATCGCCGTACAGATCGTCACCGAATTAGCCACCATTGGGGCCAGCCGCGAAGAAAGCGATGAAATCGATCCACATAGCGGATTGATGCGTCAATCCATCGTGCTGCGTGACGCTGTTTACCGGGCCAACAAGATTATCTTTCAGACAGCGCAAAGCCAGACGCATTGCGAGGGCATGGGCACCACGATTGTCGCCTGCATATTTTGCGACAACAAAGTGTCGGTCGCGCATGTCGGCGACTCCAGGGCATACCGGCTGCGTGGCGGCGAGCTCGAGCAAATATCCATGGATCATTCCCTGCTGCAGGAACTGGTCGACCGCGGCTTTTATTCGGAAGAAGAGGCGCAGCGCTCGACGAACCGCAACTACGTGACACGCGCGCTGGGCGTGGAGCCGACCGTGGAGGTCGAGGTCCATGAACACGAGGTCCTGCCGGACGACATCTATCTGCTATGCTCCGACGGCCTGTCCGACATGGTCGAAGATGATGATATTCACTTAACTATCAGTACTTTTAATGCTAGTCTTGAGGTGGTTGGTCAACAGCTTGTCGACTTGGCCAACGACCACGGCGGGCGAGACAATATCTCGGTAATGCTTGCAAAGGTAAATGAGCCCTTCCCTGTGAAGAAGGGCTTACTTGTAAGGATTGCCAAGTGGTTTCGCTCATAAGGGATGCAGCGGTCTAAGAGCGAGTAAACATGGCACGGTTATTTCTAAGTCTGGACAATCAGGTTCTGGCCGAATACAACATGACGAAGGAGCGCTACACGATTGGGCGCCTCCCGGATAATGATGTAAGAATCGATAATCCAGCAGTCAGCGGACACCACTCGCTGATTATCAATATCCTCAATGATTCCTTTCTTGAAGATCTCAACAGTACCAATGGCACCTATGTCAATGGCAAGTTGATCAAGAAGCACGCGCTGCAGCACGGCGACGTGATTACGATCGGGCATCACCAACTGCGGTTCTCGGATCAGCAAGAGAGCGAGACGGAGCAGGATGAGTTCGAAAAAACAATGGTCATCCCGTCGGGCCAGCAGAACGCCGAACAGCTCGCGAAGGCCGAAAGAGCGGCGGAAGCTGCCGCTGCTGAAGCAGCCGCAGATGCCGTAAAGGCCGACGCAGCCGCTGCTGTGAGACTCGATCCCGAGGATGCGGCTGCGCTCGATGAAAAACCGAAATCGGCGCCTCCCAAACCGTCGGCTCCCGAGAAAAAGGAGGCGTTTCGTCCTTCAGCCACCTATACCGGGATCGACCCCGCGACTGCGCCAAGTGCCCTGCCCCTGGGTAAATTGCAGGTGCTGAGCGGCGCGTTTGCCGGACGTGAACTGGAGCTGACCAAGGCTCTCACGACACTCGGCCGTCCTGGTGTGCAGGTTGCGGCTATTACACGCCGCGCGGAGGGTTACTACGTCGTCCACGTCGAGTCCGGCAAAGAGGGCGACTATCCGCTGGTCAATGGTGAACCCATCGGCAGCAAGGCGCGTAGGCTGGAGGATAACGACGTCGTCCAGCTGGCGGGCGTGAAGATGGGATTCTTCTCGAGCTAGTCGACCACTTCGCTGTCTTCGCGGTTCATCACTCCGCACACCAGCTCGTACGGGATGGCGTCCGCCCAGGGGGCAACTTCCTCGACCGGCAAGCCGTCCCCCCAAAGCGTTGCGACGCTGCCTACGGCATCTTCGGCATTGGGGCCGAGATCGACTGCGATCATATCCATTGAAACATTTCCGATCAGCGGCACTCTGCGGCCATTCAAAAGCACCGGCGTTCCAGTCCGAAAATGACGCGTATAGCCGTCGCCGTAGCCGGCCGATATGACACCAAGCCGGGTGTCCCTGTCGCTGACGTAGGTTCCTCTGTAGCCAACTCTAGAGCCCTCTCGCAGTAACTTCGTCGCGATAAGCCGCGCCTCGAACTGCATGACCGGTTTCAGGCCGAGGTCCGCGCCGGTCTGCTCCGCAAAGGGGGATATCCCATAGAGAGCGATACCGGGACGTATCCAGTTGTCCCCGCGAAACCCGAATTCCCGCTGCGCGTCCGGTATCTCCGGCCAGCCGAGCGTCCCCGGCGTATTACCAATGCTGACAGCACCCTCGAATCCGTCAACGATCGGCCTGAACTGACGCAGCTGCTCGGAGGTAATCGACGACTGCAGTTTGTCGGCGCTCGAAAGGTGGGTCATCAACCTCAGCTCACCAACGGCGGGTGCCGCGTCAAGGCGCCTGATGACTGCTTTGGCGTCCTCGGGCGGAAATCCGAGGCGATTCATGCCCGTATCCACCTTGAGCCAGACCGTAACAGAGCCGCTGGTAGTCTCCTCCAGTAACGCCACCTGTTCCTGGCAATGAACCACGGGCTCGAAGCCCGATTCCATGGCCATCGCCAGCTCCCGACGGTCCACGACACCGGCCAGCAGTACGATCGACGCGTCGACTCCATTTTCTCGCAGTTGTAAGGCTTCCGATACTCGGGCAACGGCAAATGCGTCGACGTCCGCCAGGTGTTGCGCAACGGTCACCATGCCGTGGCCATAGGCATTTGCCTTGATGACAGCCATGACTTTTGAACCGGGTGCGGCCTTACGAATGATGTCGAGATTATGTTCGAGTGCGCCGAGCCGGATGAGCGCTCGTGCTCCGAACCTCACGGATACGCCTCTTCCGCATAGGCGTCGGGCACCCAGTTTTCAAACTTGGTGTAGCGCCCGACAAAGGTCAGTGGAAAGTCGCCGATTGGACCATTACGTTGCTTTGCGATCGCGATGTCGGCAATACCTTTCCGCGGCGTGTCCTGATTGTAGACTTCTTCGCGATAGATGAAGACGATGAGGTCGGCATCCTGCTCAATGGCACCCGACTCGCGAAGGTCTGACATTACCGGCCGTTTGTCGGTGCGTTGTTCGACGCTGCGATTGAGCTGCGACAATGCAATGACAGGCACTTCAAGTTCTTTCGCAAGCGCCTTCAGCGATCGCGAAATTTCGGAAATTTCGGTGGCACGATTCTCCTTGCTGCCCTCGACCTGCATTAACTGCAGGTAATCAATTATTATCAGGCCGAGACCGTGTTCGCGATGCAGACGTCTTGCTCGCGCGCGGATCTCAGTCGGCGACAGGCTCGGCGTATCGTCGATGAAAATCGGCGCTTCCGACATCAGTTGCACCGCAGTATTGATTCGTGACCAGTCTTCGTCCGGGAAGTTACCCGTGCGCAAGTGGGTCTGATCGACACGGCCGAGCGATGAAATCATGCGAAACGCCAGCTGCTGCGAAGGCATTTCCATCGAGAAGATAGCTGTCGGTACCTTGGATCCGATCGCGGCGTTTTCTCCGATATTCAAAGCCAACGTGGTTTTACCCATCGACGGCCGACCGGCGATGATAATCAGTTCGCCTGCCTGCAGGCCCGCGGTGAGCTTGTCGAATTCGTGGTAGCCGCTGGATATTCCGGTGATACTGCCTTCCGACTGGTGCAGAAGATCGATGCGATCAACGGCCTCGGGCAGAATCTGTTTGAGCGATTTGAAGCCCCGGCGTCCGCGGCTGCCCTTCTCGGCAATGTCGAAAACCAGGCGCTCTGCTTCATCGAGGATTTGCGCGGCATTACGCTCGCCCGACGTAAATGCATTGCCGCTTATTTCGTTGCCAGCGTTGATCAAGGCACGAAGGGTCGAAGTTTCACGAATTATTTTGGCGTACGCCCTGGCGTTCGCGGCGCCGGCAGTCTCATTCGCCAGGGTTGCAAGGTACTCGAGGCCACCGGCCGACTCTAGCTCGCCGCGGCCATCGAGGTGCTCGGAAACGGTGACGACGTCGCAAGGACTGCCGGCTTCAACCAGGTTGGCAATGGCCGCAAAAATCAGGCGATGATCCTTGCGATAGAAGTCCTCACCAACAATGACGTCGGCGATTTTGTCCCAGGCCTGCGCGTTTAGCATCAGGCCGCCGATCAGCGCCTGCTCGGCGTTGATGGAGTTGGGCGGCACTTTGAGGCGCTGTTCAGCACCTGACTCCGTGTAGCCATCCCCCAACGCTCGGACCATCTTACGAGTTCCCTTGCCAGCCAGTTTCTGAATTCATCCCTGGCTCAACGGTAACACAGCCAGCCGTCACTCGGCAGCTACAACTCGTACGGTTACTTCCGCGTTCACTTCGCTGTGTAGATGAATGCCCACGGGAAACTCACCGAGTTCCTGTATCGGGCCATCCGGCATGCGCACTTCGGCGCGCTCTACGATAACCTGGATGTCGGCCAATGCGTCGGCGATGTCGATTGGACCAACTGAACCGAACAGTTTGCCTTCGCTGCCGGCGTTCGCCGGGATCACGATTTCCACGCCGTTGATCGCTTTGGCGCGAGTCTTGGCTTTGGCCACCTCTTCCGCTGCGGCTTTCTCAAGCTCCGCACGCCGGGCTTCGATGGCTTTCATGTTCGCGTCAGTGGCGAGGGCAGCCTTGCCTTGCGGCAGCAAGAAATTACGGCCATAACCCGGCTTGACCTTGACGAGATCGCCAATGCCACCGAGGTTTTCGACATTTTCCAATAAAATAACGTTCATTTTTCGAACCTTTTAAGCTTTTCGTATACGACGCCGGAGATCAAACCAGGCGTCCGTGTAACCAAATACCGCCAGTGCCGTCATCAGCAATACCTGCAAAAACGGCAGTAACGCGTAAACCGCAATGACAGCCACCAGCGGCAGCTGTCCTTCCAGGTGCATCCAGTGCACCATGGCCAGGCCCTGCATCCAGAAAATCACGAACAGCACGAACGCGAGATTCTGCAACCAGTTTACGTCAACTACAAACGCCAACAGCGACGTTAACGCCATAGCGAACGCAATGACACGTCCAAAACTCAAATCCCGAAACCGGCCAAACTCCCCGGTTTCCTGCGGCAGCCGCTTATAGAGCGCATACCCCAGCAACAACCCGACCGTGTAGAGCATCCAAAATGCCAATACAGCCGATACCGTCATCACCTCCGCGCTGAGCAACTCCGTGTTCAGCTGCAGGTTATTCTGCTCGACGAGTTCTGCCATCATCGTCATGTACGGTTGCCAGAATGCAACCGGGTCGGCAACCGCGATGTAAAACCCGAGCAACCCCAGCGCCGCAATGATAACCGACACCTGCATCGTCAACGTCAGCGATCGTGAACCCAGCAGCAACACAGCCAACAACAACACCGGCACCCAGGTACCCACCATCAACGTCACCATCGAAGCGATCGTAACGCCGAACAACAGCGCCACTGCGAGCAGGATGGCCGCCGCTGCAAATGCTTCGATGACGGCCAGCTTCGTTCCCTGCCACAGAACCAGCAGGACCATGATGACGCCGCTGGTCAGCTGCGGCGCCGGCAACAGCAGCGTGACCGCCAGTCCCAGTACTGCGTTCTGCGGGCGTGAGACCAGCCACGAGGCAAGTGCCTGCATGGGACTCCCGCCTGCGTCTGTTAGTGCCGGTCGGTGTACGGCAGCAGCGCGAGAAAACGAGCTCGCTTTACGGCCGTAGCCAGCTGGCGCTGGTAATGAGACTTGGTGCCGGTAATACGACTTGGAACGATCTTGCCAGTCTCGGTGACATAGGCCTTGAGCAAGTTAAGATCCTTGTAGTCGATCTCCTTGATGCCCTCGGCAGTGAAGCGGCAATATTTACGCCTTCGTGAATAACGACTCATAACAACTCTCCTCAGGCGCTCTTGGCTGCAGCTTCATCGGCTGCATCCTCGCCACTGTCTTCTGTTGCAGCAACTTCGGCGTCAGCAACTGCAACTTTTTCGACAGGCGCTTCAGCCGCTTCCGCTTCCTTGGCAGCGTCCCCATCGGACTCTTCAGCGGCATCCTCTTTGTTCTCTTCAGCGGCATCCTCTTTGTTCTCTTCAGCGGCTTTCTCGACCCGCATGGATGCCTCGGCAGCCGCCTTCGCTTCACGGCGCTGCTGGGCCTCCTTTTCCTTGGCTTTCTCTTCGGCCACGGCGACCGCCATGGGCGACGCCTCGGCGACGGCTTCGTCGCGAGAAATGACAAGGTGACGCAACACCGCATCGTTAAACTTGAACGCGGTCTTGATCTCTTCGACCACGGCAAAGCCGCACTCGATATTCATCAGCGCGTAATGGGCTTTATGGATTTTGTTGATCGGGTGAGCCAGCTGGCGCCTGCCCCAATCCTCGATGCGGTGAACATTGCCGCCGGATTCGGTCACCATGCCCTGGTAGCGTTCAACCATGGCAGGAACCTGTTCGCTCTGGTCCGGATGAACCAGAAACACAATTTCGTAATGTCGCATTGTCTTCCCTTCTGGATGAAGTCCTGCCGGGCGCCCTGACGTACCTTCAGGCGACCCTTCGAGACTGCAGCTGCCCGGCTTATCCGGTGCAGCAAGAGGTAAAAACCGCCCTTCCGGACGGGGAGGCGCATCCTACCCAACGATCAGGGCAGACGCAAGTTCCGCTGGCGCACAATCTCATACAGGCAGATGCCGGTGGCGACAGAAACGTTGAGGCTCGCGACCACGCCCTGCATGGGCAGGCTGACGAGTACGTCGCAACGGCTGGCGATCCCTTTGCCAAGCCCCGTGTGCTCGCGCCCCATGACCAGGGCTACCGAGCCCGCGAGATCGGCCTCAAACAGCCTACCTTCGGCCTGATCACTGGTGCCGATGCAGCGTACGCCGTAGTCATGAAGCCAGCCCAAAACGCGTTTCAGGTTGGCAACGGCAACGAAAGGCAGTTGTTCAGCGGCCCCGGCCGCGACTTTGCTGACCGTCGGCCCAAGGCCAGCCGCACCATGGCGGGGCACGATTACGGCTTCGACGCCGGCCGCATCGGCCGTGCGCATGCAGGCGCCCAGGTTGTGAGGGTCCTGCACGCCATCCAATACCAGCAGCAACAGCGGTGGCCGATCAGCGTCCTGCAGACGCTCCTCGACAAGGGTGCGAAGCCAGGCTTCATCCCTGACCGTGCTGCGCAGAATCTCGGCAACGATACCCTGATGCCTGGATTCGCCGCTGATCTGCGTAAGCCTCGCCCTGTTTGCCGCCTGGATTTCGATACCGGCCTTCTGTGCTGCCGCAATTACGGCCTGAACGCGAGGGTTGGCCGTCTGATACTCGGCGTAGATTTGACGAATTTCGGCAGACTTCGTCGCGAGTAACTGTTCAACGGCGCGCAGTCCCGTGATGTACCGGGCTTTGCTCACGCGCGCCGCTTCCGTGAGCCGGAGGCACGACCTTTCCTGGCCTTGCCCGGTTCGCCGTCGGCCGGTCGGAAATCGATCTTGCGTGTCTCCATGTCAACTCGCTGCACGCGCACGCGCATCGCTTCGCCAAGACTGTAGGTCTTGCCGCTGCGCTCGCCGACGAGTCGCTGCGAGCCGGCATCGTAATGATAATAGTCATTATCGAGACTGGTGACGTGCACGAGGCCATCCGTCAGCAGCTCGGTGATTTGCACAAACAGGCCGAAATTGGTGACACCCGTGATGACCCCGTCAAACTCGTCGCCGAGGTGACCTTCCATGTACTGGCACTTGAGCCATGCTTCGACGTCGCGAGTCGCATCTTCGGCGCGTTTCTCATGCGACGAGGTTATCGATCCCAGGCGCTCCATTTCCTTCGTCCCGTAGTCATAGCCGCCCGCTTTGCCACCGCGCACGATATGCCGTATGGCACGATGTACCAACAGATCCGGGTAGCGACGAATGGGCGACGTAAAGTGCGCATAAGAAGCCAGCGAGAGGCCGAAATGACCGACATTGGTCGGCGAATACTCGGCGTGCGTCAGGGACCGGAGCATCGCCATGGTGATCGCAGCGCTGTCCGGGCGATCTCTGACCTGCTCGATAATTTTTGTGAAGTGTCGCGGCTCCACGTGATCGGGATGCGCGACCTTGAGGCCCAGTGATACGAGGTACAGGCGCAGGTCATTGAAGCGATCCGGGTCCGGCTTGGGATGTACGCGGTAAAGCCCTGGTATTCGATGATGCTTGAGGAATGTCGCCGCCTGGACGTTGGCGGCGATCATGCACTCCTCGATCAGCCGATGCGCATCGTTCCGTGGCACAACCTCGATGCGGTCGATCTCTCCACCTTTATTGAGCTTGAACTTCGTCTGTGGCAGGTCGATCTCGATAGCGCCGCGCCGCGCGCGCGCGCGGGCGAAAGCCTTGTAAAGTGCGTGCAGTTCGCGGATCGACGAATGCAGGTCCTGCGGCACCGCGGGCTTCGACTTCCCGTCCAGGAACGCACTCACCTGGGTATACGTCAGCCTCGCTTTGGAGCGCATGACGGCTTCGTAAAACTCCGAGCGCGTGACGTTTCCCTCACCGTCGACGCGCATTTCGCAGACCATGCAGAGCCGGTCAACCTCCGGGTTCAGCGAACAAAGTCCATTGGACAAGACTTCCGGCAACATCGGCACAACCCGATCCGGAAAATACACCGAGGTGCCGCGCCGGGTTGCTTCCTTGTCGAGTTCAGTGCCGACGCTGACGTAGTGCGAAACGTCGGCAATGGCAACGAGCAGGCGCCAGCCGTTGCCGGACTTTTCGCAGTAGACCGCGTCGTCGAAGTCGCGCGCGTCCTCGCCGTCGATTGTCATCAGGTTCACGTCACGCAGGTCCGTTCGGCCCTGCTTCGCCTTGTCTGGAACGTCTTTGCCAAAGCTCTTGATCTCGTTCAGCACGGCCTGCGGCCACTTGAACGGTATGGAATGGGAGTGGATCGCGATGTCGGTCGCTATCCCCTTGTCACCGGGCGCACCGATGACCGTGATAATGCGCCCGGTTGCCTGCTCCACACGCGAGGGGTAATCGAGAATATCGACCACCACCATGTCGCCGGGCTTGGCATTACCCGCCTCGCCCTTCGGGATCAGGATGCGGTGCGAGATTCTCGAGTTGTCCGGCACGACGAGGCCAATGCCGCGTTCGCGAATGAACTGGCCGGCGACCTCCCGGGTACCGCGTTCGAGAACATCGACCAGTTCGCCCTCTGCGCGGCCGCGGCGATCCAGCCCGGTAATGCGAATGGCGACACGATCGCCGTCGAACAGGGACCGCATTTGAGTCGCCGACAGGTAGACATCATCGGGTTCGCCATCATCCCGGACGACAAAGCCAAAGCCATCACGATGGCCACTGACCGTTCCCGTAACGAGATCCAGCTTGGCCGTCAGGCAATACTCGCCGCGGCGATTTTCCAGTATTTGCCCCGCCCGAACCATGGCATACAAACGGTCGACCAGCAGCGAGCGCATACGCTGCCCCCTGAGACTGAACCCTTTTATTATTTCTTCTATTTTCAGTGGTTTACCAGCTTCATTTAGAAAGTCTATGAGCTGATTTTGGCTGGGAATCGGGTGCTTGTAGGGCTTGCTCCTGCGAGGGCTCTTGGTTTTTTCTGGTTTGCGCGGCAACTGATGCGGCTCCGGTGTAGTGAACGAATAAAGATACGATTGACAGATCGCGACCGCTTTGAGTACAGTGCGCCACCCGTCAGGGCTGCTATTGTACGCGGTTCGACACCTGCCCAGGTGGCGGAATTGGTAGACGCGCTAGCTTCAGGTGCTAGTAGGGGTAACCCTGTGGAGGTTCAAGTCCTCTCCTGGGCACCAAATGAATAAAGAGCTCCGACTGGGGCTCTTTTTTTTGGGGGGTCGAACCGGAGTTTTCTCGACAACGCTACCCGGGCCCAGATACGGACAATGTAGTCATGTCCGGCGTAATTGTTGGCACCATTAGAATCGCTTTGATCGCCTATTCAGACGCCTGAAGGAACAGGGTCGGCGGTGTTCGTTAATCAGACTACGAGCGTTGCCACCCAGCTAACCAGCGACAGCAGGCCTGTTGCGTAGCCGAGTCCAAGTACGATCATCGTAGCGTCAAGTTCCTGGTTCTGTTCGTCGTAAGTCATTGTTCAGTCTCGGTATGTGGGTTTGAGACTGAATCATCACTGATCTGCGCAGAATCTAAATGAGGGTGCGCTGATGCTCTTCTGACGATGTTCTGATTATCCCTGATGAGGTCGTGAGCATGACCCGGCATGTCCCACAGACAAGGCCGGCCGTTGACGGCCGGCCTTTTTTCGGACTGTCAGAAGCTGAATCTGACGCCTATCGACGGTACATCCAGCCATTCGTTAAGCTTGTAGCGCTCCCAGTCGGCAGTCAGCGACCACTGCTCATTGAGCTGCCACTCGATTCCGACGCCGAACATGCCGTCTGTGCCACTATCATTGCCGGCGACGCTGCCGGTTCCGCCACTGATCACGCGCACCGTGGTCTTTGACTCCCACGTAAACAAGCCCGCGCGACCGACGACCGAGAATTGATCCGGCACGAACGCGTACCGGACGACACCCGCGACCATCCAGCCGTCACCCTGATAGGGGTGCACACTCAATGTATCGCTCAACAGCGCATCGATCTGGGTCGGCGGAATCGTTGCGCCGAACTGGGTAACCACTTCTCCCAGATCAACGTAGCCAGCCTCAACGGCAAACCATTCGTTGAATTGAAAACCGGCATAGACTTTCCAGGCGGTATTCGAATCATCGACACTCGGGTTGTTGATGGTCCATCCGAGACTCGACAAATCGCTTGTCAGGTCAGCGGCGCTGTAGTCGAGACTTGTCGGACCTGCAGCGACACCGACGTACCAGTTTTCTTCGGCCTGTACCTCGCTTGCTGTCATCAGCGCCATGGCCGACATCACGCAAAGCAGCGCCGGCAGCAGCACCCGAGAACCACTTCGAAACTGCGTCCATCCGGCTCTTGCTGCCATGGCACCGGCTACCGCCAACAGGAACAGCAGCTCGATCCATCCGACGCTGCCGCCGCCCTTGCTCGTACCCTGGATAACCAGGTCGACTACATCAATCACCACGACCTCCTCCGAGATAGAATTATTGGCAGGCGTTGGATCATCAACATCGGCAGCAACTGTCGCCGACAAGGTCACCATCATCGCCTCGCCCGGTGCTGTCACGATGATCTGCGCCGTCACCGAAGCGCCGGCCGCGAGATCGCCAATCGTGCAGGTCAGGATTCCCGATTTTTCGAAGCAACTGCCCTGATCACTACTCGCTGAGACGAAGGTCGTCATCGGCGGCAGCACAACCGTGATAACGATAGCCGTATTGTTGCTGGGCCCGGCGTTACTTACGGTCACGCGATACGTGATCTGCTCATCGATGAGCGGCGAGTCGGGGGTCGCGCTAATTGCCAGGCCAATGTCAGAAGACGGCGGATTAACCACCGTGTCCTCGTCCACCGTATTGTTGCCCGGCGTTGGATCTTCTTCCTGACCGGAAACCGTCGCACTGTTCGTGATCGTTACGGGCTCAGTGACAACATCGGGCGTCACCACGATCGTAACCCGCGTGTTGTTGCTTACGGCCAGGGCTCCCAACGCGCAGGACAGCACGCCACCAGTATCCGGGGCTGCATCACACTCACCAACGGTTGCACTCGCAGACTGGAACGTTACTCCAGCCGGCAAGGTGTCGGTCAATGTTACGCCCGTAGCAGGATCCGGGCCGGCGTTTTCGACCGTAATGGTATAAGTCAGATCCGGTCCACCCGAGAATACCGGGTCGGGCGCTCCCAACTTGGTAATCGACAGATCTGCCATTGCAGGTCCGGCAGGCGGCACGACGGTAGTTCCCTGCTGCGCCGTGTTGTTGGCGCTGTTGGGATCCGCCTCGTTGCCCGAAACCGTGACCGAATTGGCAATGCCGCTCACAACTTCAACGACGGGGGAGGTAACAACAATTGTCCCCGGCGTACTGTTGTTCGCCGCGAGAGCTCCAAGCACGCAAGTTACGACGACGGGTGTGCCTGCCGTCGTGCAGGGAGTCCCCTGATTGAAGATGGCCGAAACTAGGATTACGTTTTCATCCAGTGTATCGGACACCGTGACACCGCTGGCCTCGTCAGGACCGGCATTCGTGACAGTGATCGAGTAGGTTACATTCTCACCGCCCGTAACAGGATCCGGGCTGTCGGTCTTTGTCACGCTGAGGTCAGTCGACGGCAGCGCGCCACCCACGAACTCATCCATGCCAATGTCGACCGTGGCCACCGTGTCACCGTTCCCGTCCTGCGGTCGTGCATCAAACTCCCAGTCCTGAGATGGCCGTGCGGGCGCATCATTGTCGCCGGCGTCAATCGTTGGCGACAGCGCACCCTGCGCCGGATCCGGATCGGCACTCAGTACGTTGGGCAGGACCGGTGCCGCGTCAATGTTGTTACCCGAAGTCAGATCGGTACTCGAAGCAATTCCGAAACTGGAGCTAGTATCCGGGAAGCCCGTAAGGGTCGTTATGTTGTTATTGAAGAAAAAGACCTGGGCCGGGATGTCCGTAAAGGGGTCGTTGTCGATGTAGATATCCTGACCGGACGCTGCATCCAGATTGCCATAGATGATGTTGTTATAAACATCGGCCCGACCCAAAGAGCCGGTTGCCGTCAACAACGCGCCACCACCGCGGCCGTTGCTCGAATTGCCATAGATCGTATTGTTAGTGATTGTGATGCTGGCACCATCGCTAACCTCGTTCGCGAAGCCGCCACCATCCACGCTCGCCTGGTTGCCGACGAAGCCGGTGTTGACCATAGTGAAGTTCGAGAAATTGCGACCCAAATAGAAGCCGCCACCGCTGCCGCTCGCACTCTGCGCCAGGTTTCTGACAAAACCGACGATATCCATGGCAATAGCGCTCGTGGAAATATTCGCACCACCACCGTTGCCGCTTCTCGCGATATTGTCGGAAAAGGCGGTATCGAAAATCTCGACATAGTTGACGCGCGTAAATACCGGGTCAGGCGGATTCAGTCCTTCGATGTGAAGTCCGCCGCCATTTGCCGCGTCGTTGTCGAGGAATTCTGTGTCGAATACTTCGACTATTTGGCCGCTGTTGCCGGCAATGTAGGCACCGCCGCCGTCCCCTCCGGCGCTGTTGGTATCGAACGTTACGTCGGATATCCGAATTGGCAGCTCGCCAAAGCCCTCCGTTCTTACGAACAGCGCACCACCATTACCATCGGCCGCGTTGCCGCCGAAGACGCTGCCGGAGACTACGACGGCGGCATTGTTAACGAGTACGTATAATGCGCCGCCGTCATTGGGCGCACCGGAGTTATTGCCTTCTGCGAAGGTCAGTCCGCGTATCGTTATTATCGCGGTGATGTCCTCGCTCGCAGCGGTTGTATCGATTCTGAGAATCGGCACGCCAATACCGCGGAGAATCCGGGTATCCGAATCGAATCCGTCTATCGTCAGCGAAAACCCTTCGTTCGCGTCGGCCGTATAGGTCAACGGCGAGGTGATGTCATAGACGTTGAAACCCGATACGACAGAGCAGCCGGTCCCGGAGCATTCCGCCACGTTGATTACGTCGTTTTGGTCATTTGACTGCGCTGCGGTTAGCGCCGCTTGAAATTCGCCGGGGTTGCTGACGGGGAATGTGGCTGCAGAAGCCACCGACGCAAGCGTCACGAAGAGCGCTGCGCAGATAAGTTTCCTTAACATTTGCCTCTCCTTTTGCTTTTAGTCTCGGCAAACGTCTGTGGCGCGCAGGCGCATTCCAGCGATGAGCCCGACCGATCCCTGGTCACCTGTGGCTCGCAGCGCATGCCCCAATTGCTCTCTATGCATTGAGACAGGTGATCGATTTTCAAGCTGGGAGAAATACCTAGACGCCTAGGTGGTTTGTGAAGGGCCCTCTGCGGCTACGCGCCGGTCAGGCGCGTGCTTCGATGCTGCAGCTCGAGGTATACGGCCGAAGAAATGCCGGAAACGCCAAACAGCATGGCCATGACGACAATTTGATACTTGGCCGCGATCATTGGCGAAACGCCGGAGAGGATTTGCCCGGTCATCATACCGGGGAGCGCCACGAGCCCGACCGCGAACAACGAATTTATCATTGGGATCAAAGAGGCCTGAAACGCAATTCGTCGCGCTTCCCGGTATGAAGTCTCTCTTTCGATTTCGGCCTGCAGTCTTTCCGCAGCGAGACTGACCGTGTTCATCGCGCCGGCGAAGATCATGCCCGCCAGTGGCACGACGTAGCGTGGGCTGAACCAGGGCTCAACGCTGATGACGAACTGGCTGACCAGCCCGAGCGTCAATAGACCGCTAACGGATATTGCAGCAAGCGCGTTGAGATACACACGTGGCTGCTTGTGCTGCACCGGACGTATGGCGATCCAGCTCGCAGCCAGTAACATCACGACGAGAACGCCGACAATGACGCCGGGTTGATCGGCCGTAAAGATGTAGACCAGCACATAGCCGATGAGAAGCAGTTGAATCAGCATGCGAAGCGTTGCGTATATAGCTGTTTTCGTACCCGCCGCCCAGCGAAACATGATGCCAAAAACGATCAGTGCGGGCAGAAACGCAAGGACAAGGCCTTGCGTCGTTATCACTTTGACCGCAGTATCCACGTCCGTTTCAGGCGGCGCGCCGGGACAGCCTTACGCTGCGTCCTGCTGACGTCGCGCCTCGATCTGCTCCTGAACCTGCTCGAACATGTCACGGCGAAGGCCGACGATATTGAACAACTCGACTACCGTGAAAAACGGTGCGGCGAGATTTGCCTGGATCGGGTGCTTGACGAGCACGGGCATGGACTTCTCGACCGCATGGCCTACGAACTGCGCCGCGTACCCGCCGAAAAACGCTACGGCGGCAATGATCCAGCCCGTATTTCCGGGATAGGCTCCCAGCTTCGCCGCAAGCATCTCGAGCAAGAACCCCGCGACCAGGAAAACGGCCGCGAACAGCACGTCGAGCGTCATATAGAACAGGAAGAAGGCCACGATGAGGACATGGCCCAGGCTGAACGAAAAGCCATTCACCGAAACACTCGCCCAGGTCAGCGGTATCAGCACGCCGAGCATGATCGTCGGAATGCCTATCATGTGCACGAACACGTTGAAGGGGTGCTGATGCGAAGCCGCATAGCCCGTCAGCATATCCATTAGTTTTCCGTCCGCTCTCATTGCTTCGTTCCCCGTTTTATCGCGTCGTAAATTTAGCACGAATCGGTATACTGACGGCCGTCAACTAACCATTCGGGAGCGAATCCATGTCACTGTTGATCGTCGGCGTCGTCATATGGAGCCTGGCACACCTGTTTCCGGCCGTATTGCCCGCTACTCGCGCGGGCCTCGTCGGGAAACTGGGCGAGAATCGATATCGTGGCCTGTTCTCCCTCGTCATTATTGGCGCGCTGGTCCTGATCGTACTCGGCTGGAAGCGCGCGATACCAAGCGCGCTTTACGCGCCGCCGTTGGCGGCCAGCCCGCTGATTTCAGCGCTTGTACTCATCGCCCTCATCCTGTTTTTTGCATCCCGTTTCCCCGGCAACATCAAGCGCGTGCTGCGTCACCCGCAAATGGCCGGGACCATGTTGTGGGGAGTCGCGCACCTGCTGACGAACGGCAGCAGCCGCGACGTGGCGTTGTTTGGCGGCCTGACGCTCTGGGCCATTATCGAAGTTCTGATGTGCAATCGGCGCGACGGAACCTGGCAGAAGCCCGCGCCGGCGTCGATCAGGTTCGACATCATTCCAGTGGTCATCGGTGCCGTGATATTCGCAGCCGTGCTGTATTTCCACGGCGCCTTGTTTGGCGTCCCCGCTATGCCTGGCTGATTTTTCAAACGGTCAAATTCGACCAAATACGAGTCCGTTACATGCTATAAATAGTGCACGGCGCAGGGCAGGCGCAGCTGCAGGATGACCTGTTCAGGGGAGCGAACTTGAAAGAACTACTGCTTGTTTTGGCATTGCTGCTATCGATCGCCTGGCTGGTCTTGAGGATTCGACGCGGTAACAACGAGGTACAGGAAACCTCGGCGACCAGGCGCGTCACGAGTACGGCCGCTTTTCACGCCGTTTCCCTTAAATATTCAAGCAATGCCTGCGACGCGGCCAAAGCAATGACCGGCCGGCGCTTCCTCGCCAGCGCAGCGCCGCGTCTGCCGTTGCCTGATTGTGATGCGCTTGAGTGTCGCTGCGGGTTTGATCACCACGCCGATCGCAGGACTGGCAAGGAGCGACGCAACCCGTTCAGCTCAGTCCACTATGCAGGTGGCACCGGCACTTTCAAAGCAGAACGCCGCAGTAAAAAGGATCGGCGTAATCACGCCGATCCGAGTTGATGCCGATGATTGGCCGCTGGCCTAGTAGCCGTAGTCGATAACCGCGACCTGGTACTGCTCGAGCTCGACCTGGTGACGCGCACGTTGTTCATAAAGATCCTGGATCTCCGCCTCGAGCTGGCCGGTTCTTTCTGACAGGTCCTTGAGGTCAACGAGCAGCAACACCCTTTCTTCCATCGATGTTTCGGCGCTGATCAGGGCCGCTTCCTTCTCGCGCATATCGTCCTCGATACGCTCCAGTTCATTTTGTCTTGAGTGTATAGCCGAGTTTGCGCGGTTGACGTTACTTTGCAGCGTGTAGAGGTGGTATCCGGCGTTATAAGCGTCAAGAAAATCCGCTTCGAGGTTCGCACCGCAGACACCGTTGTAGCGCCCGCCTCGCGAACCGACGTCGAAGCCGCGACCCGGTGTGCAATACTCAACCAGGCCCTGCTCCCGACCACTCTGGTAGGCGGCAAAGTCGGGCGTGACACCGTGCTTGGCACATGCTTTACGTCGCTCGCCGAGCTGCGCGGTCGTATAGCCACGTGCTCCGTCCTCGTAGCCGATAGCTTCCCAGTCACCCGTCACACATTCATCGCTGCTCATTGACGCACAGCCACCGAGCCCGCTCAACACAAGCGCCAGGCCGATCAGGTTCCAATTACGTTTCATGGCATGCTCCATTCGATCATGATCTGATTTCATTGTTCCGAACGCTACCGGCTGGACCGCGCAGCGAGCGTGATGACATTCACAGATACGCCCCTGGCGCTGAACGAAAGCTGAAAACCGCGCATCAGGCCTTGAAATATGCCCACTCAATGTGACGCGTGTCACAGTGCCACTGGCTTGCGAAAGCTACGCTCAGATGCTAGAAGGGACGAGGGACCAGGCGAGATGGATATCGAGGCAGTTAGCGGTGCGGCAACGGTTGCACTCACAAGCACGATTCTGTTCTTGCTGATTGCTAAATTCTGGAATGCCCTCTCGCGCACGGTTGGTTCCGGCCCGAATTTCGCCGACAGCATCATGCACGAGGCGGCGCAAAGATTTCGCGATGAGCTCGATCGGCTCTCAACATCGCAGTCGATTTACCTTGGCAGCGCACTTGTGTTCGCCATGCTCTTCACGGCCGCTTATGTGCTACAGGCCCGGCAGCTGTTCGTCGGCTACCCGGACTGGCAGTTATACCTGCAGCTCGCTTTTCTGCTGCTGGCCGCGGGATTTGCTTTGTACAAAATGACGGTTACGATTCTCGCCAGGCGGCAGATGAAGTTCCTGCGCGACGCCAATATTGCAATCGGGCACCAGCTGCATCACATTTCCAGCGGCATGACGCAGGTTTTTCACGACGTCGAGACAAGTGCAGGCGTCGTCGACCACCTTGTTGTCGGACAAACGGGGCTGTACGCCGTCAACGTCGTCGCGAAACGATCGCGAAGTGGCGATAGCGTTCGCCTGAACGGGAACGCACTGCAATTTTCCAATTCAAAAACCGAAAACTCCATTGTCGATATCGCGGCAAGAACCAAGCGTCTCGAAAAACAGTTTCACAAATTGCTCGGGCACAGTGTCCGCGTCCGATCCGTCATTGCCGTACCCGGTTGGGAAGTCGTCGAGCAGGCACATGAGCTTCACCTTTTGGTGAACGAACGAAATATCGCAATGCTGAAGGGCTGGAAAGACAGAAGCGACCATCTCATGAACGAAGACGTCGACGTTCTGAAAAAGGAAATGACCGCCAAATGCCTGCGCTCGGCAGGTGCCGTAGCAAGCTAGCGATCAATCAGGCGTTGGCTCCCGCTGCCGCCCCCGCCAGCTGCGCCTGAGCCTCGGCGAACTGCACCGACGCTTTCTTCAGATAGGTCTCTGCTTCCTCGTCATAGCCATCCGCAGAGGAAGACCAGACGCGGTTGACGTAGCGTTCACCCGCCGCGAATTCGCTCATAATGTCAGCATAGGTCTGCAGGCTGTACAGGTGTACCATGCTCGCGCGCGCCTCGACGAAGCGGCGCAGGTCCGGACGCAACTTTTCATCGATCCAGTCGCGCAGCTGCTCGCCCTGCGCCGCCGTGCCGTCGGTCATCTGTCTGAGGTCCCGCACGATGTTTCCTATCGACTCGTTGAGCTCGTTGCGATTCGCCTCGAGGAGGTCGCCCGACGTGGCCACGGCACGATCCGCACGCTTCGCCATGATTACGCCAGCGACGGCGGCGGCCGCGGCGATGCCGAACAGCAACCAGTCGACGTTTTCGGTGTCGAGAGCCGTCGTATAGGCGCCGAACAGGAAGCCAGCGCCGATCAACAAATAGGCAATCTTCTTCATCCCATAGCCCCCTGAATGACCTTGCTTATCGCATCCCCGACGCCGACCAGCGCCTCGCCAACAATGAACCCGGCGGCGATTGGGATGCCAACGCTGTCGGACCAGTCTTTGCCCTTGAACCGATCGGAAAGCTCGCGGCTCAGCGTGCCCAGCGAGTAGGTCAGAACGATATTGAACGGCAGGTAGAAACCGAGGCCCACCGTAATGCCGAGGCCGCCCATGAGTGCCGACAGCAGTCCGCCAAGGATGGCACCTGCCGCGTATTTTTGTGCGGGAACGTCGCCGCCCATGATGCCGTCAACCGTACTTGCCAGCGCCTGCGCCTGTGGTGCCGGTAATCTCGCGCTGCCGAGTTCGTAGGCCTCGTGCAGTGCAAAGATCACGAAAATCACAACGATGGGTCCGAGCCAGGCGCCGATGAACTGGCCGAACTGCTGCATGCGCGGCGTCGCGCCGACGAGGTAACCCGTCTTGAGGTCGAGCATCAGGTCCGTCGCCTGTGACATGGCAACGCACATCGCCGCACCGACCATGATCGCCGCAATAATGGAGTCGGCCCGGTCCATGCCGAGCGCCTGGGTAAGCACGATCAACAGCGTGATACCGACGAGCGTCATGCCCGAAAGCGGCGACCAGTTCGTGCGTCCAATTGCCTCCGACAGGATGATGCCGGCCATCCAGACCCACAGCGTGCCAAGAATTGCCATCGAAATGCCGCCCAGGAGCGTCATCGACTCGACCGCAGTCACCGCCATGAAAGCGAGCAGGATGACCGCGCCGACTACCGCGAAGTAGAGCAGCTTGATCGGCATTTCCTCGCCCGCGGTATGGGTCTCGACCTGCGCTGCCTTCTGCATGGACTTGATAGCGCTCAGAATCAGCGGTGCCGCGAGGATAACCCCCATGATCGCGCCGCCAATTAGCATGCCTATGCCAAGTGGCCGGTAGAGCAACAGTCGCAGCGGTTCGGGGGAACTGATGATCTCGCCGACGTCGTCAAGCGGGAAACTGCCGGTCGCCGCGAGCATCGGCGAGAGGAACCAGTAGGCGACAAAGCCGCCGACGATGAATGCGATGCCGCCGCGTCCGGCGATGAAGCCGACGCCGATCGTCATCAGCGACAGGTACCAGATGCCGTTCATGAACTCGGGCATGCCAATGAGCGCGCCCAGGTTCCAGTTGGACACGCCCGTGCGAATCGTGATGGCGTGCACGGCGGCACTCAACAGGGCCGCCGCGACCAGGATGATGGCCTTGCGGACGCCCGCGCCCGGCGACTTCAGGATCGTTGC
Source organism: Woeseiaceae bacterium (assembly GCA_049666725.1). Classification (GTDB taxonomy): domain Bacteria; phylum Pseudomonadota; class Gammaproteobacteria; order Steroidobacterales; family Woeseiaceae; genus UBA1847. Next base: position 41,684 of record JBATHK010000167.1, read on the forward strand.
AACCGCTACGCCGCCCGGATAGGTCAGGCGCTCGTAATCGATCATGTGCTTCCTCAGCGGGATGATAAACGCGATGCCGAGAAAAGCGCCGGCGATACAGCCGAAAGTAAGTATTACGGGATCGAAGCGATCACCGTAACCCAGGATGAAGATCGCGGGTACCGAGAACATCATGCCCGAGGATGCGCCGTTCACGCCCGAGGCAATTGTCTGCACGATGTTGTTTTCGATTATGCTCTTGCGCCGCAGCATGCCGCGCAGGATGCCGAAGCCGAGGATGGCGGCCAGTTCCGAACCTTCGATTGAAAAACCCAGGATTAATGCCGCGTAGCCAATGGAGACGGCGATGATGACGCCGAGAATCCAGCCCACGATGACCGAGACCCAGGTCAGTTCCGGGTACGGCCGGGCTTGTATAGATGGTGCTTTTTCCACCGTCTGTCTCCCCCTTTTTCTTATTTGGCCGCCAGACTACCACAGAGGTTGCAGGCGTGCCGCCAGTTGATCGCGCTCCATGACTTCGTTGAACTCATCGGCAAGCTCTTTACAAGCGGTGACGCAGGCACGCCACACCTCCACTCGTTCCTGCGGCGAATAATTCACAAAATCAGACCGGTCAGGGATCTTTGCGTTTGGCAGTCGCGAGACAAACTCGGCTGACGGGCTGATCAGGATTGTGCGGTCGACGTTGCCCGGATTCGGCTTGCGCCACTTCAGCTTCTTGTCGAACCAGCCGGGCACGATGCGATCGTAGAAATGCGGAAAGAGCGTCAGGCTTTCGTGCGCACTGTGCGGCAGATCCAGATGGTAGTCGATGACACCGCCATCACGATACACGCCGGGTTGGGCGCCGTGGATATCCGGAACACCCGAGAGCACGAGCGGTATCGAGCCGCTCGCTACAACAGCATCCTGCAGGTTTTCGGCGGCCAGCTCAATGCGCTGCAACGGAAACCCGGTCACGTCGAAAAACGGTGGAACATCTCTATTATCGAAGAATAATGCGCGTTCGAAAAACAGGCCGAGCGACCTGCGGCTTACTGCGTTAAGGGCGGCCGCCGTGATCAGTCCTGCGGCGAGCAGCCAGCGGTTCTCAAACGCCGTGACGCGGCGGCTGCGCACGGCCATGACGTGCATCCTGAACAACGGGTGTGTCAGGATTTCATCAACGCCACTCTCTCCGAGCACGAACGCAAGGATCTCGCGACTCTTGGCCGTAATTTCGTGGATATCCGGTTGCTCACTGTAGGTCTGTTGCAGGTACGCCTGTTCGAAACGCTCGATCGCTGCAAGCGGATCTTTTTGTGCATAACAGGCGAAGCGCCATGAGCCGATCGACGATCCGATCAGGTGTACCGGACCCTTCATTTTCGGGACCACGTTTTGCAGGATCGCGCGGTCCAGCTGGCTCAGTACCAGCCACTTGGCGCCTCCCGACGCTCCGGCAATCGTCCCGACGGAGGAAATATCGAAACCCTGCCTTCGTATCGAGTCGAGGGCGCCCGCGCCGGCTCTGAATGTCAGGGAGGACTGCTTCACGATATCGGGGCTTGGGGCGCAGCGCCCGCCATTACTCGAACGGATGCGTCTTTATGATGGTCTGCTCGCGATCCGGGCCGGTAGAGATGATATCGATCGGTACGCCGGCAAGTTCTTCTATGCGTGCCAGGTAATCACGCGCTTTCTGAGGCAACTTTTCGAAGTCGGTGATGCCGACCGTCGACTCCTGCCAACCCGGCCATTCCTCGTACACCGGCTTGCAGTCGGCAAACCGATCGACAACAACCGGTACGCCGGGAATGGGTTTGCCATCGATCGTGTAACCCGCGCAGATCTGTATGGTCTCAAGTTCGTCGAGGACATCGAGCTTTGTGACACACAGTCCCGAAACACTGCTGTTAACGATCGAACGTCGCAGCGCCACGGCGTCAAACCAGCCGCAGCGACGTGGACGCCCGGTCGTTGCCCCAAACTCGGCACCTACTCTCGCCAGGTGCGCACCCTGGTCATCGAAGAGCTCGGTCGGAAACGGACCCGCGCCAACGCGCGTTGTATACGCTTTCACGATACCGAGAATGTAGTCCAGGTTGCGCGGGCCAATGCCGGTACCGGTGCTCGCGGCAGCCGCGACGGTATTCGATGAGGTGACGTAGGGATACGTGCCATGATCTATATCGAGGAAACTGCCCTGCGCGCCCTCGAACAGAATGTTCTTGCCCGAACCCGCCAGGTCCCGCAGTATTTGCGTGATGTCGGTGGTTATCGGCGCGATGATTTCGGCGTAGCCCAGCGCCTCGTCAAGCGTCGCGGTAAAATCGACGGTTTGGGTCTTGAAATAATTCTTTAAAAGAAAATTATGGTAATCGAGAATTTCGCCCAGCTTCGCGGCAAATTTCTCACGTACAAAAAGATCCGAAACGCGCAATGCCCGTCGCGCCACTTTGTCTTCATAGGCGGGGCCGATACCGCGACCCGTTGTGCCAATGGCGCTGGAGCCGCGCGCCTTCTCACGCGCCGCATCGAGCGCTACGTGCGACGGCAGTATCAGCGGACAACCGGGGCTGATCCTGAGACGCTCATAGACAGGAACGCCGCCGTCTATCAACGCATCGGCTTCCGTTACCAGTGCGTCCAGCGCCAGTACGACGCCATTGCCGATAAGGCAACTCACACCGTCACGCAGGATCCCGGACGGAATAAGGTGCAGAACCGTTTTCTTGCCGTCAATGACCAGCGTGTGCCCGGCGTTGTGCCCTCCCTGGAAACGGGCAACCGCCGCCGCGCGATCGGTTAACAGGTCAACGATTTTTCCTTTGCCTTCATCACCCCACTGGGTACCGATGACAACTACGTTCTTTCCCATGACTTTCCTGCTCGTTCGACTGTTTTTGTCGCGGGCCTAGCCCCGCACCATGAAAAGCACCAGTAACCCGATAATCATGACCACCAGTCCTATGTTGCGTATTTGGCCATCAGCAAGCTGCGCAATCTCCGCCACCATCTGGCGATATTTCGCCGGCGAAATGAACGGCAGCATGCCCTCGATGATCAGGACGAGCGCAACAGCCGTCAATATTTCTTTCCAGTACATACCTTACGGCTGTCAGCTGGCCTATTGCTTGCCGTCCGATTGGTTCAAGTAACGGAAGAACTCGTTATTCGGATCGAGAATCAGGACATCGCCCGCTTTGCCCATCGATTTTCGGTAGGCATCGATGCTTCGATAGAACGCATAGAACTCCGGATCCTTGTTATAGGCCGTCGCATAGATCTCGGCAGCCTGCGCATCGCCGGCGCCTTTGATCTTCTGGCCGTCGCGATAAGCATCGGCCAGAATCACCGTACGCGTCCTGTCCGCTGCCGCGCGTTTCTCCTCCGCACCGGCACGCCCTTCGGCACGGCGCTCGGCCGCTATTCGCGCGCGCTCCGCCGCCATCTGCAGATAGACCGAACTGCGAACTTCGTCCATGAACTCAACCTGTTTGACGCGGAAGTCAATGAGCGAAACCCCGAGGTCTTCAGACGCCGCGGCGGCCGTCGTTCTCATGTCCCGCATGAGCTCTGCACGCTCGACCGAAATTGCTTCCCGCACAGAGCGCTTGCCAAATTCGGTAACGATCGCGTTCTTGATGATCTCCGAGAGTCGGCCGTTGGCAACAGTCAGTGCGCCGCCTGTCGACGTATAGAATCGAACAGGATCGACAATGCGAAACTTGACGAAAAAGTCGACTTGCACGGCTTCGTTTTCTGCCGTGAAGATCCGGTCTGGGCGGTCACTGATTGTCAGAATCCGTCGCGGGAACTTGCGAACGTTCTCCACCAGCGGCCATTTGAAGTGCAGGCCGGGATCGTAATCAGCCGTCACTACCTCACCGAGCCGCAGCTTGATGGCCAATTCGCGTTCATTCACTGTAAAGGCCGACAGGCCGACAATAACGAGGGCTAGTCCGAGTATTACGACGCCCGTGAATTTTCCACCGTTCATTCCCTGACCCTCCGTTCGCGTGCATCGTCGGTATTCGACCCGGCTCCCGATTGGGTTGGCGGCGACTGTGAGTCAGCGGCACGATTTGATTCACCGCTTGTGCCTGATCGACCGCTACTGTTCATTAGTTGGTCCAGCGGCAGATACATCAGGTTGCCACTGGAATCCGAATCCACGAGGACTTTGGACGAGTTTCCATACACTTCTTCAATGGCTTCAATATACAGGCGATCGCGAGTGACACGCGGTGCCTTCTTGTACTCGAACAGTAGTGCTTCGAATCGAGCGGCCTCACCCTGCGCGTCGGCGATCACCCGATCGCGATACCCGCGGGCATCCTCAAGGATGCGAACCGCGTCACCGCGAGCCCGCGGGACAATGTCATTTGCATAAGCATCCGCTTCGAGCCCATATCGTTCACTGTCATTGCGGGCTTTCTGCGCATCGTCGACAGCCGCCTGCACGGCCTGCGGGTAGTTGACCGTTTCAAGGGAGATCGACGTTACAGTAATTCCCGCACCGTACAGATCGATCGTCGCCTGCAGCACTTCCCGCGTGCGCGAAGCAATTTCATCCCGCCGGCCCGTCACGAGGACATCCAGCATGGTCGTACCTACCACTTCGCGGAGCGCACTTTCGGTGACGTCCTGCAAGGTCAGATCAGGCTCAACCACTTCAAAACTGTATTTCACCGGGTCCGCACGCCGATACTGCACCACCATGTCGATAAACACGTACTGCTCATCCGCGGTTAGCATTTCGGTGCGATACGCATAGTTGGATACGGCGATCGTGTTCACCAGGTCAACCGATTCGATAGGGAACGGCAGGTGCCAGTGCAGCCCGGGTAACGTGGTCTCGGTATAGGCACCGAAGCGCTGCACGACGCCGCGTTCGGCTTCGTCGACCCGGTAAAAGCCTGTCAGGCCCCAGGCAACCAGCAGTACGACAAGCAGAACAAAGCCACCTGCACCGCCCGAGCCGGAGCCACCACCGCCTCCGCCAAAAATGCCGCTGAAGCGTTTTTGCCACTCCTGAACGATCTGATCCAGATCATTGGGACCATCCCCATCGCGCTTCCAGGGGTCCTTGCCGTTTCCTGATTCGTTCCATGCCATAGTGTCGGTACTTCTCACTTGTTTGCCGCCGTCGCCGATGAGTTTATCGACAACGGATCCAGTTGTTGTTGCGCGAGATTTTCACGCTTTAGGAATCTCTTCAAGTCCTTTTCGGTCATTTTCAAGTCCAGCGTCCAGCCACCTTCTTCCAGGGCCGCCTCTCTAGTGACTGCTCCCAGTTCGAATAGTTTGGCTCGTTGCCGCCCCTGCCCTGGCAAGAGATGAATAACACACTTCACTGTCTTGTGACGCAGGCGTCGGGCGATTGCGTCTTTCAGCATCGGGATGCCCTCGCCCGTTATCGCTGAGAGCCAGACGGCGCGCCCTTCGCCGTTCCTGTTATTCGTGATCCGCGGCTTTCTATCGAGCTTGTCGATCTTATTGTACACGCGGATCTGCGGAACCTGGTCGGCTTCGAGCTGCTTCAAAACGGAGTTGACCTGGCGAACGCGCTGCCAGCGATTCGGATCGCTGGCATCGATGAGATGCAGAATCAAATCCGCCTCGCGTGCCTCCTGCAACGTCGACCTGAACGCCGCAATCAACTCATGCGGCAGGTCGCGGATGAATCCGACGGTGTCTGCCAGCACGACATGCTCGCCTTCCGGCAAGTCCAGACGTCGAACGGTCGGATCCAGTGTCGCGAATAGTTGGTCCTTGACGTACACATCCGCATTTGTAAGCGTATTGAACAGCGTGGACTTGCCGGCATTCGTGTAGCCGACCAGCGCGACTGTCGGAATCTCGGCCCTGACGCGGTTACGCCGATTCATTGTGCGGCGCGTGTCGACGTGTTCGAGGCGCTCTTTCAGCTGCCGGATGCGGTGCCCGACCAGGCGGCGGTCTGTTTCCAGCTGTGTCTCGCCCGGTCCGCGCAACCCGATGCCGCCTTTTTGTCGCTCGAGGTGAGTCCAGCCGCGAACCAGTCGGGTCGACAGATGCCGGAGCTGAGCCAGTTCAACCTGCAGCTTGCCCTCAAAACTGCGCGCCCGTTGCGCAAAGATATCGAGAATCAGGCCGGCCCGGTCCAAGACACGACAACGTAACTCACGCTCGAGATTGCGTTCCTGGCTGGGGCTCAGCGCTGCCGAAGAAATAACAAGTTCGGCACCGCTCGATTCTATGAGCGATCGAAGCTCGTCCAGCTTGCCCTTGCCGATGAAATAGCGAGCGTCTGGACGGCGACGCGAGCTGACGAGCTCCGCCGCGATGACAGCGCCCGCAGAGCGTGCCAGCTCGGCAAACTCCTCTCGTTCGGAATCATCGGGTAATCCGTCGGGACTCGCATGGACAAGCACTGCGCGCTCGCCGCTCTGGGGTCTTTCAAACAAACACGTCCTCCTGACGGAGTGACGTCGTGGCTCGCCTAATCGTCATCGTCTCCCTGCTCATCGTCCGGAAGTGGCAGGCGAACATTGCGCGACGGCACAACTGTCGAAATCGCATGCTTGTAAACCATCTGGTTTACGCTGTTCTTTAGCAACACCACGAACTGATCAAACGAGTCCACTTGCCCCTGCAACTTGATGCCATTGACAAGGTAGATGGACACAGGAACTTTTTCCTTTCGCAAGATATTCAGGAAGGGATCTTGCAGCGTTTGCCCTTTAGCCATATTGGGTCTCCTTATTGTTGATTATTTTACTGAAACCCGCGTCCCGGTGGCGCCGGAATGCCCGATTGCGAATCTCTGCCTAAGCGTTGAAAAAGTCTAACACAGCCGAAAACGCCGCAATATGCCCAAACACGAGTGATTTCAGCCCAGTTGCCGCGCCAGATGCTTCGATATGGTGTCGATTGCACCGACTTCAAGCGGGTTAATCGTGAAAACCGACTGCTCCGACCGCAGCCAGGTGAGCTGCCGCTTGGCCAGCTGCCGCGTTGCGAACAGGGCTCTTTCTCTGGCTTCGTCCAGGGAACACTCGTTTTCGAGGTAGTTCCAGAATTGTCGATATCCCACCGACCGCATTGCCGGGCTGTCGCGCGTCACACCGGGTCGCTCGCGCAGGTGCCGCAATTCTTCCACGAAGCCATTGCTTACCATTTGATCGAGCCGCACGGCGATGCGCTCATGCAACACTTTGCGCGGCTCAATCTGTAGCGCAATTTTCAGGTACGCAATGTCCTCGGCCGGCGAGCCGGATGCCTGCTGCCACTCGGTCAGCGATTTGCCAGTCGCTTCGTAGACCTCCAGAGCACGTTGAATGCGCTGACTGTCATTCGGGTTAATGCGTCCGGCCGAAACCGCGTCAACAGATTTCAGTTTTGCATGCACGGCCGGCCAACCGGATTTATCAGCCATGGCATCGATTCCGCGACGGATGGCTTCGTCGGCCTTTGGCAGATCGGCGATACCCCTGGTCAATGCACGAAAATACATCATGGTGCCGCCAGCCAGCAGGGGAATTCGACCTCGGGCAAAAATGTTTTCCATTTCGCTACCGGCATCGCGCACAAAATCACCGGCCGAGTAGCTTTCTTCAGGGTCGCGGATGTCGATCAATCGATGCGGCGTTCTTCGCAATGTTTCGGCATCGGGTTTGGCCGTCCCGATATCCATACCCCGATAAACAAGCGCCGAGTCAACGCTGATGATGTCGCATGGAAAGCGTTTACACAGGCTGATCGCGAAGTCGGTCTTGCCCGATGCTGTCGGCCCCATTAACAGGATTGCAGTGCGATTCACGGCGGAGTGCTAGCGCCCCCGCAGGAACAGGCGATCCAGTTCGGACAGGGTGATGGTCGTCCAGGTTGGGCGGCCATGGTTGCATTGGTCCGCGTGCTCGGTTTGTTCCATCTCGCGCAGCAACGCGTTCATTTCAGCAGTCGTCAGTATTCGATTGGCACGCACGGAATGGTGGCATGCCATTGTCGCCAGGTAGTCATCACTCACATCATCAATCCGGTTACTCCTTCCGGATTCCGAAACATCAGAGAGAACGTCGCGTAGCAGAGACTCCGCATCCGCATTCCTGAGCAGAGCCGGCACTTCACGGATTGTCAGGCTGGTGGGTCCCGACCGGTCCACGACGAGGCCAAGCTTTTCGAGTATGTGACCCGACTGCTCTACCAGGTTGGCCTCACTCTCGGACACTGAAACTGTCTCGGGAACGAGTAGCGGCTGACGCACAAGATCGCGATCGTCGTATCCGCGCTTCAATTTTTCGTAAACGATGCGCTCGTGCGCCGCGTGCATGTCGACGACCACAAGCCCATCTCTGTTCTCGGCAAGTATGTAAATGCCTGACAGTTGCGCGACGGCGAAGCCAAGTGGTGGAACCTCGGCTGCGGGGTCCGGCGTTTCCGCAAACGATGGCGCGGTTGCCATCGAGCCATAGGCCGCCAGCGTGTCGCGAACGGCGGTGGTCGAAGGCCCCGTGCGCAACGGCATGGAACCCTGGTCGAAAACCGAGTCGCGTGTCATGGGTATCGGTGCAACATTGTGGCCACCGGGTCGCGTGTCCTTTAACGCGAGCTCTACGGTCTGCGAGACGACGCCGTGCACCCTGCGCCCGTCCCGGAACCGGACCTCGTGTTTGGCCGGGTGTGCGTTGGCATCGACGCCCGCCGGATCCATGGTCAGGTTCAAAATGTAGGCAGGATAACGACCGTGATACAGAACATCACGGTAGGCGTGCCGCGCCGCATGCGAAAGCGTCCTGTCCGAAATACTGCGGCCGTTGACAAACCAGTACTGCATGTCCGGCTGGCTGCGGTTAAAGGTCGGCAGACCGATCCAGCCCGACAGGGCGATGCCGTCGATTTCACGTTCAATGTAGACGCACTGATCGGCAAATGCTTCGCCACAGACATTGGCGACACGCTGTCGCCGCGACTCCTCATCGGATGCTGCTGCGAGACTCAGTGCGGTACGACGATTGTGCGTCATCGTGAATGCGATGTCGGGCCGTGACAGCGCCAGGCGACGCACCCATTTTTCTATGTGGCCGTATTCGGTGCGTTCCGTGCGCAGGAAACGTCGCCGCGCCGGCGTGTTGTAAAAAAGGTCATGCACTTCAACGGTCGTACCCTGCGGATGGGCCGCCGGTGCCGGCGTGCTTATGGTTCCTCCATCTGCCTCCAGCTGCCACGCAGAATCCGAGCCGGCGGCTCGCGAGGTCAACGTCATGCGTGCAACGGACGCAATGCTCGGCAGCGCCTCGCCGCGAAAGCCGAGGGAAGCAACCGCTTCCAGATCGTCGAGGCTCGCGATCTTGCTGGTCGCATGCCGCGACAACGCGAGCGCGAGTTCGTCGTGATCGATGCCCTTGCCGTCATCACGGATCCGTATCAACTTCTGCCCACCCGCGACGATATCGATCTGAACTGCGCGGGCCCCGGCATCCAGGCTGTTCTCGAGCAGTTCCTTTACGACGGACGCAGGTCGCTCGACCACCTCGCCAGCGGCAATCTGGTTGATCAGGTGACTTGGAAGTTGTCGAATCGGCATTTGCGCACGGTCGGTAACGGCGAAGGGCCGTCATTTTTTCAAAACGCGCGTGAAAAGTCTTGCCGGATTAAAAGAACCGGGGTCGAACCGAGGTTCTTTTAGCCGCCTGCAAAAACCGGAATGCGCAGTGTCTGCCCTACCAGGATGTCGTCGCTCATGAGCTTGTTGGCGGCGCGAATGGCCGCCGTGCTGACGTTGTAGCGCTGCGCGATATCCGACAGGGTGTCGCCGCGCGTGATCGTGTGGCGTACCTGCCGCGCCGGTTCGCGCCGAAGATTCGCCGCGATTTGCGTGTCCGGGGGCGGGTTGGTGTAGAAATAATTGCGAATGCCCGCAAGGATCGCGTTGGCGAGGCGGCCTTGATGCCCCTTGTCTCGCAGTTTGACCTCTTCGCTCGGGTTCGAGATAAACGCGGTCTCTACCAGAATCGAAGGCATGTCGGGTGACTTCAGCACCAGTAAACCCGCCTGTTGCACGGTCTTGCGGTGCATTTTGGCAACCTTGTTCATTTCACGGATGACTTTGCTACCGACGTCGAGACTGGCGCTCAATGACGCATTCTGCGACAGGTCGATCAACACCGACGCCAGGACATCGTCCTTGTCCTCGAGAGAAACACCCCCGACGGAAGCGTTTTCGCGCTGAGCCAACTGCATGGCCGCCTCGTCGCTGGCTCCTTTCAGAGAGAGCGCATAGACAGATGCCCCGCTTGCTCGCCTGTCGGCAACCGCGTCAGCATGAATAGAGACAAACAGGTCCGCTTTGTTGCGGCGGGCTATGCCCGTGCGTTCGCGGTGATCGATATAGGTGTCGCTGTTTCTCACAAGTACGGCTTTCATGCCGGGTTCGGCATTGATGCGGCTCGCCAGCTCACGGCTGATCGACAGGGCGACGTCTTTTTCACGGGTTCGACGCTTGCCGATGGCGCCGGGATCATGGCCGCCGTGGCCCGGATCAATCGCGATAACGATATCCCGACCCGGCCGGTACTCCTCCGAAGCACGTTTTACCGGAGTGAGGCTGCCCGAACGCTGCAGATCAATCACCAGCCGATCGCCGTACCGCGCATTAGGCCCGGTTGTAAAACTGCGCGAGCGAACGCCGGCGGTGAGGTCGAGAACCACGCGCAGCTGGCCGTCGGCGCGGATGGCACTGCGTATCGCTTTGACCGCCCCCGTGCCGGCAGGCAGGCGGTTCAACGACTGCGCCAAACGACCGTCCTGCAGGTCAATTACGAGCCGATCGGGGCTCCGCAGCGTAAATATTTTGTGGGCAACGGACTGGCTGAGATCCAGGACAACGCGAGTTTTATCGTTTTCGTCCCATATCCGCACATTCTCGACCGTGGTACCGGCCATTGCCACCAGCGGCATCAGCAAGCCGAGTAGGACACCTAAGAGGGGACGTAGAGCCATATGCGAATAGAACAGCCAGATTCCGGGATTATGTCCGGTGAGTATACGAATCTGGCAGCAAAAACCAAGACTTTTCGCTTGGAAATTATGAAGATACCGGAACTAGTTCACACTTTGAATCAGGCTAGCTCGACGTCCCTTACCAGCACATTGCCGCGCTCGCTCAAGCCCCTGAGGTCGGCCCGACGCCCGCTCCCTTCATACGTAAGCGTCAAGGCCAGATCCGCGTGGGCCGCAATGCCGGGCGCCCGATCCGGCCATTCTACCAGCCGAAGACCGTCGTCGAGTTCCGACCAGCCCAGGTAACGCAGCTCTTCTTCGTCTGAAACCCTATATAAATCAATATGATATATAGTCGCGCGCGACAGCAGGTAGGGCTCCACGAGCGTATATGTCGGGCTCGGCACCGGCCCCTCGTGCCCGGCCGCACGGATCAACGCGCGCGCGAACGTGGACTTGCCGGCACCGAGTTCTCCCCCCAGCAACACGGTCCAGCCGGCAAGATCCTGCGGCAGTTTGTCGAGAAGGCGCCGTGCGAATTCAATCGTCGCGGCCTCGTCGGCCAGCAACAGGTTCAAACGAGCCGGTTCGCGAGACGCCATTCAGGGGTTGATCACAGCGCGCAGTTCCGCAAGCAAGTCTGACGCGATCAGGCCGCGCTGGCCTTTTCTTGCCGCCCTGTCTCCTGCGCGCGCATGGGCTTCGACACCTGCGAGGGCCGCCTGCTCAGCCGACAGACCCTGCGCGAGCAGCGCCGCGAC
>JBATHK010000168.1:0-3106 GCA_049666725.1 Woeseiaceae bacterium
CCTGAACAATCAGAAAGCCGTAATCAAGGCCGGTACCGACGAGTTTTTCGTCACCGACATTGCCAGTAATACCGTCACGGGTACCTCGTCGGCAACGAGTCGCAATGTTCAGCTCACGCCATTTTTCTCCGGCATCGCGCTCGACGTGACGCCGCAGATCAGCGCCGGTGGCGAGATCATCCTGCACATCCACCCGACCGTCAGCGAAGTCACCGATCAGCAAAAAGTTGTCACCGTTTCGGGCGAATCCGACACGCTGCCGCTGGCGTTCAGTGAGATTCGCGAGTCCGACAGCATCGTCAAGGCCCGCAGCGGCCAGATCATTGTGATCGGTGGGCTGATGAGAAACTCGAAGCGTTCGGAAGGCTTTGCGACACCGGGGCTCAGCCGAATTCCCGGAATCGGCAAACTGTTCAGGAGCTCGCGCGAAATCGAACAGAAGACAGAGCTGGTTATTCTGCTGAAACCGATCGTTGTAGACGACGACCGGGTCTGGTCAACGATGGCCAACGAGTCGCTGCAACGTATGCGCCGGCAGTAGGCGGGACACCCTATGCTCAAGTCGACATCCAAATTGCGCTTGGCGACATCCCGACCGAAGAAGGTGCGTCTCGGCGACCTGCTCGTTGATGCCGGCGCCATCACTGTTGATCAACTTGATGAGGCCCTCAGGCACCAGAAGAACAGCGGCCAGCGGCTGGGACGGGCACTGACGTCAATCGGCGCGATTACCGAGCCGGAAATGAACAAGTTCCTGGCCAAACAGCTGAAGATCGAATACCTCGATCTCAGCGGCATGGATCTGAAAGAGGACACGGTAAAACTGCTCGGGGAAGTGCATGCACGCCGCTACCGGGCGCTGGTGCTCAAATCCGATAAAGACAGCCTGCTGGTCGGCATGGCCGACCCCACCGACCTGTTCGCTTACGACGAAATAAGCCGACGTTTGAAAAAACCCGTGCGCCTGGCACTGGTTCCGGAATCGCAACTCCTGCGGACGATCGACGTGGTCTACCGGCGCACCGACGAGATCGAAGCGCTGGCGGCCGAAGTAAAACAGGATCTCGGTGAAGGCGAAATCGATATCGAGCACCTGTCGACCGATGACGATGCCGATGACGCGCCGGTCATCAAGCTGCTGCAATCGATGTTCAAGGATGCGGTCCAGGTGAAGGCCTCGGATATTCATATCGAACCCGAAGAGTCGCTGCTGCGCATCCGCCAGCGCGTGGACGGCGTGCTGCAGGAGCAGGTGATTAGTGGTCGCGGCGTTGCAAGCGCACTGGTCACGCGACTGAAACTGATGAGCGGCCTGGACATTTCGGAGAAACGCCTGCCGCAGGATGGCCGATTCTCGGTCCGCGTTAACACGAAAACACTCGACGTACGTATCTCGACCCTGCCTGTGCAGCACGGTGAATCGCTGGTGCTGCGCTTGCTCGATCATTCCGCCAACCTGCTGACGTTGTCCAATCTGGGCATGCCAGCAGAGATTCAGCGGCGCTTCGCCGCGCTGATCGAAAGACCCGGCGGCATGGTGCTTGTGACCGGACCGACCGGCAGCGGCAAGACGACAACCCTGTATTCCGCGCTGAACCGCGTCAACCATGCATCGACAAAAATCATTACTGTCGAAGACCCGGTGGAGTATCGCCTCGAGCGCATCAACCAGGTGCAGGTCAACCCGAGAATCGGGCTGGATTTCGCACGGGTCTTAAGGACCGCGTTGCGCCAGGATCCAGACATCATCCTGGTTGGCGAGATGCGCGACAAGGAAACCGTGGATATCGGCCTGCGCGCCGCCATGACCGGACACATGGTCTTCTCTACCTTGCATACCGTGAGCGCCGCCGCAACGATCAGCCGTCTGCAGGACATGGGCGCGCCCGGCTACCTGATGGCTGCTGCGCTGAACGGGGTTCTTGCACAACGCCTCGTTCGCCGCGTGTGCACGAGCTGCAAAGAAACGGTCGAACCGACCGCGGGACAGCAGGCGTGGCTGATTGCCGAGATTGGAAAAGAACGCGCCAAAGGACTCGAATTCGTTCGTGGACGCGGCTGCAATTACTGCTACCTGACAGGCTACAACGGTCGCATCGGTGTCTACGAACTGCTGGAAATCGACGATCGCCTGGCCGATGCCATTCAGCGCGAAGATGCGGCCGCGTTCGACAAAGCGGTTGCCAAGAAGAAGAGTTACGTGCCGCTGGCGCACTGTGCGATGGAGTACGCGATCGACGGCATAACCTCGATCGAGGAAGTCATTCGGGTAACCGGTGGCCTCGACGAAGATGATGAACTCAGTCTGTCCGGACAGCTCGTTGACACGCACGACGAGTCGCAGGAAGACGTGCGCCGTGGCTGAGTTTTTTTACAAGGGACGATCGGCGAATGGCGCTCTCGTCAATGGAACATTGCAGGCGGCATCGACCGACGCGGTTGCGACTCGCCTGGTTGGTCTTGGCGTCACGCCAATCGAAATAACCGAGGCAACGGTACACGCCAGCATTACGGTCGAGGAGCTCTGGCGACGACTTGGCGGCGGCCGACCCACTACCAAGGACCTGGTCCTGTTCTGCCGCCAGATGCACACGGTTACGCGAACCGGACTGCCGCTGCTGCGCGGTCTAAGCGGCCTGATGGAAACCACGCACAACGAGGTGCTGAAAGCCGCGTTGATCGATGTGATCGCGAGCCTCGAGTCCGGCCGGGGCCTTGCACGATCGCTGCGACGTCATCCGGATATCTTCTCGCACATGTTCGTGAGCATCATCGAAATCGGCGAAGCCACGGGCACCCTGGATACCGCATTCCTCAGAATGTACGAATACCTGAGCGCCGACCAGGAGATCCGCAACCGGGTGAAATCGGCCGTGCGTTACCCACTGATCGTGATGATCGGCATTGCCGTAGCGATCGCCATCATCACCATGTTCGTAATTCCGAATTTCGCGCCGATATTCAGGGCGCTGGGCGACAACATACCTTTGCCTACGCGCATCATCATGGGCGTCTCGGACTTCGCCATCAATCATTGGCCGCTGGTGCTGGTTCTCATCGGCGCCGCGATCGCATCGTTCGTCACCTACATCAAGACCGAATCCGG
>JBATHK010000169.1:0-7665 GCA_049666725.1 Woeseiaceae bacterium
GCCCAGTGAAAGCGCTCGCAGCTGTTCGAGTTGTTCGCAGACTTCGAGATCCGAGGGCTCCGCCGCGACGAAGCGCCGCAGCACACCGCAGCGATAAGCGTAAATGCCGTGGTGATGCAGGGCCGACGCCACTGCCCGCATCTTGTTTTCCGCTTCACGAGCGTAAGGAATGGCCGTGCGACTGAAATAAATTGCGTGACCATAAAAATCATGAATGACCTTGACGACATTGGGGTCGTCGAAATCCTTACCGCTGAGCAAAGGCGAAGCGAGGGTTGCGATATCGGCGCTCGCATCGTCCAGCAACTCGGCACACTGGTCGATCAGTGCCGCCGGCATCGCCGGTTCATCGCCCTGCAAATTGACGACAACCTGGTCGTCATCCCAGTCGAGAAGATCAGCAACTTCGGCGATGCGCTCGGTTCCGGACCGGTGCTGATTGCCCGTCATGCAGACGATCGCCCCGAAAGCCGCCGCCGCGTCGGCAATACGATTATCATCCGTGGCAACGACTACATCCGTAGCGGCACTTTCGCAGCCGCGCTCGTATACGTGCTGCAGCACCGGCCTGCCGCGCAATTCGCGCAAAGCCTTGCCGGGCAAGCGCGTCGACGCGAAGCGAGCGGGAATGACGACTTTAAAATCCGTCATGATGCACCCTGCCAGCCGCGCAGGCGGGATTCGATTTGTTCAATCAGCGGTAATGCCAGAACGGGATCCATCTGCAGTTCCACGGGGACATACCAGAATTTGTCGTTGATACGTCGCCCCAGTTTGACGGCATCTTTTTCCGTCATGAAAACCTCGAAGTCATCACCAAAGTCCAGCTCCTTCACGTTCAGGACGGCATGATCAGTGAACGAATGTTCTATAACCTGTATGTCCAACGCCCGTAACAGCTCGAAAAATCGCGATGGATTCCCGATTCCGGCCACAGCATGCACGGTCGTACCGGCAAAGCGCTCAATCGGCCGGGTCAGCGAACCGTTAAGGCGGCTGGCTTCAGTTGCGACAAGGTCAAACTCCACGGCGTTCAGCTCAGCGACCGACATCTCGTTGTTGGGCCGCATGGCGCCATTAACAAGGAGCTGATCGACGTCCTCAAGGCGATCCGGTAATTCGCGCAGCGGGCCCGCTGGCAACAACCAGCGATTGCCGAGCCCCCGTGTGCCGTCAATCACGCAAATTTCGTAGTCGCGGCCGAGCCGGTAATGCTGCAGTCCATCGTCAGTAATAATGATATCAACGCCATCATCGACAAGCATCGCCGCGGCGCGCACGCGGTTGGCATCAACGGCCACGGGGCAGTCACTGCGCCGCGCGAGTAACACCGGTTCATCGCCGACAAGCTGAGCATCGCTATCGGAATCGACGCGCATCGGTGACGCAGACTTGCTGCCGCCGTAGCCTCGACTGACGATGCCGGGCGAAAAACCGCGCGCACGAAGCTCGCGCGCAAGCCAAATGACGGTCGGCGTCTTGCCGGTGCCACCTGCCGTAATATTTCCGACCACGATCACCGGGACCGACGCGTGACGAACCCGCAGCACGCCGGCTCGATAAAGTAAGCGTCTGCTCGTTGTGATCAACCAGTAAAGGCCGCTTAGCGGCAACAATACCCAGCCGGAGCGAGCATTCTCGTACCAGACACGGTGAATCCATCGGTACGTCACGGGCGCGCTCACTCGTCTTCAGACTCCGTACTGAACTGCATGCGATACAGGGCCGCGTAGTGACCGTCTTGCGCCATGAGCTCACCGTGCGTGCCGGACTCGACGATGCGACCCGAGTCTAGAACAACTATGCGATCCGCTGTTTCAACCGTGGACAATCGATGTGCGATGACGAGTGTCGTACGATCTTTCATCAGCACGTCGAGCGCATCCTGTATGCGCCGCTCGGACTGTGTATCCAGCGACGACGTCGCCTCGTCCAGAATCAGGATTGGCGCATTCTTGAGCAGCGCGCGACCAATTGCGATGCGCTGTCGCTGGCCGCCGGACAACAGCACACCGCGGTCACCCACCATGGTCTTGAGTTTTAGCGGCAATTCGTTCGCAAAGTCGAGCACGTATGCCGCTTCGGCAGCGCGCAACACTTCCTCGTCAGAATGCGACCTGAGTTGCCCGTACGCAAGATTGTTTTCGATCGTGTCGTTGAAGAGAACGACATCCTGCGTCACGAGACTGATGTTGTTGCGCAGGCTCGCCAAGGTAAGATCCCTGATCGGCACGCCGTCGATCAGGATGTCGCCGGAATCCAGTTCATAGAAGCGTGGCAACAAACTGGCCAGTGTTGATTTGCCGCCGCCCGAATGCCCAACGACGGCGAGCGTCTTGCCCGCCGGCAGGTCGATGTTGATGTCCTCAAGAACCGGTCCGTTCTCGTCCCCGTACGAAAAGCACACATCGACGAAACGCACATCACCTTTGACGCGATCGATTTCGACGGTGCCCTCGTCATCCTCGTCCTGCTCATCTATCACCATGAACAGGCTGTCTGCGCCCGCAACCCCGCGCTGCAGAGTTGCATTGACGTTAGTGATACGGCGCACCGGCTGGAGCATCAACATCATTGCAGAAAAGAATGCGATAAATTCACCGGCCGTCAGCGCCCCCTTGAGCGATTCTCGCGCGGCTACGTAAATTACGAGTGCGATGCCAAAGCCAAATACAACCTGTGTTACGGCAACGCCCATAGATCTGACGCGAATTAGTTTCAGGTTCTGGCTGCGGTTACGCCCGTCGGCATCGACCAGGCGAGCAAGCTCGTAATCGTATCCCCCGAAAGCCTTGACGACCTGGTTGCCACGAATCACCTCATCCGTCACCTGCGTCACTTCGCCGACTGACGCCTGGATATGATCGCTGTAACGGCGAAACGCGATGCCGAGTATCCGTACGATCAATGCAACGATAGGGAAAAGAACAACGACGAAGATCGTCAATACCGGGCTGTAGTACAGCATGACGCAGAATGCAGCAATCACCGTCAAAATATCGCGCACTGCGATCGTAACGACACTTGTAACAGACTCCGCCACCATCTCGACGTTATAAGTCATGCGCGACAGCAACGGTCCCGAAGTCTGGCTGTCAAAGTACTTGGCGGGCAATGTCAGAAACTTGCCGAACACCTGGCGGCGCAGATCGCTGATGACCTGTCGCCCTATCCAGCCCAACGAGGCTTCGGTTGCAAAACCGGAAATGCCGCGCAGAATGAAGATCACCATGAATGCGTACGGGATCCATTGGACGGTTTCGAGCTGTTTGGCGACCAGCGCCTGATCGGTCAGCGGCGCGAGCAGCGCTACCAGCCCTGCCTCGACGGCCGCAGTGGTCGCCATGCCGACCACTGCGATGAAACCAATGAGCTTATGCGGCGTAACGTAGCGCCAAAGCCTGGCATAGATGACGCGGACTTCAGGATCGATGCGTTCTGTTACGGCCACGAGATCAACTCAATTACTCAACCGGGTCATTGACGGTCGCAATGCTTATCTGCGTAAAGCCCAGGCGACCCGCGACGTCCATCGCCGTCACAACATGCTGGTGCCTGGCGTTCGCATCGGCGCTAATTGTCAACGGCAGCTTGTTGTCGCCGGCCGAGATCTTGCGCAGTGCGTTTCGAATAGTCTCCGGGCGATTATTAATCAGTTCACGACCGTTGATCAGATAGGTGCCGGTCTCCGTGATCATAATATCGATCTGGTCCGGTGGCTCTTCGACGACTGCCGCGCTGTCCGCCTCCGGCAGTCGAATCGCAATTTGCGATTGCTTGACGAAGCTCGTTGAGACCATGAAAAAGATCAGCAACAGCAGCACGACGTCGATCAGCGACGTCAGGTTGACTTCGGGCTGCGCGCGTGGCCGCAGGCTGAGTTTCATTACTGCCCTTGCTCGTTGCGG
This sequence comes from Woeseiaceae bacterium, assembly GCA_049666725.1. Taxonomy (GTDB): domain Bacteria; phylum Pseudomonadota; class Gammaproteobacteria; order Steroidobacterales; family Woeseiaceae; genus UBA1847. The sequence goes on from JBATHK010000169.1 coordinate 3,909, forward strand.
CGGTGCAATGCCTCGACCAGTTTGATCGCCTCTTTCTCCATGTCGACCACCAGGGTATCGACACGGGAGCGATAGTAGCGATAGCCAATCAGTGCTGGAATCGCCACGGTAAGGCCGGCCGCCGTGGTTATCAGCGCTTCGGCGATACCTCCCGCAAGCACGGTTGGATTGCCGACCCCGTGCGTCGTGATCGCCGTGAAAACCTTGACCATGCCGATGACGGTACCCAGCAGACCCAGCAGCGGTGTAATCGCCGCAACCGTGCCCAGCGTTTCCAGGTATCGTTCGAGTTCATGCACGACGTGCCGTCCCGTGTCCTCGATTGCGTCCTTTAGCACGGTCCGCTCCCTGTCGCGATTGATCAGTCCTGCGGCGAGGATCTGCCCCAGTGCGGAGCCCTGGTGCAAGCTCTGGATTTGCTTCTGATCCAACTGGTCTTTCTTGACCCAGCCCCAGACTTTGCTGGTCAGGTCCTCAGGTATCACTCGCTTCTGTTGCAAGGTCCAGAATCGCTCGAGAATGATGCCCATCGCGAGAATCGCGCAGATGATGATCGGCGCCATCAGGTAGCCGCCGGATTTTACTATTTCAACCATAGAAACCTGACCCAAGGAGGAAAAATGAAATATACAGTGACCGCGCAAGAAATTCCTGCGATACCGGGCGCTTTTTGACAGTTAGTCGACGCCGTCGCGCCAAAAGCGGCGGCGTTCGAGGCGGTCCATCCGCAGGTTTTGAATACCGCCGGTTTCGCACAGGCGCAGGCTCACGGCACCCGCTGTTGCCGTGCTCAGCACCTCGGCTCCAACGGCCTGCCAGCGCCTGCGCACCTGCTCTTTGGGAAAGCCCCAGCGATTGCCATATCCGGCCGAAACAATGGCGATTTGCGGCGACACGACGTCGACGAATGACTCGCTGGAAGACGTCAGGCTGCCATGGTGGGGCACGACCACGGCGTCGACGGCTCTCAATTCGGCCCTTTCGATTATCTCGCGCTCCACCGCAGCCTCGATATCGCCAGTCAACAACAGCCCATGCCGGCCTGCCTCGACCAGCAGAACGCAGGACGAATCGTTGCCTTCGCGCGGCCTGCCCGGATGCGGATGCAGGATGCGAAAGCTGACGTCGTCTACCTGCCACTGGTGCCCGGCGGCGCATGCTGACGTCGCCAGGTCGACTTCGCGCAGTGGTTCGCCGACCAGCATCATTTCAATGTCCGCGTGTTCAAGAATCGTCCGCACGCCGCCACTGTGGTCGATATCGGCGTGCGACACGATCAGCCGGTCGATGCGGCTTATCCCTCGAGACCTGAGAAACGGCACAACGACATGTTCTGCCACGGCTCCCCCGTCGCGAAAAGACGCACCCGTGTCGAACATCACGGTACTCCGATTAGTTTGTAAAACGATCGCCAGTCCCTGCCCCACGTCGAGCGTGTGCGCATCGAGGCAGCCCGTAGCGGGTGGCTTCGGCGATTGCAGCAGCAGCGCAAGCACGGCCAGCACCGAGAGCCGCCGACCTGGCCATCCCCTCGGCAGCACAATTAACAGGCACGGCATGAAAACAACGAGCAGGCCGAAACCCTGAAGTGTTGTGATGGTCGTGTCGGCGAACGGCAAGCGCGCAGCCTGCTCAATCAATGCCAGCAGCCACTCGATGCTTTTCGCCGCAATACGCAGTGCGCAGTGCCCTACGATTCCTTGGCCCCCACCGACCGCCAGGCCGGTGAGTGTGAAAGGAACCGTAATGAAACTGAATAGCGGCACCGCGACGAGGTTTACCGGCGTCGCAAGAAACGCGATACGGTCAAACAGGATCACGGTCAACGGCATCAGACCAAACAGCAGATAAAGCTGCATGGTGACGAGTTGCCGAATTGCATTTGCCGTCCGGCCAATGTAGCGCCCCGTCACAGCCAGGTTCGTTCGAATCTGCGCAAGCCAGAGCAGCACGACGACCGCCGAAAACGACAGGTTGAACCCGGGTGTCATGGCTGCCACCGGGTCCACGATAAAAATGCAAAGCGCCGCAACTGCAATGGTCGCAAACGGATCGATTTGTCGGCGACGGACAACAGCGAAGGCGGCAACCACGAGCATCAGCGACGCGCGCCTGGCCGGCACCCCCAACCCGGATACGACAGCGTAGGCAATCGCAACGCCAACGGCGAACATAATCGCCGCGGCATGTGCGTTACCCGACATACGCAACCCGCCTAGCAGCGCCCTGGCAAACAGAAACGCAACGGTCGCCGCCAGGCCGACGTGCAAGCCTGAGATTGCCATGAGATGACTCGTGCCCGTGACGGCGTAATTGGCCCACTGGGTTCTCGAGATGCGATGCCGGGCGCCAACACCAACGGCCGCAAGCACGGCTGCGACGTCGGGTGAGCTCGCCGCCCGGTCTGCGCGCGCGAGAAACCCGCGCCTGAATGCGTCAATCGGGCTCTCGCTGCCGGCCTCGAGCCGGATATTGCGTTTGCCGTTAACGACGTAGCCGGTTGCGAGAATTTTCTGCCGAAACAACCACGCCTCGCCATCAAAAACGCCCGGATTGCTAAAGCCGCGCGGCCGCCTCAGGCGCAGTTCGAACTGCCAGATGTCGCCGATCGCCGGCTCGGACGCTGGCTCAAACCAGCTTACTCGCGAACGCGCCGGTAGCCGGTGGTCGTCAAGCGGTTCGACCAGCATCACAACCGCGCTGCCCGTCATCTTCGGAAAGTCGACAATTCGCACCTGGGTCAGCATGCTGTCGTTTGCAAACCGGGCCTTGAGCCGGCCGTCGACGATGCCCTGACCGGCCTGCATGAACAGGGCAAAGCCCAGGCACAGGTAGGCCGGATATCGGCTGCGACGACCCGCAATCGCCAGCACCGATGCAACTAATAACAGCGTGCAGAGGTCGGAGCCCAGCGGCAACCTGCTAAGCTGCGCCGCATAGCCACCTGCAATTATCAGGAGGCAGGCCCTGATCATGAGCGCTTGTTGTCATTTATCGGCACTCATCATGGAAACCGGAACGCCACACGATGCCAAGACGCTTTTTTCGGAAATTTGCCTTTAAACGCCATCACATGAGCGAGCAGTGGTTTATGTCGCCGTTTCAGCATCTGCTGCATGACCACCGCCTCTGGGGCATTCGGCGGCGCTGGGTCGTGCCCGCAGTCGCGCTTGGGCTGTTTGTCTCGTTTCTGCCGTTTCCCGGACATATGCTGATCGGCGCGCTGGGCGCGCTGGCCCTGCGCGTCAACATCCCGGTCGCAGCGGTGTCAACCTGGGCCAGCAACCCCCTGACCATCGGGCCGATGTACTACTTCGCCTACCTGCTGGGCAGTAACATACTGAGTACGCCACCGCAGCCCTTCGAGATGGCGCTATCGCTCGAGTGGGTGACGCATACCTTCGTGAACATCTGGCAACCGATGCTGTTGGGAAGCGTGCTGCTGGGAAGTATCGCTGCACTCGTCGGCTATGTCGTGCTGGACCTGCTCTGGCGCCTGTCGCTCAGCAACTACAAAACGCGCAAACAAAAACTGCGGCACGAAAACAAGTCAGACTGACTCGCGCAGCATCCCGTCTTCGAGCACGAGAATTCGATCCATGCGCTTCGCAATCGAGTGATCGTGCGTGACGATGACGAGGCTGGTCTGCAGTTCTTCGTTCAACTCCAGCATCAGCTTCAATACGTGCTCGCCATTGCCGGAGTCCAGGTTGCCCGTAGGCTCATCCGCCAATACGAGCTGCGGCCGGGTAATGAG
>JBATHK010000170.1:0-10602 GCA_049666725.1 Woeseiaceae bacterium
CGCGAGGCACAACGACCGCGTGAACTGCCTCGCCCCAGGCCTCGTCCGGCACGCCGAAAACCGCCGCTTCGAGTACGGCGGGATGCTTGTAGAGCGCCTCCTCGACTTCCGAGCAATAGACGTTCTCGCCGCCGCTGACGATCATGTCCTTGGCACGATCGACGAGAAACACGAAACCTTCGTCGTCCATGTAGCCCATGTCGCCGGACCGATACCAGCCGTCCACCAGCACCTCGGCCGTTTGCTCGGGCTTGTTCCAGTAGCCCTTCATGATGTTCGGGCCGCGGGCCGCAAGTTCGCCCACCTCGCCCGTCGGCAGCTCGTTGCCGGCGCTATCGATGATCTTTACCTGTACGCCAATCAGCGACTGCCCGCAGGAACGACTGCGATCGACGTCGAGCAAATCCTGTTCATTGCGCAGACCCGTTACCAGCGGTGATGCTTCGGTCATACCGTATACGTGCACAAATTCGGCCGACGGAAACGCTTCGGCCGCGCGCCGCACGACTTCCGTTGCGATCGGCGAGCCGCCGTGCGCCACGACCATGAGCGAGCTCGTGTCGCGCGGTTCCTTGTGCTGCAGTTCGGCGATGGCCGCGAGCATCGTCGGCACACCCAGAGTGTGCGTGACCTTGTGCTTTTCGATGAGGTCGAGCGCTATCGCCGGATCGAACAGTTTGAGTGGAATCTGGCAACCGCCCGTCCAGATGCCGCCGAGTATGCCGTTTGAGCCGGCAGCGTGAAACATCGGCGCCATGACCAGGAAAACGCTGTTCGCCGCAGGCGGGGCCATGGTCATGAAGTGAAAGGTGTTCGAAATCAGGTTCCTGTGCGTCAGCATCACGCCTTTCGACGCACCGGTCGTGCCACCCGTGTAAAACAGGCCGGCCAGCGTGTCCTCGGTGATGCCGACCCCGAGCTCCACTTCGTTGGCGCTTTCGAGCAATGCGTCGTACTCGTCGGGAATCATCACAACGGTATCGACAAGCTCGCGCAATGCGCCCGGATCGCGATCAGACAGCAGAATTTTCACCTCGGCATCCTTAATCGCGTACTCGAGCTCGGGGCCGGCGTGACGGGTATTGAGCGGCACGATGACAAAGCCGGCCGCCGGAATCGCCACGTAACTCTCGAGGTGGTGGTTGGTGTTGGCCGCGAGTACGGCGATGCGATCGCCGGGCTCCGCCCCCTTGCTCTTCAGTACAGCCGCCAGACGGCGACAGCGCGAGTCCAATTCCCGGAAAGTAAAGTGGCGGCCCTCGGAAATCACGGCGGTGTGGTCGCCGGCAATTTGTACGGCACGGGACAGGGGATCGGCGAATGTCTGCATCGTTTTGTCTCTTCTTTTTTTCAGTATAGCGAGAAACCGGGCTATACGCGTGGATTGAAGTCTGTCGCCGTGGTTCGTGCGTATGGCCTACGCCGATAGCTCGTGGCATGCTGGCCGGGCAGTGCCGCGTTAGTGGGGCGGCTTCACTCCCAGGGGGTCTCATGCTACTCAATCCTCACGAACACAATCGACCGTATCACGACGCAACGTCGACTGAGATCATGCGCAGGACCATCGAGTTCTTCGAGAACAAGGGCCGGCGCCGCATCAAGGAGGATGACCACGAGCGCGTCTGGTACGCCGACTTTCTCGAGTTCGTCGCCGGCGAGCAGATCTTTGCCAAGCTGATGACGCCGCCGCAATACGCGGAAGGTGCCGAGGGCGTGCGCTGGGACAGCTGGCGCAACTGCGAATTTAACGAGATTCTCGGTTTCTACGGCCTCGCCTACTGGTACACCTGGCAGGTCAGCATGCTGGGACTCGGGCCCATTTGGATATCTAATAACGAAGCGGTCAAGAAAAAGGCCGCGCAATTGCTTCGGGACGGCCACATTTTCGCGTTCGGACTGTCGGAAAAGGAGCACGGCGCCGACATCTACTCCTCGGATATGAAATTGTTGCCGCAGGACGACGGCACCTACCTCGCCCGTGGTAGCAAGTACTACATCGGCAACGCCAACAAAGCAGGCCTGGTCTCGACCTTTGGCAAAATCGACGGTACGGATGATTACGTTTTCTTCGTGGCTGACCCGCGGCACGAAAAATACGAGTGCGTTAAAAACGTCTGCAACTCGCAAAACTACGTTGCCGAGTTCGCCTTGCACGATTACCCCATCACCGACAACGAGATTCTCTCGCGTGGCACGGAAGCCTGGGATGCGTCGCTCAATACGATCAATTTCTGCAAATACAATCTCGGCTGGGCCTCGATCGGTATGTGCACACACGCTTTTTACGAGGCGATCGATCACGCCAGCAACCGGCAGTTATTCGGCAGCCAGGTGACCGACTTCCCGCACATCCGCCAGCTGTTCGTCGATGCCTACGTGCGCCTGGTCTCGATGAAGCTGTTCGCGCTCAGGGCTTCCGACTACATGCGCTCGGCATCGAGCGAGGACCGGCGCTACCTGTTGTACAACCCGATGGTAAAGATGAAGGTCACGACCCAGGGCGAAGCGGTTATCGACCATCTCTGGGATGTCATCGCGGCCAAGGGCTTCGAAAAGGACATGTTTTTCGAGATGGCGGCACGCGATATCCGTGCACTGCCCAAGCTCGAAGGTACCGTGCACGTGAACATGGCCCTGATCATCAAGTTCATGGGCAACTACTTTTTCAAGCCCGCCGAGTTCCCGGTCATCGAGCAACGTGATGAGCCGGTCAACGACGATTTTCTGTTCCACCAGGGGCCGACGAAGGGTCTCGGCAAGATTCGATTCCACGATTACAAAGCGACTTACGCCGGCGTCGATCTGCCAAACGCCAACGTCTTCAAGAAACAGATCCGCTACCTCAAGGCCATGCTGGCGGTCGCCCGACCCTCAAAAGAGCAGGCCAAAGACATCGATTTCCTGCTCAACCTCGGCGAGCTCTTTACGCTGGTCGTGTATGGCCAGCTGATCATCGAGAATGCCAAAATCTACGCCATTGACGACGACTTGCTGGACCAGATCTTTGATGTGTTCGTGCGCGACTTTTCGCGCTATGCCCTGCAGCTCTATGGCAAATCGGTAACCACGAAGCGGCAGCAGCTGCTCCTGCGACGAATGATCAAGCGGCCTGTGGTTGACAACGCGCGCTTCGACAAGGTCTGGAACCAGTACGTCACCACTTTGCACGGCGCCTATGAAATGAACGAGGAACCCGCCGCTGAACGTGACGCCGCGGTGGCGGACGTGGCCTGATCTAGCCGGCGTCAGGAACCACCTTGGGTTTCCGGATTCGAGTGATTCACGTCAAAGTCACAGCGCCCTAGTTCGTAGTCGTAGCTCCCGCCCCTGTCCAGGCAGTCATCGACTTCGGCCCAGTTGCTGAAAAGTATGACTGCATAGACGGCAAAAAGAAGCAGCGTGATACCGAACAGGAAGCCGAGAACGAGAGTTAGTTTTCGATCCCAGACGGAGGCACCCTGTTTGTCATACCGTTTGAGCATCATTTTGACAGACCGTTCGTGAAAAAAACGCTTCAGGAATATTTCTATTTGTGGGAAAGGTGTCGCTTATAATTACACTTGGTCCAAGAAACAAGGATACCAGCCATGGCCGGCGGCTTTGCAAAAGACGGCGCAGTGCAGGACCAGATCGACGCAACCGTAGAGGATGCCGTCAAGCGCGCCCGTGACCAGCTGCCGCGCGGCGAAAGCCTGAGCCACTGCGAAGAATGTGACAAAGCCATTCCCGAAGCCCGCCGCGAGGCCGTACCCGGCGTGCGACTGTGTGTCACTTGCCAGGCGAAGCACGATGCCAAGACGAACACTGTCGGCGGCTACAACCGCCGTGGAAGCAAGGACAGCCAGTTGCGGTGACGCTGCGAGAATATTGGGGACATTCTTGATTTAACGCATTAATACACTAAATAAAGAATGTCCCCAAACTGTGTCTATCGCGCTACTTGTGCTTCAGCATCGTGATGGTGCGCCGGGCGCGTGCGCGACGCAGGTCGTCGAGGTTTTGCATCGTCATTGTATCGGACATCTTGATGGCCTCGTCCATCTCTTCGCTGATCGCGGGTGCGTTTTCTATCTTCAGCCGATGGTGGCCGAGCGTAATAACATCGTTGTTCTTGAGGATCGACTTCACCACGATGCGGGAGTTGACCGTGGTGCCGTTGGTGCTATTCAGATCAATCAACACGATGGCATTCGAATAAACTTGCAGCATGGCGTGCATCTTGCTGACATAAGTGTCTTCTATAATGATGTCTGCAATTCCGGCACGCCCGATGACATACTGTCGCTCGGTCAATTCATACTCCGCCTCGGTTACGCCATCTCGCGTGACGATGATGCGCGGTACGCGCCTGGCGGACTTGAGCTCGGTCATGCGATCCATGGCGTCGATCGCGCGTTCGTTCAGCGCACCCGGCCAGCCGCACGACAACTCATGCAGCCGTTCACAGACATCGAGCGGGAATACTTTTTCGCTGCGATCGCCGCCGGCTGCGATCAGGCGCGTGCGCAGATAAATCATTGCTTCCTGTTCTGTCAGCGGGTTGAGCGAGTACGTTGCCGGGTGGCGTCGCGCGAGGTTACGCATGCTGTCCTGACGAGGCAGAGCAGACAGTTCCTCTTTACCGGTCAGAACAATGCGCAGCGCAAAGTTACCGCGAGTTTCCAGCGCCGCGAGCCAGTTCAGCAAGCGCTGAGCACTTGACGTCATGCGATCGGCATTATCAATAATCAGCACCGGGGGCTTCGCGAAGCGTGTCTGTTGCGTCACGAAGTGATTGACCTTGTGCAGCAGCTGCTCGTCTTGCTCGGAGGCCGTTTGGACACCAAATTGCGACAGCATGTCGGTTAACAGCCGGCGTGGTCTCAGGTGAATACCATCGATAAGCGCAACGGCGGCATCGCGCGCAGACCAGGCCAATTGCTCTTTGATGATCGTGCTCTTGCCAGAACCCGTCGGCCCCTGCAGCAACGCCGCACCGTTAGCCTGGTCCAGCGCTGACGACAGGAAGCGCAGCGCGTCCTGGTGCGACTGGTAGGCGACGATCAGCCCGGCATCGGCGTGTTCCCCGAATGCCTTGCTAACTAATGAAGATTCATGTGCTTGCATTGTTTTTATTATTTCTTGTCCAGGCACATTATGGCGCTATTGCGCGGTTTGGCGTGGCCAAGATTCCATAATGCGGTAATTCCAGCGGTCAGTTTATCACGCGCCCGCGGGCACTTACGATGATTCCCTCTCGACGTAAACGAACCTGTCATTCCTGAGCGCCTGCTCCCCATTCCAGCGGTATGCCACCAGCTTGCCGCCGCCCTTCGCCGCCACGCTGTAATCGAGACAGGCCACGTTCGGCGCCAGCAGCTCAGGCTCCGAGTCCAGCCAGTAGTGGCCGATGAATACGGGTGGATCCTCGTGCGAGTACTGCAGCAGGTGGTCTGCGCCAATCGGGTCCTCCGGAATATGGCTCTTCGCCTTTTCGGGCCCCAGGAATGCCTCGTGGTAGGTGCGAGCGTCGCCATCGAACCAGCGAATGCGAACCTCGTGCCGGGCGTGGCCGTCCTTGTCGAAAAACATGTGCCCCTTGGGCAGCTCGATCTCCTTGCCTTTCAACAGGGTCTCGATAGCGTCGTGCTCGCTGCGTCCCTTGCGTGTTGCACGCAGCAGCAGGTTGTCATCCAGGTACTCGTTGATCGACGGAAAGCAAACCTGCAAATCCGCTATCAGCGCATCGTCCCAGCAGGCATGCACGACACGCAGGCCCGGAAGATCGAGCCACAAAGGCAGCGTGCGAAACCACTCGATCAGATCGGCGTAGTCAAGCGTTCCCTGGTAGGCATCAAGGAACGCCTGGTGTTGACGCCGGTGCCTTGCGGAATGCTCCCTGAGATACTGACCGGGTGCATCGGGGTCTTCGGCAAACCAGGCAATGGCGTTGAATTCGTGGTTGCCCATGACCGACAGTGCCGCACCCTCCTCGATCATAGGGCGGACGATCTTGATGACCTCGCGTTGATTGGGGCCCCGGTCGATGAAATCGCCGAGGAAAATCACCCGCCTGTCGGGCTGCCGATATACACCGTTAGAAAGGCGATAGCCGAGCTTTTCGAGCAGTTCGACCAGCGGCTCGCTGTGGCCGTGAATATCGCCGATCAGGTCGTAGTTCACCACTCGTTCGCTGTCTCCTCAAAATTGTGCCGCCCCGCGCGAATCACGCAAAAACGATGCCCGGTTGGCGCTTCCATCACCCACCAGGTGCGGATCTGCTCGACTCGTTTGGCGCCGAGTGCTTCCAGCCGCTGCACTTCGGCTTCGATATCGTCTGTTTCGATGTCGATATGCACGCGGCTCGGATGCTCGACCGCCTGTATTTCTATGTAAGGTTCATCGGCGCCCGTATCAAGACCGCGGTACCTGGCGTCTTCCGGGTCGGTCAGCGTCTTGGGGCTGTAACCCAGCGCCTGGGCCCAAAACCTCGCAGCCGCGTCCAGGTCCTCCCCCTCGCAATCGATGATAATTCCTGCAAACTGACTTCGGTGCATGACTGATCACCTGCCGGCTACGGTGAATGTTCAGGATAGTCCCAAGAGGGCCACATGCCAAACCGGATTCGATCTGTGGCGCCGGCCAATCGCCCGCCCGGCGCGCAATCACTGTTTCAACATGAAATCATAAGGAATCGATCAACTTGTGCTCATGAGTATCGGGCGCGCGACACGTACGTTCATCCTACGCCGAACTTTTCGGCGCATAAGCAAAGGGAGTTAATGGCATGAACGTCAAAACGAACGTATTTCGGTACGGGTGGCTGGCACTCTTGATCCTGGCTTTTCCGGCATTCGCTGGAGCAGACAACAAGGGGGTCCGATACTACGTGTCGGTAGGCACTTCGTTGTCCGTCGGGATTCAACCCGATGAAAACGGCGACAACCAGCGAACCAACGAAGGCTATGCCGATCAGCTGTTCGACATCATTGAGCCGCGCTATCGCAAGATTCGGTTGGTTAAGCTCGGGTGTCCGGGAGAAACAACAGCGACCATGATGGCGGGTGGGATCTGCACGTACACGAAGGGCTCGCAGCTCGCTGAAGCGGTCAGTTTCCTGCATGCCCACAAGGACAAGGTCGAACTCATCACCATCGACATGGGCGTCAACGACATCCTTGCGGATGGTTGTATTGTCGGGACGGCTGTGGATTTTGACTGCATCAATGGTGCGCTTTTCAAGATCTCCACCAATTTACCCTTGATACTGACTGCACTGCGCGATGCCGCAGATCCAGGAACGCCGATTGTGGGAATGAACTACTACAATACGTTTCTGGCGGCATGGCTGAGCGGTTCTGCGGGACAGGTTCTGGCCCTGCAGTCGGCAGGATTAGCGGATTTTCTGAATTATGGCATCCTCGGTCCAACGTACAGCGACTTCGGGATTCCGGTGGCAGACGTGGCCAGTAAGTTCTTTTCAAGCGACTTCGTAACCCAAGTCCTATTCCCGCCACCGTTTAATTCGGTGCCGCTCAATGTGGCGGTTATCTGCCAGTGGACCTACATGTGCGTACCAGCGCCGGTCGGCCCCAACATCCATGCCACCCCGGATGGATACGGTGTGATTGCGGCAACATTTGCGGAGGTACTTCCCTGATTCTTCGCTGCTGACAATGGCGGGCGCCACTTCGGTGGCGTCCGTCAACCAGCCTGTCTCAACACCGCTGTGGTTTTCCCGGATTCTCGTAAGTGCTTATTCATGTTAAGAATAATCGGCAATTGTTTCGAGCTTGCTCGATCAGGAGGCCTGTCATGAACGCACGTTCTCTACTGGCATTATTCTTGCTCAGCCTCATCGCACTCGGTGGTTGCGGTAGCGAAACCAGGATGTCGGAAAAGGGATTTCGGCTGCCGGACGGCGACGCCGGGGCCGGGCGCGAGGTATTCCTCTACATGCAGTGTCACCAGTGCCACACGATCAAAGGTGAGCAGCTTCCCGGCATAGCCGGTCAGCCCCCGCCCTACGTCGAACTGGGTGGTTCGGTAACGCAGGTCAGGACTTATGGCCAGCTGGTAACGTCGATCATCAATCCGTCACACAAACTGGCCACGGGTTACGCGGAAATAGTCGTATCGGACGACGGCGAATCCAGGATGTACATCTACAACGAGTACATGACCATCCAGGAGCTGGTCGATCTCGTCATGTTCCTGCAGCCGTACTACAAGGTCGTGGCACCGGACTTCCAGTACCGCATGTACCCGGGCTAATCGCAGCCCCGGATTTTCGAGATCCGCCTATTCCGGCTGCAAAGTGACCAGTTCTATGCCGGCGGCCGTGTGGCAAGCATTGCAGTTGTCCGCGATGCGCTTGGCCGCGGCCCGCGCAGCTGCAAGATCGGACGCATTGGAAACAGCCGTGGCACCGCTACGCATACCGTCGATGTACACCCTCCATTCGTCGGGCACTGCAATAGTATCGTCATGTCCCGACAGCCAGTATGCCGGCCTTTGAGCCGCCGCAAGACTCCCTGCCTGCAGCGCCGCATTCAGTCGCTCGAGCTGGCTCGCATGATGGTGCATATGCGATATAAATGCCGAAGTTCCCATTTCCTCTTTTTCGGATTCCGGAGTTTTGGCCACCATCGATTCGACCTTGGCCGACTCGGCGGCAGCAGTTGCGGCATCGCCACTCTGTGGCGATGATGCTTGTTCCTTCTCTGCGCAAGCGGCCAGGCCAAGCGCCAGCCCGATAATCAAAAGTGAGTGAAGTTTCATTGCTCCTCCGTTCTTAAGTAAGAATTGGACAAGACCGCGCGGCATGCTGTCGGCTTTGATTCTGCCCGCTAGGGTATTCGATTACGCAGCTTTCTGCTAATAAAACCGGGGTTCTACCCCGATTTAGGTCAATCGCTCGCCAGTTCTCGCAGGATGATGCTCCAGTGATCCAGCGCGCCATAGAACCCTTCGATGGGAACGCGCTCGTTGAGGCCGTGCGCGTACATTTCATCGGGGTCCATGAAAAGGCCGCTGATGGCCCAGGTCGGAATGCCCGCACTGCGAAAATGCATGCCATCCGTGCCGCCCGATTCCATGATCGGAATAATGGGTACGTCGGGATAGCGACTGTGAACGGCACTCGACACGGCCGCGAGCACGTCCTCGCGCAGCTCTGAAATGGGGCTCTCCGTGGTTTCATCCAGCACCACGAATTCAATCTCGTCGTTGTCCACGATGTCTTTCAGCGTTCGCTCGACTTCAGCAACAGGGATACCCGGAAAAATTCGGCAGTTGACCGTCGCCGTGGCCGACTGCGGCAACGCGTTTTCAGCATGTCCGGCCTGCAGCATTGTCACGACGCAGGTAGTTCGCGTCGTCCCAACGTAGGACGATTCGAGTGCCAGCCGATCGGTGGCTGCTTCGTCTTCGGGATCATCGGCAAAGCGAACCATGGCCTCACCCAGTTCACCGCCGAGCTTCTCGCCCGTCACGCGGAAGAAGTCGCGCGTCATCTCGGTCCAGCGCACCGGAAATCGATAGGCCTCGATTTTCATGATGGCATCGGCGAGATCGTAAATCGCATTGTCGGGCCGCGGCCGGGAACTGTGGCCGCCGGGATTATGAACGGTCATTTCCCATGTCGCGTAGGTCTTTTCCGCGGCCTGGATGTTGTAGGTCACCGCATGTCCCTGTTTATCGAGGGCGCCGCCACCCGCATCCGAATTAAGCGCAAATTCGGCCTTCGCCAGGTCGGGTCGTTCGTAAGCCAGCATGCGCGTCGTCGTCATGCCACTTTCTTCGTCGCCCGTGAACGCAATAATTAGGTCACGGTTCGGCTGAAAGCCTTCCTTCTTCAAACGAATAAAGGTGGATGTCAGATGTGCGACCCCAAACTTGTTGTCGTCCGAACCGCGCGCATAAAAATACTTGTCATCCTGCGTCAGCGTAAACGGCGGCCGCTCCCAGTCCTCGGCGTTCGCCTCAACGACATCCATGTGACCGAGCAGCAGTATGGGTTTCTTGCTGGAGCCCAGCGCACCACGATAGCGAGCAATGAGCGCGGCGAACGGCGGCTTTGGCAAGACCTCGATGTCCTCGGCCGGAAAACCGGCCGCCAGCAATTCATCGGCGAGGTATTGCGCCACCTTCATCCCGTTACCGCGGTTCTTGGACGTGTCAATTTCGACGATCGTGCGGTAGATTTCCAGCGTCTTCTGCGCGTGCTCGGACGACCTGTCGTCCGCAAGACCGGCCGTCGCCAGCAGCACTGCAAGCAGGATTGCGATGGATAATTTCATGACTCGTATTCCTTGTGGTCCTCTGGTCCCATATAGCTGAAATGTACCTAAATACAGCATATTGGCTACGCTCTTGATTGTACTCGCCGCGCCTATTTTGAGCTAACGCACGATAAATTTTGACCTAACGCACAGAATAATATCCCGGCCTTGCGTAGAAATGATCCCCTCGCAAGAAAGAAGGCGACAAGGACGCATGCAATGCGAAGGTTAAGAAAGCAGGCTTGGAGATCGCTGCTCCCCGTGCTCGTGCTGGCAGCGGTGGGTCTCTCCGGGTGCTCTTCACTCTCGTGGCCCGTCGAGCCGGCCGCAACGCCGGAAC
>JBATHK010000171.1:0-18728 GCA_049666725.1 Woeseiaceae bacterium
GCCGAGGCCCCCGCGCCGGTTTCCTCCTTCCGAACTTCGTTGCTGAGGTCCTCGCCATCCAGCCAAATTCGCTCGGATCCGTCCTCATTACTGTCAAATTGCACATCAAGCGCCCCGGCAATCCGCGCAAGCGCCGCGGCGTCGTCGAGCGCAACTCCGGCCTTGCTGGCTGACAAAGCAACCAGCCGGTACAGGGCGCCGCTATCCAGGAGGTGCCAGCCGAGTGCTTTCGCAACCCGGTGCGCGATGGTGCCTTTGCCCGAGCCGCTAGGGCCGTCGATGGCAATGACCGGGACCGGTTTCTTCACGCGGAATCCTCCTTAACCACGTCGATATCAGCACCAATGGATGCCATGCAGGAGCAGAATCCCGGGAACGAGGTATCGACAGCGTCGACATCCCGGACAACGACCTCGCCGGCGGCGACCGTACCGGCCACCGCCAGGGACATCGCAACGCGGTGGTCGCCGAAGCTCTCTACCGTTCCGCCTGTAAAGCCCCCTCCGTGAACGATGGCTCCATCCGGTGACTCGTTGACCGTGACTCCCAATCTGCGCATGCCCTCCGCCATCGCTGCGATTCTGTCGCTCTCCTTTACCCGCAGCTCACCGATTCCGGAAAAACTGGTTTTACCCGTCGCTGCGGCCGCCGCAACGAACAACACGGGGAACTCATCAATCGCCAGTGACACCAGGGCCGGATCGACTGCGCCACCATGCAGCCGGGATGAACGGACACGAATATCGGCAACGGGCTCGTCACCCAGTTCGAGCTGGTTTTCCATGCTGATATCGGCACCCATGCCCTGCAAGATATGAATCACCCCCGTTCGCGTTGGATTGATGCCGACATTGGCGATCACAATATCCGCTTTCTCAGCCAGCAGCGCCGCGAGAATAACAAACGCAGCCGATGACAGGTCCGCCGGTACACGCACGCGACATGCCTCGAGCGCCTGCCCGCCATCTATGGATATGCGATGGCCTGCGGTTGACACCTTTACACCCATGGAACGCAACATGCGCTCGGTGTGATCCCGCGTTACGGCCGGTTCAGTGACGCTGGTCGTGCCCTTTGCGTAAAGGCCCGCCAGCAACACGGCCGACTTTACCTGGGCACTCGCAATCGGTAGTTCGTAGTCGATGGCCCGTAGCTCGCTCTTGCCGTGAATCCGCAGCGGCGGATTGCCATCCGCGCTGTCTATTTCCGCACCCATTTGGCTGAGCGGTGTGATGATGCGTCCCATCGGCCGGCCCGTCAGCGATGCATCGCCGGTCAGCGTGCTGTCAAAGCGCTGGCCGCTCAAGAGCCCTGCCATCAGGCGCATGGCTGTACCCGAATTGCCGAGGTCGAGCGCCGTTGCCGATGCCCTGAGACCGCCCAATCCGACACCTTCGATCGAAATCGCGGTTGATTCTGAATGCTCTATGTTGACACCGAGGGAACGCATGGCGGCCAGTGTTTGCAGGCAGTCCTCCCCGGCAAGGAATCCACTGACGTCTGTCCGGCCGTTGGCAATGCTGCCGAGCATCAGTGCGCGATGCGACACGGACTTGTCGCCCGGCACCGTGACCCTGGCGTCCTCGACTCTAGATGGGGATACCTTGAAGTGCATGCTGCCCGGGTATCAGCCTATAGCCTTCGGATACGCTCCGAGAACCTTGAACAGCGAGCTGGTCTTTTCGAGCTCGGCCAGCGCGTCCGCGATAGGCGAATCCGCTGCATGTCCCTCAATGTCAATAAAGAACACATAATCCCATTTACGGCGCTGTGATGGCCGCGACTCGATGCGCGTCATGCTGACACCGTACTCGGCCAGCGGTTGCAACAAATGATGCAAGACTCCGGCGCCTCCTGCCGTATCCCTCGTTGAAACCAGAATCGTCGACTTGTCATCACCACTCGGCGCCAGCAGCTGCCGGCCAACAACGAGGAATCGCGTCGCGTTATCGGCTCGATCCTCAATGTTATTGACCATGATATTGAGCTCGTAGACATCGGCGGCGACCGCGGGACCAATAGCCGCGGTACCGTCTTCGTCGCGCGCGCGCCTGGCGCCCGCTGCATTGCTCGACATGCCGATCAGTTCAATGTGCGGCAAATGCTCACGTATCCAGCCGCGACATTGTGCGAGCGACTGCTCATGCGCGCAGATACGCTCGATATTCTCGAGCCCTTTGAACTTGCTCATGAGGTGCTGCTCGATCTTCAGTTCTATTTCGCCGGAGATCTTCAGCGGCGATGTCAGGAACATATCAAGCGTGTTGTTGACCGATCCCTCGGTGGAATTCTCGATCGGCACCACGCCAAAGTCGGCGGCACCGCTCTCTACTTCCTGGAAGACTTCATCAATGGTATGAAACGGAAGCGCTCGCACCGAGTGACCGAAATGTTTGTAGACGGCGGTTTGTGTGAATGTGCCTTCCGGCCCGAGGAATCCGATTTTCAGTGGCTCTTGCTGCGCAAGACACGCGGACATGATCTCGCGAAACAGGCGCAGCATCTCCTCGTCACGCATCGGGCCCTTGTTGCGGTCCAGGACGCTGCGCAACACTTCCGCCTCACGCTCGGGTCGGTAGTAGTCAACGGCCGAAGCCAGGTCACCTTTCGCGACACCGACCTGCTGCGCAATTTTCGCCCGATCATTGATCAGCGACTGTATCTGTTCATCGATCCTATTGATGCGCTCACGAATCTCGGCGAGAGACGCCTTATCCGATTTTTTGTTCGATCCTGCCATGCAAACCTTGCTCGAAAACCGTAACGGAATCCTCAGGTTACAGGCTTGCCGAGATTTCGCAACGTCAGAACGCCGTCGATAGCCCGGATCTCCTCCAGCAACTCGGCCGTTGGCTCCTTATTCACATCGATGATCGTGTAGGCAAAGCCACCCACCGACTTGTTCAACAGGTCTTCGATATTGTAGCCCGCCTTTGCCAGGTCAGTGGAGATCTGGCCCACCATGTTCGGCACATTGGCGTTTGCTATCGTGATGCGCCAGGCATCGAGACGCGACAAGCGCGCTGCCGGAAAGTTTACGGAGTGGCGGATATTGCCGTTCTCGAGGTAGTCCTTGACGTTCTCGGCGACCATGATGGCGCAATTCTCTTCGGCTTCGCTCGTCGACGCACCCAGGTGCGGCAGGGCCACGACTTTCGGGTGCGCGATTAGCTCAGGAGTCGGAAAGTCCGTAACAAAGGCATGCAGCTTGCCGCTGTCCAGTGCGGCTATTGCCGCCGCGTCATCGACCACGCCCCCGCGCGCAAAATTGATCAGTACCGAATGGTCGTTCATGATCGCCAGTCGATCGGCATCGACAATATTCCGGGTGCTGTCCATCAATGGCACGTGCACCGTGACGAAGTCTGCGTGCTGGAAAAGCTCGTCCAGCGTTTCTTCCTGCTCCACGCCCGACGAAAGTTGCCAGGCATTTCGAACTGTCATTTTCGGATCAAAGCCAACAACCTTCATTCCCAGGTCCAGGGCAGCATTGGCAACTTCCACGCCGATCGCGCCGAGACCGATTACGCCGAGCGTCTTACCGGGCAATTCAAAGCCGACAAACTGCTTCTTGCCCGCTTCCACCGCCTTACTCAAGGCGGCACCGGTTTCTGTCAATGAGCTGACATACTCTCCGGCATTGCACAGGTTGCGGGCTCCAATGAGCATGCCCGCAATTGCCAGTTCCTTGACCGCGTTCGCGTTCGCACCGGGCGCGTTAAACACAGGCACACCGCGCGCACTCATCGCCTCAATGGGAATGTTATTGGTACCCGCACCGGCGCGACCAATGGCGGCAACCGTGTCAGGAATTTCCATGTCGTGCATGTTATGGGAGCGCAGCAGAATAGCGTCCGGGTGCGCGATTTCAGATGCCACTTCGTAGCGCTCGCGTGGCAGCCGACGAAGTCCCTCGACCGCGATGTTATTTAATGTAAGTACTTTAAACATGATTCCGTTTCTTTGTAGCGACGCGCGAGCGCGCCAAATGATCAGCCGTTGACCTTTTCAAATTCCGCCATGAATCCGATCAGGGCATCCACCGCATCCTCACTGACAGCGTTATAAATCGAAGCACGCATGCCGCCGACCGAGCGATGCCCCTTCAAATTGGTCAATCCCGCCGCGTGCGACTCCTCGAGAAATTTCGCATCCAGCGAGTCGTCCGCCAGAATAAACGGCACGTTCATCCACGAACGGCAGTCCCCGCTTACCGGATTGGAATAGAAGTCGGAGCTATCGATCGCGGCATACAGCTTGCTGGCCTTGCTGCGATTGACTTCAGCGACAGCGCTTAGCCCGCCACGATCTTTGAGGTACTGGAACACCAGATCAGCAACGTACCAGGCGAACGTCGGCGGCGTATTGGTCATCGAGTCCGACTCCGCGTATGACTTCCAGGTCATGAGGTGTGCATTCTTCGGTCGTGACTTCTCCAGCAGGTCGTTGCGCACTATGACCAGGGTCAAGCCAGCCGGCCCGATGTTTTTCTGCGCGCCCGCGTAAATGACCCCGAATCGGCTTACGTCGATCGGCCGCGAGAGAATTGTGCTCGACATATCTGCAACCAGTGGCACGTCACCGCCCGGCACGAAATGGAACTCCACGCCTGCGATGGTTTCATTGGGGGTGTAGTGCAGGTACGCAGCATTATCACTACGGCGCCAGCTGGCTTCGTCTGGGATATAGGTGAACTTCTTGTCCGAGGCATCGGCGGCAACGTTGACTTTGCAGAACTTGGTCGCTTCGCCAGCGGCTTTCTTTCCCCAGCTGCCGGTTACGACATAGTCGACGGTGTCGTCAGGGCCTGTGAGATTCAGGGGCGCCATGGACATCTGCAGCGTTGCCCCGCCTTGTGTAAACAGTACGCTGTAGTCGTCGGGTATCTCAAGCAGTTCACGAACATTAGCCTCGGCGCGCGCTGCCAGTTCGACAAAGTGCTTACCGCGGTGGCTGACTTCCATGACCGACATGCCCGTACCTTGCCAGTCGGGAATATCATTGCGGATTGTTTCAAGGACTTCGAGGGGCAGCGCCGCTGGTCCGGCACTGAAATTAAAAACGCGCGACATGTCGCTGTGTTCCTTGAACTACAAAGGGATGATTTTAGGCCGCGTATTGTTACGGTTTAAGGAATCAAATGCACTAGGTAAATGACGTTATCGCGTACAGGTTCAGTGCCGGCGAGACGCACCATAACAGTGCGTCATTCCTCTTCTTCCTCTATAGCCTCAATCCGCGCCAGCCCGACCAGTCGCTGCTCGCTCCCGACCCGGATCAGCCTCACACCCTGGGTATTGCGCCCCACAATGGAGATGTCCTCAACGCCGGTGCGAACCAGCGTCCCGTTGGAACTGATCAGCATGATTTCGTCATCGTCCGACACCAGCAGCGCACCGACCGTCCTGCCGTTTCGATCCGTCGTCTGAATCGCGATAACGCCCTGTCCGCCACGGCCCTGGACCGGGAAATCATCGACCGGAGTGCGCTTTCCGTAACCGTTCTCTGTGGCCGTGAGGATCAAGCCATCGCGAATGATCGTAAGTGCGATCACTTCGTGACCGGCAGGCAGCTTGATTCCCCGGACACCCGCGGCACCACGCCCCATCGGCCGCACGTCGGCTTCATTGAAGCGAATCGCCTTGCCGTGGCTGGCTACCAGCAATATTTCGGCCTTGCCGTCCGTGATCGCGACGTCAACGAGTTTGTCCTCGCCGCGCAGATCTATAGCGATGATGCCGCTCGTACGCGGCCGCGAGAACTGCTTCAGCGGGGTCTTTTTGACCGTACCGCCCGAGGTGGCCATGAACACGAAATGACCTTCGTCGTACTCGCGAATCGGCAGCACGGCGTTGATTCTCTCGCCTTTTTCGAGAGGCAGCAGGTTCACTATCGGTTTTCCGCGCGAACCACGGCTTGCCTGTGGCACCTGGTAGACCTTGAGCCAGTAAATCTTGCCGCGACTCGAGAAACACAGGATCGTGTCATGAGTATTGGCGACAAACAGGTTGTCGATGAAGTCCTCGTCTTTAACCTTGGTTGCCGAGCGTCCGCGACCGCCGCGCTTTTGGGCCTGGTAGACGTCCGTTGGCTGGGCCTTTGCATAGCCACCATGGGAAAGGGTCACGACCACCTCGGCTTCCGGGATCAGATCTTCAACACTGAGATCCGAGTGATCCTGCACGATCTCGGTACGGCGCTCATCGCCATAGGTATCGCGCATCTCGACCAGTTCATCCCGTATCACCTGGACGAGCCTGTCGGGGTCCGCCAAAATGTCAGAAAATTCTTTAATTTTCCCTAATATCTCTTTGTATTCTTTGACTATTTTATCTTGCTCAAGACCCGTCAAGCGATGCAGCCTGAGGTCGAGAATCGCCTGCGCCTGAACCGCCGACAGGCGGTATTCACCGTCGATCAGGCCGCTGCCAGCGTCGAGGCCATCGGGACGGGTGTCGGAGTCCCCGGCACGCTCCAGCATGGCGGTAACCTCGCCCGGCGCCCAGGCCCGTGCAATCAGTCCCATTTTCGCGTCGGCCGGCGACGCCGATCCCTTGATCAGGGCGATGACATCGTCGATGTTCGCAAGGGCCACGGTCTGGCCTTCCAGCACATGCGCCCGATCGCGCGCTTTCCGCAAATCGAAAATGGTCCGTCGTGTCACAACGGCCCGGCGATGCGCCAGGAACGCATCGAGCACCTGCTTCAAATTCAGCAGCTTCGGCTGGCCGTCGCGGAGCGCCACCATATTGATGCCGAAAACGCTCTGCATCTGGGTGTGCTTGTAGAGGTTGTTTAGCACCACGTCACTGATTTCGCCCTGCCGCAGCTCAATGACGATGCGCATGCCATCCTTGTCCGATTCGTCGCGCAGTTCGCTGATACCTTCGATACGCTTGTCGCGAACGAGGTCAGCGATTTTCTCGATCAGACGGGCCTTGTTCACCTGGTACGGCAGCTCGCTAACAATGATCGCCTCTTTGCCACGGGCATTGATGGTCTCAACCGTGGTACGCGCCCGGATGTGGACGCGCCCTCTTCCCGTGCGATACGCCGAATAAATACCCTGCGCGCCGTTGATGATTCCGGCGGTCGGAAAATCCGGCCCGGGAATGTGCTTCATAAGGCCGGGAACGTCGATCGACGGGTCTTCGATCACGGCGAGACACGCGTTAATGACCTCGGTGAGATTGTGCGGCGGAATGTTGGTCGCCATGCCAACAGCGATGCCCGAGGAACCGTTGACCAGCAGACTCGGAATGCGAGTGGGCATGACCGACGGCTCGCTCTCGGAACCATCGTAGTTCTCAACGAAGTCGACGGTTTCCTTTTCGATATCGGCCAGCATCTCATGCGCGATCTTGGCCATGCGGACTTCGGTATATCGCATCGCAGCCGGCGAGTCGCCATCGACGGAGCCGAAGTTGCCCTGGCCGTCCACCAGCATGTAGCGCATCGAAAAGGGCTGGGCCATGCGTACGATCGTGTCGTATACAGCGGAGTCACCGTGCGGGTGATATTTACCAATTACGTCACCAACGACGCGAGCGGACTTCTTGTAGGGCTTGTTGAAATCGTTGCCGAGCTCCCGCATCGCATGCAAAACGCGCCGATGAACCGGCTTGAGGCCGTCACGAACGTCCGGCAGCGCCCGCCCGACGATGACGCTCATCGCGTAATCCAGGTAGGACTGCTGCATCTCCTCTTCGAGACTTACAGATAGCAATTCCTGTGCAACTTCAGCCATATTTTTCTACTTTCTCAGCTCACAATCTCAGCGCAATTCCGCCCTTTCGGACCGGAAAAAAAGCGTCAATCTTCGGTGGGTTTCAAGCGGACCAGAATGTTGATTTCGCCGAACTCAATAGGACCTTTTCCAAGGCTCGGATCAGGCTGTGAATAATACCACAGCGGTGCCTGAAACTGCAGTATTTCCGCCACTTTCAGGCCGCCCGGGAAGGATGCTGGCGCTGATCGCAGCGACGCGTATACTGCGTCGACTATGCGTCATTGTGACACCCTGATCGCGCCTCGCTGGTGCATCCCGGTCGAGCCTTCCGGGGCCGTGCTGGAGAGTCACGCCGTGATCGTGACGGATGGCAAAATCACGGACCTGCTTCCGCTCGGAACTGCCCTGGAAAACTACCAGCCCAGCGTGCTGGTTGAGCGTCCGGAGCATGTCCTGATTCCGGGCCTGATCAATACCCATACGCATGCTGCAATGACGCTGCTGCGCGGGCTCGCCGAGGATCTCCCGCTCGAGACATGGCTGCGGGAAGGCGTCTGGCCGGCCGAGAAGCGCTGGGTGAGCGCCGAAATGGTTCGGGATGGCACAGAATTGGCCATAGCAGAGATGCTCTCTGCCGGGGTCACCTGCTTCGGCGACCAGTATTTCTTTCCGGAGATCGTCGCCGAAACGGCGGTTGACCTGGATATGCGCGCCATGGTCGGAACGCCGGTCGTTGACGTCCCAACGAGCTGGGCCCACGACGCCGAAGAATACCTCAGCAAGGGCTCCGACCTGGTCCATGACCCTTATGCTGAGCACCCTCTCATTACGACCAGTTTCGCGCCGCATTCCATGAGCGCGCTGTCCGACGAGTGGTTCACCAAACTGCGCGTGATGGCCGACCAACTCGACGTCCCGGTGCAGATGCATTTGCACGAAACCGCTCAGGAGATCGCGGTGTCGGTCGAACGAACGGGCAAACGCCCCTGCGAACGACTGGACGAGCTGGGGCTGGTCAACGCCTCTCTGCTGGCCGTGCACGCTGTGCACATGACCGACGCCGAAGTGGCCCGCTTCGCCGAAGCCGGCGTGAATGTCGCCCACTGCCCGCGATCGAACCTGAAGCTCGCAAGCGGCATTGCACCCATTGCCCGTTACAGGGCGGCCGGCGTCAATGTGGCGATCGGCACAGACAGTGCCGCCAGCAATAATGTGCTCGACGTGCTTTCCGAGATGCGGCTGGCTGCACTTCTGGCCAAGGTGTCGGCCGGGGATGCCGCTGCGATATCGGCAAGCGAGGCGCTGTACATGGGGACGCTGGGTGGCGCGAGAGCCCTGGGCCTCGCGGAAACGACGGGCTCGATAGTGGCCGGAAAGTGGGCGGATCTCGCCTGCGTGGATCTCGGCCGCCTTAACAGCCAACCGATTTACGATGCTGCCTCTCAGCTCGTTTATACGGCCGGCTCAAGCCAGGTGACAGATGTCTGGGTCGCAGGCAAGCATCAGTTGGATAATGGCAATCTCGCCCATATAAATACGGACGAGTTGCTGGTACGCAGCAACGAATGGCGCGACCGGATTGCCGCGACGACGCACCAGAAGGCAAGGTAAGGCATCAATGACGAATGTCAGAGACAATGTGGACCCGGCCGAACTCGCCAAGTTCGATTCACTGGCATCACGCTGGTGGGATACGGAGGGCGACTTCAAGCCGTTGCATGACATAAATCCATTGCGGCTCGACTGGATTCGCCAGCATGTAAATTTGGCCGGTTGCCGGGCTGTGGATATCGGCTGCGGTGGCGGCATTCTCGCGGAATCGATGGCGTCTGCGAAAGCGCGAGTCACCGGCATCGACATGGCGGAGGGGCCGCTGGCCGTGGCCCGTTTACACCAGCATGAATCGGGTGCCAGCGTTGACTACCGGCAGGCTACCGCTGAAGAACTGGCCGCCAGTGAAGCCGGCGAGTACGACGTCGTAACCTGCCTCGAGATGCTGGAACATGTTCCCGATCCATCGCAAGTCATAAAATCCTGTGCCGAACTCGTCAAGCCGGGCGGCCACGTTTTCTTCTCGACGATCAACCGCAACCCTAAGTCCTTCCTGTTCGCCATTGTCGGTGCCGAATACGTTCTCAAACTGCTACCGAGCGGCACGCACGAATACGCAAAGTTCATTCGGCCCTCGGAACTCGAGGCCTGGGCACGCAGCTCGGGCCTGCAGCTCATGGCAAGCATCGGCATGCTCTACAACCCGGTCACCGGGGAGTATTCACTCGGATCAAACCTGGACGTCAATTACCTGATGTATTTTCAGCGGCCCTCCGACTGATGCAAATCCAGGACAACGCTTTCGACCTGGTGCTTTTCGATCTCGACGGCACGCTGGTAGACACGGCGCCCGACATGGTCGCGACACTGCAGGAAATGCAGGATGATCACGGCTACGATCCGGTCGCCTATGAGCTTGCACGCTCAAACGTGTCCAATGGCGCAATGGGCCTGCTGCGTATCGGCTTCCCGGATCTCGACGAGGACGGGCGCGCGTGCCTGGTCGGCGAGTACATCGAACGTTACGCTGACCGGCTTTGTGAACTGACGACCGTGTTTGCCGGCATTGACACGCTTCTTGACCATCTCGATGATGTCGGCTGTCCGTGGGGCGTGGTTACCAACAAGCCCGAACGCCTTACCAATCCCTTGCTCGAACAGCTGGGCCTGTTCCAGCGCAGCGTCTGCACGATCAGCGGCGACACGCTGTCAGTCCGTAAACCCGAGCCCGGGCCCCTGCTCCTCGGCTGCGACATTGCCGGCGTGGACGTTGGCAGATCGATCTATATCGGAGATGCCGAGCGCGATATTCAGGCGGGACTGCGGGCCGGGGCCGCAACGATCGCGGCCGCCTACGGCTATATCACCGACGACGACGACCCACGCGAATGGGGTGCCGATATCATCGCGGTGGACACCGAAGAACTGGCGCAAATAGTGCGCAAAGCGGTTAACCTTAAATCCTGATGATCTCCGTATCGATTGATCCCGTCTATCTTGAAGTCGGCGCGCCCGCGCTGGCAATCGGGCTGGTCGTCGGTGCCCTCATTGCCTGGCTGATCGCGCGACACCGTCGCAAGCGGCTGCTCGATCACATAAGCCTCGTGGAAAACAATCTCAAGAACCAGGAAGCCGTACAGAGCGAGCGTGAAGCAGCGTTTGATTTAGCTAATGCCAAGCTGACTGCGGCCTTCTCGGATCTTGCCAATCGATCGCTGAAATCCAATAGTGAGAACTTCCTCAGGCTGGCCGAACAGAATCTCGGCACGCAGCAGGAAAAAGCGAAACGTGAACTCAGCGAACGCGAGAAAGCGGTCGAGGCGCTCGTAAAACCAATCCGCGACGCGCTCGATGCCTCGCAAAAGCAAATCTCCGAACTGGAAAAATCCCGCAGCGAAGCCTACGGCGGGATCAAGAACCAGCTCGAGGAGATGCAGCTCAATCAGAAATCACTCACGCAGGAAACGCAGAACCTGGTCAAGGCACTGCGTCGCCCGGAGGTGCGCGGCCGCTGGGGCGAAATCACGCTGCGGCGTCTGGTCGAACTCGCTGGCATGGTCGAGCACTGTGATTTCGTGGAGCAGGTTCACACCGTCAGTGACTCGCAGGCCATTCGACCCGACATGATCGTCAGGATGCCGGACCATCGAGAGCTCGTTGTGGACGTAAAGACGCCGCTGGATGCTTACCTCGCCGCAGCCGAGGCCCAGGACGATGTGCAGCGCAAGCTGGGGCTCGAGCGACATGCGAAGAACGTTCGCTCCCACATACGATTGCTTTCGTCAAAGGCCTACTGGGAACAGTTCGACGAGAGCCCTGAGTTTGTCATCCTGTTTATTCCGGGCGACCAGTTCCTGAGCGCGGCACTCAATGAACAGCCGGACCTGATCGAATATGCGCTCTCGAAACAAATCATCCTGGCAACGCCGACCAGCTTCGTGGCGCTGCTCAAGGCGGTAGCCTACGGCTGGCGACAGCTGGCGCTCGCGGACAATGCCAAGGAAATCCGGATACTGGCCGAAGACCTGTACGGTCGCCTGGCGACTTTCGTCACCCATATGAACCGCGTCGGACGGCAGCTCGCAAGCAGCGTCGAGAACTACAACAAGGCCGTCGGCTCCCTTGAGCGCAACGTTCTGCCGGGCGCCCGCAAGTTCGTCGAACTCGGGGCGCATGCCCAGAAAGACCTCGAGAAACTGGAAACGCTGGAGTCGGTTCCACGCACGATGATTGAAGGTAATGACCCGTGACCACCGATCCCCGGTCTTACACCTATCCCGATGATCTGCTGCGTGATCGCATCCTGCTCATCACGGGGGCCAGCGATGGCATTGGCAAAGCGCTGGCGTTGCACACGGCGAGCCTCGGCGCCCAGGTGATCCTGCACGGGCGCAACGTCAGCAAGCTCGAGAAAGTGTACGACGAGGTCGAATCAATCGAGGGAGCGCCGCGACCCTCCATCGCCGTAATGGACCTGGCATCGGCCAACAGCGAGTCCTACACCACGCTGGCGCAGAGTATCGAGCAGGAGTTTGGTCGCCTCGACGGCCTCGTGCATAACGCCGGAATCCTGGGTGAACGATATTCCATAGAACAATACGACGCGGTCCTGTGGCAGCGCGTAATGCACGTCAATGTCACGGCGGCGTTTGCGATGACGCAGGTCTTCTTGCCCCTGTTGCACGAAGCGGACGATGCTTCCGTCATTTTTACGAGCAGCGGTGTCGGCCGCACCGGGAAAGCATTCTGGGGCGCCTACGCCGTGTCGAAGTTTGCCACTGAGGGCCTTTCGCAGGTCCTGGCAGACGAGCACCGCCACGGCGACCTGCGAAGCAATTGTGTGAACCCGGGTGCGACGCGCACGAAAATGCGCCTCGAGGCCTATCCGGCGGAGGACCGAGAGCAACTTAAAAAACCCGAAGATATCCTGGCCACCTATGTCTACCTGTTGGGCCCGGACAGCAAAGGGGTGACAGGTCAGAGCTTCGACGCACAGTAAGACTTTGCTTTAAGAAGAATACGGAAGCTATCGTTTTTTATAGTTTTTTTTCCGTTTTTTCTTCGGGGCCGGCGCACCCGGGGCTTTCAGGCCCGCCGAATTATACAAGGTGCGCACCTGCGACGGAGTCAGCGCCTCGTACTTTCCGCGCCGCAACTTCCTCGGCAACTGGATGGGTCCATACGCCGTGCGAATCAGGCGACTGACCTCATAGCCTACGGCCTCCCACAGACGCCGGACTTCGCGATTACGCCCCTCTTTGAGCGTGACATTGAACCAGCGATTCGCGCCATCTCCGCCAGCTGATTCTATGGTGTCAAAATGCGCGGGTCCGTCTGCCAGCTCCAGCCCCGACTGCAGTTTTTCGAGTTCAGCCCGCGTGGGATTGCCGTGAACCCGCACGGCATACTTGCGTACGATCTCGGCCGATGGATGCATCAATGCATTGGCCAGCGCCCCGTCCGTCGTAAATATGAGGAGCCCTGTGGTGACAATATCCAGCCGCCCGACGGCGACCCAGCGTGCGCCCTTGAGCGCCGGCAACGCGTCAAAAACCAACCTGCGCCCTTCCGGGTCCTCGCGGCTGGTTACTTCGTCGCCGGGTTTGTTGTAGACAATGTGCCTATGTGGCTGCGCGTGCGCGCGCACGGACAGCGGCTGTCCGTCCAGCGTGATCTTCTCGGTCCCCTCAACAGGCTCACCGAGTTCCGCCAGTCGGCCATCGACGGCGATCCGGCCCTCCCTGATCCAGGTTTCGACCTTGCGTCGCGAGCCATGGCCGGCCGCTGCCAGGACTTTCTGAATTCGATCAGCCAACCGGGTCCGGCCACTCCGAGACCATCAGTTCCTCGAAGTCGTCTTCATCGGCCGCGGCGGCGGCCGCTACCTCGGGCTGCTTTTCTGCTACTTCAGCTTCTTCTGATTCTTCCGCTCCTTCCGGTGCTTCCTCGCCAACCGGGAAAAGGACCGGCAGATCATTGGCGGCCGCCTCCGCGGCCCCATCAAGGTCTTCGTCGAGATGATCCTCGACCTCCGGAAGATTGAGCTGCACGCGCAGGCTTTCCCAGTCGGAAAGATCGGCGAGCGGCGGTAAATCATCGAGTTTCTTGAGACTGAAGTAATCGAGAAAGGTCTTGGTCGTACCGAACATGGCTGGCCGCCCGGGAACATCACGATGTCCTACGACACGGACCCAGTCGCGCTCCAACAGCTGGCGAACGATATTGGAACTCACTGCCACACCGCGGATCTCTTCGATTTCACCGCGCGTAATGGGCTGCCGGTAGGCTACCAGCGCCAGCGTTTCGAACAATGCGCGCGAATAGCGCGGCGGGCGCTCTTCCCAGAGTTTTTGCAGCCTGTCCGCCATTGCTGACTTGACCTGCATTCGAAAACCCGAAGCTACTTCGGAGATGACAATGCCGCGCTCTTCGTAGTCCTCGTTGAGCGACGCTATCGCTTTTCTGATTTCAGCTTTCTCGGGCGCCATCCGGCCGTCGAACAGCCCCTGCAGCTGATCGATGTTCAAGGGGCGTCCGGCGGCAAGCAATGCCGCCTCAATAAAGTGCCTTATTTCAGTTGCGTCCATTCAGGGTCTTTCTCAATCTGTCTCGTCGATCGCGGCTGACATGCCCGCATCGTCATCGGAAACCAATCGCACGGTCGACGCAGCGCGCACGTGCAGCGGTGCATATTCCTCAGACTGCACGACCTCGATTACGGCCTCGCGCAGCAGTTCGAGGATTGCAATAAAAGTCACAGCAACACCCATGCGACCCTCTTCCGGGTCGAACAGGTCTGCAAAACCCGTAAAACTGCTGGCCTTGATTCGCGACAGAATTTCACTCATGCGCTGACGCACGGACAGTGGCTCACGCTGCATGTGGAGATTGGAGAACATCTCCGCACGCTTCAGGACGTCGTGAAAGGCGAGCAACAGCTCTTTCAATGTAACGTCCGGCATCTTAGTGACAATCTTGCGCTCGGGTGCGTCGGCGCTGGCAATGAACACGTCGCGTTCAAGACGCGGAAGGTCACTGATGTCCTCGGCCGCTTTTTTAAAGCGCTCGTATTCCTGCAACCGGCGAACGAGCTCCGCGCGAGGATCCTCTTCCTCTTCCTCCATGGCCTCGGGACGCGGCAGCAACATGCGTGACTTGATTTCGGCCAACATCGCCGCCATGAGCAGGTACTCGCCGGCCAATTCGAGCTGCAGCTCGTGCATGAGCTCGATGTACTGGACGTATTGCCGGGTGATTTCCGCGACCGGAATATCGAGTATGTCGATGTTCTGGCGGCGAATCAGGTAGAGCAGCAGATCGAGCGGCCCTTCAAACGCCTCCAGAAAGACCTGCAGCGCATAAGGTGGAATGTAGAGGTCCTGTGGAAGCGTCGTGACCGGCTCGCCGTCGACAACCGCGAACGGCATTTCGGCCTGTGCAGGCGACTGTTTCTCGTCCTGGGCGGGCTTGGGTGCGTCCTCGGGCGTCAGGACTTTGAGTTCGGGCTTCATACGGCTTCCAACGTGGTTCGTCGCATTCTATCGCAAATTTTACGGGTCACGCGAACTGACTGACATCCCCGCGCCCCACCCGCACGATCTCTACAGAGCCATTGGAAAGATCCAGTACCGACGACGGTTCAATGCCTGCAGGACCCGCGTCAATTATGGCGTCCACCTCGTGCCCGATTCGTTCTTCTATATCAAATGAGTCTGTGAGCGGAAGATCGTCACCCGGCAGCAATAGCGTCGAACTCATGATGGGCTCGCCCAACTCCTCGAGCATTGCCCGCACCAGCGCATGATCAGGCACCCTCAGGCCGATCGTCCGACGTTTCGGATTTTGCAGTCGTTTCGGGACTTCCCGGGTGGCAGTCAATATGAACGTATACGGTCCGGGCGTCAGCGACTTGATCAAGCGATACGCCCAATTGTCGATCTTCGCGTACAAGCTGATCTCGGACAAATCGGCGCAAACCAGCGTGAAGTTGTGCTTCTTGTCTGTGCGGCGGATGCGATGAATACGATCAATCGCCTTCTTATCGCCGATGTGGCATCCAAACGCGTAGCTCGTGTCCGTCGGGTACGCGATGAGACCGCCACTGCGAATAATATCCACAATGGTCTTCACTCGCCGCGCCTGCGGATCCGTCGCGTGAATTTCGATCAATTTTGCCACGCGCGGATTGTAGGGTAGCCGACGCCTCGCGCCTAGTCCCTACGGGCAATGGTACGACCTGGACAAATTAAGCTATCATGCGCCACGAATTTTCGGTGCAACTCGGGCACGCAATGAATCTGATTTTCGAATTTTTGCCTCTGATCTTGTTTCTCGGTGCTTTTTTTTACAAAGGCATCTACTTCGCATTGGTCGTTCTGATGGTTGCCATGCCAATCGGCCTGCTCGTCAAGTACGTCCGCACCCGCACGTTCGACAAGATGTATTTCTGGTCGACCGTGTTTCTCCTGGTTGCCGGCGCACTGACACTGTATTTCAGAAACCCCCTTTTCCTCTATTGGAAACCCACTGTGTTCTACTGGGTGGTAGCCATTGTGTTTCTTGGCAGTTTTTGGGTCGGGGATCGGCCACTGGTGCAGCGCTTTTTCGGGCTGGTTGAAGGAATGCCCCTCGGCAAAATCACGCGCGCTCAA
This sequence comes from Woeseiaceae bacterium, assembly GCA_049666725.1. Taxonomy (GTDB): domain Bacteria; phylum Pseudomonadota; class Gammaproteobacteria; order Steroidobacterales; family Woeseiaceae; genus UBA1847. The sequence goes on from JBATHK010000171.1 coordinate 16,432, forward strand.
TGGAACAAACTGAATATCGTCTGGGTTTTGTTCTTCGTTGCTGCCGGCCTGCTCAATATTTTCGTGGCATACAATTATTCGCAGGAGACCTGGGTAAAATTCAAAGTCTTCGGCCTTATGGCCCTGACTTTTGTATTCATGCTGTTGCAGACATTCTGGATCGCGAATTTGATCGGCGACGACGATCATGAGTAGCGACCGGGTGAAGGCAATCGAAGCGAAGCTGAACGAAGCGTTCTCTCCGGTAAAACTGCTGGTGAAAGACCAAAGCCATCTGCACGCGGGCCATGAGGGCGCGAAAGGCGGCGGCGGTCATTTCGACCTGACCATCGTCTCCCAGGCCTTCGATGGCTGCCGACCGCTGCAGCGCCACCGCATGATTTTCTCGGCTCTGGAGTCGATGATGGAGACAGACATTCACGCATTGCGCATTCACGCCAATACTCCCGACGAACTCTGACGCCTGCCTGCTCTCATTTTTTCTGGACCTTTCTCGCGCCCGGCGCGTCATATCGTATATTATTCGCCAACTTCGCAAAAAGGACTTCAACATGATTTTCAACAAGAGTTCCGGCAATCCCGGAAAAAGGCCGGCTATCGGTCTATTCGCGGCCATAGCATTAATGGGATCGGGATCACTTTGGGCTGAGACGGTGGCTACCGTCAACGGAGCTGAGATCAGCTCTGATGTACTCAACCTGTACCTCGAGTCGCGAACTCAGAAGCCTGCTTCCACCGCCACACCGGAAGAGCGCGCTGCATTACTTGATGAAATTAAGGATCTTTATCTGCTCTCAACGCAGCCTCGCGCCAAGGAGCTGGGTGAGGACCCGCGAACCAAGGCCCAGATTGAGCTGCAAAGCCGCGGCATTCTTGCCCAGGCGGTCGCTGGCGACTTTTTGGCCAGCAACGCCGCCAGTGACGCAGAGATCAAGAGTGCCTATGACGAGCAGATTGCATTGGCACCGCCTCTCGAGTTCAAGGCCCGCCACATTCTGGTAGAAACGCAGAGCCAGGCCCAGGAGCTGGTAGCAGCACTTAACGGCGGCGCTGATTTTGCGGAACTTGCAAAGGAAAAGTCGACCGGGCCATCCGGGCCGAATGGCGGGGATCTTGGGTGGTTCGGGCCCAGCCAGATGGTTGCCCCGTTCTCGAAGGCAGTTGCATCACTTGAAGATGGTGCCTTTACCAAAACCCCGGTGCAGACACAATTCGGCTGGCACGTCATCTTGCGCGAGGATTCGCGCGAATCGAAGCCGCCGACACTGGAGAGTGTTCGCGACGTTGTAAAGCAACGCATTGAGCAGGAAAAACTGCAGATGTACTTGCAAGAATTGCGCGCGACTCTGGACAAGTAACGAGGACTTAACTTAATACCGCTGATTTGTTCAGCTAAGGGCGCCGAAAGGCGCCCTTTTCTTTTTCACAATTCGATTTGTGAAACGGGTCACACCTCGCCCCAGTGATCACACCTAGTATTCTTTCCGAGTCATTCCTAATCGCTCGGGGATGGCTCCTCCAACCCTCGCATCTCCTTAATTGGTTGATACGAGATCTAAGTCGGCAGGGACGCCGACTTTTTTATTTCCGATTTATCCAAGCAAAGAAAAAGGCCACCGAAGTGACCTTTGTCTTAGTTCATTGAAAGGAACACCAGTCCCTGGTGTGGAACTCTAAATGAGCGATATTAGAGTCGTTCCTTCCGAACGAATCTCCTATCTGCTGTTAGTCTTATCAGACAACATGACACCGCGCGCCGCAGGTATCGTACCGCTGAAGCTCCACATCGCACCCGAAGGAGCATGTCCGCGCCCGAGGCTAGGTGTGTAGTCAATTGTCAGGCGACCCATCTGCGCCGTTCCACGTGCCAGATCAACCGACGATAGCAGCCCGGTGACGAATACTTCCGTAGCACCTGGTACATACCGTTCGGCCGAAACAGCAACCTGGTCAGCATAAAGCCAACCTGCCGAAACAACCGAGCCTTCAACCGATACGTAGTCGCCTACGCTCATGCCCGCCAACATGCTCTGTGAGGCCATGACAATTTGACCCATGGACTCGAACACACCGTTGATTCTGTCGATGGAATCGACCGGGCCGGATAGGACGCCGCCAGCGGAAATGCCGCTGACACTGCCAGCGGAAATGCCCGTGACGCTACCACCGGAAATGCCCGTGACGCTACCGCCGGATATGCCCGTGACACTGCCAGCAGATATGCCCGTGACGCTACCGCCGGATATGCCCGTGACGCCGCCAGCAGATATGCCCGTGACGCTGCCGCCGGATATGCC
>JBATHK010000172.1:0-12466 GCA_049666725.1 Woeseiaceae bacterium
GCTTCGCGACTGGCCACCCAGTAGATCACCTGGCCGGGCCCCGCCATGCGAGTGCCGTCAGCGCAGACCAGCGGATCGCCTTCGGGCCGGCCGTTGCGATCGAGTGGCTGGACCCACAGCAGGGGCGTGGCGGACAGCTCGTCGACCTGCGTCGCAGGAACCACGGTACCGATCACGCGTCCCAGGAGCATGCGACCTCCTCAGGATACTCAGCGCCGGATGGCTCGAAGGCCGCGCACAGTCCAAAGTGTGTTCCCTGGTCAAGCAGCGCGCGCAACTCCGGGTCGAGTCGCGGCAGAAGTGACTTGGCGAGCAGCTGATCGCCGGCACGATTGATGCAGATTCCAAGTGCGGTCTCAGCGTCAGTCAGGTCACCGCTCATCAGCGCCAGCGCGTGGCCGCCGAGGTCATCGGCGAGGCGGACCTCGGAGAGGACAACAGGAGTGCTCTTGACTGCGGCATCCACGGCCGCCAGCAGTGCCGGCGAAGATCGAGTTTCGACCACTGCCAGGGCGTCGCCCACGAGGCCTCGTTTCACGCCCAGCACCGCGTCATGCAGGCTCGGGTGCACGTCACCGAGGAAAACGCTTCCTCTCAGCGTGCGCCCGGTCTCGCCGAACTCGACGCCGACCTTGAAAGCCTCCTCGGTGCTCGCGACGCTGCCCCCAACCAGGATCAGGAAGCGACCCGGATGAATCGTTCCGCAGCGCAGCAGTGCGATCGGCGCACGTTTGACCATGATGTCACTCGCCAGGACTCCGGCGGCGATGGTTTCGAATTCCAGTAACGCCAGGGCCCCGTGTCGCTGCTTCTTTTTTACCATGCGTTTCAGACGATGCGGAAGTGATCGACAAGGACGCAACGCCGCAGCCGGCTGAACGCGACCGGCCCGGTAAGACCTTCGCCGGTCGGACTGGCGATCGTGAAACTGCAATGGCCTTCTCCACCCTCGCCCAGCCCCGCATAGAACGGGCCGTTCTTGGTGAAAATGCTGGTGTTGATGGTCCGCGCCATGCGACTCAGCGCGTCGATGTCGCGTGAGTACATGCCGGCCGAATGACCGAAGCCGTGTTCCGCCGCTTTGGCCAGTTCGATGCCGGTATCGACGTCCGGTACCGCGGTAACCGGCAGAACCGGCATCATCTGCTCGGTCCAGACCAGCGGGTGGTCGTTCGGGACGCGGGCAACCAACAGTGGCGGGTCGCCGCTGCCGGCAATACCAGCTCGTGCGAGTATCTCGCTCGCATTCTTGCCAATGAGCTCCTTCTCAACCACGGCTCGCTGCCGCGGCCCGCGCTGCTCACTGAAGATCACGCCTTCCACGCGATGAAGCTCACCCTCGGTCAGGAGGTAAGCGCCATGCCGACCCATCTGCCGCAGCAGCTCATCTACAATGCTGTCGACGGCTATGACTTCCTTTTCGTCGACGCACACGATGTTGTTGTCGAAGGAGGCTCCCGCGATGATGCTTCGCGCCGCATGCTCCAGGTCGGCCGTTGCATCGACCACCACGGGTGGATTGCCCGGGCCGGCACAGATAGCGCGCTTGCCGCTCGTCATCGCCTGGCGCACTACGCCGCTGCCCCCGGTCACGACGAGAAGACGAACGCCCGCGTGCGCCATGAGCGCCTGGGCAGATTCGATAGTCGGCTCGGCCACGGCAGTGATCAGGTTCGCCGGCCCACCGGCACGCACGATCGCCTGGTGCAGCAGCCGCACGTTTGCCATGGAGCATTCGCGTGCGTTCGGGTGCACGTTGAAGACGATGCTGTTGCCCGCCGCAACCATGGCAATCGTGTTGCAGATGATGGTCGAGGTCGGATTGGTTGTCGGAGTAATCGCACCTATGACGCCATAGGGAGCGTACTCGGTGAGCGTCAGACCGCAGTCTCCGGTGACCGCATGAGGCGTGAGCACCTCTGTGCCCGAGGTCTTCTCCGTCACCAGGCGGTTCTTTATCGCCTTGTGTTCCACTCTGCCGAGCCCGGTTTCGCGCTGCGCATGGCGTGCAAGCTCTTCGCCGTGCTCCAGCATCGATTCGCGGATCGAGGCGATGATCTTCTGCCGCCCTGCCAGCGACATGCCGTCCAGCTCACCGAATGCAGCAGCCGCCGCTTCTACAGCGTCGTCCACGGTGGCGAAAATACCTTCGCCCAGTGTCTCGCGAGGAGCGATTAGCGGCGCGCTGCGGGTCGCGGCAATGGGTGTTTTTGCAGTGGCTGGAGCCGAGAGGCGCTCGGCGAGGCGGGTAGCGATAGTGTCCACCTGCCGGTCACTGAGGAGGCCCGCCTGCCCTCCCGGTGGGCTCACCGGTCATCCCCCTTGCGGTATTTTTCCTTGCCTTCGATTTCCCAGCTGTCGACGATCGCCATGACGACGGCATCAACCGGTTTCTGGTCGGTCCGCTCGGTTTGGCGGGCGGAGGAACCACTGGCATAGAGCACCATTTCCCCGACGCCGGCACCGACTGCGTCCACGGCCACGACCGAGCTACCTGAGGGCTTGTTGTCGTGCCGCCAGTCGCCCAACATCAGGAATCTCAAGCCAACGAGCTTGGCGTCCTTCTCGGTTGCGACGACGGTGCCGAGTACTTTCGCGAGTTTCACGGCAGCACCCTTCCCCCGGCCACTACTTCTTGGCCGATTCGGTGCGACCCAGCGGGATCGTCATGTCGACGCCGCTGTGCGGGCGCGCGATTACATGCACGGCAACAACGTCGCCGACGCGGGCGCCGGCGGTTCGTCCGGCATCACAGGCTGCCCGGACGGCTGCAACGTCACCCCGGACAACAGCCGTTGTGTAACCGCCGCCGGTTTTTTCGTAACTGACGAGCTCGACCTTGGCCGCTTTGACCATTGCGTCGGCCGCCTCCACCATGGCCGGAAAACTCCGGCATTCAATCATTCCTAATGCTTCTGACATCGACTTGCTCCTCGCGAATCGGGCCTTAACGGCCGGGTTAATCCATGCAAAACTACGTTACCTTCCTGCCGGTGACTGCCTTGATCGCCTGCGTCGCCGCCTCCTGCGCAACCACCACGTCTTTTTCCTCGCCGCCTATGTACACGCGCCCGAAGCTGCCGACGGCCCGTACTTCGAGAATATTGATATCGGCTGCTTTTTCGGCCTCGTTTGCCGCAAGCGCTGCATACGCTGCCGGCTCAACCTCGAGAACGAACAACGTCTGCCCGGCGAGGATCATGTTGCCGTGGCGAAAGCGGTTGATCAGCATCGTCTGCGTGTCTGCGAGGTGACGGACTACCTGGTTCGCGACAACGCGAGGCTTGTGCCGGTCTTTTTCCTTTAGCCCCAGCGAGTCCAGAATCGCCTGCCCCGCCTGCCGCACGTCGGCCTGGCTCTCGGAATGTAACTCGAGCATGCCGTAGTGCCTCTCGACGATCTGCATTCCCGCCGTGACGTCCGTCGATTTGAGCGCGACATCAAGGATCTGGTTGATGGCCATGCCGGGGGCGATCTCTACAAACAGACTCGCCTGACCGACCTTCGGCAAATAACCCTTCGAGATCGTCGCCTGGAAGGACGCGAACTGCGGCTGCAGTGAATCAAGAAAAACATAGGCTCTCAGATCGACCATTTATTCAACTCCTCAAGCACTCATACTTGTCGATTTTGCTTCTCGGACGATGCCAATACTGGCGCTCGCTCCCAGGCGGGTCGCTCCCGCCTCGATCATTGCTTTGGCATCTTTGTACGAACTGATTCCACCCGAGGCTTTGACCTCCATGCCGGCGCCGCGGACCACCTCCGCCATCAGTGCCACGTCGCCAACGGTGGCGCCGCCGGTCGAGAAACCGGTCGACGTCTTCACGAAATGCGCGCGGGCTTGTCGCGCGAGTTCCGACGCGCGCCGCTTCTCGGCGTCGCTTAAGAGCGCTGTCTCCAGGATGACCTTGCACACGGCGTTGCCATCGACGCAGTCCTCTACCACGGCACGAATGTCACGCAGCACCAGCGCATCATCACCGCTCTTGAGCGCGCCAATGTTGATCACCATATCGATCTCACGAGCGCCATTGCGAATGGCGCGACGCGCTTCCATGGCCTTGATCGCGGGCTCGTTGGCGCCGAGCGGAAAACCGACGACGGTGCAGGTAAGCACCTCGCTGCCCCGCAGCAGCTGGGCCGCCAGCGGCACCCAGGTCGGATTGACGCAAACGGACCGGAAGTTGAACTCGAGGGCCTCGGCGCAGAGCGTGCGAATCTGCTCCTCGGTCGCGTTGGGCTTCAGCAGCGTGTGGTCAATGTAGCGCGCCAGGTCGCCGGGAATACTCCCCGGCCGCTCCGCCGGTGCAACACTCGTCAGGCCGGTCGCACCGAGTCGCACGAATTCCCGGGCTGTCTCGGGGTTGTCACCGACGCAGGCGCCGGCGGACTCGGCATTTGTCATTGGCCCCACGATCTGCTGCAGCCGGGCGACTACCCGGTCCAGATCCTCGTCTGACAGGTTCATGTCCGCCGGCTCATCGGCGAACATCGCGACGCGATCCAGGTGGCGCTGTTCGGTGCATTCAGTCGCCAGCCAGACGTCGACGATCTGCTTCGCCAGGCTGGCACCGATCAGGCCGGCACCCAGGGTCAGCACGTTGGCGCCGTTGTGCTCGCGGCTGTTGCGGGCGCTCGACAGGTCGTAGGCGAGAGCCGCCCGCACGTTCGGAACCTTGTTGGCGACCATGCACGAGCCGATCCCCGCGCCGTCGATCATGATGCCGACGTCGGCCCTGCCCTGCGACACGGCCTCTGCGACCGCACGGGCAAACACAGGATAGTCGACAGCTTCATGAGATAAAGTACCGACGTCTTCGACCTGGTAACCGGCCGCTTTCAAATGCAGTGCGAGCGTAGCCTTCAGCTCGAAACCGCCGTGATCGGCGCCAAGCGCGATTCTGCCGTGCCGGGTCATGACCACACCGCCGAGTCATCGGCTCGCCTGGCACGATGAGCGGGTCGATTTGTGCCTGTCTCGGCATCCAGGACCTTCTGTAACTTCATGACATGAAGTCGGAGGCGTTCGAGTCCGAGCTCGGTGAGCCTGAACTCGGTCACCGAGCGACGACCCCGCTTGACCTTGCTGATGGCTATATACCCGACCTCGGCCAGCTTGCGGGTCTGCACGTGCAGGTTGCCATCGGACAGGCTGGTGGCGGCCTTCATTTCCGTGAAAGACACGGGTTCGCCTGGCACAAGCGTGGCCAGGATGCCTAGGCGACAGGGGGCGCTGATCATTTCGTCGAAGTGAAGATTCACGGTCTAATTAACTTTATTTCACGAAGTATCAGCCTTGAAACGCACCCCTGTCAAGCGTTATCGGAGGACAGGGTCGGCGTGTACTTTGTTTTATAAAGTAATTGAACAGAAGACGCGCGGCGCCATCAGTCCTTCGCAAGCACGGTCTCGAGCGACACGAGGATCATCTCGTCGAAGGTGGTGGCGCGCTCGTCGGACGTCAGGTGCTCGCCCGTGCGGAGGTCATCGCTGACCGTGCAGATCGCGAGGGCTTCGGCGTCGTTCTCGGCCGCGATCGGGAAGATACCGGCGGCCTCCATCTCGAGACCGTAGATGTTGTACTTCGCCATGGTCTCGAACATGTCGGGGTCAGGCGTGTAGAAGAGATCCGCCGAGAACATATTGCCGACGTGGTAGCGGACTTTCTGAGCTTTCGCCGCCTCGACCGCCTTGTGCACGAGGTCGTAGCTCGCCAGCGCTGCCAGGTCATAGCCGCCGAAGCGCATGCGATTGCAGTTGGAGTCGGTCGATGCCCCCATCGCGATAACGATGTCCCGCAATTTCACGTCCGGGTGCGAGGTGCCGCAGCTGCCTACACGAATCACGCGTTTGACGCCGTATTCAGTGATGAGTTCCGTGGCATAGATGGACGCCGACGGAATGCCCATGCCGTGCGCCATGACCGAAACTGCACGCCCCTTGTACTCGCCCGTGAAGCCCCACATGTTGCGCACATCGGTTACGCGCCGCGCACCGTCGAGGTAGGTGTCGGCAATGTATTGGGCCCGCAGCGGGTCGCCCGGCATCAGCACCGTGTCCGCGAAATCGCCGGGTGCTGCGTTCATATGTTTGGTCGCCATTTGCTTCCTTATGCTGGTCCCGCCCGCGGCAATCGAGGTATTGTCTCGCAATGGCCCCGAAAGCGAAACCAGGCTGCGAGCTGTGGAGCAGCGAGCGCTGCTACATCACGGAGATTCTGAACCGGGATGATCAAGCGGAGGTTTCGCTGGCGCGCAGCCGCGTCGAGCCGGGCGTCACGACCCAGCTGCACCGGCTGTCCGTGTTCGAGTGGTACGTCATCGAGGCCGGTCACGGCCTGATGCGCATTGGCGACGAGGCGCCGTTTGCCGTGGGCCCGGGCGATTCCGTGGCAATACCGAGAAACGCCGCCCAGCAGATTACCAATCACGGTCGGCAGGACCTGGTTTTCCTCTGCGTCTGTACTCCGAAATTTTCGCAGGAAAGCTACACATCGCTCGAATAGCGGCGGTATACTCCGCCCACTATCAAGCAGGAGATCTCCGATGTGTGGTGAAAACACAACAACTAATTCTCGATCCTCTTTCGGGCTGGCGATCAGCAGCGCCGCTGCCCTGGCATTGACAGGCCTGTTCGCGGGTCCGGCAGCCGCGCAAGAGCCCGGCGTGCTCGAAGAAATCATCGTTACTGCCCAAAAGCGCGAACAGAGTCTCGAAGACGTGCCGGCATCGGTTTCGGCGATATCCGGCGACAGCGTTCGCGACTACCTTGGCTCGGCCGAAAACATTCGCGCCCTGGCCGGCCGCGTACCGAGCCTGCAGATCGAATCATCGAACGGCCGCACACAGCCGCGCTTCTACATCCGTGGCCTGGGCAACATCGATTTCGACAACAACGCCAACCAGCCCGTGTCGATGGTGTTCGACGAAGTTGCGCTTGAGAACAACGTGCTGCGCAGCTTGCCGTTGTTCGACATCGATCGCGTCGAAGTTTTGAAGGGTCCTCAAGGATCGCTGTTTGGCCGTAACACCAACGCCGGACTCGTGAAGATCGATTCGGTCAAGCCGAGCTTCGAGTCGAACGGTTATGCGAGCGCCAGCTACGGCAGCCGCGGAACAACAGGCTTCGAATTTGCCGCCGGAACCGGGCTGACGGACACGCTTGCAGCTAGGGCATCGATCAAATTCCAGAAGCGCGACAACTGGATCGACAACCTCGCCGCCGGTACCAGCGACGACGATTTCGGTGCATTCGACGAGACCGCCGTGCGTTTGCAGTTGCTCTGGCAACCGTCTGACGAGTTCCGCGGCCTGCTGAAACTGCATGGCTTTAGCCAGAACGGCTCACAGCCGCAGATCTTCTATGCGAATGCTATTGAACTCGGTTCGCCAGGGCTGCGCAGCGGATTCGATATCGAAGTCGCAAATCACGACGGCAGCGCCAGCATGGACCTGCAGCACGGCGGCGGTTCGCTGAACCTGCAGTGGGACCTCGGCGGTGACGCGACCTTGACATCGATTTCCGCCTACGACTCTGTCACTAACTTCCAGAGTGCGGACGTTGACGGCGGGCTGCTGTCATTCGACGTCGACGACATCGGAGCACTGGGTCGCCAGGTGTTCTTCAGCGTTGCGACGGGCGACGGCCTGGATGACCACCACCAGATAACGCAGGAGTTCCGCTTCGCGACCGAGTCCGACAAGTTGTTCTCGCAAATCGGCCTGTACTACTTCGACGAAGAGATCGACGTCCTGTCCCGCGATTACGAACAGAATTATTCGGATATCGTCAACCAGGAAACCCGCTCCTACGCAATCTTCGGTCAGCTCGACTTTTCGCTCAGCGACAGGGTCAACCTGGTTGTTGGCGCACGCTACACCGATGACGACAAGAAGCTCGCCGTTTTGCCTGGAGTGAATTCTCCGTCACCGGCCGACACGATCGATATCGGCGATTCGTACGTCAACTGGGATGTGGCCCTGAATTTTAACGCCAATGAGGACCTCAGCTTGTACGGCCGCATCGCCAACGCGTCGCGCGGACCCGTAACACTCGGACGCTTCGGCTTCACGAGCTCAGCGGAAACCGAGACCAGCAACGCCGCGGAACTGGGATTCAAGAGCACGTTGTTCGACGGCAGGGCGCGCTGGAATTCGGCGGTTTATTCGTTCCGCAACGATGATCATCAGCTTACGGCCACGGGTGGCGCGGGCAATGTCAACCAGTTACTCAACGCTGACAAGGTCAATGGTTTCGGTGTCGAGACAGAGCTTGAAATACTGATGACCGACAACCTGCGTGTGATCGCCAACGTCAGCTACAACGACACGGAGATCGACGATCCGAACCTGCGTGACGATTTGTGCGGATCGAATCCGACCTGTACAGGTCTCGACCCGGTTGTCGGCAGCCGCGTCGGGCCGTTCGGACCCGTAACTGAAGTCTCGATCGACGGCAACCCGCTGCCGCGCACGCCGGAGTGGATCAGCAACCTGATCGTGCAGCTCAACGTACCGCTGCAATCTGGAGCCAATATCTACGCTCACACGGACTGGAACTACCGCAGCGATTCCGACATCTTCCTGCATCGCTCGGTCGAGTTCGTTGCCGAAGAGCGCTGGCTGGGCGGTCTGCGCCTTGGATACCGCAGCGCGAACGGTAAATGGGACTTTGCGGCTGTTGGTCGTAACGTCACCGACGAAATCGTCGTTGACGGTGCAATCAACTTCCTCAACCTGACGGCATTTGTAAACGAGCCGCGGTATTGGGGTGCAGAAGTTCGCTACGACTTCGGTAACTAGTCGTTAATTTGTCAAGCAGTACGAAAAGCCCGGCTTCTTGCCGGGCTTTTTTTTGCCCCGGGCTTTTTCTTACAATGATCCGATGCACCGGCTTTTCCTGACACTGCCAACCCTCATGCTGATTGCGGCCAGCGCCTGCTCGGATGCCGGGCAGGTGCCGACTGAGCAGGCCCCGACCCTCGCAGCGGTCGTCATCGGCAAACTCGAGGACTCGAACATTCGCGAGGCCAGCGGCCTGGCGCGTTCGCAACGGCAGGACAACGTTTTCTGGATCATCAATGACAGCGGCGCCAAGGAGTGGGTTCACGCCATCAATCCGCGCGGCAAGCGCGTCGGTGAGTTTGACCTCAAGAAATCCGACAACGTCGACTGGGAAGACCTGGCCTCGTTCAGCATCGACGGCACACCGTATCTGCTGGTCGCGGATATCGGCGACAACGATGCGAAACACAAGTCCCGAACGCTGTACGTCGTGGAGGAACCGGTAGCCGCCAGGAACGGAAAGGCCAGGGTCGCCTGGCGCGTCAAATTCAGGTACCCGGACGGGCCGCGTGACGTCGAATCGGCGGCAGTCGATATCGAAAACCAGCGCGCCCTGCTGCTGACGAAGCGCGACATTCCGCCGGTGCTTTATGAAGTGCCCCTGCGGCCGGATGATGACAAAAAGATCACGGCAAAGTGGCTGGGTACGATCAGGAGCCTGCCGCCGCCGTCGCGGCAGGACGTAGAATTCGCGCCAAAGACCAAGGACTGGCACTGGCAGCCGGTGGGCATGGATATTTCGGCCGACAATCTTGCCGCCGTCATACTGACCTACCGCGCGGTGTACTACTATACGCGGCAGCCGGACCAGGATTGGTTCGACGCGCTGAACACACGGCCAAGACGCGTCAGCCTCGGCAATTTCAAGAATGCCGAAGCGATCGCTTTTGGCAACGACACGCGGACGGTCATCGTCACGGGCGAGAATAAACATTCGCGACTTTTGCTCATCGATTTCAGCGGGGCGCCAACTGAATGAACAGAACAAACACGCAAGGCATTTGGGCGATGCTGTTGGTCTCACTGTTATTCGCCGGCTGCGCCAGCGTCGTCGAACGGAAACCGGCTGACAAGGGCACCAGTCCGCCACTCGCGGTCACGGTGATGACGTTCAACGTCGAGAACCTGTTCGACAACGACGATGATGCAGGCAAGGACGACAAAGCGTATTTGCCGATCGAGGCGAAGCAAAACGACGCGCACAAAGCCGCGTGCAACAAGATTGAAGTCGCACGCTGGCGGGATGAGTGCCTCAACCTCGACTGGAGCGATGCCACTATTGAACACAAGCTGTCGGTGGTGGCCGATACGATCCGGCAGGTGAATGGCGGTCAGGGTGCCGACATCATCGCGCTGCAGGAGGTCGAGAACGTCGCAATCCTGGAGCGACTGCGCAGCGCTTACCTCGCCGGCCTTGCTTACGAGCCGGCGATACTGGTTGAAGGCGCGGACAATCGTGGCATCGACGTGGCGTTCCTGTCGAAGCTGCCTCTCGCGCATCCGCCGATCCTGCATCCTCTGACGCTGCCAGGGTTCGCGGAACGTGAAGGTGATACACGCGGCGTTTTGCAGGCTGACTTCGAGCTGGCAGACGGCTCCATCCTGACGGGATTCAGCGTGCACTTCCCGGCGCCCTTCCACCCCACCGCGATGCGTATTGCCGCCTACCGGCAGCTGACCGAGCTTCTCATGTCGCTGCCGGACGAGCGCCCGGCTTTTGCGGCCGGCGATTTCAACACGACCAGCACGGAAGATCATGACAAGGGCATGCTCGATACCTATGCGAGGCCTTACTGGAGGCTGGCGCACGATGTTGGCTGTGACGACTGCAAAGGCAGCCACTATTACGCGCGCGGCGACAGCTGGTCGTTCCTCGACATGATCCTGTTCGCCCCGCCGCGTGGCGGAAAAACAACGGCGCGCATTCGCGCTGATTCCGTTCAAATTGCAAACCGGAATGCCGCCCAGGTAAGCCGTAATGGGACGCCTGAACGCTACGATGCATCGCGTCGAATCGGTGTTTCGGACCACTGGCCCATGATCGCGACAATTGAACTGGCACAAAAACAATAGCTTGTAACGGTTTTATGACTCGTATTCTCGGCTGCGGTAACTACCTACTTTTTTTTCTTCCGGCAATTTTCCAATTGCGCTCTCAAGCCCTTATTGCACAAGCATTTTCCCTGCGATAGATTAGCCGCTTCAAGCCAAGAAACTGTCCCGGGAATTCGTTACACAGAGGGTTTGAGGGACAAAAAAACAGACCAGCGAAATCTAATTGTCATTTTCGTGACTTAAGGTTTTGCACTTTTCCAACAATGGGGTTCCAACATGAAATACAAAGCTCGGTTCATCGGATCGACCTTCGCGACCTTACAGCAAGCGGCGGTTGTCCTGTTTGCGGCAACCATGCTGCTTGCCATACCTGTTGCAGGAAACGCACAGGAAACAACCACCACGATCCGCGGTACCGTAACCGCGCCAAGCGGCGCCCCTGCCGCTGGCGAGACGGTTACGATTACCGACACACGAACCAACAGCAGCCGCACAGTCCGGACCAATGCCAACGGTACGTTCGAAGTTCGCAGCCTGCCCGTCGGCGGTCCCTACACGATCCGCATCGTGTCGGCCCAGTACCAGAACGCACTGATCACCGACGTCTTTACCAACCTTTCGGCGCCCGCGAATTTTAACGTTCCGCTTGCCGCAAGCGACGAAGCGATCGAGGAGATCGTTACGACCGCCAGGATGGTCCAGACAGTGGATCTCGCGATTGGACCGGGCACATCGTTCGGTATCAACGAAATCGAATCCTTGCCGAGCATCGCGAGACAAATCCGCGACGTCATTCGCAGCGATCCGCGCGTCAGCCTCGCAAGAGCCGATAACGGCGCCGGTTCGGGTATCAACTGCCTGGGCGGCACTTCCCGTTCAAACGCGTTTACCATCGATGGCACAATCAATAACGACGGCTTCGGGCTGAACGAAGGTACGGGAACCTCGGCACGATTTGCCTTCCCGATTCCGTTCGACATGATCGCTTCGACATCGGTCGAATTCGCGCCGCTTGACGTCCAGTACAGCCAGTTCACGGGTTGCGCGATCAACGTCGTCACCAAGCCCGGTTCGAACGAGTTTCACGGATCCGCGTTTTATTTGTTTAACGACGAGAGCCTGACGGGCGACAAGCTCGAAGGTGACACCGTCATTTTCGACCCCTTCGAAGACAAGAACTTTGGCTTCGATTTCAGCGGTCCGATCATCAAGGACAGGTTGTTTTTCTCGGTAGCCTATGAAGAGACCGACGAAGGCGGCGTACAAAACACCGGACCTATTGGCGGTGGTTTCGCCAATGAGGACTTTCTGACACTTGCCGAGGCAAACCAGATCGCCGGAATACTCTTGAACCAGTACGGGCGCGACGTTGGTCCAATTGTAAGAAGCCTGCCGCAGACCAGCGAACGCACCTTTGCGCGACTTGACTGGAACATCAACGACGATCATCGCGCCGAGTTGACCTACACGAAACTCGAGGAGCTCAACCTGGATCCCGACGACCTCGGCTTCGGCGGTTTCACGTTCGCCGACAACTTCGAGAATGAAGGTATCGATCAGGAGAC
>JBATHK010000173.1:0-8135 GCA_049666725.1 Woeseiaceae bacterium
GTCGTCAACGGCAAGTACCGGACAAACGCAACTGAGGCCGGCGGCAGCTATCCCAAGCTCATGGAGCTTATTGACGAGCTCACCGTTCGCGAGGGCCTGCGCTAGAACGCCAGAACTAGCCGCTGTCCTCGACAATGACGGTCAGGTCGCCCGGCCCGGCGCGTCGCCAGTACAGGCGCTTTGTGAGCTCAACGGTATTAGAGTTCTCTTTGATGCTCAGGCGAAAACGGCTCAGGTAGACTCCGTCCTCCCCGGGGTCTCCCAGCAGCAGAACGTCGCTGACCGTCACTTTCTGTATTGACCGCGACCCGTAGGTCTCTGTAATCAACGCGGTCCACTCCGCCTTGTTCATACTCCAATGCCGAAAATCGGCATCATAAAGCGACAGGAAAGCGTGCATGTCTCCACGTTGCAGGCTGTTCGCCCATCGGGCGATCGCGGCATCGAGCTCGCCTCGCAGCTCATCGAGCTGGCCGGGCTCGACCCAGCTGATTTCGCGCGCGACAAGCACCGGCGTTGCGTTTGGAAAAAAACGGTCCTCGATCATTTCAAGCGTTTCGTTAGGCAGCGCTATGCAGCCATCCGTATCCCGTGTCGGCCGTTTGCCGCCGCGCGGATCGACACCGTGTACCCAGATGCCATCGCCGGTCCGCTGCAAACGGCGGTCAAGCGCATTGGGGTAGTCGAGCACAAAAGCCGTTACGCCGTATTTCTCATGCATTCGGCTGGTATCGAGCTGTTCGGTAACGAAGTAAATACCGAGCGGTGTTTTTCGATCGCCGTTGCGCTGTTTGCCATCACCGTTTTCGCCATACGACATGTCCACTGAACCCGCATGGTCGATTTCAGGCCCTGCCGGGTTCTCGAAACGGTGGAACGCCGCGGTCGCGGTCTCGGCCACGAACACGGTCCTGACCGACTGCGGCAGCCGGACCAGGTAAGCGGGAATCCGCTCATCCGCCTGGACCGGTATATCAACCAGGCAAAGCAACAGCAGGGGCAGAAGAACGCGCAGCATGTGCTGGATATTACAGCGTTGCCGCGACCGTGCTAAGGTTTGCCGCACTCCCGCAACGTCCGAGGCAATACCGTGAAACGCCTTACTTTCGCACTGACCGTCTTCCTGCTCGCCGGAACCGCAATTGCTGCGACCGCAGCCGACCAGGCCTTCGAAAACCTCGCCAGCGAGTACATCAGTGATCTCACGAATTTCTCCCCGGTCTATGCGACCCTGATCGGCGACCACGCGGCCGACGGGCAACTGGACCAGGTCGATGACGGTGCGCGCAAGGAAACGCGGACCTTGCTTTCAGACTATCAAGAAGCGCTGGGCGCCATCGACCGGAAACAGCTCTCACGCGCGAACCAGGTTGATGCAGAACTGCTGTTGCACGAAATCGAGTCCAGCCTCTGGTCGCTCGATCAGCTCCAGGAGTGGGCCTGGAACCCGCTGTACTACGTAAACCTTGCTGGCAGCGCTATCTACGGCCTCGTCGCCCGCGACTTCGCGCCGATCGAGTCCAGGCTACTCAACGCGACGTCGCGTCTCGAGCAAATACCGCGGTTCCTTGCCCAGGCGAGAGCGTCGCTCGAACCATCGCGCGTACCAAAAGTCCATGCCGAAACTGCTGTGCAACAAAACCCAGGCCTGGTCTCCATCGTCGAGTCGATGATCGTCCCGGCGATGAGTGTGCTGACGCCTGAGCAGCAGCAGCGGCTCAAGTCCGCCATCGAATCGGCCAGCACTGCGGTTGCCGAGCACCAGGCATGGCTGGAGAAGGAGTTATTGCCGCGGGCCAACGGCAACTTCCGGATTGGTGCAAAACTTTATGACGTCAAGCTCGCGTTTGCACTCAACTCGCCGCTGACTCGCAAGGAAATTACGGCAAGGGCCGAGCGTGAATACGAGGCCGTACGCAACGAAATGTATGAGGTTGCGAGGACAGTCTATGTCGCCAAACATCCTTACACTTCATTCCCGGACAATCCGGACGAGGCCTACAAGCAGGCGGTCATTCGGGCAGCGCTCGAAGAAGCGTACAGGAAGCTGCCGCCGCGCGGCGGCATTGTCGACGTGGCCAGGGAGTATCTGCAGCAGGCAACCGACTTTGTAATCGAGCACAACATCGTGACGGTGCCCGACGATCCGGTCGAGATCATCATCATGCCGGAGTTTCAGCGCGGAGTATCTGTCGCCTATCTTGACCCACCCGGGCCCCTGGACAAAGGACAGGCAGCTTTCTATGCCGTTGCGCCGCTGCCTGCCGACTGGACAGACGAACAGGTCGAGTCTTTCCTGCGTGAATACAACCTGCTGTCCATGCAGGACCTGACCATTCATGAGGGCGTGCCGGGTCACTACCTGCAGCTCGCACTCAGCAATCGCTATCCGTCGACACTGCGCCGCGTCCTGTGGTCCGGGCCCTTCGTCGAGGGCTGGGGGGTGTATGCCGAGCAAATGATGATAGAGGCGGGCTACATGAATCACGATCCGCTAATGAAGCTCATCAACCTGAAGTGGTACCTGCGCGCCGTAACCAACGCGATCATCGACTCGGCTATTCATGTCGACGGCATGACGCGCGAGGCGGCAATGAAACTCATGGTTGAAGGGGGATTCCAGGAAGAGCGCGAGGCGGCCGGCAAGTGGGTGCGGGCGCAGCTGACATCGGCACAGCTCTCGACCTACTTCGTCGGCTACCAGGAGCACCTGGAAATGCGTGCGGCCGCGGAGAAACTCTGGGGTGACGAGTTCACGTTGCGACGTTATCACGACCAGGTGCTGTCCTACGGCTCTCCGCCGATGAAGTTCGTGCGCGCGCTGATGCTGGACGAAGACATTCCGCGGCGCGGCGAGTAGGCCCGTTTCGATCTGGCCTACTTCACGCGCGCAATGCGGATTCGACCCTTGTCGCCGTCTTTCAACATCCTGTAACCAAAAAAGTCCCTGCTAATTGTTACCTCGAAATTACAGTCCTTGAAATAGACGCGTTTGTCACTCGATTGCTTCCAAACCTGGCCGTTTTCGAAGAAGAACATGTACTTGTTTCGCGCGTCTTTCTTGCAGCCGGTAACTCTTGCCCGGACGGCAAGCTCTTTATCGTCGGCGCGGCTAGCGCCGGGCAATGTTTCTGCACCGAGATCGTCGAGCGTTTTCTCGGCTGCTGTCTCCTCCGCTGCCGTCTCCTCGGCAGGCGTCGCCTTCGTGTTTGCGGCAGGCGCCGGCAGGCCGACAGCCTCGTCGTAACAGGCGAGGCGTGCCGACGCGTCATCGATCGCGCTGCAGGCCTGCAGCGCCTCCGAACTCACGGGGTCGGCATGTGACAGCGGTAGCGCGCCAAGGAATAACATGCCCGCAAGCAGCGTATGGCGCGCGAAGACCCTCAATTCAAATAACCCTGGCATCGTATAACCCTCCAAATCACAGCGCGACTCCTCCCTGCTCCAGCTGCTCACGCAACGGCCGCAACTGGCGCTCGAACTTTTTCCATTTGCCGACAGATCGTGTGTGCACTTTTTCCCGTACCTGTACCGAGCTTGCCGTAGCAACGGGCGCGACGTTCTGATCGAAGCGCAGGCACGCTTCCTCGAATTCCAGCCCGAGCTCCTGCAGCAGCCGCCTTGTTTCGCCCTCCTGGTCGCTTACGAGGTCCTCGTAGTTCAGTTCGACCATCCGCGATCCCAGCACCGTGCGCCAATGCCTGCTCAAGCGGTCATAGGCGAGGTAATAGCGCGCAAGATCATCGAGCGAGTACGCAAAACGAAAGAATGATTGCTTGTAAACGGCGAAGCAGGCGTCCATCGGGTGTCTGCGCAAGTGCACGATTCTCGCGTCCGGCCACGATTTGGCAATGAAGCCCAGGTACAGCACATTTTCCGGCAGTTTTTCGACAAAATAAGGCTCGTTGCCGAGGCGATGAGAAACCGCATCGACGTATGCCTTTGCGATGGACTCGGGGTCGCGCCGCGCGGCGGCGTCGATCTGGGCCCCTGTTATGCCAATCTGATTGCCGGCCCGTGATCCGTCTCGCAGCACCATTTGCAGGAGCTGCGATTCACCGGCGCTCTGCACCAGCGAATGGCTCGACAAAATGCGGTCGGTCAACGTAGTGCCGGTGCGCGGCAGGCCAACCACAAATATCGGCGTCTTTTCAGTCTGTAGCGTTGCCGGCCCATCCTGCAGCCATGCTGCCGAGCAGGTCTCGATGATCCTGTCTATCAGGTCGACGTCGTCCGCAACGTCGTAGTTAGCGACGGTTTTGACGGCATCGCCGCCTTTCTTGTAATAACGAAACGCATCGGGCCATCGGCCCAGGTCTTCATACTCTTTGCCCAGTGCGTAATAGAGATAAATATTGTTCGCAGGCGCGGCGTCGCTTTTTTTCAGCACCTTGAGCATTTGCCTGATATGTCGATCATCGCGCGCGCGATCAAGCTGAGAGAGATCGTAGTGGAACTGCTGGTGTTTCGGATGCCGTTTGAGGAGCTTGCGGTAGATCGATTTTGCGAGGTCCATTTTGCCAAGATATACGGCGCAGGAAGCCAGGTGGGCCTGAAAAATCTCGGCCTTTGGCTGCAATTGGCTGGCCTGCTCGTACAGTGGCCAGGCCTGTTCGTAATGCCCCATGATGAAATAGGCTTGTCCTGCCATGTCGAGATACAGCGGGCTGTTGTGCAACTTCGCCCGGTATCGATCAAGCAGTTCGTGGGCCTCGCCATAGCGATTTAGCGCGAGGTACTGGTTGGCCAATTCGACGGCCGCATCGTAGCGCTCCGGGTCTTTTGACAATGCCTGCTGGAACAGTCTTGCCGCTGCTTCGGTTCGAAGGGCGGCTTTATCCACGAGCCCCATCAGGAACGGCCCCTCTGCGCCCGCCGGCGCTCGCCGGCCGATTTCCATGGCCAGCGCGCTGACACGCGCCCATTCTTTTGCGGCCACGGCTTGCCGTGCGGCGAGGGTGAGTTGTGCGGTTTCGGCGGCCAACGGATGCTTACCCTGTTGCTATGCCCGCGGCGTCGAGCCGCTGTCGCAGAGGCTCCAGCTGTTTTTCGTAGCGCTTCCAGCGACCGACTGAACCTGTATGCACCTTCTGTCGTACCTGCACCGAGCTCGCGGTTGCCGTTGGCGCCTTGTTCTTTTCGAATTCGAGGCAGGCCTGTTCGAACTCGAGACCGACACGATCCAGCAAGCGCCGCGTCTGTGCTTCCTGGTCCGATACGAGCTCCTCGTATTTTACTTCAACGAGCCGGTCACCCAGTAGTTCGCGCCAGTGCTGGCACAATCGTTCATACGCGATGTAGTAACTCGCCAGCGTATCCAGGTCGTAAGAATACTTGTACGCCCATGTGAACACCTGCTTGTACATGGAAAAGCACGCGTCCATGGGGTTGCGATGCATCAAAACAATGGGCTGGTTCGGCCAGGCCTTGGCGATGAAACCCAGGTAGAGAACGTTGAACGGCAGCTTGTCGATAAATATCGGCGGCTCTGCAAGACGGTAGCGAATCGTATCCATATAACCGTCCCGGATCAGCGCAATATCCCTGCGAGCAACAGAGTCGAGCATTTCCGGCGTCATTTTCTCGAGCGCTTCAACCTTGCTCTCTCTGCGCATGATCATCTGGATGAACTCTGTCTCCCCCACGCTCTGTACTTTCGAGTGGCTCGCGATGATACGTTCCGTCAACGTGGTACCCGTCCTGGGCAATCCAACGACGAAAAGCGGCGTCTTGTCATCGGTCGTTGCAGGAGAATCGCTCCGCAGCCAACTTGCAGTCGATACCTCGATCACTTTGTCGATGATCGCGATGTCATCGTTAACATCGTATTTGGCGACGCTGACGACAGCGTCGCCGGCCTGCTTGTAATGATCAAACGCCTTGTCCCATTCCTGCAGGTCTTCATACTCTTTTCCGAGCGCGTAGTTGAGGAAAATATTGCGGTCTGGCGGCAGTTTCGTCTCACTTAAGACAACGAGCATTTGCTCGATATGCTGCGTGTCCTTCGCCCGTTCCAGGCGCGCGAGCTGGTAGTGGTTTCTCTGGTGCGTGGGATTTTTTTCGAGCAGCGCCAGGTAGGTCTCGCGCGCCGTGTCGATTTCGCCGACGAACACGGCGCAGGCCGCAAGGTTCGCCTGGAACAGCGGGATATCCGGCTGCAGCTCGTTAGCGCGCTTGTAAAGCGGCCAGGCTCGTTCGGGCATCCCGATTTCTGTGTACACCGTTGCCGCCATGTCGAGGTAGCGCGGGCTGTTGGTCAATGCGTCCTGGTAGCGGCCAAGCAGCTCGGCAACATCACCGTTACGCCGCGCGATCGAATACTGGCCGGCGAGCTCAACCGCGGCGGCGTAATTACTCGCGTCAATTCGTAGCGCAGCTTCAAACGCCGCCGTCGCTTTCCGTGGTTTCCTCGCGGCCTTCTCGACGAGACCCATCAGGAACAAACCGTCCGGATTCTGCGGCGCGCGACTCAGGATGCCTGTGGCACAAGCATGTGCCGTAGACCAGTCCTGCTTTGCTGCCGCTTGCCTGCCGGCGTTACTCAAATTTGCGATCTCATTAGTCATCGCGACAATCTGACATCGATCGCGGTCCGAATCAATCGGCTATACTCCGGCTGCATCGGTCCGGATGATCAAGAGCTGTATGAACGAGTCCAATGATTCGCCGTTAACACGCGGCTGGGACACCTACTGGCAGGGAGCCCGCAGTTCCGGTGCGTACGCTGCCGACGGTGTCACTCATCCGGCTGTCGCAACGTTCTGGGACCTTGCGCTGGCTGAAGTTATCAGTAGCGAGCGAAGCATCAGGATGCTCGACATAGCGACCGGTAGCGGGGCGGTCGTCGAAAGGCTGACTCAGCACGCCAGTGGCGGAAATTGCGAAGTCACGTGCGTGGATTTTTCTGCGGCCGCAATCGAGAGCGTTCGCAGCCGGTTTCGGGAGGTTACCGGCCTGGTGGCGGACGCAAATTCGATCCCGCTGGACGATTCGGCGTTCGATCTTGTAACCAGCCAGTTCGGTATCGAGTACGCGGGCCCCGCCGCACTGAGTGAAGCTACGCGTCTGCTGGCGCCAGGCGGCACGCTGATCCTGATGATGCACGTTCGGCCGGGCATCATTTACCAGGAGTGCGCGGCGGCGCTGGATGCCATCCGGCGTACCCGGCAGTCAAAGTTCGTGCCACGCGCGCTGACGTTTTTCGAATCAGGATTCGCGGCCGTGCGTGGCGCTGACCGGTCCAGCTACGACAAAGCGGCTCTCGAGCTCAATCCTTCGATTCAGGAACTCGAAGCCATCCTGTCGGAGCATGGCGAGCACGTCGCGGGCGAGACCGTTGTCCGCCTTTATTCGGACGTGCAGAAAATTCACAGCGATATTCAGCACTATGAGCCTGATGAAGTTCTTGGCTGGCTGCGTGCGATGGACAGGGAGCTCGCGGAGTACGAACGGCGCATGCAATCGATGTGCGATTCGGCCAGCGATGCCGACGGCTTTGCGAGAATATGCGAGCATGTGCGTTCACAAGGCCTGCACGTCGAGCGCTCAGAGCCGCTGATGATCGACGACAAGGCACTGCCAATCGGGTGGATACTGCGTGCCACGCGGCGCGACCAGGCAGCATAGGCAAAACAACGATACAGGGACACAGACATGTCAGACAACAGTAAAGCTGATGAGGCCGTCGACTGGGCACGGGAGACGCTGGCAGACGTCGTTCAGAAAATCACAGACGAAGGTATTATCGACAGCCCGTTGCTGGAGGCGAAGCCCGCCTGGAGCAAGCCCTTCGATATCGTCATCGGCAAGCTGCGGGACCAGGGGCAGCGGGCCGAGTTCCTCTGGGTCATCGGCGGTTCGGTTCCCGTTGACGGCGTGCATTCCGGCGTCGCCTCCACAGCGCGCGACGCTGCACGCCATTTCTCGATGAAGTGGCAGCTCGAAGCCGCGCGGCTGGAGGACCCGACAGAACAGCAGCGCCTGGGTCTTGATCCCGCAACCGACTGGCAGGCGCAGGCAAGGGCGCTGGTTGAAAAGGCCGAATATCTTTATTCGATAATTGACGACGACCGGTTCTGGTCATAGCCGCAGAACCTGGTATCCGAACAACTGCAGCAAAAAAAAGGGGCCGCCAA
>JBATHK010000174.1:0-3642 GCA_049666725.1 Woeseiaceae bacterium
TTGAAACCATGAATGACATCGCGCCCGACCAAAAGCGGGATGCCGAGCCGGCTCTCTTGCACAGCGATTCGCTGCAGTTCGTTGACGGTATCTACATCAACCTGGTTGAGAACCGAACCCACTCGTCCGGCCTCGATCGCCTCTCTAAGATGATGCGGCATGTCCTCGTCGGAGGCATTGACCTGGTTCATCTGGCCGACCTTCTCAGCCAACGTCATGTCGGCAAGCAATTCGACTACGCGCTGCTCAATCGTTCGGTGGTCATGCGGTGGATTTGCGATGGAGCTGCTCATAGTTGTAACCAACAGCAAGCCGAAGAGTGCGGCGCTGACGAGGATCCTGGAGTAACCAGAACGCATTTGCCCCTTTGTTATTATTGGCAACATCATCGCAAGCGTCCTGGTGCAAGTCGCACGTTTCCCCCAATTGAGCGCCACGATTGTGGGCGTCGTCCTGGCGTAAATGCGTTACTTGGTTTGTAACAATATTTGACAGCGCTGTCAATTTGATAGACGATCGTGCGGATAATGCTTGCGATCGGGGGAATAATAATAATATGAGCCAAGCAACCCACCACCAAACAGCGCCTGCAGACAGAATTCCTTTTGCCCAAAAGCTAATCTACGGGCTCGGCGCGTTCGTCAACAACACCCTCGCAGCAGCGATCGGTGGCATGATTATTGTACTCAATCTCGGCTACGGCATGAGTCCGGCGCTGGTCGGTCTGCTCGGCGCCCTGCCCCGCCTGACCGACGCCATAACCGATCCATTGATGGGTTATATCTCGGACAACACGAAATCGCGCTGGGGCCGTCGCCGACCGTATATCTTTGTCGGTGCAATTGCCGCTGGCATCATCTACGCGCTGATTTGGCAATTGCCGGCGGACAAGAGCGACACATTTTACTTCACCTACTTTCTTGTAGGCTCGCTGATTTTCTATCTCGCGTACACAATATTCGCGACGCCCTGGGTCGCGCTCGGCTACGAGTTGACACCCGACTATCACGAACGCACACGCCTGATGGGCGTGCAGAACTTTATCGGCAATATCGCCTACATGATCTCTCCCTATTTCCTCGCGATTATGTATAGCGAACGACTGTTCACTGACGTTAAGCATGGCGCCAGCAACCTCGCGATAATGATCGGCGTGGTCGTCATCTTAGTCGGCGTTATGCCCGCAATATTTTTACGCGAGCGATATAAAGAAGTTGCCGCCTCAGAGGTGGGTGAGAAACAAGAGCAGCCCGATAGTGGCATGTTGCACGTCATCAAGGATTTCATCCATGGCTTCGCAACGACACTCAAGTTCAAGCCGTTTCTCAAACTCTGCGCCGCAACGTTCCTGGTCTTCAACGGCTTCATATTAATCGCTTCTTTCCAGTCCTCCGTCTTGATCCACTATGTATTCAGCGGGGATGCCAGCAAAGGAGCCGAACTTGTCGGCCACTCGGGACTGCTCATGGCGGTTGCTGCGTTAGGCGTTATCGCGTTCGTCACCTGGCTGGGCACCAAGGTCGGCAAACGAAAGGCGTTCTTTGTTTCTACCGGGATCTCCATGATCGGTTACGCGCTCAAATGGTTTTGTTACACGCCCGACAACCCATGGCTCGCGCTGATTCCGGCGCCACTAATGGCGTTTGGCCTGGCGGGACTGTTTACGCTGATGCCATCGATGATTGCCGATGTCGTGGATGCCGATGAGCTGAATACGCATGAGCGGCGTGAAGGCATGTATGGATCCATATTCTGGTGGGTCGTCAAACTCGGCCAGGCCGTGGCAATTGCGGGCGGCGGCATTCTGCTCACCCTGACGGGCTTCGACGTGGAACTCGGGGGAAATCAGGCGGCAGAAACGATTACCTACATGCGCATGTTCGATGCATTTGTACCCTGTATCGCCTCAGGCGTTGCCATTTGGGCGATAGCGACATTCTCGATTACTGAGGACAAGGCCTACGAAATCAGGATGGAACTTGAGAAAAGGCGCGGCGGCGCGTGAGCCACCTGAGTGACCGGGGTCGGACCGAGGTTTATGCCCGTCGGACGCAGTCGCGCCCGGCATGCTTGGCTTCATAGAGCGCCTGGTCGGCTCGCCCTATTAACGTATCTACCGTATCGCCATCGCGGGCCTGCGCAACGCCAAGGCTGATCGTGACCATCAGCTGTGCGTCGCGACTGTGCATCGCATCACCGTTGATATGCATTCGCACGCGTTCGGCCACTTCTTCACCCTCAGTGATATCGGTGTCTTGCAGTATGAACAGGAATTCCTCGCCACCGTAGCGGCAGATTTCATCATCGGCTCGCGCGCCTGAAATCATCCGGCCCGCGGCAATTTGCAGTATTTCGTCGCCTACCAGGTGCCCGTGAGCATCGTTGATTTCCTTGAAATGATCGAGGTCGGCCATGATCACGCACAGCGGTGACTTTTCAATACGGACTTGCTCCAGGGCGGCACCGAGGCACCGTTTGGAATAGGAGTGATTGCGAAGATTGGTCAGCCAGTCGGTCACCGCGAGTTTGCGCAGGCGGACAGCCTCGACCCGCTCGATCTCGAGTGACTTCGTAAGGTCGGACACTCGGTTCGAACAGTAGCTCTCAACGGCAAGCGACATATCGAGTGCCGTGATCTTGAGGATGAATTGCAGCATTTCGGCGAACGCCGGTCCGTCGTCGCGAATCGTGTCCGGAATGTACTCGACCAGCAGGCTTTGCAGCCCCTGGAACGTGCAATGATAGAGCCTTTGCGGTACTCCGATGCGCTGATGTACGGAGCCTATCCGCAGCCGTTCCTCGAAATACTCGCGCCTGTGGATATCGATCCCGAGTCCCAGCAGGTAGCCTTTCTGGCTCTCCCTCAGCCGTGCTGCTGTGGACGATCCGTCAACAAAACGATTGAACTCGTCGATTTTCAGCAGTGAGCCGTAAAAGCGATCAACGATGGCATCGACGTTCGGGACAACCACGTGGTCGTGGAGTTCTCGGCCGCTGGCCTGCATTCCCTCCTGGTCCAGTCCGATGAGGCGCAAACGCTCGGCAATCGTGTTCTCATCGAATCCGCAGCTCTCCCATAATGGGTAATCCATGCCGTTGCATCCGTCAGCGATTTTGCCCCACAACGCGGGCTATGTATTTGTGCAGCAGCAGAACGAGAAAATCAATGCGGGCTTGTACCTAGATATTTGAAAAACCTGATGTTCTTCTCGGATCAGGATGAGAACTCTCGTTCGGCGCGGCGCAAATCCTCTTCCGTGTCGATGCCGATGCCCGGTCGTATCGTGGGCACGCCGACTGCGATGGTCATGCCCAGTGATAGCGCTCGCAGCTGTTCGAGCTGCTCGCAGACTTCAAGGTCGGACGGCTCCGCCGCAACGATGCGCCGCAGCACGCCACAGCGATAGCCGTAAATGCCATGGTGATGCAGGGCCGACGCCACTGCCCGTGTCTTGTTTTCCGCTTCCCGGGCGTAAGGTATGGCCGTGCGACTGAAATAAATTGCGTGGCCGTGAACATCGCGAATGACCTTGACGACATTGGGGTCGTCGAAATCCTCACCGCTGAGCAGAGGCGAAGCGAGGGTTGCGATATCGGCGCTCGCATCGTCCAGCAACTCGGCACACTGGTCGATCAGTGCCG
>JBATHK010000175.1:0-2643 GCA_049666725.1 Woeseiaceae bacterium
TCGTCTGGCCGTTGCCAATCGGCAGCGGCGAGTCGTCGTAGGCAAACACCCCTTGCCCCCTGGGCAGGAATCGCTCGCGCGGCACCTTGCGCATTGCTTAATGAACCAGCTTCGACCTGACGCCGCGCCCCGCTATCTGGCGCTTCACCATGCGCTCCCGCAATTTCGAGTAGTCGCTCATCAGCCCGCTCCGCGGACGGCTCTGCATCGGCCCGCTACCCCTAATTTAGGGGTTTGACGCCGGTTTGACCATCAGGACATAACGCAGAAAATAATTCGAAAATCAGCGATAAACAGGGGTCGAACCGAGGTTTTTTTTGCTAGGATGCGCCGTTCTTGGGCAAAGATTAAGGAGAGCGCAATGCTGCGTTCAACATTAGTGCTATTGTTTCTCGCGCTTACGGCCTCGGCCAGCGCAAAAGAGTTTGATTACAACTATTTATCACTGAGCTACGGCAACATCGAAATCGATGACGTCAACGTCGACGGTGACGGCTTTGGCCTTGCTGGATCGTATGCCATCAATGAAGACTTTCACGTTTTCGCCGGCTATCAGGCGGTCGGGCTGGACTTTGGTATCGATTTATCGACGCTCGGTGCCGGCATCGGTTATCACACATCGTTATCGCCGGTCGTCGACCTCGTGGCGAGCGTGTCATACCAGTACATCGATTTCGATGCACCGGGACCGGGTGATGCCGATGACAACGGCATTGGCCTCGACCTTGGTCTGCGTTTTGCAGCAAGCGAAGAGATCGAGCTGAACGCTGGCATCAGCTACGTCGATTACAGCGATAGCGGCGACGATACGGGCTTTGGTGTGGGCGGACTGTACAGCTTTACGGAAGCCTTCGCGCTGGGTCTCGGTGCTGAATGGAGCGACGACGTAACTTCATACACGCTCGAAGGTCGATTCTATTTCGGCCGATAAGCGGAAACTACGCATCATTTGAAACCCCGCCATGTGCGGGGTTTTTTTTAGCGACAACTTTTACATTTGGGGACATTCCTAATTTAACGCATTCTTAATTTAACGTACTAACACGTTAAATTAAGAATGTCCCCAACAGCAAAACCCCTGTTCCTCTGCTACCCTTAAGTGCATTCATCTCGCAAAGGATTCAGTCATGAAACAGCTTCTTACCCTACTTGCCCTGTTCTTTCTGGTTACGGCTTGCAGCCAGGCCCCGCAGTCGGCCGACCCGTCAGTCATCACCTCGCGCTCGGATACCTGGGAAACCGCATTAAATGCACAGGATGTCGATACGCTTGTGGAACTTTATACGAGTGATTCTCGCCTGATGCCGCCAAATGCCGAGGCGATGATCGGCCACGATGCCGTTCGCTCAATGTTTGGTGGGATGATTGACGCCGGTTTGAGCGGAACGCTCACCACCGTGGAGGCAAAGGTTTTCGGCGATATGGGCTACCGCGTCGGAATTTACGAACTCCAGTCAGGTGATGAAGCTGTGGACACCGGAAAATTCATGGAGACCTGGCGCCGGGATAATGATGGCCAGTGGCGCATTGTTAACGATATCTGGAATAGCAATGGCGCGATGCAGACCGACATGCCGATGACCCACCTGATGATCATGCATGAAGTCGACGACGCCGAGAAATGGCTGGCCGCCTGGCGCGGTGAAAACAGCCGCCACAAGCTGTTCGCGGAAAATGGTGCCGCGCATGTGCACACCTTCCGCAGCGCTAACAACCCCAACCTGACCGGGCTCGTGATCGCCGTCACCGACATGGATGCGCTCGACACGATGCTGACGTCAGAGGAAGGCATGGCAGCGGCCGCCGAAGACGGTGTCAAAAGGGACACCATGAAGGTTTTGGCCGAGGCGAAATAACGTCCCAAACAACTACCTTTTCAGTCTTTTAACGCAGCAGCAGTAGATCCGTTTACTGCATATTTCCCTTATGTCCGGGCCCTCAGGCCCGTGATAGCGTGATGCTGTGTGATGACGATAAGGAGCGGATCATGCGTGCAATCAATAAGACACTGTGCCTGGTATCGACCGCCGCTTTGCTGTGTGTCGGCTGTGCCACCTCGCCTGACGTCGAAGAGCGGCGACAGGCCAGAGAAGCCGACATTACCGAGATTCTGAGTGCACCGCTCGATCCTGCCGAGTTCGGTGAAACCAAACGCTGCCTGTCGGACAACGAGTATCGCAGTTTCCGGGCGCTCGACGACCGGCGCATCCTGTTCGAGGGCCGGCGTGGCAAACAGTGGATCAACACGCTGCGAACGCGTTGTCCCGAGCTTCGGCACGGACAGGTTCTGGTCGTGAGGCAATTCAGCTCGACGCGCATGTGCGATGCGGACCGGTTCGAGGTTGCCGAGTGGTTCGACTGGCCCTGGTACCGGCGCTGGCCGTGGCGTTGGGGCGGAAGCTGGGCAGCGGGTGCCACCTGCGCGCTCGGCAAGTTTCAGCCGGTTACAGAAGCCCAGGTTGCCGAAATCGAGGCGGTGCTAGAATCCCGATAAGAATCCGAGATTAGGGGGAATAACCATGCGTGCCGGCCTCTTGAGTCTTCGCGACGCCTTTTGCTCTTTGCGCCGGCTGACATGGCTGAGTGCTGCCCTGCTGCTATCGGGACTCTCTCACGCCCAAACGGCCGACTATTTTGCGCGCG
>JBATHK010000176.1:0-4124 GCA_049666725.1 Woeseiaceae bacterium
CGCGCGAAGTCCGTGCCAAAGGGCGATTGGATCGTTGGCCGCGGCTGGGATGAGGGCGCGTGGGCAAACGCCTATCCGGACAAGGTGCTTCTTACGGCGGCCGTGCCCGACCATCCCGTCTTCATGGACAGCCTGCACGGTTTCGCTGGGTGGGCTAACCAGGCGGCGCTTGATGCAGCGGGAATTACCGCAGAGTCGAAAGTGCCGGTCGGTGGCGAGATGCGCCTGGGAAGCGACGGTCAGCCAAGCGGACTGTTTTTGAACCAGGGTGTCAACATGCTAAGTGATGCCGTCCCGGAGCCGTCGCGAGAGATCCTGACGAAGCAGCTCTTGCTGGGACTCGGTCAAATGGCGGCGGACGGATATACCGCGGTACACGATGCCGGCCTCGATACAGAAGCGATGAGCATTCTCGAGGAACTCGAAGCCGCCGATAAGCTGCCTATCCGTGTGTACGCGATGTTGTCATTGCGTGATGAAGACCTGATTCGCAAGTGGATCGAGAAAGGTCCGGACAGTGATAGCGACAGCATGCTGGTTACCCGGACGGTCAAGGCCTATTACGACGGCGCGCTCGGCTCACGCGGCGCGCGGCTCCTCTATGACTATGCGGATCAGCCCGGTCATCGCGGTATCAGCGGAGATGGTTACGGCTTCAACCAGGCGCTGAATGCAGCGGCGATGAAAGCCGGATTCCAGATTGCGATTCATGCGATCGGCGACGCGGGCAATCGCGAAGCGATCGACATTCTCGAAAGTGTCTTCAAGGAATACCCATCCACCGCCGGCAACAGGCACCGCATCGAACATGCGCAGGTAATAAGCCCCGAAGATATTCCACGCTTGGGGCAGCTCGGCATCATTGCTTCGATGGAGCCGCCGCATGCGATGGAAGACAAGACCTGGGCGGAACAACGCCTGGGACCGGAGCGGGTGCTTGGCGCATACGCCTGGCGATCGCTGCGGGATGCGGGTGCCAGGCTGACCTTCAACTCGGACAATCCCGGCTCGGATCACAGCATATTTTACGGCCTGCATTCGGCGATCACGCGACAGGACAAAAATGGGCAGCCGGAGGGTGGCTGGTACGCCGAGCAGAGAATGACGGCCGATGAAGCCGTGCGCGGCTATACCGAATGGTCTGCCTATGCGAGTTTTCGCGAGGACAAAGCTGGCGTTATTGCGCCGGGCCGGTGGGCCGATTTGACCGTGATGACGGTGGATCCGTTCCTGCTCGCGGACCAGAGCCCGGGCGACATATTGCGCGGGCAGATTCTCATGACGATCGTCAGCGGCAGGATCATTTACGAGAGCCAGGCTTCCCCGACGCGATAAAAGCGCGGTTTTTGAGCCAGGAAAGCCGGCAAATCGGGTTGACTCGTTCGCCCGAAAGGTCGATAGTTAGCAAAGCTGTATGTGGTAAATCTGCAACGAGCATGAGCGACCAGACCACGCAGTTACCGCAAACAAAGCGCTGTGATCGAACCAACTAGCATAAACAGCGTGTATTTCGACTATATTGTCAGGGGAGAAACGAAATTGGATATACGACTTAATGTACGTAAGGGCGCATTATTGGCCCTGGCGCTACCAGCGCTTGTTGCGTTTCCGCAACAGAGTTTCGCGCAAAAGAGCGAGATGATCGAGGAGATTATCACCACCGGCACCCGTCGGGCCGATCGTTCGGCCTCGGACTCACCGGTGCCGATCGATGTCATCTCCGGCGCGGAGTTTTCCCAGAACGCGTCGGCGGATGTGCAGGATATGTTGCGCACCGCGGTCCCGTCATTTGACGTGAACACGCAGCCCATCAGCGACGCCGCGACCATTTCACGGCCCGCGAACGTACGTGGCCTGTCACCGGACAATGTCCTGGTTCTGGTTAACGGCAAGCGGCGCCATCGCGGTTCTGTTATTTCTTTCCTTGGCGGCGGAATTTCCGACGGTGCCCAGGGTGTGGATATTTCTTCCATTCCATCTCTCGCCCTCAAGCAGGTTGAGGTTCTCCGCGACGGCGCGTCCTCGCAGTACGGTTCCGACGCCATCGCTGGCGTCATCAACTTCGTCCTGAGAGATTCTGCCGAAGGCGGTGAAGTGCAGGTCAACTACGGCTCGACTTACGAGAGCGATGGTGACAACTATCGCGTTGCCGGCAACATTGGCCTGCCGCTTGGCAACGCGGGCTTCATCAATTTGACGGCTGAACTCAGCGAGGCTGACGGTACCGTTCGGTCGGTTGTTCGTGACGATGTTCTGGGGCTGATTGCCGCCGGCAACACCGACGCGGCTGACTTTCGAACCATCAACTCGTACACAAGTGAGGTTCCGCAATACTGGGGCCAGCCTGATGTTACGGATGACATCAAGTTCTTTTTCAATTCAGCAATTGAATTGAATGAAAAAGCCGAACTGTACGGATTCGGAAGCTACGCGCAGCGCACCGCGGAGGGCGGCTTCTTCTATCGCAACCCGACTAATCGTGGCGGCGTTTATGCCGGCCCGCTGGTCGACGCGATAACTGGTGCTCTGGATCCGGCCGGCGTTGCTTCTGTTCGCGTCGGTGACCTTGATGGCCTCGGTGTTGGCGACGCATGCCCGGCCGGCATTCCGCTGACCGGCACCAACGGCGTGATTCCTGACGCAGCCATTCTGGCGCAGGTTACGGCCGATGCGAACTGTTTCTCTTTTGTTGAAACGATTCCGGGTGGCTTTGTTCCTCGCTTCGGTGGCGACAACGAGGACATGGCGATTGCAGCCGGTGTTCGGGGTGAGTTTGATTTGGGCAGGGGCCTTGGCTACGACTTTAGTGTCTCGCAGGGCTCTAACCGGACGGATTTCTTCATTCGCAACACGGTCAATGCATCACTTGGCCCGAACACGCCGAGAGATTTCGTACCGGGTGGGCAGGAGCAGACCGAAACGATGATCAATGCAGACTTTTCCTACGGCTTCGATGCGGGCTTTGCCTCGGATCTGAACGTCGCGTTCGGTACCGAGTATCGAAAGGAAGAGTTTGACCTGTTCGCCGGTGATCCTGCGTCGTACGCGCTTGGGATTCTCGCTGATCAGGGCTTCTCGTCCAGTTCAAATGGTTTCGGCGGATTCCCGAACAGCACGTCGGCTGACCAGGACAGTATTGCTGCGTATATCGATGTGGAGGCCGAAATAACCGATGCGTTCACCTTGCAAGCGGCGGTTCGCTTCGAAGACTTCAGTGAATTTGGCAACACAACTGATTTCAAAATTGCCGGCATGTATCACGTCACTGACACGTTCCGCATTCGCGGTGCGTTCTCAACAGGCTTCCACGCACCGACCGCTGGGCAAGCGAATATTACCAACGTAACCACGCAGAATGTTAATGGCGTACTGCAGGACCAGGGTACCCTGCCGTTGTCTTCGGCGGCGGGCCAGCTGGCAGCAGATTTCATTGAAAATGATGGCAACGGTCGTCCAGCTTTGGGGCCGGAAGATGCGCAGAATTTAGCACTTGGTTTTGCCTTCGATCTGGGCCAATCAACCTGGACAGTCGATTTTTACGACATCACACTTGAGGACCGCGTTGCGCTGGGCGCCAACGTAAACTTCCTTGATGCATTGAATTTTGCTGATGGTGGCGTCAACAACTATGCGACTGTTTCGGATGCATTGACGGGACTTGACGCCGACGGAGTGATCGATCGTCAGAACTTCATCGGTTTGGATGACTTGACAGTGTTCCGGTTCTTCTCCAACAGCTTTGATACGACCACCTCGGGTATCGACGTTGTGGGCAGATTCGGCTTTGCGCTGGGTAGCGGTGAGTCGAATATTACGGTTGCCGCTAACTACAACCGAACGAAGGTAGATAGTGTTGGTACACTGAATCCAATCGATTCTGATCGTGTGCGTGCACTTGAAGACTTGCTGCCGAACGTCAAGGCCAACGTTAGCTGGACTCATATCCAGGATAAGATCCGGACATTGGTTCGCGCCAACTACTACGGTGGATGGGACGATACCGGTAATGGTGTCGACGGAATTGGTGCGGAAGTCCTGGTTGACGTTGAGGTCGCCTATCAATTCCGGGACAACATCGAACTCATTGGCGGTATGACCAATGTTTTCGATACTTATCCTTCGAA
>JBATHK010000177.1:0-29100 GCA_049666725.1 Woeseiaceae bacterium
CTCCTCGAGTGGGGCCGCCTGCAATGGCCGGATGACGCGCCGCGCAGCGTTGGCGAACTTGCCGAACGGGTTGCAGCGCCGCTCTCTGATGAACTGCGGAAACTGTCAAAGGCGAGCTATGGTCCGGGCGGAAGTGAATGGGACGGCGCGGCGTTGGCGAAATTGGTCAGGTCGATTGCCGTTGTGAAAACTGATTCCCGGGTTGATGCCGGGGATACTTTGCCGCCGTTAATGCCGCCGGCTGCCTAAGCCGAATGGGGACATTCTTAATTTAACGTACTAATACGTTAAATTAAGAATGTCCCCAGTTTTATGGGCGTATACTGAACGTGCAACCGCCGGAGCTATCGTCGGCGCAATCGGGCACGGCTAAAGTCACGAACAATGGAAACCCTGTTTCAGTTCTTCGATAACGTGGAAGACGCCATCATCGCGATGGCATTGCGCCTGCGGCGCTTTCTAACGCGACGCCCGAAGGAACGGCGGCGAGTCGCCAGGACACCCATGGTCAAACCGCAGGGTCAGGATTCGCTCCACGCCGACAGCGGACACGCCGATCAGGTCAACGAGGGCAGTAGCTAGGGCTTACCAGTGCCCGACGCTGGGCATCGATGCCCACGGTTCGGCGGGCGGCAGGGCATCCCCCTTTTGCAGCAGCTCGATAGAAATGTTGTCAGGCGAGCGAACGAACGCCATGTGGCCGTCGCGCGGCGGCCGGTTGATCGTGACGCCACCATCCATGAGTTTCTGGCAAAGCGCGTAAATATTATCGACCTGGTACGCAAGGTGACCGAAATTGCGGCCCTCATCGTATTCCTCGAGGTCCCAGTTGTGGGTCAGCTCGATCTGCGCCTGCTCGTCGCCGGGTGCGGCCAGAAAGATCAGCGTGAAACGTCCCTTTTCGCTGTCGTGGCGTCTGAGTTCGGTAAGCCCCAGCTTGTTGCAGTAAAAGTCCAGTGACTTTTCGATGTCGGTCACACGCACCATCGTGTGCAGGTATTTCATGTTCTTGCTCCGAGTCAATCTTGACTCCACAATGGTCGTTGATCATCACGCCGCAGGCAATACGTGAACGACATTCGCACCATTACCCTTGATCTGGACGATACGTTGTGGGCAATCCACCCGGTGATAAAGCGTGCCGAAGAGCAGCTGTACGCCTGGATTGCCGAAAACTATCCGCGAATTACCGAGCAGTTCCAGCCAGCGGATATCATGCAGGTACGATCGGAAGTCATTGCCGAATTCAAGGACCATTTGCATGACCTGACCCTCCTGCGCCGCACTGTGTTGACGCGGCTCGGAGAGGCCGCGGGTTACAGCAACAGCTATGTCGATGAGGCGTTCGAGGTATTCAATACGTTTCGCAACGATGTCACGCTGTTTCCGGAAGCCCGACCGGCGCTCGAGTCGTTGCGCGAACGCTTTGTATTGATTGCCGTTACAAATGGCAACGCCGACCTGGAGAGGATCGGCATACGCGATTTGTTCGACGGCGTGGTGTCAGCAGCAATGGCTGGTGTTGCCAAGCCCGAGAGCGCGATCTTCAAAATGGCAGTAGCGGCCGGCGGCGCGAGCGCTGCTGAGACGCTGCACGTCGGTGATCATCCTCTGCACGACGTTCATGGCGCGCGCGATGCGGGCCTCAAGGCCATCTGGGTCAACCGCAACGGTGATGAGTGGCCCGATGAGTATCCCCAGCCGGACGGTGAGGTCCGTCATGTTGGCGAACTTCACGCTTTACTGGAACGGAGCTAGCCGTGTCGGGGACTGCCCATCCGATCATTCTTTACGTGCCCGGTCTGCTTCCCAAGCCAGAGCCGGCGGTGCACAAAGACGCGTTGCTGCGCTGCCTGCTGGCGGGCCTGCGCCGCGTCGACGAACCGGTGGCCGAGGCCGTGGCATCGACGAAGGGTGGTTTCGATATCGTGTCATGGACGTACGACTTCTATCGTGAGCATCGCGACATCGGCATCGACAGTGCGGCCATCGAAGACGTAATCAGCCAGATCAGCGCGAGCGAGCGCGACATTGCCGAAGCAGCTTCCTTCGGGCGAAAACTTACCCGCTGGATTTACAAACTGGGCGACCGGCTGCCGTTCCTGATTCCTCATGTTGCAAGCGAGCGAACGGAAATGCACCTGCGGGATCTGCGGCGCTACACACACGACGACAATGGCATCGCCGCGCATACACGACGCATGCTTAAGGTTCCGCTGAAAGCGGCGACAAAGGGACGTCACCCGGTGCTGCTGATCGCGCACAGCATGGGCTCGGTGATTGCTTACGACACCTTGTGGGAGCTGTCACAAAGCGACCGTAATGTCGTCGTCGTCGACCTGCTGTTGACGATGGGCAGTCCGCTGGGCCAGCGCTACATTCAAAAACGCCTGAAGAGCAGTGCGTCCCACGGCGCAGGCCGCTATCCGAAAAATATCCGTCACTGGAAAAATCTGGCGGCGGTCGGTGATTTGACGGCAATCGACCCGCGGCTCAAGAATGACTTTGAAGCGCTGCTGAAACTCGGGCTGGTCGAGAGTCTCGAGGACGTCGAGCTATACAATTATTTTCGGCTCAATGGTGCACTCAACGTGCACGCCGAGTACGGCTACCTCGTCAATGAAACGACCGCGCGCACCGTGTCGTCCTGGTGGCGCGGCCACGATTCTGCGATGTCCGGCGCTTAAGTCGCTTCGAGATTAGGCTTGATGACGATGTCGATGCGGCGGTTGCGCGCGCGGCCGGCTTCGGTTTCGTTGCTGGCGACAGGGCGTGTTTCGCCGTAACCGGTCGCGATCAGGCGATAGGTCGGAATACGCATCGCGTTAATCATGTACTGCTGTACGGATTCGGCCCGTGCCTGTGACAGCGTCTGGTTGAAGTCATCGCCGCCGTGCGAGTCCGTGTGACCTTCAATCGTAATTTCGCTGCGCGGGAAAACGTCGATAGCTTTTTCGACTTTCGCAAGAAGATCAAAGTTCGCCGACTTGATCTGCGATGCGCCGCTGTCGAAACTCAGGCCGACAAGTCGCATGATAATGCTGTTGCCCTCGCGAAACACGCGGGCCTCGTTCGCCGGGAACATCTTCTCGATCTGTTCGAACTGCTGTTTGACGCGGGCCTGTGCTTCGAGCCGCTGCACCAGCGCGGCCCTCTCGGCCGTTGCGCCGCCGAGACGCTCGTCCAGGGCACTCAACTCTTCTTCCATGTCGGCAATGCGAATTTCGTTTTCGGCTTTTTCCTGCTCCAGGCTCTGCAGTTGATTGCGCTGGTTCTCAAAGAAAGCCACGAGTTCCCGGGTCAGCCTGTCCGGGCCATCTGCCATATCGGGGACAGCGTCGGCAACGCCGGCGATCGCCTGCATCGGTTGTTCCCACTGCAGCACGAGCTGCTCCGGTGTCAAACTCTTGTCGCGCACCTGCCTAACAACCTCGGAAAGGTAAATCGCGTGTTTGGCCTCATAATTGGCCTGCTGCGCCAGGTTGCGAGGCAGATCGGTGTCATAACGATTCTCACTCAGTTCGCGTTCGGCATCCGCCAACAGCTGTTTTGCCTTGCCCAGCGTGATCGGCGCATAACGCCCCACGCGAGCCCGGTCGGCGTCCGCCAGCAGGCGACGTGTTTCGCTGAGGTACTGCGCTTTAATCGCAACCAGTTCGGCGTCGCGATATAGACTCGTCGCCTCGATATCGCGACGCTTGGAGTTCTTCAGGTCACCGCGTTCCAGCAAGCGGATGGCATCGGCGAACTTGCGCTGTGCTTCCTGCCAGATTTCGGCAGACAGCTGCGGCGCCTTCGCGTTCGCGGCATCCTGGCGGCTCTTCATAACCTGGGCCAGTGCAGTTTTTGCGAGCTGCGCTTTATCGGCCGCCGTCCTGAAATAGGTCGTGGCGTCGGCGGCATTCGAGCGAACGAATTCGATGTTGCGCCCTCGTTCCAGAGCGGCCTCTGCGTCGAGATACTCCTTGAGCCCCTGTTCATAACTCCTCGGGGCGAGCAACTCGGCGTTGGCCGCATCGGCCGCCGCCTTGGCGGCGTCGGCATCCTTGAAAAACGTACTGCGGAGCTCGTTCTGTGCATAGCCGTTTGCGGCTGAAAACAGCAGCAGGCTCACAGTGACAAGTTTTACGAAATCGACTTTCGCGACCATGTATTCAATCCTCGACATTAATTCTTTGGATCCGGGTCTGCCCAAGCGGTGGCAGGTGCAGCGCGATATTACATATGGTGTGACAGCAAATCTGTGCAGCGTGTCCATAAATTTCCCGGATTTTACCCGGTCTGGGCCAAAAAGCCCGAAAAATCGTGTGCTTATCGTCGATTTGATGCTGTATTGAGGGCGGGCCTTATGCAAAACGTAAAAAACAGACCTGCGCTATTTCCGTCGGTAAATGTGATTTGGGTCAATTTTTCGGCGATCCAGCCGCCTGAGGCGGCGATTTGTGCTGTGGCTCACAGATCCCGTTTTCGCGCCCCGGTAGTCTTTACCCATGTCTGCAAAGTACTACACACAGTTCATCCTGACCGACACGCAGTATCGCGACGGTAATGAGTTCTGCGGAGTTGTAGAGCTTAATCAGCCGATGGAACATGACTCGGATGAGCGCGACATCGAAGCCATTCTGGCCCGCAACTTTGACCTGCAGCGAAGCGCTGTAAAACTGGTCAGCTGGTCGAGACTGCACTAACACCTCTGGCGTTTGACTATTTCCCCCTGACTCTCCCGGCTTCGGCCGGGATCTTTTTTTGTGCGCTTTTTGTGCGACAATGCGCTCCCCAAAACGCCACAAACTGCGCACGGTTCGTATGAGTAACAAAGAAAAACAGTTCCAGGGTATACCGATCATTCAGAGCGGCCAGAAGTACAAGACGGATGCCGGCTTTGCAGCGATCAAGAATGGAATCAAGGAACGCCGTGACGGTGAGCCGCTGGTCCGTGGTGACAAGCCGCGCTGGCTGCGCGCCAAAATGCCCTCGGGATCCGGTTATTCATCGACCCGGAAGATAGTTCACGAACACAGGCTAAGCACGGTCTGCGAAGAATCAATGTGTCCGAATATCGGCGAATGCTGGAACGCCGGCACGGCGACGATCATGGTGCTCGGATCGGTCTGCACAAGGGCCTGCCGTTTTTGCGCCGTGGACACGGGTAACCCGAAAGGGTGGCTTGATCCGGACGAGCCTTTGAATTCAGCGCGTGCCGTAAAGCTCATGGGTCTTGAATATGTCGTGATCACTTCTGTCGATCGAGACGATCTCGCTGACGGCGGTGCCTCGCACTATGCGGAGTGCGTGCGCGAGATCAAGAAACTCAACCCCAACACGGCGGTCGAGGCGTTAACACCTGATTTCAACGGCGTCAGGGAGCATGTTGAGCTGGTCGTAGACTCCGGTCTCGAGGTATTTGCTCAAAACGTCGAAACGGTTCGTCGCCTGACGCAGCGGGTGCGCGATCCGCGCGCCGGTTACGAGCAGACCATCGAAGTGTTGCGACATGCCAAGGCGCATCGCCCCTCGATACTGACCAAGACCAGCCTGATGCTCGGCCTCGGTGAACGTGACAATGAAATCATGCAGGCTATGCAGGACTTACGCCGCGCGAACGTCGACATTCTCACGCTGGGCCAGTATTTGCGTCCGACGCCAAACCACCTTCCGGTCGAACGTTACGTTACGCCGCAGGAGTTCGAGGCTTATCGCGCGGAAGGACTTGAAAAGGGCTTCGTCGAAGTCGTTGCCGGACCCATGGTGCGCTCGAGCTATCGCGCTGAGCAGGTGCTGCAAAAAAACAACGTCGGCATCGCGATCTGACGATCCCAACCACGCCCCAGGATACCAATGACCCAGTTTCTTGCTGAATACGGCTTATTTCTTCTCAAAGTCATGACGATTTTGGCGGCGATCGTTATCGTCATCATTGTCGCAGCGTCTGCCGGACGCAGGGCCGGGCACGAGGGTCTCGAAGTCGAAAACCTGAACAAGAAGTACAGGTCACTCGCGGATGCTTTGCTCGCCGCAGTGTCGACGAAGAGCGAACGGAAAAAGACCGCAAAAGTTCGTAAGAAAGAAGACAAGGCCGACAGCAAAGTGCCGTCAGCAAGGCCGCGTAGTTTTGTCATCGACTTCAAGGGTGATCTCAAGGCCAGCGCTGTCGCCTCGCTGCGAGAGGAAGTCAGTGCCATTCTCGACGTTGCGGCGGACGGGGATGAAGTGATCGTGCGGCTAGAGAATCACGGCGGTGTGGTTCATGAACACGGGCTTGCTGCGTCGCAACTCGCGAGAATTCGGGACCACGAGATTCCACTGCTGGTCTGTGTCGACAAAGTTGCAGCGAGCGGGGGGTACCTAATGGCTTGTGTCGCATCCAAAGTTTATGCTGCACCGTTTGCCATCCTTGGCTCGATAGGTGTGCTGGCGCAAATCCCGAATTTCAACCGAATGCTCGACAGTCATGGCGTTGAATTCGAGCAAGTCACGGCGGGCAAGTACAAGAGAACGGTGACGATGTTCGGCAAGAACACCGACGAAGATCGCGCCAAGCTGAAAGAAGAGCTCGAAGACGTGCACACCCTGTTCAAGGATGCCGTGGCCAAATTCCGGCCCGGGCTGGATCTCGACAAGGTCGCAACGGGAGAGCACTGGTACGGCACAAGGGCCCTGGAATTCGGCCTTGCGGACGAGATCCGGACGAGCGACGAGCTGCTCAAAGAGCGGGCGTCGGAGCGCAATTTGTACCTCGTGTCCTACAAGATCAAGCAGCCCTTGCAGAAACGCGTACTGGCAAACATCGACAGCCTGCTTGAGAAAGCGGACGCGGCGGGCTGGCGTCGCCGATTCGAATCGAGACTGCCACGCTAGACCCGAGGAACTGGCTCCTCGTATTCCGGTCGAATTCCCTGCGGGTTTGCAGCGTGCCAAGGCGCTATAATCCTGCAATATTCCGAGGAGTTCTTATTCGCATGCACAGACTCAAGTTATTAATCCCTATCGTTTTTACGGCACTGATCGCGACGTCGTGCTCGACCTCTCCGACGGGTCGCAGCCAGATGATCTGGAAATCGGACGCCGAACTCGAAGCTGAGAGCGCGCGGGCATTCAACCAGATGCGCGCCGGATTGCCGCTGTCTACCGACCGCAAGAAAATCGATTTCGTCGCCTGCGTTGCCCAGGCCGTGGTCGGTGCTCTGGAACCGCCTCTGAGTGATATCGAATGGGAGCTGGCGGTGTTCGACAGTGAGTCCATCAATGCATTCGCGATGCCCGGCGGCAAGATTGGTGTTTTTACGGGCATCCTTGAAGTGACCGAGAATCAGGATCAGCTCGCGGCCGTGATAGGCCACGAAATCGCCCACGTGACGGCGCGGCATTCCAATGAGCGTGCATCAAGAGCATCTTTGACGGGCGTGGGAATTAATGTCGCTGCAATAATTCTTGGTGGCGGACACCGCGGTGCCACGTACACAGCCCAACAGGCGCTTGGCGCAGGCGCGGCCCTCGGCATTTCCCTGCCGCACACCCGCGGCCAGGAGAGCGAGGCGGACATCATTGGCCTCGAGTACATGGCCAATGCCGGCTTCGATCCGCGTGAGGCGGTGAAGCTCTGGCAGCGTATGGATGCGACGACCGACAAGAAGCCCGCCGAATTCGTCTCTACGCACCCGGCCAGTGAAACGCGTATCGAGGCGCTGGTCTCCGAGTGGCCGAAGACACTACCCGTGTACAACAAGGCCAAAGAAGATGGCCGAATTCCGACCTGCTCAAAAGAATAGAGGATAGTGTGCTGAAACGTCTTGCGCTGCTGCTGCCGCTTCTGGTCCTGGGCGGCTGCGCGACGCTGGATGACTTCCTCGCCGGCATCAAAAAAGGTCCGCGTGCAATTGCGTTCGAGGATCGCCCGATAGAGGAACCGATTGCTCCCAATACGTTCCTGTTGGTGGACCCCGAGCAATCGGTTGTTGGCCAGCCGCAGGTCGTGTTCACGCGCGCAGAAGATACCTTGTCCGACCTGGCGCGCGAATATGGCCTCGGCTACGACGAAATCGTGACCGCGAACCCTGACATCGATCCGTGGATGCCGGGTGACAGCACGCCGGTGTTGCTACCGACGCAGTACGTTTTGCCGAACGTGCCAAGAAAGGGCCTCGTACTGAATATCGCAACCAAGCGGCTGTTTTATTTTCCGGAAGCCGCTGACGATGAGCCGCAGCAGGTGCTGACGTACCCGATTGGCATCGGACGCGTTGGCTGGGAGACACCGCTGGGCCTGACGAAGGTCGTATCGAAGGCCAGAGATCCGCATTGGTACGTCCCGTCATCCGTTCGGCGCGAGCATGCAGAGATGGGAAGTCCATTGCCGGCCGTGGTGCCGCCCGGCCCCGACAATCCTCTCGGCACTCGTGTTCTGAAACTCGAGATGCCGGGCTACCTGATCCATGGGACCAATCAGCCGTACGGCGTCGGCATGCGTGTCAGCCATGGCTGTGTGCGCCTTTACCCGGAGAATATCGAAAACCTGTATGCGCTCGTCGACATCGGCGCGCCAGTCGTGATCATCAACGAGCCTTACCAGATGGGTCAGCAGGGCGGATTTCTCTACTTTGAATCACATGCGCCACTCAAAGACGATGAAGTGCCGGCGGAAGAGCGTCTGCGGCTGTTGTTCGATGAGCACACCGACGTCGCCGGGCGGCCATTGAACGATCATTTGCAAAACCACGTCAGGTCGCTGGCCGAAGCAGCGTCGGGTTTGCCCGTAAGTATCGCAATGTACGACGCGGACGAGTTTCTTTCCCGGGCGCGTGTTGTCCGTAACACCGTTGAAACGGACCCGAATGCTCCGACCCTGATCGAAGTCCGTGAAATGATGGACGAAGTCGACGACGACGAGGAGGAGTTATTGTGAGCGAATGGCTGGACCTGATGCTTGAAGAAATAGCGCGCAAGCAGCGTGAGGCTCGCGAAGCAGAGGATGAGCTCAGGCGACGTGAACAGCCGGCAAAAGCAAAGCCGGCAGCGCCCGGGTCAGGTCAGTCAAAGTAAGTCATGAATGCTGCAGGAATGTTGCCTGCTGAACGTGGCCGGTCTGTTGTTACGGGAAGTGGCTGCGAGTTGTAAGTGTTCCAGAACAGGTAGTGCTCCCCGGCATAGTTTTCCCCCGCCAGGTCATGTAACAGTGCCGCCATGGCTTTACCCGTGTACGTTGTCTCCAGGGCAAGTCCGAGCTTTTCGTTCGCAACGGAAACCGCATCAGCAGTGATGCCGTCGGCAACCGCGTAACCACCGGCAAAGAACTCATCACGCCAGCGCAATTGAGCGCGGTCCACGGCGCTCGCCTCGATCGAAGGGTCCAGTCGGTTCAGAAGCACTGCCGTTTTCCGCAGCAGGCGCCCGAACGTTTCGGGATTCGTGATGTGCTTGTCGACAACCCGCACGGCATGTACTTCGGTGGGTAGCCCGGCTAATGCCAGGCCGAGCGACAGCCCTGCCGCGCTGCCCATTGTGCCGTTGGCGATGTAGATACGATGCGGTGTTGCGACGTCGCCGGCTGCGATCTGGCCGGCGAGTTCGAGCCCGGCATTCACAAAACCGACCGCACCCAGCCAGCAGGAACCCCCGAGCGGCACGACCCATGATCGACGACCTTGCAGGTAGCGACGATACGTTGCAAGACGGTCAGCGCTGCCGGGGTAACGAACAATTTCCGTTCCGATCCGGCGGTGCATGTTCAGCGCTCGCGGAATATTGGGCGTTTTTTTCTGGTCGGCAAGAATACAGGTGCATTCAAGGCCCAGCCGCCTCGAGAAGATAGCGGTCGCGAGCGCATGATTCGAGCCAACCGCGCCGAATGTTGCGACGCGCTCCGCGCCTCTCTCTTTGGCGCGTTGCAGAAGGTACTCGAGTTTGCGAATTTTGTTGCCGCCATAGTGCGCGCTGCTGACATCATCGTGCTTGATCGATACCGTGCGCGGCCCTTCGGGGGTGTTGAAGCGAATTGTCGACACCGGCGTGGGTAATTCAGCGATTACGACTTTTCGCAGCCGATCGCCAAGCAGAGGATACGCGGTGGCCAGAGAATCAGTCATAGGCTGAGATTATCGAAGTGCACTCAGGTTCGCGAATGCTTTAGAATGCAGGCACGCTTTTCTGACCCGAGCGGAGACAGGTTTGTCAGAAGCAGTTGACCACGGCATTACGGTCACAGAAATCGCGGCGATGGATCAGTCCATCGACGTATTCAAAGAGACGACGGCGGCCTTTGTCGGCCGCGCGCTTCGTGGTCCGCTCAATACGCCGTTACTGGTCCGGAATTTCGGTGAGTTTCGACGTCGCTTTGGGGATACCTGGTCGCGCTCGAGTCTTGGTCCGGCCGTAAAAAGCTTCTTCGAACATGGCGGACAACGACTGTATATCGTGCGCGTCGCAAACAACGCACGTGGTGCGATGATCTGTTTGCCGGCGCGTGGCTCGGCCGTTGTGCTGCGCGCGATCGAACCAGGGTCGACCGAGCGCATTCGCGCCGCCGTGGACTACGACTTAATCGACGATG
This sequence comes from Woeseiaceae bacterium, assembly GCA_049666725.1. GTDB lineage: Bacteria > Pseudomonadota > Gammaproteobacteria > Steroidobacterales > Woeseiaceae > UBA1847. Next base: position 10,547 of record JBATHK010000177.1, read on the forward strand.
AGAATCTATTCAACCTTACCCTGCAACGTGTTAATCCGGCGACCGGTCTCGTCGTGGATCAGGAATTGTTCAAGAAGGTGTCGTACAAGAAAGACGCCGAGAATTTTGTGGGCGATGCCTTGCTGACATCGACGCTGGCTCACCTGGAGCATCCGTTTCCCACGCACAGGCCCGAGCCGACTTTGAAGCAGGGCAGGCGCTTCGAGTCATCGTATCTCGACCCGACTCAATCCGGCACTGACGGTACAGAGCTGTCGGACTATGACCTCATCGGTTCGCGCAAAGCGCGCACGGGCCTGTTTGCGCTCGAGAACGTCGAGAACTTCGACGTGCTGTATCTGCCCCCTACCGGCAAAAATATCGATGCGGGGCCGACCGCAATTCTTGCGGCGGAACTTTACTGTCGACATCGTGGCGCGATGTTGATTGTCGATCCGCGCGCCGAGTGGAAAAGCGTAGGCGCGGCGGTTAACGGGGTTCGCGAGCTCGGGTACGCCAGTCCAAACATGCTCGGGTATTTCCCGCGCGTAATGAAACGCCGCGAAGCCGACGAACCGTCGAGGCCGGCCGGTGGGGCGATCGCGGGTCTGCTGTGCAAGCAGGACCGCCACTACGGTCCCTGGCAAGACCTCGACCAGCAGGGCATGGGACTGCACCGCCAGCTGGTTCCCGAACTCGATATTGACGCACCGGATCGTCAATTGCTGAATCGCGTCGGGCTCAATGTCGTTGCAACAGGCCCGGCAGGCCGGGCACGACTGATCGGCTCAGTAACCATGGGTCGCGGCTCGGAGGCACATCGAGAATTTGCCAGCCTGCCGGTACGCCGATGCTGCCTGCAAATTGTCAATTCGATCGCGCGTGCAGGCCGATGGGCCGTTTTCGAGGCCGACGATGCGGCATTGGTAAAGCGCATTCGCGCGCAGGTGCTTACTTATTTTCATGGCCTGTCGGACCTTGGTGCATTCGCCGACCAGCGCTTTGTGGTGCAGTGCCATGCAGGCGTCAATAACAGGGCCGATGGCAAAGAGCACGGCGTGACGATCCTGCTGGTATTTCACCCGACCGGAAGCGACTATCCGATTTCACTGACCTTGCACCTGACGGCCGCCGGCTGTCGTGTCGGCAGCACCGCTTTCGCACCGTCGATAGACAGCGCGCCCGAAACGACGCCGGCCCGCTTGACATAATCCTGCTCGCCCTGCATCCGCGGCGTGTCATACAAGCATCGTTCTCATGCCACCAATCATTCGGGAGGGGGCATGAGAGACAGTGATGTTCTGGACAAAAACCCGCACGTATCTCGATCGGCACTGGAAGCCATACACGGCCAGGTATACGGCTGGGCCCTCTCCCGTTCTGACTATGACCCGGCTGTCGCGGAGGATCTCGTGCAACAAGCGTACGTTGAGCTGTTAACCGGCAAGGCGCGTTTCGATAACAAGTCGTCGCTCAAGACGTTCGTGTTTTCGGTTGTGCACAACCTTGCAAGAAGCCGCTATCGGCGCATTGCATCAAGACTGCGTCTGCTCCGGGTGGCGGGCATATCCGCGATTGACGATTCGGTACAGCCGGTAGAGCCAAATGAAAACGCGGCCGTGTGGAGAGCGGTGCAGGAATTGCCGCAGCGACAGCGCGACATCGTTGAACTTGTTTTCTGCCGCGACATGACGGTCGAGGCGGCGGCCAGCGTTATGGGCGTTACCGTCGGTAGCGGAAGGGCTCACTACGATCGAGCAAAAAAAAGCCTGAAGATGAAGCTGACCAATATCGGAGCAGGGCTCGATGACTGATGCAGACACGCCGCTGCGAGTGGCATTACGCGGCGCCCAGGCCAGTGAAGATAAGGGTGATGTGCCCGAATTTGACCGCGTCTGGGCGGCCGCGAACGCACGAACCCGGACATTACGGCGGCAGCGCCGGGTGGTCGTCGGTTCACTGGCTGCCGCGGCAGTTGCGGCCATTGCGTTTGGACTGCTGCTGCCGCGGCAGGTTGAACTGCAATTCGTTGACGCGGACGAGCTCCTTGGGACCACTAGCTGGTCCGCACCCAGCGATGGCCTGCTGCCCGAACATCAATTTGACATATATCAGGAGATTCCGGTGCTCATCGAGTCAACCGAAACCTATGGAGGTGCGTTGTTATGAGAAAGGGACTTTTTTTAGTGCTGACCGTGGTCGCATTGCTGGTGGGTTCGGCGAATGCAGCCGGACCGAAGGACGATGTATTCAAGGGCAAGTTGTTTCCGCCCAATGTCATCCTGGAACACAAGGCAGAGCTTGATTTGAGTAAGGCCCAGTTCACGAAAATCCGGGCTGCCGTGGTCGAAGTGCAGTCGGGCGTTGCCGAGCACGAATGGGACATGCAGGAGGCTTACCACGCATTGGTGCAGGAGCTCGACAAGACGCCGATCAACGAACAGCGCGTCCTCGAGTACGCGGAGAAGGCACTGCTGGCCGAAAACCAGGTCAAAAAGAAGCAGATGGCCATGCTCGTGAAACTCAAGAACCTGCTGACAGCTGAGCAAATTAGCTATCTCGAATCGGTGCACGGCAAATAAAAGAGCGTAACGGAACCTGGTTCCTCGAACCCGCGAGAAAACGGCGTAAGACTATGAGTATGAATCGACTGTTATCAATCACGGCCTCGCTGATGCTCGGCCTCGCCGGCTGCGGAGGAGGAGGCGATGGAACCTCTCCGCCACCGCCCCCGCCGCCCCCGCCACCACCGCCCGTGACCAAGGCGGAGGCCTACCAGTTTCTGAACCAGGGCTCGTTCGGGGCGACCGAGGCAGAGGCACAGACCCTCATCTCCTTGCGCCCGGAGGCCTGGATTAACGACCAGATGCAAAAAGACGTGTCGCTGCAATTAGCGCATTTGCAGGGCCTGCCGCCGCCGCAGTTCCCGTTCCAGCTTCACGCAGACCGTGTCGATATCTGGTTCCGCAATTCGCTGTACGGCGAAGACCAGCTGCGTCAACGCGTCGCGTTTGCGCTGTCCGAAATTTTCGTTGTGTCGCAGCTGGGCGCGCTCGGCAACCTGCCGTTTGCCGTCGCCGATTATTACGATGTACTTGCGGAGAACGCATTCGGTAACTACCGCGACTTGCTGGAAGAAGTCACGCTGCACCCGGCAATGGGCGTTTACTTGAGCATGCTCGGTAACGAAAAGCCGGACCCGGACAACAATATTCGACCTGACGAGAACTACGCGCGCGAAGTTATGCAGCTGTTCTCGATCGGACTGGTTGAACTCAATATCGACGGGACCGAAAAGCTGGACCAGGGAGAGCCGATCCCGACCTACAGCCAGGAGATTATCGAAGAATTTGCTCACGTCTATACGGGCTGGACCTGGGCCGGCGCGCCAAGTTTTCGGCAGGCGCGACCAACGCCCTTCAACCAGGTCATCCCGATGCAGCTTTATCCGGGATTCCACGACACGGGAAGCAAGACCCTGCTTCGGGGTGAGGTCTTGCCGGCAGGGCAGAGCGGGGAACAGGATCTCAGTGATGCGCTCGACAATATCTTCAATCACCCGAATGTCGGGCCGTTCATTGCGATCCGGCTGATCCAACGGCTCGTTACCAGCAATCCTTCACCGGGCTACGTACGTCGCGTGGCCGAAGTGTTCAATAACAATGGTTCGGGCGTGCGTGGCGATCTCGGCGCCGTAGTGAAAGCCATCCTGCTGGATGATGAAGCGCAGCCTGCGATGGCGATGGAAATCGACGGCAAGCTCAAGGAACCGCTGCTGCGCCTGACTCAGCTGTGGAAAGCCTACAATGCGACCTCAAACAGCGGCCGTTTTCCGCTGAACGCCGCTTACATTCTTTTCGGCCAGGGTCCGCTGCAGTCGCCTTCGGTTTTCAATTTCTTCAGTCCGTTCTATGCACCGCCCGGCGAAATTCGCGATAGCAGTCTCGTCGCGCCGGAGCTGGAAATTGCAACCGAGTACCAGAACACCGTGTTTACGAATTACATGTTCTACCAGGTATTTGCTCTCAACCAGACGAACGGCACGCTGGCGGACGATGACATCTACATCAATTTCGAAGAAGAGATGTCAATTGCAGACGACGTCGATGCACTTATCGACATGGTCGCCGGCAAACTGCTTGCAGGCCAGATCTCCGACACCTTGCGGCAGGAGATTGCCGGCATGCTTGCGCGGGTTCCGGAAACGGATACTGCGATACGCGCCGCCGAAACAATCTACTTTGTTGTGACATCACCGGAATACGCGTACCAACGCTAGGCGTTGGGGAGAGCAAATATGAAGACCCTGAATCGACGTGATTTCCTGAAGACCAGCGGTGCGGCGGCCGTATTTGCGGCAACGCCGGGCCTTGCGTATTCACAGGTAGTTGGCAGTGCCGGGCCGTTCGACGATTATCGTGCGCTGGTTTGCATTTTTCTGTTCGGGGGAAACGATTCCTTCAATATGATTGTGCCGAACACGCCGGCTGAGTATGCGGCGTATGCGAGGTCCCGGCAGGGCCTGGCGATCCCTCAAACCGAGCTGCTGCAAATAACACCGGCCTCATCACAGGGTCCGGACTTCGGGCTGCATCCGTCGATGGGTGGCGTGCAGAACTTGTTTGGCAACGGCAAGGCGGCATTCGTCACTAATGTTGGGCCGCTTATCAGGGCAACCAGTAAAGCCGACTATCTAAATGGTTCGGCAATCTTGCCGCCACAGCTATTTTCCCACAACGATCAGCAGGATCAGTGGACGTCATTACGCGGAAATGTGCCCAGCAAGACCGGCTGGGCCGGGCGCATGGCGGACCTGATTCAGAGCGGCGTCACGGAGCAGCAGATGGCGACCAACGCGTCATTGTTCGGTGCAAACCTGTTTCAGTCGGCCGACGAGACCGTCGCGTACGTGATGGGCCCCTCCGGACCGATCCAGTTCGAAGGCTTTTCGACCGATCCCGAGAGTATTCTTTTCGAGCAGCGCGAAGCGTTTCGGCGTGTCGTCGCAGCCCAATATGGCACGATTTACGAGCGCGGCTTTGCCGAAGTTCAGCGGCGCGCGATCAACGCCGCCGACACTGTGACTGCCGCTATCGAATCCGCACAGCCGATCAACGCGCCGTTTCCACAGTCGCAGCTTGGTACCCAGCTGCGAACCGTTGCCCGGCTTATCGCCGTTCGTGACCAGCTGGCAATGGACCGCCAGGTATTTTTTGTGGCCACGGGTGGCTTCGACTCGCATGACAACCAGAATGCGGATCAACCCGGACTGCTCGGTGGCATCAGCGATGCGATAACAGCCTTTCACGAGGCGACGGTTGAGCTCGGCGTTGCCGACAGTGTCACAACGTTTACGCAGTCCGACTTCGGCCGCACCCTTACGTCCAACGGCGACGGCACAGATCACGCCTGGGGCGGTAACCAGCTCGTGGTCGGCGGCGCCGTCAATGGCGGTGACCTCTATGGCAGCTTTCCGCTGCTCGAGATTGGCGGGCCCGAAGACGTTGGTGGTGGTCGCATGATTCCGTCAACCTCCGCGGACCAATACGCGGCTACGCTCGCCAGGTGGTTTGGTATTGCTGAGATCGACCTCGATGTCGTGGCGCCGAATCTCGTCAATTTTGCGGAGCGGGACCTAGGGTTTATGATCACCTGATTCAATATCAGGAATTCCCGCAATGAGATTACCCGCCTCAGCCGTGCTGGCTGCGGTCCTTCTGGCTGCCGCATGCGGTGGCTCGCAGGATCGGGCCGCAACCGAGCAAGCCCAGGCCGATCCATCGGCTACGCTACAGGATTTGTTCGACGAGTATTTCGAGCGCAATCTCGAAATGAATCCGATCTCTGCGACATTCATAGGCGACTACCGTTTCAACGATCGCCTGGCCAATACGAATAGCCCGGAATATCGTGCCGCAGAGACCGCGATGGACGAAGAGTTCCTTAAGCGCCTGCTGGCAGTCGATCGTGAGCAGCTCGAGCACCAGGACCAGCTCAGCTATGACCTGTTCCGGATCAAAAGAGAGCAATCGCTGGAAGGCAATCAGTTTCCGTCATACCTGCAGCCGATCAACCAGTTTTATTCGCTCACCAGTTTTTTCGTGCAACTGGGCAGCGGCTCCAGCGCGCACCCCTTCAAGACCGTCAAAGATTACGATGATTTCCTGAGCCGCGCTGACCAGTTCGCGGTCAATGTCGACCAGGTCATAAGCAACATGAAGGAAGGTATGCGCGAGGGCATAGTGCAGCCGCGCATACTGATGGCAAAACTGGTGCCGCAGCTGGAGTCGCAGTTAGTCGACGAACCTGAGGACAGCAGTTTTTATGCGCCGATCCGGAACATGCCCGATAACTTTGGCAATGCGGACCGTGAGCGCCTCACCTTCGCGTATGCGGACAAGATCAGTGACACCATCATTCCTGCCTATGAGCGACTGAATAATTTCATCGGCGATGAGTACCTTGCCGCGGCGCGCGAGACCGTAGGGCTTTACGCGCTGCCAAATGGCGAAGACTGGTATTCATACCTGGTCCGGGTCCGCACGACCACGGACATGACGCCGCATGAAATTCACCAGGTTGGCCTCGACGAGGTGGCACGGATTCAGAGCGAAATGCGTGGCGTAATGCAGGAAGTCGGTTTCGAGGGCGACCTCAACGACTTCTTCGAGTTCGTCAATACCGATGACCAGTTCTTCTTCGATGATGCCGAGGAGTTGATCCAGGGCTACCGCGATATGTCCGAACACATCAGCAAATTGTCGAAAAACCTGTTCGAGATTTTTCCTGAAACTGCGTTCGAAGTTCGTCGCGTCGAACCATTCCGCGAGAAGTCTGCGGCTGGCGGTTCGTACATGGCGGGAACGGCGGACGGCTCGCGCCCCGGCGTGTTTTACGCCAATGCCTACGACATCAAGGCGCGTGGCAAGTGGGCGATGGAGTCGTTGTTTTTGCACGAGGCGATTCCGGGTCACCACTTCCAGATCATGATTCAGCGTGAAAATGAGGCTTTGCCCGATTTTCGTCGTTACGGTGGCTTTACGGCCTTCTCGGAAGGCTGGGGACTCTACGCGGAATCGCTCGGCAAGGAACTCGGTGTGTTCACGGATCCCTACCAGTATTTTGGTGGCCTGAACGCCGAGCTGTGGCGAGCGATTCGCCTGGTCGTCGATACCGGTATCCACGCAAAAGGCTGGACCCGCCAGCAGGTGCTCGACTACATGTACGCAAATTCCGCCGTGGCAGAGGCGCGCGCGGTTGCTGAAGCCGAACGATTCATGGCAATTCCCGGGCAGGCGCTGGCCTACAAGGTTGGTCAACTCAAGATTCGCGCAATACGCGACGATGCAGAGGCCCGGCTCGGTGATCGATTTGACGTCAGGGATTTCCACACGCAGGTGCTGAAGGACGGTGCCATGCCGCTGTCGATACTGAAAGCCAAGATCGATCGCTGGATCGAAGCACAGCTCTAGGCCTGGGCCGACGATGAAACTTGATCGCTTCATTCGCATTGCAATAGCGGTTGCCATTGCGCTGGTTTTTGTCATTGCGATTGGCGCGTTGCTGTTTATTTCTGAATCGGCACTCAATGTCTGGGATCGCCTGAAAGCCGGGCCACCGGTGTTCCTGTATGCCTACATGACCGTGATGCTGTTGCTCGCTGTCGCTGCGCTGTGGCTGATCTGGCGCCTCGTGGTTCGGCGCAGGATCACGCCGGCCAGGGCGGTCACTTCGCGACCGCTCTCCAAACAGGACATCGAGGCTCGAATTCGCGAAGCTGAAGCTGCCGGTGTCGACGTTGCGAGCGCCCAGGCCGAGCTAAAGGAGTTGGCGACGCGCCAGCAACATGGTGCGATCAACCTGTGTTTCTTCGGTGAGATCAGTACCGGCAAGAGCTCACTGATAAAAGCGCTGGTTCCCGATGCCGAAGTGCTGATCGATGTGGTCGGCGGTTCCACCGACGATGTGCGGCACTATCGCTGGCGCAATGAATCCGGGAATGAAATATTGCTGACCGACGTTCCAGGCATCGGCGGCATTGACGGTCAACTCTCCTCGATTGCCGACGATGAGGCCAAGCGCGCGCACGTCGTGCTCTTTGTCTGTGATAGCGACCTGAGCCGAGCGGAGATCCGTTCCATCGAAGCGCTGCTGGCTTTTGACAAACCGCTGGTACTTGTATTGAACAAGGCAGACCGCTTCACGAGCGAAGAACAGGCAACGCTCATGCAGAAGTTGCTTGAACGGGTCGACGAGGTTGGCGGCCAGCTGCAGCGCGACCATGTGGTTGCCGTGACGGCAGGCGGAGAGTCCGATGTCATCGAGCGGCACGAGAACGGCCGTGAGCAAACCGTGCGCCGCAGCCGGCCAGCCGATATCGGTGTACTCGTCGTCGCGATCAATCGATTGCTGCAGACTGACGAAGTACCGCTGGACCTGCGGCGCGAACGTGCCGTCTTCCAGATGGCTGCAACCCGGCTCGCAGAAGCCGAAGCGCAGTATCGATTGCAGCGCTCCGAGCAGATTATTCGCAGCGCGACCCGCAAGGCTGTCGTGGGCGCGCTGGCCGCGATAAGCCCGGGAACCGATATCCTGATCCAGGGCTACGTCGGCACGACACTGACACAGCAGCTCTGCAAGTTATACGGTGCGACGCCGCGCGATCTTGATATTGAAGAATTCCTGTCCATGAGCCAAAGTCGGGTCGGCCGTGCCCTTCCTTTGTCGCTGGCTGTTGCCGGCAATGGGCTGAAAGCATTCCCGGGTTTGGGCACGGTTGCAGGTGGCCTGGTGCATGCGGTGGCCTACGGATTGATTTTCGACGCGCTGGGGCGAAGCCTGGTGCTGTCTCTGTCCCGTCACGGTGAGCTTGTACCCGAGACGGCCAGTAAAGAATTCGAGGAAGGCATCAGTGAGCATTTGGAAGCGGGCGTTCGACGCGTTGCCAGGTTGGCCCTGGAAGAAAAAGGCGACTGAGCCACCGCGTGACGGCGGCTCGGATCATCTGAGTCTCGCTCGCGAGAGCTTACGCGAACTTATTCAGGACTCGCGCCTGCCCGACGGCGTGCGCGACTCGCTGGCGCACGACTACGAGGCCGTGCAAGCGATGCTCGACAAACTGGAACACGGTCACCTGCACCTGTCGGCATTCGGCCGGGTCAGCACCGGCAAGTCTTCGCTGCTAAATGCCCTTATCGGCGACGACATGTTTTCAGTGAGCCCTTTGCACGGTGAGACACGACAATCATCCATGCAGGCCTGGAACCAGGTTGAGGCCGGCGGCGTTTTCCTGATTGACACCCCGGGCCTCGATGAAGCCGGTGGTGAAGACCGGGAGGCGCTCGCCAGGGAAGTTGCCGGCCGCTCGGATCTCGTCATGTTTGTCCTGGACAGCGATATCACAGACACGGAGCTTGATGCGCTCAAAGCACTGCTGGCCCAGGGTCGGCCCGTGCTTGTTGTACTCAACAAGTCGGACCTGTACACAGCCGAGGAGCGTGATGCACTGTTGCGTTCGATACGTGCGAAAACACAGGAAATCATCGATCCCGCCAACGTCATAACGACGGCAGCGCAGCCGCGCCCGCAGACCGTGGTTGCAGTCGATGCCGGCGGTAACGAAACGACATCGGCCAGGACCCAGGCGCCGGATGTGGCAGAGCTGCGGCTGAAACTGTGGGAAATCCTCGAGGCGGAAGGTAAAACCCTGGCGGCGCTTAATGCCAGCCTGTTTGCCGCCGATCTTTCCGACCAGGTCGGTCGAAGAATTCTTGGCGCGCGGCGCGAACTCGGGGAAAAACTCGTGCGCACCTACTGCGTTGGAAAGGGCATCGCGGTGGCCTTCAATCCGGTTCCGGTTGCGGATCTGTTTGCGGCTGCCTTTATTGACGTGGGCATGGTGGTGCACTTGTCGCGGGTTTATGACCTGCCTCTTAGCAAGCAGGAGGCCGGCTCCATTGTAAAAGTCATTGTTGCCGAATCCGCGGCACTGATGGGCACGGTTTGGGCCCTGCACTTCGTATCCAGCGCTCTCAAAGTCGGCACTCTCGGCCTTTCAACTATTCTCACGGCAGGCGCGCAGGGCGCCATCGCTTATTACAGTACCTACCTGGTCGGTCGAGCCGCCGCAGAATACCTGGCCAAGGGAAAATCCTGGGGCGACGGCGGACCCAAGACGGTCGTCAAGCAGATTCTCGAATCCCTGGACCGGGACACTGTTTTGCGCGACGCCAAACGCGAAATTCAGGCCCGGCTTGGGCTTAGCTGAGCGCCCGTCAGTGGATCGTGAAACGCGAATGCGCCGTATCTGGGAGACGATTCAGGAAATTCCCACGGGCTGCGTTGCAAACTATGGCCAGGTTGCCGAGATTGCCGGCATACCTCGCGGTGCACGACAGGTCGCCTATGCATTGCGGCACGCACCGAAGGGTCTCGACCTGCCCTGGCACCGTGTAATCACGGCGTCCGGCAAGAGCGCGTTTGACGCCAACAGCCGGCACTTCAAAATGCAGTGCAGCAGGCTCATTGAAGAGGGCGTGCCGGTCATCAATGGCAAGGTCGACATGAAGAAATATCGCTGGGCTCCGGGGCTCGATGAGTTATTGTGGAAGCCGTCGTCGACATGGGATGAGTCTTGAGCGCCAAACGCAAAATACGACTGTTCTTTGTCCGTCTGTTGCTCAGCAGAAAAACCCGCGCTATCTCCCGTCGGTTCAGGGAATTTCGTCGCCGCCTGCTCGGGCGACCACACGTGGTTTCAGTATTTCTGCAGCTCGATGATCCGTACTCCTATTTGCTGGCGCATTACCTGCCGCTCCTTGCAAAGCACTATGACATCGAGCTCCGCCTGCATTTGTCGGAAGCGCTCGGCGAGGAGTATCAGCCGGCGCCGGAAATGCTCGCTGAATATGCGGTCATCGACTGCGAACGTGTCGCGGGCGAGCTGGGCATTCCGTTTCTCGACAAAGGAACGAGCCCGCCGGTCGAGCATCGGCTTGCCATGCTGGACGCCATCGCTGCCTGTCATGGAAAAGAGAATTTCGACGAAGAGTTTCTCCAGGGACTGAAGGCATTTTGGAGAGGCGACGCAGAGTCGGCGTCCCGCAGAACCGGCGGCGCTGCCCCGGCAACGGCGGCGGCCGCAGTTATCAGCGAGTCGCAGCAATGGCAAAAACGTCACGGACATTACAACAGCGCCATGCTGTACTACGAAGGCGAGTGGTATTGGGGTGTCGATCGATTGCCCTATTTGCTGGATCGTCTGGACCATTTGGGCGCGGCTCGGCACACTGTGCCCGAGCGAACGCTCGCGTCCATTCGCCAGGCGATGCAGGTGACGTTGCCAGTGACGCCGCCGTCTGCCGCAAAAAGCCTGCCAGCGCTGGAGTTCTTCCATTCCATTCGCAGTCCGTATTCTTATCTCGCGCTCCGTCGCGCCTTCGACATCGCCGACGCTTATGGACTGGAGCTGCAACTGCGGCCGGTGTTACCGATGGTCATGCGCGGTCTGCAAGTGCCGCCGCAAAAGTTGCTTTACATCCTCAGGGACGCGACACGAGAGGCTGAACGACTCGGAATCGCCTTCGGCAAGTTCGCCGACCCGGTAGGCACTGCCACCGAGCGAAGCCTCGCCGTCTTTCAATACGCCGAGTCGGAAAAGCGCGGCAGGGAATTCCTGCAGAACGCCGGCGAAGCGATCTGGAGCCGGGCTGTCGATGTTGCCAGCGACTCCGGCATGCGGTCAGTGACCGGCAAGACAGGCCTGTTCTGGCCTGATGCAAAAGCGGCCATGGATAATGACGGATGGCGCGCACCGATCGAAGAGAATCGCGAGTCGATGATGGCGTCGGGCTGTTGGGGGGTGCCGACGCTGCGTCTCGGTGATTTTGCCGTGTGGGGACAGGATCGCGATTGGCTGCTGGTTCGACACATTGAAGAATTGTGTGACACCGGAGATGGGATACTCGTATGACCACTGTGATCTTTTCGCACGGCCAGGAAAGTGGGCCATGGGGAACCAAGATTCGTGCAATGGCCGAGCGGGTCAGGAGCCTGGGCTGCACTGCGGACAGTATTGACTACCGCGGTATCGCCGATCCGACGGAGCGCGTCGCGAAACTCATTCGTGAATGTGCGCATATCGAAGACCGACTCATCCTCGTGGGGTCGAGCATGGGTGGTCACGTGGCGACGGCGGCGGCCGACAAATTGGGCGCGGCGGGGCTATTCGTGCTCGCACCGGCCTATTATATGGATGGCTACGAAGCACTGACGCCGCCACCACCGGGAATGCCGATTTGCATAGTGCATGGCTGGCATGATGATATTGTGCCCGCAAAGAACAGTATTCGTTTCGCACGTAGCTGCGGCGCCACTGTACATATGATAAATGGCGATCATCGACTGACGGCAAACATCGACGAGATAAACGAATATCTGTCATATTTCATAACTAAAACGACCGAATAATTCGGGAAGTTGGGAGGAAAAAATGAAACATCTTCTGGTATTGATAATATCCCTGACCCTGTTCGCCTGTGGCGGCAAGGACGCGGGTGATACAGCAAAAGGCGCCATGGATTCGGCGAAAGACACCGCGAAAGAAGCAGCAGCTGCGGCCGAAAAAGCGGCCGGTGACACGATGGAAGCGGCCGACGAGATGATGGATGATGCGGCCGACGCGGCCGGAGAAATGGCCGATGACGCAATGGAAGCGGGCAAAGACGCGATGGAAGCCGGTAAAGGCGCCATGGGCGACGCCATGGAAAAAGCTGAAGGTGTCGAAGACGCTTTGATGAAAAAGAAAGAAGAGGCTGACGCCGCCCTCAAAGACAAGATGTAAGACTGACGTTTACTGCGCCTGGAGCGCATCGCTCCAGGTGCATTCCTTCGCGCGCAATTCTGAATCCGCGCGGCTCCACCGCGGCCTGTTCCGGGCTGCCACGATTTAACGGTGGGTTGGCTTAATTCATGTGAATCAAGATCACGTGAGTTGTCGAATCCGGTAGACTTGTGCGCCATGAACATCGCTGGTGTCATTGTTCGCCCCCTTTATCTGCTGGCCGGAAAAGTGTTCCCCTTATGGGCACGGCCGGTAATCAAACCGGAGACACCCTTCGAGTTGATTACCGATAAAGATGCGGCCGTCTGTTACGTGCTCGAGACCGGCGGACTTGCCGATTTACTTGCGCTCGAACGCGCCTGCGCCACGCACGGCCTGCCGTCGCCGACCAGCACCTTCGAATTTTGTGGTATTGCCGAGCATCGGCGAGTAGTCGTGCTGCGCCGCATGGAGGGCATCTTCTACAGGCGCCCGGGCAAGACCGGCTCGCAGCGGCTGCGGCGCCTCGTCGAAGCATCCGAACGCGGCGAGCAAAATCTGTTGCTGATTCCGGTTGCGATTTACTGGGGAAGATCGCCTCAGAAAGAACGATCACTGGTCAAGCTGCTGTTTTCCGAGGACTGGGATGCGGTCGGCCGCACGCGCAAGTTCTTCGCAACATTGCTGTTGGGCCGAAACACGCTGTTACGATTCAGCCATGCGCTGCCGCTGCGGTCTATTGGCGCTGAAGGCCAGGGCTCGGACATCGCGTATCGCAAGGCTTTCAGGATCCTGCGCGTCCATTTTCGCCAGCGCAGGGCCGCCACGGTTGGGCCGGATTTATCTCACCGTCGTACATTGGTCAACCAGGTGTTGCGTACCCCTGAGGTTCGTCGCGTGATCCTGGCAGAGGCGGGCGATGATTTCCGCAAGCAGGAACTTGCGCGGCGTAAGGCGGAGAAATACGCGCTGGAAATCGCGGCAAACATCTCCTATTCGACGGTCCGCGTCATGGAGCGCTTTTTGCGTTGGCTCTGGAATCGCATATACGACGGCATCGACCTGAGCCACATGGATCGACTGCACGAGGTCGCCCGCGGTAAAGAAATCGTTTACGTGCCCTGTCATCGCAGCCACATCGACTACCTGTTGTTGAGCTACATCATGTACGTCGAAGGTCTCCATCTTCCGCATGTAGCCGCAGGCATAAACCTGAACATGCCGATTGTCGGCGGCATCCTGCGTCGCGGAGGCGCGTTCTTCCTGCGACGCAGTTTTAAAGGCAATCGTCTCTATGCGGCCGTGTTCGACGCCTACCTGCACCAGATCCTCGTCAAAGGGCATTCGATCGAATATTTCGTGGAGGGCGGTCGCAGCCGGACCGGACGACTGCTTGCGCCCAAGGGCGGAATGCTTGTCATGACCGTCAACTCCTACATCAAGAATCCGCAGCGCCCGGTTGTTTTCGTGCCAATCTACTTCGGCTACGAAAAGCTGATAGAGGGTGACTCCTTTATCAGCGAGATGGGTGGCGGCGCGAAGAAGAAAGAGTCGTTAGGCGGACTGATCCGGTCGTTAAAGTCGCTGCGCGAACACTTCGGCAAGGTATACGTAAATATCGCGGAGCCGATCGAGCTGGAGCAGGTGCTCGATCGAATGCACCCTGGCTGGCGCGAGTACAAAGCAGACAACGGCGAGCGCCCGCCATGGCTGGCCGGTATCGTCGATGAACTCGGCGGCCAGATAATGCGGGGCATAAATTCGGCTGCCGCCGTTACGCCGGTCAGTTTGCTGGCTTATGTGTTGCTGGCGACGCCGAAGCAGAAAATCGGCATTGACGAACTGCGTCGGCAGCTGACCCTGAGCCTCGATCTCATGAAGCGCTTCAAGTATTCCGACTCGGTGACACTGCCGGACTGGAGTGCAGACGAAATTATTGAACACTGCGAAAAACTGGACGTCGTCAGTCGTACGAGTCACCCGATGGGTGAGGTCATTCACATGGCCGAGAAAACGGCTGTACTCATGACCTACTTTCGCAACAACATTCTGCACCTGCTCGCCGTACCGGCGTCGGTTGCCTGCTGCTTCATCCAGGGACAGCAGCTCGAACACAGGGAACTGCGGCGGCTGATTCGCCTCATTTATCCGTTCATGACAAAAGAGCTGAACCTGAAGTGGAAGCCTGGCGATATCGACGCTGTGACCTCGGATGCGATCAAGTCCCTGGTTGACCTCAAAATGCTGACCTATGGGAAGAGCAGGAGGACGCTGGTCCGGCCCCCCGCAGGCTCGGAGAAAGCCTTCCAGCTGTTGATGCTCGGACAGTCGATGGTACCCATGTTGCAGCGTTTCTACCTTGTAATTGCAATTTTGGTCAGCAACGGGTCAGGCAGGCTCTCGCGACAGCATCTCGAAAGCATGTGCCAGCAAAGCGCCGAGCGCCTGTCGATGATTTACGGTCTGCATTCGCCGGACTTCTTTAACAAGACTTTGTTTCACGACTTCATTCGCACATTGCAGGATCAAAACGTACTGCGCCGAAACGCCAGGGGCCTGATCGAATACGATGAGGATATCGAGAGCATCGGTGCCGATGCGCGTCTTGTGCTTGGTGAGGAGATTCGCCACAGTATCCTGTCTTTGACGATGTCTGAAGGTAAGTAGCCGGATAGAAAATGAAGGTCGTATCGTTTTATCGTTTCCTGGATCTCGAAGATCCGCAGACCTTTCGTGGCGAACTTCAGACGTTCTGTGATGAACACGACCTGCTTGGCACGATACTCGTGGCGAGCGAGGGCTTTAACGGCACGATCGCCGGCCGCGAAGATGCTATCCGCGCCGTGCTTTCCTGGCTGCAGGATCGCTTCGATATTGCAGAGGACCTGGATGCGCGCTGGACGGATGCGGAAGAGGCACCGTTTCGACGCATGCGCGTAAAGGTCAAGAAGGAAATCGTAACCCTTGGCCGACCCGACATCCTGCCACACAGGAATACCGGGACACATGTGCCGCCCGAGCGATGGAACGAGCTGATCGAAAATCCGAACGTCCTGGTCATCGACACACGTAATCATTACGAATTTGAAGTTGGCACATTTCCCGGCGCGATAGATCCGGGCAACGACAGCTTCAGAGAGTTTCCTGCTTTCGCGAAAACACTGGCCGAAACCTCTCCGAAACGACCGTTGGCGATGTTTTGCACGGGTGGAATTCGCTGTGAAAAAGCAACTGCTTTAATGCTCGAGCTCGGCTTCGACGACGTCTATCACCTGCAGGGCGGAATTCTGAATTATCTTGAAAAAATACCTGCCGACCGGAATCGTTGGGACGGCGAATGCTTTGTCTTCGATACACGCGTTGCGATAGACCGCGATCTTGCCGAGGGTGGCTACGTGCAGTGTCATGCGTGCCGGCGCCCGCTCAGCAGTGAAGACCTTGAGTCACCGGACTACCGTGAAGGTGTTTCCTGTCCGCGATGCGTCAACGAGACGGACGAAGACCGGCGCGCCAGGCTCGAAGAGCGGCGCAAGCAGATCTTGCTGGCGAGAGAGCGTGGCGAGACACATTCAGGGGCCAAAACCCAGCCTGTTTCCTTGCACCGCGTCGTCGAAAGGGCTAAAAAGGCCTGATGTTCAGACCAAATGCAGCCCGCCCGAAGCCCGCGGCCCTGAGACGAAGAGTCTTCGGCCTGCTAACGGTCCTGTGGCTGAACATGGCAGTCCTGCCTTGCGCGATGGCGTTCGAGAGCGCCGAAAGCTGTGCGCATTGCCCGCCCGCGGACGAGCACGGCATGGCATCGCACCACGGCCACGATGAGCCCAAGGCCGAACCGGCCTGCGCGACGATGCAGGTCGAGTGCTGCGACATTAACGAAGCCAGCATCGATACGCGGGGCGGCAAGCTGCAAGCCAAGCCGGCCTCCGACGTGTTTTTTGTCATGGCGCCGCCGATCGCGGCGCTGCCGCTACGAACATCGGGGCAACGATACTGCGCTGCCGACCCTCCCGACGCTCCCGGCGTCGCGCCTCCATTACACGTCCTGTACTGCGTCTATCTGAAATAGCCAACTCCTTGCTGTAAACCCGTCCGGTTTTTCACGCAGGAGTTTGACTGATGTTTTTTACTTGCGGGCGTTCGCCCGAATTCACGTACGTACGCCGCGTTGTGGGGCGTTTGAAAATACTATGTTTAGTGCTCATGATGAGTACGCTATTCGCTCTGAATGCCGAAGCACAGCAACGAGTCGCATTGACACTGGCGGAAGCCGAGGATCTGGCGCTTGCTGCCGAGCCCGGTCAACAGGCCATGAAGGCAAAAGCCGCCGCCCTTGAAGCGCGTGCAGTGCTTGCCGGTGAGTTGCCCGACCCGATGCTGCGTGTCGGCTTGAACAATTTCCCTGTCGAATCCGGTGGTTTTCGCACCGAAGGGATGACCAATGCGGCCATTGGGCTGCGGCAGGCGTTTCCGGCCGGCAAGACCCGGGTATTCAGTGCCCGACAGTTCGATCTACTTGCCGCCGAGATGAACGAGAATGCCGACGCGCGGGGCCGTAATGTTATGACCGCCGTGCGCAGTGCGTGGCTGGATCTGTATTACTGGGAGAAGGCTCACGAGCTCGTGTCCGAGTCGCGGCCGTTCTTTGATGATCTGGCAACGGTTACGCGTTCCCTTTACGCAGTGGGCCGCAAAAGTCAGCAAGACGTGCTGCGTGCCGAGCTCGAATTGAGTCGCCTCCAGGATCGGCTGATCGACATCGAACGGCAACGCTCGCGTGCGCAAGCCGTGCTTGGCGAGTGGCTCGGAAGTGACGCGGCGCGACCGCTGGCGCCCAAGCTACCGAGCTGGGGCCAGATACCTCAACTCGAGTCTATGCAGGCCATGCTGCAGGGGCATCCCGTGTTGCGGGCGGCAGATGCACAAGTCGAGGCCCGCGTCGCGGGCGTCGACCTTGCGAACGAGCGATCCAAACCGGGCTGGGCACTGGATCTCGGTTACAGCTATCGCGAGGGTATGTTGCCTACGGGTCAGCCGCGCTCGGACTTTATCAGTCTCGGCGTCACAGTTGATTTACCATTTTTCGGAAGGAAGTCTGTCGACAGCACGCTATCCGCAGCCTTACAGGAGCGCAGTGCGGCGAAGTCTGTTAGGGAACAAACATGGCGCTCCCTGCAAAGCCAACTCGTCGCCGAGCATGCCCGCTGGCATGACCTCACGCGCCGCTTGTCTTTGTACGACGCACGAATTCTCAGTCAGGCCAGGGACAACGCCGAGGCCTCCATGCTTGCGTATCAGAGTGACCGGGGCGACTTCGCCGACGTGATGCGCGCCTATATCGACGATTTGAATACCCGCATTGAACACATTCGCCTGCAGGTGGAACGCGCACAAAGTTATGCCGTGCTGGCCAACCTCGGAGGGCTACCGCGATGAAGAAAACTATTTTTGTTGCTGTTGCGATCGCTGCCGCGATCATCATTGGCATCCTGATCGGGCGATCCATGGATTCGACATCGGAAAAGAGCGCCGCGCCGGCCGCAGGCAGCGATCGCGAAGTGCTTTATTGGGTCGCGCCAATGGATGCTAATTACCGTCGTGACGAACCGGGTAAGTCGCCGATGGGCATGGACCTGGTGCCGGTGTACGGGGACGAGGTCGATGGCGAGCCCGGGGTGGTTGCGATTGACGCCACGATCGTCAATAACCTCGGCGTACGCACGGCCAGAGCCGAGCGTGGCGAACTGTCGCGGCGCAT
>JBATHK010000178.1:0-11551 GCA_049666725.1 Woeseiaceae bacterium
ATGGAGCCCATGAGCACGCGGTTTTTTAGCGTCGTGAAGCCAAGATCCAGCGGCGCCAGGAGGTGCGGGTAATTCGTTTTGCTTACTGTCATTGGGGGTCAGTCTAAAAGAGGCGCAGGTGCCATTCGCCGCGTCCCCGGCCTGCCGAGCGTCGCCTGTGCATTTTCTTGTGCAGTGCGGCACGCTTTGCGGCAAGCCACTCTTCACGGCCGAGCTTGATGTCTTCTCCGCGCGCGGCGCGGCGAGCTTCTTCGGCTTTACGGTAAGCGCAAAACTCCTCGTACAACTCGATTTCATTACGCAGCTCTTTGATGATGATTTCTGCGTATATCGCGTCATCGAGAAAGCCAACACCCGGAATGTGATCGGGGATCAGGTCGTCCGGATCGCAGAGGTAAGCCAGCGCGCCAATCACGCGCTGGCGATCCTCTGCAGACAGCTTCCACTCGACGTCATTGATCATGTCAATCATGACGCTGAGTTTCGCAATGCGGGAAGTGATGAACTCCGGCAGGTCGCCGCGGTCTGTTTCCTCTATGAGATCGCGAGCTGCCTTTTCGACTTGGAGCGCAGATTTTTCGTCACGGACAGACTCACGGGCCTGGTCGACAATATGTTGAAATCGCTCGAGGTCCGAGTCGCTCAATGTGAACGTTATATCCAGCGGCATGCTGACCATCCTCTCAATCTCGAGCTAGAAACTACGGCCCGTGTGTGAAACTATCACATATACTATTTTCTCTGCAGTAACCAATCACTAAGGAGTCAACATGATCCATACCATCAAGAAACTGGCGGTCATTGCACTTGCAATAGTTGCCGCAAACGTTGCGATCGCAGCCGAACAGATTCCCGTCGAGGACTTTTTCAAACGCTCGCCATTTACGGGCTTTCAACTATCACCCGACGGCAAATACCTGGCTGCAATTGCGCCGATTAACGAACGCCGCAACATCGCTGTCATCAACCTCGAGACGCGCGAGGCACGCGCAATCACCGGCATGAAAGAACGGGATATATCGGGTTTTTCGTGGGCCAACGATGACCGCATCCTGTTTTACATGGATACCGACGGCAACGAGTCCTTCGGCATTTTCGCCGTGAACAAGGACGGCTCGGGTACACGAACACTGATTCAGCCGGCTGCAACCCAGATCCAGGGCGGCAGCTTTGTCGTTAGAACCGCGTCGGTGATCAACCGCCTGAAATACGACCCCAAACACGTGCTGGTATCCACGCCGCGATTCGATAACGGCATGGTTATCCAGGACGTGAAGAAAATGAATATCATCAACGGTCGGCTGCGGACGGTCGAGCTGAATCCGGGCAACATCGGCGGCTACGTCACTAACGAAGCCGGTGACGTCATTGGCGCGGTCTCATTTGACGGCGGCAAGCGCAAGGTGCTGTACCGCAAGCCCGGCAAGAAAAAATGGACCACGCTGGTGGAATTCGAAGAGGCCAACGGCGGCTACTATCCCGTCTGGATCAGCGATGACGGCGAGCGTATGTACGTCAGCTCGAATGTCGATTCGAACGGTGAGATGCGCGACAAATCAGCGATCTACCGATATGACATCGACGCGAACAAGATCGGTGAGCTGATCTTCGAGCACCCCGACGTTGACGTCGGCGGCGTCTGGGCATCGGACGTCAAGGAAGAGCTCGTCGCGGTTACCTATAACGCCGAAAAGCCCGGCCGGCACTTCGTGGACCAGGAATGGGAAAAGATCATTAAGAGCATAGAGGCCGCGTTTCCCGACAAGATCGTCAGCCCGAGCAGCATCACCGAAGACGAAATGAAGATGATCGTGACGGTTTGGGACAGCAGGAACCCGGCGGCTTACTACCTGTTCGATCGCAGCAACAGCAACATGGAAGAGCTGGCGATCGCCTACGACTGGCTGAACGCAGACGCTCTCGGTGAAATGCGGCCGGTTGCCATCGAGTCACGGGACGGCCTGACGCTGCCTGCATTTCTGACGATTCCCCCCGACAGCGACGGCAAGAACCTGCCGCTGGTCATCAACCCGCACGGTGGCCCGAGGGCACGCGACTTCTGGGGCTTCAACCCGGAAGTCCAGCTGATGGCAAACCGAGGTTATGCGGTGCTGCAGGTTAATTTCCGCGGCTCAACCGGCTATGGGCAGGAGTTCGACAAGGCCGGCTGGGGCAAGTGGGGCGCCGAAATGCAGAACGACATTACGGACGCGGTCCTTTGGGCGATTGATCAGGATATTGCCGATCCCGATCGCATTTGCATCTACGGCGGCAGTTACGGCGGCTATGCGGCAATGGCCGGCCTCACGTTTACGCCGGAACTGTATAGATGTGGCATCAATTATGTGGGCGTCACCGACATCAACCTGCTGTTCGAGACTATGCCCGCATCGTGGAAGCTTCTGAGGGCGGAAATGAAGCGCACCATCGGCGACCCGGACGATGAAGAGGAGGCACGGCTCATGGCAGAGCGCTCGCCGATCAATCATGTCGACAAGATCAAGGTGCCGCTGCTTATGGGTTATGGAAAACAGGATCCGCGCGTGGTGCTCGATCACGCACTGAATCTTGAGAAGAAGCTCAAGCAGTACGAAGTGGATTACGAGCTCATCATCGAGGAAAAAGAGGGCCACGGCTTTCGCAAGTTCGAGAACCAGGTTGAGTGGTACACCAAGCTTATCGATTTCCTGGACGAAAACCTCAAGCAGGCTGCCATTCCGCCGGCCGAGACCGCGGCCAGCACCGACGGGGTCTGATCGAAGCGAGTCGTCATGCCAGCGGTTGTGCCGTCATCAGGGCGGCGCAACCGCAGCGTCCGTTGTAATAAAACAACAAAACTAGGTTAATTACTTATAACGGCTGAGCCAACTATTTGCTAAATTACTGCAATCCGTGGCCTTTCGACAACAGTCGCCACGATAACTATAATAATGCCGCGACCGGCGCTCCGTTCGGTCATTGCAAGTTTTACGGGAGCTTCCTCAATGAATACTTCGATACTCGGTTGGCGCCGGATTCTGGTTGCCGGTGCACTGGTTCTATCTGGCGGACTGCTGTCCATGAACGCGCTGGCGCAAGATCAAGATGATCCGGAGGCCGACAGGGAGTCGCCTGCCGAACTCGGCGAAATCAAGATAACGGGTTCGCGTATCTCGCGGACGCAGCTCGAGGGCGCGCAGCCCGTCACAGTAATCACCAACGCCGACATGGCCGTGCGTGGTTACACAACGGTGTTCGAGGCGCTCAACGACCTGACGCAGAACAACGGTTTCAAGTTCGAGGGTCCCGAATCGCAGCTGTTTACACCTGACGTGCAAACGCTGAACCTCCGCGGCACGGGCGTGGGTACAACGCTGGTGCTGGTCAACGGACGGCGCCTCAGCAACTACCCGGCGGCCTACCAGTCGAATACCAGCGTTTTCAACTACGGGGCTATACCATCAGCCGCGGTTGAGCGTATCGAAATCCTTGCGACGGGTGCTTCGGCCATTTACGGTTCGGACGCGATCGCTGGCGTTATCAACATTATCCTGCGAGACGATCTCGACGAGACCAACGTCAATCTGCTGTACGGCTCGCCCACCGAAGCGTCCGGCAGTCCGGGTACGACTCGCCTGCAGCTCATGACGGGCAAGCTCTTTGAGCGCGGCTCGATCACTGCGGCGCTCGAGTACCAGAAGCGTGACGCGGTCCTCGGCGGAGCGTTCGACGAATACGATTCGAATTTCGATTACCCGTTCGGCGACGGCGTCCGTGACAGGGCCGTTCTCGACCTCAATTACTGGGAGGATTTTGCGGGTAATCCTCGGTACCAGGATCCGGGTGCTGGCACCTGCGAAGCGATTGGCAACGGCACGGTACGTTCGGAGCGGCCGGGTGCAGGTTTTCACTGCGGCTACGACGGCGCGACCGAAACCAATTTCCGCAACGAGCGCGAACATTACAGCGTCTTCGTCAACGGGCAGTTCGACCTGACGGACAACATCAATGTTTTCGCCGACGTGCTGTATTTCGCCAGTGAGTCGCGCAGCAACAACTGGGGCATCTATATATTCGAAGACATTTATGACACGGACGTTATTGTGCCTACGGTATTTGGCTTCGACGACTTTGACTGGTACCTGGCGCAGCGCGCTTTTACTGAACAGGAGCTCGGCCGCTCGCTCGACGAGACCTTTGAAGATGACGCGCTGACCGTGTCGGTCGGTGCAAGGGGCTATTGGCGCGATACGCATGCCTGGGAATTCACGTTCACGCATTCGCAGTACGAGCTGACGTCAAAGCGGCCCTGGTGGAAGGCTCAGGAAGTTATCGATGTGTTCCTCGGCGACTACAACGGCGTGGGCTATTTCGGCGACAACTGGTGGGAAGGCAACGGCACCTTCGGTCTCGCAACTGACGCCAACCTGTTCTCTCCGGCCGACGCCGCTTTGGTCAACAGCGCCATCGCCGAGCAGACCTATGGCAACGACACCGAGTCGCAGCTCGCGCAGTTTACTTTGACTGGCGATATAACCGAGATGAAGTACGGCCCGCTGTCGTACGCCATGGTGCTCGAGTATGAAACGCAGGACTTCGCGTTCATTCCGGACGACCTGATTCAGCAGGATCCGGTTGCGCCATTTACGTCGGGCTCTGGCTGGTACAACCTGACGGGCTATAAAGGTGCCGGTGATCGGGACCGCACGGCGCTGGGCGGCGAACTCCGCGTGCCCGTGCTGGACACGCTGACGCTGAACCTGGCGGCGCGCGTCGACGACTACGACAGCGTATCGTCATCGATTGGCACGCGAACCACGCCTTCGGCATCACTGGAATGGCGGCCGCATGAAAAAATCCTGTTCCGCGCGGGCTACACCGAGAGCTTCCGTGCCCCGGATCTCAACTACGTGTACACCGAAACCGGTTTCTTCACCGGCGCCACGGACCTCGTGCAGTGTGCGCAAATCTGGGAGTTCGAAAACCCAGGCGTGCCCTTCGACCCCGACGATTGCGACAGCGGTACGGTTTTCGCGAAACGAACCCCGTCGACGCAGCTTGACGATTTCACACCACCGCTCAAGGACGAGACGGGCTGGTCCAAGTGGGTCGGCGTATCGTTCGAGCCGATCGAAGACATGTCGATCCAGATCGATCTGAACAAGATCCGACTCGAAGACCGTGTGCAGCTTGAGAGCCTGCAGGGCCTGCTCGACGACGAGTATGCGTGTTTTATCGGTGAACTCTCGGGCCAGCGCTGCGATTATGTAGCCGCCCGCATCGAGCGCGAGACGGATACCGGGACTGGTTTCTCCTTCGTTTCGGAATTCAATGCCTCGCCTATCAACCAGTCGCTCGATGAAATCACCTCGATGGACGTCGCGTTGACGTACCGCAAGGATACGAACTTCGGTGACTTCGGCCTGCGCAGCGAATACACGCACATGTTCTCTCACAAGGTGCAGGACAGTCCTGAAGACGAGCCGGTTGATATTCGCGACGACGTGTTCCTGGGCGGTTGGGAGTTCCGTTCCATCTGGACCGGTACCCTGGGCTACGACTACAAGGATTTCTCGACGGCGCTGACCTGGATCCGTCGTGGTGGCACGACGCTTCGGTTTGGTACTAACAGTACTTTCGACCGAATCGACAATGACGACATATGGGTGGAGCCGTATATCACGTGGAACTGGACGGCCGGCTACAGGATCACCGACAATATTGATACACGCCTTCGTGTGCAGAACCTGTTCGACGCCAAGCCACCGAAAGACGATACCCACGCGTTCAATCAATACCCCTGGTACAACGTTTACGTTTACCCGGGCGCGGGAATCGGTCGGGAGGCGTCGCTCGAGCTGAACTTAAGGTTCGACTAAGTCCTCGATGCAGTAAACAAAAAGCCCGGTTTCATACCGGGCTTTTTTGTGCTCATAAACGTGTGCTAGGCTCGAAACCGAAGCAAGAAAGTTCCTCGCCAGGGGTGAGCAAATGGCCCGACCAATAATTAATTTGACTGTCAAGTCCGTCCCGGTTGCACTAACGCTTGCCGCGATCCTGGTGTCGAATGTCGGCGTCGTCTCGGCGCAGGACACGGAACGGCTTCTGAACGCGACCATAACGGCGCAGGCGCAAACGGACACGCAGTCGCAGCGGGCGCAGCAGACGGTGACTCGGCTCGCTGACGAAAGCAGTGAGTATTTCGCCGACTATCGAGTGGTCGTGCAGCAGCTCGACCAGGTCAAGGTTTACAATCGTAACCTCGAGCTGCTGGTTCAAGACCAGCAGCGCGAGAAAGCTTCCCTGCAAAGCCAGCTCGAGAACTTCGGCAACATCGAAGAGGGCATCGTGCCGCTGATGTACGAGCTCGTCGCATCGTTGAAGACATTCATTGAGCTCGATATGCCGTTCTTGCAAAGTGAGCGTAATAACCGATTGCAACGCATTGAAGCGAACCTTGAACGATCCGACATGACCGTTTCGGAAAAGTATCGCCAGATCATGGAGGCGTACCAGATCGAGACGGCGTACGGCAGGAATATCGAGGCATACCCGGGCACGCTGCAAATCGACGGACTAGACAGGAAGGTCGACCTGCTGCGTATTGGCCGAATTGTGCTCGCTTATCAAACGCCCGACCAGGCGGAAACCGGCTACTGGGACAAGCGCGCCAAGAGATGGACCGCGGTTGACGACAAGTTCCGCCGTGCCGTGACCCTGGGCGTTCGCATTGCAAAGAAACAGGCGGCGCCCACGCTGCTTGAACTGCCTCTGCCGGCCGCGGAGGATGCGCGATGAAGAAAACTACTTTTGCAATCGTTCTTGCATCACTCGTGATAGCCGCTGCCCCAAAGATCGGTTTCGCGCAAAATTCGGTGAGCTCGCTGGAAGAGCTGCTGAAAAACGTCCGACAACAGGGCAGCGAAGCCTCGGCGCAGAATCGTCAGCGCGAGCAGGAATTTCGCGAGCGGCGGAACGAGCAAAAAGCCATCCTCGACAGTACGCGCGCCGAGCTCCGGGCAGAGGAAGCCCGCAGCCAAAGGCTCAAAGCCACGTTCGATAACAACGAGCGGGAGCTCGAGGAACTCAGTGAAGCGCTGCGAATTCGCGTCGGCGATATGGGCGAGCTTTTTGGCGTCGTGCGTCAGCTCGCCGGCGACACCAAGGGGATGGTCGAGAGCTCATTGATTTCGGCGCAACTCGGAGACAGAAGCGACATCGCGACGCAGCTCGCGCAGGCAACGGAGCTGCCCTCAATCTCCGATCTGCGTGCACTGCAGGCGCTCTTGCTCGAGGAAATGATCGAGTCGGGCAAGGTTGTGCGCTTCACCGCGGAGGTCGAGGACGCGACCGGCGTGTCCTCGCCGACGGCGGTTGTCCGCGCAGGCGTGTTCAATGCGGTCTCAAAAAACGGCTACCTGACGTTTGACCAGGCCGACCGCAGCTTGAGAGAACTGCCGCGCCCGCCGGCAGCGCGTTTCACGCGTTCGGCAGAGAATTTTTTCGAAGCTCAGGGCGCTGACGACGCGTCGCTGGCTATCGATCCGACCCGCGGCACCTTGTTGAGCCTTGTCATCCAGTCGCCCGGGTTTCTCGAGCAGGTCGACCAGGGCGGCGCCGTGGGCTATACGATCATTGCCATGGGCATCGTTGGTTTGCTGATTGCGCTGAGTCGATTGCTGGCGCTGCAGGTCGCAGGCAGGAAAATGGCTCGACAGCTCAAGTCGAGTACGGCATCGAACGATAATCCGCTTGGCCGAATTCTCGCCATTTACGAAAACGAGAAATCCGTTCCCGCCGATATCCTGGACCTGAAGCTGGAGGAGGCCGTTCTCAAGGAAATTCCGCGACTCGAGCGACTGCAGGGCCTGATCAAGGTCATTGCCGGCGTCGCGCCGCTGCTCGGTCTGCTCGGCACGGTTGTCGGCATGATAAAGACATTCCAGTCCATCACCCTGTTCGGCACCGGCGATCCCAAGCTCATGGCCGACGGCATATCGCAGGCGCTGGTTACCACGGTCGCAGGCCTGTGCGTTGCGATCCCGATGGTATTTATGCACGCGCTCGTGTCGGGAAAGAGCAGGTCGCTGGTCGAAATTCTCGAGGAACAGAGTGCCGGCATGATCGCCAGGCGCTCCGAAGACGTTCGTTACTGAGGTTAGCCGTCATGCCGTTTGACGCACCGTTCATCGCAATTCGCAGCTTCTTTGAGGCCGGCGGCGATGTGTTATGGGCGATCTTTGCGGTTACGGGGCTGATGTGGGCGCTGATTATCGAGCGGCTCTGGTTCTTTCAACGCGTGCTGCCAAAAGAAGTCGCGAAGATCTGCGAAGAGTGGGAGTCCCGCCCGGAACGTGCATCCTGGAGCGCACAGTGTATCCGCCGCCAGCTGGTTTCGGAGGTGTCCATTGACGCGCGCCGTTATATCAACCTGATCCAGGTTTTAATGGTGTTATTGCCGCTGCTGGGATTGCTCGGCACCGTGACGGGCATGATCCAGGTATTCAACGTGATGGCGTTCGTTGGTACGAGCAACGCGCGCCTCATGGCCGGCGGCGTGTCGGCCGCGACGATTCCGACAATGGCCGGCCTGGTCGCTGCACTGTCAGGTTTTTACCTCGCAATTTACCTGCAACGCCGCGCCAACGCCGAAGTGCGGCATGTGCAGGGCCTCCTGGAACACGACTGATGCGCAGACATCACGATAAAAACGAAGAAGCAGAAATCAATATCACGCCGATGCTGGATATTGTTTTCATCATGCTGATCTTCTTTATTGTGACGACTTCCTTCGTGAAGGAGTACGGTATCGATATGAGCCGCCCCTCCAACCAGCCACCGAAAACCGAGAAATTATCGGACGTTGTATTTGTCAAAATTGACGACAGCGGTCAGATTTTCGTGAAAGACCGCCTGACCGACATACGCGCCGTGCGGGCGAATATTGAAAGCGGCCTGGCGCTGATGCCGGACGCCTCGGTGGTCGTTGCGGCGTCCCGAAATTCGGACGCGGGGATACTGGTCCGCGTTGTCGACCAGGCCAGGGTCGCCGGTGCCGGGCAGGTATCGCTGGTCGCCTTGACGGAATAGAGGCTGCATGCAGAAAAGGCGTAAAAGTCGCGAAGAGGCAATGGATATCAATATCACGCCGATGCTGGATATTGTCTTCATCATGCTGATCTTCTTTATCGTTACGACGTCTTTCGTCAAGGAAACGGGTATTGACCCGAAGCGGCCCGTCGCGGAAACGTCCACGGCCAAGCCTGCAGGCAATATCCTGATCGGCATCGACACAGACGGGCAGATCTGGATGAACAACCGCCGCATCGAGCTTACCCAGGTGCGGCAGCTGGTCGAGGATGCCGTGGTTGAAAATCCCGAAAGCTCCGCCGTATTGATATCCGATGAGGTTGCGCCCACGGGGATATTGATCGACATAATGGACCAGGTTCGACTGGCCGGCGTCGTAAGTATCGCAGTGTCGGCGACTCCGGAGTCGACCTGAAATGCGGTTCGTGGCATCGACAGCGCTGGGCTTGTTCGTTGCGTTGCTACTGTTCTGGGTAATGGACACCTTGATTTCCGGTAGCAGCAGTATCAAGCGCAGCGACGACTCTGCCGTTCGTCTCGACTTCATCAAGGTCGCCCAGGATGAGCTCGAGAACATCAAGAAGCGCACGCCGCCACCCGAGCCCGAGCCGCCTGAAAAGCCGCCACCGCCACCGAAAATAACGGTCGATAATCCCGATCAACCTGCGCGAAACATGCCGAAGATGGAGATGCCGCGCATCAGCCTCGGGCTGACGTCCGGCAGCGGGCCGTACCTCGGCAACTGGTCTGCCGGCGATCCCGGCGCCGAAGGCGATGTCATACCAATCGTCAGGATTGAGCCACAGTTTCCGAGGGAAGCATTGCTAAAAGGGATCGGCGGTTGGGTCGAAGTCGAGTTTACGATTGAGCCCGATGGTTCCGTAAGCAATCCGAAAGTCACCGATTCGCAGCCGCCGAGAATCTTCGATCGAAACGCACTGCGCGCTATCTACAAATGGAAGTTCAAGCCGAGGATTGTCGACGGCAAGCCCGTGGCGCGGCGCGCCAGGCAAAGAATGGATTTCACGGTGAAAGAGTAGCGCGTAAACACTGACATGCCCGGATCGCTCACAAAAACCCTGATACTTCTCGCGCTGGCGGCGCTGCTGGCGAGTGTTCCTGCTGCGAGTCAGGAAGAGCTCAAGGATGATCGCAAGATCGAAAAATACCGGGACAGCTCGGAGACTATGACGGAATCAGTCTACCGGCGGTTAGGAAAAATCCAGGAGGATATCGCGGCGGAGAATTACGGCGAGGCAGTTGCCGCGCTAAAGCGATTGAGTAACTCGTCGCTGAATGACTACGAGGAAGCGCTCGTTCTGCAGACCTACGGCTACGCCTACATACAGCAAAGCCAGTTCAAACTCGCCGTCGACTATTTCGAAAAAAGTCTTGCAATGGAGTCGCTGCCGGGCGAGGCGCAGCAGGGCATGCTGTATTCGCTTGCCAGCCTGTACGCTTCCGAAGGGCGCTATCAACAAGCCATTGACACGATGCGCACCTGGTTTCGTTATGAGGCCAAACCGATTGCCGATGCCTACATGGTAATCGCTTCCAGTTTTGTCGAGCTGCAGCGCTTTGATGATGCGTTGCCCTATGTGCAAAAAGCAATCAGGGTTGCCGAGAAACCGCGCGAGCAATGGTACATGCTCGAACTCGCGATCTACTTCGAAAAGCAACGTTTTCGAAACGCCGTTTCGCTGCTCAGGAAAATGGTGCAGTACTGGCCGGATAACGGCAAGTACTGGGACATGCTGGCCAGCGCTTACCTGGAACTCGATCAGGACAAGAACGCGCTGGATACGATGATGGTGGCCTACGCGAACGGTCTGATCGAGGACAAAAGCAGGCTCATGGCGGTGGTGCAGCTCAACCTGGCGCTGAATATTCCGTTCACGGCCGGCATGATTCTCGAGAAAGAGATGGCGGCCGGCCGCATTGAGGATAGCAAGAAAAATCTCGAACTCCTGTTGCAGGCCTGGATTTCGGCCATGGAATATGCGCGCGCTGTAAAAACCATCGATCGGCTCGGGCCGCTGGCCAACGACGGGGAGTATTTCATGCGCAAGGCGGGCATCCACAATCAGCTGGGCGAATGGTCGCAGGTGATCGTGGCCATAAAACAGGCGCTGGATAAAGGCCTGGAAGACGCCGCCGATGCTCACATGCTGGCCGGCATGGCCTATGCGGAGTTAGAGCAATTCGACGCGGCGCTCACAGCGTTTCGCAACGCCCGGAGTACGGGCGACGAAAAGCAGCGTCGAAACGCCACTGCCTGGATTGATTTCGTGCAGGAAAAGATCGGGCTCAAGAATGCGGCGTTGTAGTTTTTGGACTGCTGCTTTTTTGACGCAGCATCGCCACATAATGACTGCCTGATTCGCTCAGGCGATAATTATCGAAACCGTCGGTCGAACCGATGACGCCATCGAGCAGCTTGTTCCTGCTGAGTTTGTTGAGGCTGCGCTGAATCTGGGCTGGC
>JBATHK010000179.1:0-6135 GCA_049666725.1 Woeseiaceae bacterium
GCCCACCCCTGCGCCGGAGCCGCTCGAGGCAGCAGCGCAGGCCGAGGCGCCTCTTCCGCCAGCCCCGGACAAGTCGAATCTGCGCCTTAGTATCGCTTCGGTTGGCGACATGATGATCGGCACCGACTACCCGCAAAACCATCTGCCCGATGATGACGGCATGGGCTTCCTTGCCGACGTCGCACCGTATCTTTCATCGGCTGACATTACTTTCGGAAATCTGGAAGGCGTCTTGCTCGATGGCGGCGAACCGGGCAAGAAATGCAGCAACCCCAGCGCCTGCTACCTGTTCCGCTCGCCCACCCGTTACGCGCACCATTACCGGGCGGCTGGCTTCGACGTGTTGAGCCTGGCGAACAACCACGCTCGCGATTTTGGGGAAGAGGGCCGCAGCAGCAGCATGCAGGCAATAGCTGCCGCCGGCATGCACCATTCCGGGCGCGTCGACGATTTCGCGAGCTTTGAAGTCAACGGCATCCGCGTCGCCGTGCTCGCATACGCTGTCACCAAGAACTCCAACATGATGCTCGACTACGAACTGGCCTTCGAAACCGTGGCCATGTTCGCGGCCACGCACGATATCGTCGTGGTCTCGTTCCATGGCGGCGCTGAAGGAGCCGATGTCACGCATATCCCGTTTGCCGATGAGGAGTACTACGGCGAACCGCGAGGCGACGTCGTCTGGTTTGCGCGTGGCGTGGTTGATGCCGGCGCCGACCTTGTCATCGGTCATGGCCCGCACGTAGTCCGTGGCATGGAACGTTACAAGGACGGGCTGATCGCCTACAGCCTTGGCAACTTCGCGACCTACTACGGCATCAGCGTGGCCGGCATCAAGGGGGTCGCGCCAATTCTGACGACGACCCTGGACGGGAACGGCGCCTTTATCGAAGGGAACATCGTTTCAACGATTCAGATACGGCCGGCCGGCCCGAGTGTCGATCCGAAACAGCGGGCGCTTAACCTGATGCGTGGTCTTAGCATCGAGGACTTCGGTGAGCCGGGCCTTACATTTCTTCCCGATGGACGGCTACTCCCTGCCCCGCGACCGCCGGTCAAGCCCCACGTTCTGCAGACACCGCTCAAATAAGCCACCCCACCGACACCCTCACGCAGCGCGAGGGGGCAGCGGCGGTGAGTGCCGGGGTGTCTCACCAAGCGAGTTTGTGAAACAGCTGTCCGAGCGACTGAGATTCCCCGGCGATCGCCGCCGCGGCCGGATGGTGGTTGGTGCGTGGTGGGTGGTTGCCGCCGCTCTACTTGAAGTTGACCCCAAGTGACCGGAGTTTCCGGTACAGATGCGTCCGCTCCATCCCGACTCGTTTTGCCAGCTGTCCCACCTTGCCATCGCAAAGAACCAGCTGCTGCTGCAAATAAGCGCGTTCAAACTGTTCTCGCGCTTCACGTAGCGGTAACGCAAGAAGATCCTGTTTGACCAGCGGCTCATCGACGGCGGCCGCCGCGCTGATTTCCGCTTCGACTTCTTCGAGCGTGATGTCATCATCACTACCGGACAAGAGTAGTCGCCGCACGAGATTCTTGAGCTCCCGCACATTGTCGGGCCACGGATAATTTCTCAGTCGATTTTGCGCCGCGACGCTGAATCGCCTGAACGTCAGGCCTTCCGCGTCAACAAGTTTGTCCACGTAGTAGGCCAGCAGTTCCGGGACGTCCTCAGCGTATTCACGCAATGGCGGGACTCGAAGGCTAAGCTCACTCAGGTTGGCAACCAGGTCGCGGCGCAAAACGCCCGATTCGATCTGGGACTCAAAGTCGGCGCCAACGGTAGCGACAAGACGCGCATCTACCTTGATCGGCCGGGATCCACCAAGCCGCGTAAATTGGCCATTCTCCAGAATACCGAACAATGTTCTCTGCGCAGCGTCGTCAAGATCCGCCAGCTCATCAATGACCAGCGTTCCGCCTGATGCCCGTTCGAATGCGCCGGCAACGATCTCTTCGTCGTGCTCGCTGCCAAGCAGTTGTTCTTCCATATTACTCTGGGTGATGGTTGCCGCTGTCAGCGTCGTTATTGGCTCGTTTGCCCGGCGGCTCAAGGCATGCATGTAACGGGCAAATGCGCCGCGTCCCGTTCCCGGCTCGCCGCTTATCAATACCGACCCATCATGGCGCGCATATTGCTGCACGCGCTCGCGCAGGCCCTGCATCAGCTTGCTTCGCCCAACGGGCGCTAACAAAGACGGCAGCAAGCTGCGCGCGACTTTTGCCTGCTTGCCCGCCGAATCGAGAGCCGCTTCAACGGTGCGCAGCAGCTTCGCGATTGAGAGCGGTTTTTCCACGAAATCGAAAGCACCCAGTCGGGTTGCCTCGACCGCCGTATCGACGGTGCCATGTCCCGACATAATCACAACCGGACAATTCAAATCACCGCTATCGGACCACTCGCGCAGCAGCGTTATGCCGTCGGTATCAGGCATCCATATATCAAGCAGGATAAGATCGAATTTCCGGTTCGTCCGTGCCTGCCTTGCTTCGGCCGCATTGGCTGCCACCGTTACGCCAAAGCTCTCGTCCGACAGAATGTCTTTGATCAGGGCGCCGATATCTGCCTCGTCATCGACAACCAGTACATGAGGATTGCTCATGCGTGTTCCCTCCTCTTATCTGCACGTCCGGGAGCTTTCGAAATAATCAGCTCGCGCGCCGCGTCGTTGACCGGCAGCCGAATGCTGATCATCGCACCACCGTCCTTGCGGTTCTTCGCGCGAATTGAACCAACGTGTTCCTCGACCAACTTCTTTACGATTGCCAGTCCAAGACCGGTTCCCTTGGGCTTCGTCGTCACATAGGGATCAAAAATCTGATTGACCGAACTCATATTGAATCCCGGCCCGTTATCCTCGACCTTGATCTGGATAATCTCGACACCGTCGATCTCGGCGGCACTGACGTGGACATCGATTCGTCCGTCGCTTCTACCTTCGAGCGCCTCTATGGCATTGCGAATCAGGTTATGCAGCATCTGCCGCACGCGCCCCATATCGGCCTCGATCAATGGCATGGTTGGATCGGTAGTGAGAATGATTTCGACACCACTCTTCTGGGCGCGATACAGGTCGACAATCTCATGCACGAGCTTGTCGATATCGAACAGAGAGAAATCCATGTCGGGCGCGCGGGCGTAGTCGCTGAATGCATTGACCATTTCCTTCATCGCCTCGACCTGCTGCACAATCGTGTGCGTAGCGCGATCAAGTACCTGGGCATCTTCTGGGGGCAGCGTGTGCAGATACTTGCGACGCATCCGTTCTGCCGAAAGCTGGATAGGGGTCAGCGGATTCTTGATTTCATGCGCGAGACGCCGGGCGACTTCACCCCATGCCGCGTCTCGTTGCGCCTGCAGCAAAGCGGTAATGTCATCAAACACGATAACGTAGCCAGCCGTGTGATTCTCGTCGCCGGGCAACGTTGTACAGGCGCAAGTGAGTACGCGTCGGCCAACCTCGCCTCTCAGTACGATCTGCTCACGCCACTCGGTTTCCCCCGCCTCAAGGTGCATACAGGCAACGTCCACGAACTGCTCCAGCAGTCGATTTTCCCGGGCCACCGCGGTCAACAGCTCTCCGGAACGGCTCTCGAGGTCAACGCCCAGGATTGAACCAGATGCCTGGTTGGCCGTACGAATTGTCAGGTCAGATTCCAGCGCAAGGACACCCGTGGAAAGACGCGCAAGAATCACTTCAAGGTTGGTGCGCTCTGCTTCAACCAGTGCCTGGCTCAGGCTTGCCTCGCGTCGCGCCGTCGCCAGTCGCTGCGTCATGTCGTTGAACGAGCTGATCAGGAATCCAATTTCATCGCGTGTCGGGGTAGGCAATCGTGTATCGAAGTCGCCCATGGCCACAGCGCGCGTTCCGGCCACCAGGTCCTGGATAGGAGCAACAAGTCGGCGCGACAAAACAAACGCGCCATAAATAGCGGCAAGCAAACTCAACAACAATACGAAAGCCAGCGTCAGGGACAACAGGTCCTTGAGGTCCTCACGGAAAAACAACAGCTGCTGGTACTCCTGGTAGGAGCGTTCAACGCTGTTGATCATGCGCCCGAGCCGTTCGGTAACCGGGTAGTGCGCCTGCACGACGCGCGTCTGCTGCGTGCTGCCGCCCTGGTGCGTAAAAACGACCGCGGTACGAACCTCTACACTTCCGGCGCCGTACGATTCCAGGCTGACGAAAGGCCGGTCCTGCTGCATCTGCAGTACAACCTCTTCGGACAGGGGTTTCGGCAGGCTTGCCATGGAGCTATCCGAGCTCGTTGCCAGCACGGTGTTATTTTGTCCGTAGAGCGTCATCTCACTCGCACCGGCCTCTCGCCGCAACATGCTGAGCTCGAAAACGATCTGCCGGTCGTTGATGCGTGACAAACGACTTGCCACCTGCTGTGTCGCAAAAAGGTTCTGACGCTTTTGCATCTCGAGTGCTGCACGGCTGAGCGTCAGGGCGTTGTCGAGCCCTTCTTCAACCTGCACGTTAAACCAGCTGTCGATGCCACGATTGATAAACTGCATCGAAAAGTAGAAGACGACGATCAGCGGCAAAACGGCCAGGCCGACAAACATGCCGACTATTCGCGCTTTGAGCTTGGCGCCCGGCACATTTTGCCGGTAGTCGCGAAACAGTCGCGTGAGGTTGCCGATGAGCAGCGCAATAAGCAGAATGCCGCCCGCAATGTTGATCGCAAGAATGATGTCTTGCAGCCGATCAAAATCGTCAGACTTCTGCACGGTTTGCGTGAGCAGGAACAGCGCGGCAAGTGCGAGGCCGACGCCGGACGCCGCCACGAGGATATATAGCGCCCGTTTTAGCGTTCGAGCGACCATTCAAACCATTCGCTTTGTAACTGCCACTGACCGCGCCAGAAAAACAGCAGCCGGAGAGTCGCCGGGTACTGCTCGGTGTTGAGCATTGCGCGCAGGCGGATTCGGTATTCGCGACCCGGGTCGAGCAGTGCATCATCGATGATGGGCAGTCCCTGTACGCGACCCAGGCTATTCAGTGCCGAGTAAAGCGTTGCAAAAGAATCCTGTTCTCCGCTGTTCAGGTTCTTGACGATGTAGCGCTCTCTCAGCGGTCGATACTCGAGCTCATAACGCACAGCGAGTTCTGCCACGGTGTCGTCGACCAGCCAGCGTCGCGTGCGGATAACCTGCAGCTGCAGCTCGATTGTCAACGTGACGCCGCTCTCGAGTGCCGCAAGCGCCTCGCTGCTCAGGACCAGCTGCAAGCGGGCATCCAGCGCATGCACACCGTCAAAAACTTCCGTCCTTGCGGAACGAACTTCGAAGTACCCCTCGCGTTCGACGCTGTCCTGGGCCAGGCTCGTGCCGATCGCAAGCGCGGCAAGGAACGCGAGCACAGCGTGCAGCATGCTGGTCCAGCGGCGTGATCGGGGGGAAATCAACATTGTGTTTTTTTCAGGAAACCTTCTTTTCGAGGCAGGCGTAGTAGAAACCGTCGAGCCCTGCCGTTCCCGGCAGGACCTGGTAGCCGCTGGCCCGTTTCCGCATTAGATCGCGGATGTTGTTATTTGGCAACACGTCATCTTCCGCCGCATCGTTGTGGCGTGACAGGAACCGCGCAAGTACCGCCTCGTTCTCGGCCGTCAGCGTCGAACAGGTCGCGTACAGCAGCCGTCCGCCGGGCACCAGCAAGGGCCAAAGCGCGTCGAGAAGCGCGCCTTGCAGCTCGCTCAGCCCGTCAATATCGCTGGCCCTGCGCAGCAGCTTGATGTCCGGATGACGCCGAATCACGCCCGTTGCCGAGCACGGCGCATCCAGCAGAATGCCGTCAAACGGCACGCCGTCCCACCACTCTCCTGTTTTGGATGCGTCGGCAGCGATTATGGTTGCGCTACGACCGATTCGGCCGAGGTTTTCATTGATGCTCTCGATCCGGGCGGCGTCGCGATCTACGGCAGTCAGCGCTATCTCGTTCCCGCCGAGCTCGAGCAGGTGCCCGCTCTTGCCCCCCGGCGCAGCGCAGGCATCCAGAATACGTCCGCGCGTATTGGTCAGAAGCCAGCGGCTCGCGATCTGCGCCGCCGCATCCTGCACCGAGACGTCGCCCTCGGCAAAGCCCGGCAACTCATCGACGAGGCATGGCTCCGACAGCCGCAGTG
>JBATHK010000180.1:0-17626 GCA_049666725.1 Woeseiaceae bacterium
CCGTCGCAGATAATCACCAGCGCCTCGCTCGCGTCATCCTGTGCGGCCGAAACCGCATCCAGCAAGCCCTTGCGGACCTCGAGCGACAGCGCGTTAACCGGGGGATTGTCCACCGTGATGACACCGATGGACCCTTCAATCTCGTAATTGACTGCTGGCGACATGCCCACTCCTTTGCAAATGACGGCGCACGCTGTACTGTAATACGAACCGTCAGACACTGCTGACTCGGGATACTACGACGATGTACCGGCAACTCACAGACCAGGCTGAGAAATACCTGAGGTCGCTGTACCAGCAGGACGACATCGCGGGCGAGCTGAAACGCAAGCTTGCGGAGCTGATGGCCTATGGTGAGGCCAATGCCGATGCCGCCTGCCGGGCACTGAAACTGAGTCGCCGAACGCTGCAGCGACGCCTGAAAGCAGAAAAAACCAGCTTCCAGAAGGTCTTAAAAGAAGTTCGCGCCGAACTGGCCGTCAATTACCTGCGCGATGCGCGTTTAAAGTCGCTCGAGATTGCGATGCTGCTTGGGTATTCGAACATCTCGACGTTCACCACCGCGTTCAAGTCCTGGTACAACGTGCCGCCGGCCGAGTACCGGCAGAAGTTCCTCGCGATCTCGTAGTACCACCACCCACCACCTATCACCCACCGTTCTGACCGCGGCGTCGATCGAGAATGTACCTGAGGCAACCGGCCGACATGTTCGTTGGCGGACTGTCTCGCTGCGCTCGCTTTATGTCTCGCCAACAAACATCTCGTCCACTTGCCTCACGCAGCACGCCGCGGTTGGAAAGATGAGTGGTAGAGTCAGCTGGCCTTTCGGACGTTACCGGCCAGATCCCGGATGATGCCGCCGAGAATGACTAGCGCCTCGTCCAGCAGCGCCTCCCCGATCGTCAGCGGCGGCAAAAACCGGATGACATTGCCGCGCACACCGCAGGTCAGCAGGATCACGCCCTGCTTCGTGGCTTCGGCCGCGATCGCTTTGGTCAGGTCGGCGTCGGGACGATCGGCATCGTTGTCGGCGACGATCTCGATCGCACACATGGCGCCCGTGATTCGAATATCACCAATGCAGCTGGTATCGGCCTGCACCTGTTGCGCCCAGCGTTTAATTTGCTGACCAATGGCCTGTGCTTTGTCGCAGAGTTTTTCTTCCTCGATGACATCGAGGACAGCGAGTCCGGCTGCACAGCCCAACGGCGACCCTGCATAGGTTCCACCGAGGCCGCCGGGTTCGACAGAATCCATGATGTCGGCCTTGCCGATAACACCCGATAATGGGAAACCGCCTGCGAGGCTCTTGGCAACCGTCATGAGATCCGCTTCGACACCGGCATGCTCGACGGCGAACAGTTTGCCCGTGCGACCGAAACCTGTCTGTATTTCGTCGACAATCATGACGATGCCATGCTCGTCGCAAATTTTTCGCAGCTTTTTGAGAAACGCGGGCGGCGCAGGATAAAAACCGCCCTCGCCCTGCACCGGCTCGATAATCATCGCGGCGATACGTGACGCTTCGACATCCGATTTGAACAGCTTGTCGAGCGCCGCGAGCGAGTCCTCCATCGATACGCCGTGGTAATCGATCGGATAGGGAATATGAAACACCTCGGCCGGAAATGGTCCGAAACCGACCTTGTACGGCACCACTTTGCCCGTGAGCGCCATGCCCATCATCGTGCGGCCATGAAACGCACCCGAAAACGCGATGACCGCGCTGCGGCCGGTGTATCGGCGGGATATTTTGATAGCGTTCTCAACTGCCTCAACGCCCGTGGTCAGGAATATCGTCTTCTTGGGCGTGGACCCCGGGGCCAGCTTGTTGAGTCGCGCCGCCAGCGCCACGTACACATCGTAAGGAGTGACCTGGAAGCAGGTGTGGCTGAAGCGCTTCAGCTGTGCCTGCACGGCGGCCACGATTTTCGGATGATTATGCCCCGTGTTCGTGACGGCGATGCCGGCGGCAAGGTCAATGTAGCGCTTGCCCTCGACGTCCCAGATCTCGGCATTCAGGGCCTTGTCTGCAAACACGGTTGTCTGCGTACCGAGGCCTCGCGGCGTTTCGGCTACCCGCGAGGCTAACAGTTCTTTATTCGTCGTCACGAAACTTCTCCATCAATATCAACCTGATAGGGCTGATTCAGCAGCCGGCGCAGGGCCAGGTTCCAGCATTGTCGCATTGCTGCTACCCATAGCGTCAATATCCGAAATCCACTATGATTCGCGCCTCGTTTGAGGAGGACCCCGCATGCTCGAGAAACTCCAGTTCTATATCGATGGAAAATGGGTGGATCCCGTTGAGGCGCGAAGCCATGACGTCATCAATCCGGCAACTGAAGAGGTCTATGGCCGCATCAGCCTGGGCTCGGCTGCCGACGTTGATAAAGCCGTCGCTGCCGCGAAACGTGCGTTTGAAACCTATTCACAAACGACGCGTGAAGAGCGCATGGCGTTGTTGCAATCGATACTGGACGTTTACGCGAAGCGTCACGACGAAGTGGCCGAAGCCATCATGGACGAGATGGGCGCCCCGTGGGGACTGGCCAAGAACGCGCAGGCGGCGAGCGGCCCGCAGCACATAAAAGCCGCGCTGAAGGCGCTCGAGACCTACGAATTCGAAGAGCGTATCGGCACGACGCTGGTTGCCAGGGAAGCGATCGGCGTCTGCGGCCTGATCACGCCGTGGAACTGGCCGATGAACCAGATTTCCGTCAAAGTCGCACCGGCACTGGCGGCCGGCTGCACGATGGTGCTGAAGCCAAGCGAAATCGCGCCGTTTGATGCGATGATCTTTGCAGAAATACTCGACGAAGCGGGCGTGCCAGCGGGTGTCTTCAACCTGGTCAACGGCGACGGACCTGGCGTCGGCACGGCGCTGAGTGGACACCCTGATATCGCGATGATTTCGTTCACGGGTTCGACGCGCGCCGGCATACTGGTCGCGCAAAATGCGGCTCCGACCGTCAAACGTGTTGCGCAGGAGCTCGGCGGCAAGTCGGCCAACATCCTGCTGGACGATGCTGATTTCGAGAAAGCGGTCGCATCGGGCGCCGGCGACATGTTCGAGAACACGGGTCAGTCCTGCGACGCGCCGTCGCGCATGCTCGTGCCACGGGAGCGCATGGATGAGGCGGCGGCGATCGCAGCAAGAATTGCTGCCGAGACCAAAGTCGGCAACCCGCGCGATGAAGGCGTCGCCGTTGGCCCGGTCGTTTCGGAACTGCAGTGGAACAAGATCCAGGGCCTGATCCAGAAAGGCATCGACGAGGGCGCAACGCTGGCCGCCGGCGGCACCGGTCGCCCTGACGGACTCGACAAGGGCTACTACGTGAAACCAACGGTGTTCGCGAATGTCAGTAATGATATGACGATCGGGCGTGAGGAAATCTTCGGCCCGGTCCTGTCAATCATTCCTTACGATGATGAAGACGATGCCGTTCGCATCGCCAACGACACGCCCTACGGCCTGTCGGGTTACGTTTCATCGTCAAATCTGGAACGCGCGCGTCGCGTTGCGTCGAAGATGCGCACCGGCATGGTTCATATCAACGGTGCCTGGCTCGATTCTGCGGCGCCGTTCGGCGGATTCAAGCAAAGCGGTAACGGACGCGAATGGGGTGCATTCGGTATCGATGAGTTCCTGGAGGTCAAGTCGATTTACGGCTACGAGGCGAGAAAGAAACAATGAAACGGATTTTCATACTGCTGTCATGCACAGCCGCGCTGCTTCTTGGCGCCTGCGGAAAGGACTCTTCCCTGCCGGCGGCTACAGGCAAAGCCAGCATACGCGCGATCAACGCTATCAAGACATCCGGGGAATTCAATTTCCTGATCGAGGAGCGACTCATTGGTCCGGCCGCTTACGCGGCGGCAACGGCGTCTGCTCAATACGATGACCTCGACTATACTTTTAATATCGAAGTTTTCTATGCAGGCGAAACCGCGTTCCGCCGTATTGCGAGTCGGTTCATTGATTTCGAGGCAGACAAGGACTACACGTTGCTCGTCAGCGGCACACTCGATAATCCGGCACTGACACTGTGGGTGGGAGATACGCGCACCTTTGATGAAGCGGACACGGTGTTCGAGGCCAAGTTTGCGCATGCATCCGCATCGCTCGGGGCACTTGATTATTACTTCGCCGACCCGACCGTTGCGCCGGCACTCGGCGACCAGGTAGCCACGCTTTCATTCGGCGAAGTATCCGCAGCAACGGATCTTGAAGCAGGCGACTTTGTTTTGACGATTACGACTGCAAACAATCCAACCGATGTCGTGTACGTGTCCGACACGACGACTATCGGTGCACAGGGAGCTTATATTTTCATACCGTTTGAAGGCAGCGCCGCCAGCACGGCACCTGTGCTCGTTCGTGCGATCAACAGGATCGGTAACAGTATTTCGCTGC
Source organism: Woeseiaceae bacterium (assembly GCA_049666725.1). Classification (GTDB taxonomy): domain Bacteria; phylum Pseudomonadota; class Gammaproteobacteria; order Steroidobacterales; family Woeseiaceae; genus UBA1847. The sequence continues at coordinate 4,418 of JBATHK010000180.1, forward strand.
CCGACCCGCGATTCCTGCCAACCGTACAGTTCATCAATGCCTCGATAGATCTCGGCCTATCCGATATTTATGACGACGAGCTTCTCACTTCACGGCTGGTCGACAATCAGGATTATCTTGACGTGTCTGCTGAGCTCGAGATTCCGGCCGGCGCCAATACCTTCTATTACACGCCGAGCGAAGATACGGCGGCCGTAACCCTCGAAACATCACTGACAGCATTCAGTGGCACTCGCTACCGGCTCGTCGCCTCCGGTGTGGCCGGGGCGTTTTCAGGGACGTCACTTGTTCCGGACCGCCGTCCTGTAGCGACCTACGCCAAGCTGCTGCCATTCCAGGTTTCGAACAACTTCGGTTTCGTGGATATCTACGTTGTTGCCGCTGATACGAGTATTGACGACGCAAACCCGGTTTTGTTCGGGCTTGCGCCGACGCAGCTCGGCGCCCCAGTGCGGCTCGCGGCCGGCAGCTTCGATCTCTATGTTACTGAATTCACGCAAAAAGTTGCGCTGGCCGGACCCTATCGAATCGATCTCGCTTTAGGTGACGTTGTTGACATGATCGTCGTTGACAAAGCTGACGACCCTGCCGTGCTCGATGTGCTGTTTCTGTCAGGTGGCCCGACCCCCTGATCGATGCACCTGGCCGAGCGCGGTGGCGAGCTCGGCCGCGTCCATCTCCTGGAGCGGCAAAGCCAGCATCGCCTCGATACGCCGGCGCAGTCGGTCGTACGCCCGGTCGAAATCGCCATCGACAGCGGGATCCGGTATTCCCCAATGCACCGTCACGGGCGCGCCGTTCCAGAGCGGGCACGATTCCCCGGCGGCGTTGTCGCACACCGTAATAACCAGGTCGATTCGCGGTGCGTCGTCACCGCTGAACCTGTCCCAGGACTTGGACTCGAGGCCGTCGACAGAATGTCCTTCTCGCAGCAGCTTGTCGATCGCACCTGGATTGACCTGGCCGGCCGGATGGCTGCCCGCGCTGAATGCCCGCAGCTTGCCACCGCCGAGTTCATTGATCAGCACTTCGCCGAGTATGCTGCGCGCCGAATTGCCCGTACACAGGACCAGGATGTTCATGCGCGGAGAATAGCATCGACCACGATGCGGCGGAAAATCTCAGGACCGGATCAGGTGGCCGTGGCGGCGTCCACGTAGGCAGCCGGATCGTTTGCGGCATCATCGTCGGAGATCGACTTCGCCTCGTACATGGCCTGGTCGGCCACGCTCAAGAGGTGCCAGAGCTCTTCGCCGTGCTTCGGAATCAGCGCTATGCCCACACTCGCCGTGCACTTAATTTCCTGTCCCTGGATGATGTACGCCTCGGATGCGGTTTGCACGAGGCGCTCGGCGATGCGCTTGACGTCCTCAACGGAAACGTCGGGCAGGATGATCGCGAACTCATCGCCACCGAGCCGGCCCAGCGTGTCTTCGGGACGCAGACAGAATCCCAGTCGATGGCCGAAAGCCTTGAGCAACGCATCGCCGGCCTGGTGGCCGAAGCGGTCGTTGATTGATTTGAACTGGTTCAGGTCGAGATACAGGACACCGCCCTCGCTGCAGTGGTGAAGACTGGCCACACCTTCCTGCTCGAAGCCGCGCCGGTTCAGGATGCCGGTGAGCGGATCGCGCAGCGCGTCCGCGAGCATCTTGTCCTCGTTGTGCTTGCGTTGGGTGATGTCTACGAGTGTCACCGAGAAATCCTCGCCGACCGGCTCGGCCACAACTCTAAGCCAGCGGTCGTCACCGAAAACGGAGGTCTCGAAACTGATTTGCTTCGAGGGTTGTTCCTCGGCCGCGAAGTGCTTTAGCAAGCGCTCCGGATCCAGTTCCTCGAGTTTTTCCAGCGGCATGCCAACCAGCGTTCCCTGGCCATCACCGACGAATGTCTGTGCCGAGCGGTTGGCAAACACGCAGCGGAATTTGTGCGATGGATCCGTGTCATCGCGTTTGAATCGCAGGATGCCGTTGGACGAGGTTTCGATCAGCGTGCGGATCAGGTGTTCACTATTTGCCAGCTGGCTCAGCGCCTTGCGCCGTTCCGTCACATCGCGACAGACGACGACCATGCCCATGTTTTGACCTTTCGAACCGGTCAGGGGGCCAACGCTGACTTCATAGATGTTCTCCGTGTCCATGCGCAGCGTTTGCGTCAGGTCGAGCTCGCGTGCCTTTTCGAGCGTGGCGCGAGCAGCCGGGAAATCTTCCCAGAGCTTGCGGCCGATCAGTTCTTTTTCCTTGCCGCCGAGCAGTTCCTGGGCAGCATGATTCGCACAAATAATGCACTGCTCGCTGTCGATTACGAATATCGGGTCACGTACGTGGTTGAACAGCGTCTGGTACGCGAGCGGGCTGAATTCGTAAACGCGCGCTTTGACACTGAGGTAGGCGAAGAAGGGCCAAAGCAGCGTCAATACGACGATGCCGGTTGGAAAACCTGCCGGACCCAGCGCAAAGTAGGTGTCCGCAATGCCGATCACAAACGGCAGCATGCCGCAGACCAGCAGCAGTAAAACGGTGCTGCGATGTGCCGGTGCAATCGACGACAGCCGTCCCGCCAGCGCAACAGCGGAAAAACCGATCAGGCCGTAAACGAAAGGAGCATAGATGCGGTTGTACCAGTAGTGCTCAGTGACGTTGGAAACATGCAGCCCGGCATCGGTCTCGACGACGGTCCAGAGAATATTGTGCAACGAGTTCGTCAGCGCGAGCGCCGTCGTCGCAATCGGGATTATGGACAACATCGCGATCACCAGCGCACTGGGCGAACCAACGGTGTACTCGCGGTAGATGACATAGAAAACGATCGGTATGAAGCCGGCCGAGAAATACGTAAAAATCGAACCGAGATTGTGCAGGTTTGGGTTGGTCGCGCCGTACGTCAACGCCGTGCCAGCGATGAGTCCGGCAAACAGGAACATGAGAAAACTGACCATGCTGTTTGCATACTGCGGCCCCGCGCGAGACACGCGCACGGCAAGCACGCTATAGGCCAGCGCGGCAACGCCCAGCATGGGCGCGAGAAATGGCTGCAGCACGTCCAGCATCAGCCGATCCCGGAGCCTGTCGAGGATTCATTTGTGAACATTGGGCCATGCTATCGGGGACCCGCGCGACATAATGCGACCTGTTCCGCATTACCGCCGCCGCAGTGGGCGCTACGTCACAATTTTGCTGGAAACTGCCCGTGGAGACGCTCAAAAACGGCGTCTTTAAAGGCCTTCAGCCGTATCCGCGATCAGTAAATCCACAACCGATTTCAGGCTGTCTTCCACGCTGGCGCCGTTTGCGCGCTCCAGTTCGTAATCGCGGCGCTGCCGATGAGAGCTCGTGCCGCGCGACAGGATGTCGCGTACGCCCGCGAGCTCTTTCACGCAGCCCAGCGCCCTGGCATCCTCTGCAACGAGCGACAGCAGCTCATCGAGAAGTTCTTCGAAAGGCACAACGGCGCCCTTGGCAAGATCGATCAGGCCTTCGTCAAAACTGTAGCGCATTGCACGCCAGCGGTTTTCCCGAATGAGCATTGGCGTGTAAATGCGCCAGCGCTGATTGCGCGTGCGCAGGCGATACAACATGCGCAAGATGCAGACCAAAAGTGCCGCCAGCGCCACCGTGTCCTCAAGCCGCGTGCAGACATCCATGATGCGGGTTTCGAGGGTCGGGAAACGCGCGCTTGGACGAAGGTCCCACCAGATGCGCGTGGAGTCCTCGATGAGCCCGGCCTCCATGAGAATAGCCACATGCCGCTGGTATTCCGCGAAGCTCGCGAAGCGTTCGGGCAGGCCAGTTCGCGGCAGAGCGTCGAATATGGTAAGGCGATAACTCTTCAGCCCAGTGTCGCGGCCGTTCCAGAACGGCGACGAACAGGACAATGCGAGCAGGTGCGGCAAGAAGTACGACATCTGGTTCATGAGATCGATGCGCAGCTCGTCGTCGTCGATACCGACGTGAACATGCATGCCGCAAATACAGAGCCGCCTGGCGGCACCCTGCATCTCGTGCGTCAGCGTGTCATAGCGTTCTTTGCGCGTGTGCTTTTGCTCGGTCCAGCTTGAGAATGGATGCGTCGATGCCGCGATCGGTGCAAGGCCATGACGACTGGTAACCTCAATAATGTTTCTGCGCAGCCGCGCGAGGTCTTCGTGCGCTTCCTGGACGTTGTTACAAACCTTCGTGCCTATCTCAATTTGCGACTGCAGCAACTCGGAGGCGACCTGCGAGCCGCACTTCTCTTCTGCTTCCTGCATCAGGGTTGCCGGTGGTTCGACAACGAGACTGCGGGTCTCCTTGTCGACCAACAGATATTCTTCTTCTACACCGATCGTAAATGCCGGTTCTTTCCTCGCCATCCCCTGCCCCTTTTTTATTCTACCGTCTACGCAGTTATTCGTTCGTCCTTCTTGTTTATGCGATCGGGAATCGACGCTATGATCCTGTGCATCACAGCAGCGATTTCAGCAACGCCTTCCTCGCCGCCAACCAGATCCTGGCGAATCTCGATACCTACGTGTGGCAGGCCGATTTCTTCGGCATGGTGATCGATCGTAAAATCCTGCGGCGCCTTGCCCGAATACGGCTGGTTGTCACCCGTGTAATAACCGGCGGCACGAAAGCCCTCGAGGAAGATCTCGCGAAGCCGCTCATCCTTGTCCCAGAGTACGCCAATCTGCCACGCGCGGGATTCACCGTTCAGTACCGGCGTGAAACTGTGAATTGATATGAACGCCGGCGGCGGTCCGACCTTTTGCAGGCGCTGAATCTGCTCATCGATGGCACAGTGATAGGGCCAGTACAACGCGCTCGCACGAAAATCCTTGTCGTCCTGGTGCAGGTTGCGATTGCCAGGGACAATGATGCCGTCACCGTATTCGAGGAATGCGCCCGGGTCCATGAGCTCTCGATTGCAGTCGATGATGAGGCGGGAATAGTTGTGAATAACGGCCGTTGCGCCGAGGCTTTCGGCAAGCTTCTCGGTCAGCGATCCGGCACCAATATCGATCGCGAGATGACAGCGGCGCGCAAAAGGATCGAGTCCCATATCGCCGAGTGACCTTGGGAAGCGACAGCTCGCATGGTCGCAGACCAGCAGGACCGGCAGGCCGGAAAGCGGATTGAGTACCTTGAAAGGCCCCGGCTCATCGGGAGCAAGGAGCGTCGAGACTCTGTTGTGGTCGGGCCCTTCTGTCATGCCTCACCATGAGATCACGGGGTGTCGGGAAGTGTACCGTATCAGAGGCCCGACGCCACCCATGGCGACGAGGGTCAAGCCAGCAGCTGTGAATCGGTGACGTCCCGCCAGGGTTCGAATGACGCCACGGAGGCCGGACGCGCGATGTAGTAGCCCTGCGCAAACTCGACGCCGAGGGAGCCCAGTTTTTCGAGCACCTGCCTGGTTTCGACGCGTTCCGCAATCGTCTCGATACCCATCGCATGACCAACTTCGCGAATCGCCCGGACCATGCTCTCGTCAACGCTGTCTTCCACGACGTTGCGAATGAAATGGCCGTCGATTTTGAGGTAGTCCACTGGCAGATTCTTGAGGTAGGTAAAGGAGGACAATCCGCTACCGAAATCATCCAGCGAGAATTTGCAGCCGAGCTTCTTCAGCGTCTGCATGAAATGCACGACGCGCGACAGGTTGGAAATGGCGGCGGTTTCAGTGATCTCGAAACAGATCGCACCTTTCGGTAACTTGTGCTTCTTGAGCTCGTCGATGACGAACTCGAGGAATCGATCTTCACTAAGCGACGTACCCGAGAGGTTGATCGCCAGCGTGTAGCGCGCCTCGCCGTCATCACTGCGATCCGCAAGCTCCGTCAGCGCTTCGTGAATGACCCAGCGGTCGAGCGTTGACATCAGGTTGTAGCGCTCGGCTGACGGGATGAACATATCGGGCGGGACGAGTTCGCCGTTTTCATCGCGCATGCGCAGCAACAGCTCGTAGTGACCGCGTTCCTTGTCGTGATTTTTGCCGATGCCGATAATCGGCTGGAAAAACAGCTCGAAACGGTCTTCTTCAACCGCGCTCGTGATTCGCGAGACCCACTTCATTTCCTCATGGCGCAACGACGCGTCGCTGTGCCTGTAGAGATGGACCTGGTTGCGACCCATGTCTTTGGCCGAGTAACAGGCGACGTCCGCGGAGCTCATCACGGACGCGGCGTCAGCGTTTTCATTCGTAACCAGCACCACGCCGATTGAGCAGCGCACCGTCGTGAATGAGCCCTGCCATTCAAACCGGTAGCCTTCGATGGAACCACGTATCGCCTCCGCCACCTCGATCGCGTGCTGTTCATCGCAACGTTCGAGCAATACGCCGAACTCGTCGCCGCCGAGGCGAGACAGCACGTCCGTGGAGCGGATGCTTTTCTGTATCAGCTCGGTCAACTGCTTGAGCAGTGCGTCGCCCGCAATGTGTCCGAAAGTATCGTTGACGACCTTGAACTGATCGAGATCGACATACAGCAAGGCATGAGTTTCATCGCCATTGTCGCGCGTTCTTTCGAGTGCGCCGATCAGGTAGTTTTCAAATTCAACGCGATTGACCAGGCCTGTCAGGGTGTCGTGTGACGCCTGGTAACTGAGCTGGCGGAACAGGCGTGATTCCTTGCTGACGTCGTGGAACACCATGACAGAGCCGATGATATTGCCGATTCGATCACGAATCGGCGCCGCCGAATCCTGGATCGGAACTTCTTCACCGTTCGCTGTAATCAGGATCGAGTTCTCGGCCAGCGAAGTAACGCGACCGTCCTTGAGGCAACGTATTACCGGGTTTTCGACGGTCGCTCGCGTATGCTCGTTAACGATCGTCATGATCTCCGTGACACAATTGCCTTTTGAGCTGCGCATGTCCCGGCCGATGAGGTCCTGTGCAACCGGGTTGATGTAGTCGACCTTGCCATCGGCGTCGGTCGTGATGACGCCGTCACCAATGGACTGCAAGGTGATCTGCGCGCGTTCCTTCTCTTCGAAGACGCGCGTTTCGGCTCGCTTGCGATCGGTGATGTCGGTGATTGTGCCCTCGTGCGCCACGATAAAGCCTGCGTCGTCGTAGACGGCGCGGGAATTTTCAAGCACGACAATCGTGCTTCCATCCTTGCGACGCAGCCGGTACTCGAAATTCTTGACGACACCCTTTGCCTCGAGGCGGGCGAAGACTCGCTCGCGATCGATCGGGTTTACATACAGGACGGTCGTTTTACCGGCGGCCCTGAGATCTTCGACACTATCGTATCCGAGCATTTCCACGAGCGCCGGGTTAGCCGCGATAATCTCGCCCTCGCGCGAGGAGATGTATACACCGTCGACGACGTTCTCGAACAGACCGCGGTAACGCGCTTCGCTGCTGCGCAGCTTCTCTTCGTCCTGCTGGCGCTTGATAGCAATACCGGCAAGGCGCGCCATTTGACTGAGTTTATCGAGTTCTTCGGTCGTCGGTGCGCGCGGCTCATCGACATAGACATCCAGGGTACCGATGACCCGCCCGGCGGCACCGTAAACAAGGAACGACCACGCCGCCCTTATTCGATGTTTGGCCGCTTCCTTTCCTGCTTTCGACCAGCCTGCATCTTCGTGAATGTCCTCGGTGATGCGGTCTTCGCGCTGGTGCACGGCGGCGCCACAGGTAAGGCTTCCGGCATCGACCTTGATGAATTCGAGACAGAGCTTGAAGGGATCTGACAAGCTCGGCGCCTGTTCGACCGACAAAGTCTGGCTCTTCGGATCGAGACGCATGATCGCAACTTTGAAGTGCTCGCCGATTTTCTCGGAATAACGGCAGATAGCGCGCAGCGTACTGTCATGCGGCGTGTTCGCGGCGATCATCTCCAGCACTTTATTCTGTGCGAAAGACGACGCTTCGTTGCGTTTACGTTCGGCGATGTCGTTGATGCTGACGCGAATCAGTCGGCGTTCATCTGACGGCAGTCGGCTGAAGCGGACTTCGCAGGGAAATTCCCTGCCACTCGAATCCCGGTGCATCCATTCGAAGGTCGGATGTTCGCCCGCCAGGGCGCGATCGATGAAGCCGCGACGAATACCGAACGAGGGCGTCCCGTCAGGCTGCATTTTCGGGCTGATTGCCTCGGGCCCGACCTTGAGCAAGCGTGCACGCGACAGGTTGAAAAGCGTGCAGGCGTTGTCGTTGGCATCGGTGAACCGCTGCTCGTCGACATCAAGAACGATAATGGCTTCGGGTGCGTTTTCGACCAACGCGCGATAGCGTTCTTCGTTTTCACGTAGCACGCTTTCCGCCTGTTTGCGGTCCGTTACGTCGCGCAGGCTGATAACGAATACTGGCCGTTCGTTAATATCGAGTTTGCTGGCCCTGATTTCCGAAACGAACGGCTCGCTGCCGGCGCGCATTGCCTGGACCGGGAATCCGTCGGACTCGACGCGCGTGTCATCGACGCTCGTCATGAAACGTGACAGGAACTTGGCAAGCGACTGGCCGCGCGCTTCCGGCAAGATGGTCGCGATTTCTGAGCCGATCAGTTTGTTTTTCGGAATCCCGAAATAGCTGGCACAAACCTTGTTGCAGTTACGAATGACGCCGTTCGCGCCAACCGTAAGCAGCGCGTCGGTAACGCTGTCGAAAATCGCCTCGATAGGCGTGTTGTCGTGGAGCACACGCGACTGGACAGACTGCGTGATGGTTGCTTCCATTTTGTCATAATGCTGGCTGACCAATCGAAGCAGTTCTACAAAGGCAGGCTTCGTTATGCCGGACTCCTCGGTGGCAGCCCTGATTCTCTCCCTAAGATCCTGTTGCATCGGCCAGCTATTCCTGTAGCAGTGCCGGATACTGTAAAGATAAGTCGCGCCGGGATCTGTGACGTGACTTCAATTCTGGATTTTTATTTGGGAAATAATTCCCTGAAATGTAAGTAGAAACCGCTAATTGGGGCAAAAGCTGGATTCAGTCTATTCGGGGGTCAGAACGCGCACGGCTTCGCCGTCCTCGTCGATCTGCACCTCGCCGTTTTCCTCGAGCGTGCGGCCGCCGCTACCGACCTGGATCGGAATAGCCATCATGCTCGACATCGCACCATTCTCGGTCTCGACCGAAGCACCGACATTCAGGTACAGGCGACCTTCGCGCTGCGGAATGACCGTGACCTGTTGCCTGATGAAGTCCTCGTTCTCGGCCGGTGCTACATCAACTGCAAGCGGCTGCGCCTCGTGGAACATCATCGCCGACGCGTCGTTGATTCGATAACTCACAGTGACCGGCTCCGGTCCCAGCGCTGACGTCACGAGCAGGTCGATCGTCACAGGACTGCCGACGATCGGTGTGCCGATTATTTTATAACTGACACTGAACGGCGCGCCGGGTTTGGCGACGGTGCCATCGTAGCTCGATCCGGGCGCGTCATCGGCGAGCGTGGTTTCGGTATCGACAGCGGCCTGCTCTTCATTCTTGCAGGCAGCGAAGCCGCTGGCCGCGAGCAGGGTCAGGGCCACGAGCGTTGTTCGTTTCATTGGTTTCACCAAACGGATCCTTTTCATTAATTCGGAGTAGCCGTCACTTCAAGACACACGCTTCCCGGATAACCGGCGATAGTGTCTTCATCCGCGAAGCGGTACTCGGTCAGCGCGACAACGTAAATGCCGGGGTCGAGCAGCAGGCCTGTCGTTTCTTCCCGGTTCGGCGTGCAGCTCAAGCTCTCCGAAATTTGCGTACCGCTGGAGACGACCCTGAAATCGGGGTCGCTGTAAGTATGCACGAGGGGATCATCCGGATTGTTGTCGTAAGCCGCGACACAATCGAAACCCGGAGCTGGCTGGGACGGGGCGGCGCCATCGGCACTGACGGTATCTACAACAATGTCAAAACTCTGTGCCTGTGTGACATCCATGCGCAGGTAACGGTACTCAGCCAGCTTGTTGCCATCGCGCCTCGCATCATAATCGCTGTTCGTACAGATTTCGATCGTCGTGCCGTCGAGCGGCAGTGTCGTGTACAGCGGCAGGACGTCGCGCGCCTGGTTCGGCGATGTGAGGATTCGATCCTGGCTGCTTCCCCAGACGTCGATTCCAGTTGTATCGACGTTCTCGCGCGCGAGCTCTGTGTCAACAAACGTGAGCTGCTGGGCGTTCAACATCGGCCGCAGGTCGGCTGCAAAAGAAAACAGTGTTGTAAATGCCGGCGTACTCCGCTGCGGTCCGGCCATCGTGTCGAATATCGGCCCGAAGCCAATCGAGCTCGTATCGCTGCCATCGACATCAGTGTCCCAAAGGTCGTACAGAAACGTAGCGACCGACATCTCGTTGAACCAGCCCTGCGGGCCGATATTATAATTCTCGGTATCGATACCGAATCCTGATGACGCTCCTGCCTCGCCCGTGTCACAGTACTGTGGCTCGTCCAGCGCCATGGCCGCCAGTGCCGTGGCCCAGCCTTCGCCGAATGCGAGCCGCGCATCGAGGCTTTGTCCGCCGGAGTGCGATCCACCGATCGAATCGGAACGCGAGAACACGTCTTCGAAGTAATGCCCCCACTCGTGTACGGTAACGTGATCGTCGAACTCCTCGGTGTCGACGTCGGCGTCGCCGAGCAGAAACAGCGCGTCGAGGTCGCCGCGGTAAAACGATGTCGGCAGCTCGCCTGCATTGATATCCGTCTCGCCCGTGAGAGTGTTGTTGACGCTCCAGAACGCATCCATGGGTCCGAAGTTGGCGGTCGCATCGGCGGAGAGCACCAGCTTCATGCCCGAGTAAATCGCATCGAGGATGGCGAAAGGCGCCGCCGCTCGCGTGCCAGTGTAAGAACTTCCACCCCAGCCTGTCGTTGCCGTCAGATCGCGGGTGACGTCGGCATCCCCGATGTTAAAAGCGTTGCTGTCGACCACGTACAGCGGCCGGCTGAAAAGCGGCAGCGGGCTGCTTGACGTGTCGACGTTGTCTCGGACTTCGACATTCCAGCTCGGCGAGCCCGATCGTTTGAGCTCCGCACGCACGCGCAGACGGACATCGCGTGAGCCTTCGATATTATTGAAAGCGTAGTCGCCGCTGTCGCTGGCGGCGGTCGTGCCGAGCACCGCGCCCGTAAAATCGATGTCAACGGTGTCGGTGACCGTTGCCGTGCCGTCGTTAACGGCGAGCTGAAAGGTCAGAGTTTGGCCGGCTTCGATGAGCTGTACGGTCGCGGCGCGGATCGGGCGAGTTTCGGTGTTGGCGAAATCCAGGCCGGCGCAGGCATTGGTGCCCTGCACTCGGGGCGGCACGAATTCGTAGGAGACTTTGCCCGATACGGTAACCGCAGGCGGTGTTCCGGTACCGCCGACAATCTCGGGTGCATCGAAACCGGCCGTCGGCGAACGGCTGTTCGTAATTGCAACAAGCGGTCCACCCGTTTGCGTCCAGGTGTAGGTCAGGCTATCGCCGTCAGGATCGCTGCTGCCCGTGCCGTCGAGCGTCACACGGCTTTGTTCCAGAACCGTCTGGTCAGCGCCGGCATTCGCTATTGGCACCGAGTTCGTTGTGCCGACGCCGGGCGCTGAGCCGCCACCACCACCGCCGCCGCAGGCCGCCAGGGCGAGCAGTGACGTTGCGAACAGGGCATTTTTCGGAGTGAAATCTGAAAGCATTCGGCGACTGGTGCTCCAGGCAAGCTAAATTCTATTGTAACGATGAATGATGAACGGGAACATAACCCGGGGTGTGCGACTATGGCGACAGTGAAACTGTTAAATCGCCTCACAGACTGCGATGCAGGTCCGTATTGTCGCCTGTAAGTATTGATAAGCTTTGTCCTTTAAACTCTCGCCGGGTTCACGGTTTCGGCGCATTTTGTTGTTTCTGGATGTAACTGCATGAAAAATAGAAAGATCCTGGTCACCGGTGGCGCCGGCTATATCGGCAGCCATGTCGTCAGGCAGCTGGGCGCGGCCGGCGAATCCGTGATTACACTCGACAATCTTTCGACGGGCTTCGAAGCCGCGGTGACCGCGGGTGAGCTCGTGATCGGTGATACGGGTAACGCCGCGCTGCTCGAGGATATTTTTACATCGCACGACATCGACACCGTGATGCACTTCGCGGCGCACACTATCGTGCCGGAGTCGGTCGCCGATCCGTTGAAGTACTACCGCAACAACACGGCCTCGAGCCGCACATTGTTGGAAGCGGCAGCAAACAACGGCGTGAAAAATATCGTGTTCTCGTCAACGGCTGCCGTTTACGGCATCCCTAAAGACGGCAAAGCGTCCGAAGATTCTGCCACTCAGCCGATCAACCCGTACGGCACGTCGAAACTCATGACCGAGTGGATGCTGCGTGATCTGGCGGCCGCCGGCGGACCAAAGTACGTTGCGCTACGTTACTTCAACGTAGCCGGCTGTGAGCCGACGGGAAGCATCGGTCAGTCGACACCGAAAGCGACCCTGCTCGTCAAGGTCGCCTGCGAAGCCGCAACCGGGCGCCGACCCGGCGTTTCGATTTTCGGCACCGACTTCCCGACACCGGACGGCACCGGCTTGCGCGATTACATCCACGTTCAAGACCTGGCATCGGCCCACCTCGATGCCTTGACGTATCTGCGCAGCGGCGGTGACTCGACTATTCTCAACTGCGGCTACGGTCGCGGCTACAGCGTGCGCGAGGTGCTGGCCGCCGTTGAAAAAGCCAATGAAGCAGCGCTTAACATTTCGGAGCAACCCCGCCGTGCCGGTGACCCGCCGGAGCTCATCGCCGTCGCAGACCGCGTGCGCGAGGTGCTGGGCTGGTCACCGCAGTTTGACGACCTCGATACGATCGTACAGACCAGTCTCGAATGGGAACGCAAGATCGCTGCTCGCGACCCGTCGGCTTACTGGGCCGACTGAGACTTAGGCCCAGGGACTACTGACAGCACGCCGGTGCTACACTTTCACCATGAGATTTCACCGCCCAAGATCGCTTAACGGACTGATTCTGGTCGGTTTCGGCTTTGTCGCCCTGCCGCTGCTGGTCGCCGTGATCTGGGCGCTTTTCAGCCTCGACCGGGTCGCTGAACAAAGCGAACTGCTGGTCGTGACCGGCGTGTCGGCGGCCGAGAGTAACCGGCGCCTCGAACAACAGGTCAGTTCGCTGGAGCGCGTTGCGCGCCAGTACCAGGTGCTGAAGAACCCCGACAGCCTGCAGCTCTTGGCGCAGGATCTTGAGTCGCTGGAGTCACAGCTCGGCGCGATGGCGCCACTGCTCGAGCAGGCGAGCGCTGCCGACC
>JBATHK010000181.1:0-1923 GCA_049666725.1 Woeseiaceae bacterium
ATATCGTGATCTTGCCATCGTACGAAAAGATCGTGTGGTTCAATCCTGCCTGTTCAACGATCGGGCCGATACCATACAGTGCAACCATCTTGGCGCCGCAGAAGTAAAGCGGTTTCTGAAAACCCGCGATGTTGCTGACTATCGTATTAAATGCCAGCGCATCAAGTCGCGATGCAAGGCTCATCAGTGGCGATGCCAGGCCTTGCGCAAAGAACGCGGGCAGGTTCATTGACAGCTTGGTCAAGGTCTCGGCCCCGAGCAGTTCGGTAATTCCCTTCGCCGTCCGGGTTCCCCTGACGATAGCTTGCAAACGTCTCTTCGGGTCAGCTATATCCGTGCACAACGGCGTGTTCATCATGCTGACGACGTTGTCAGAATCCATGGAGACATTCGACCGGATATTGAGCGGGCAGGCTGCGACAAGTGACTCGGCTGGCAGATCCTTTTTCGATGCAAGGTATTCGCGCAACGCACCGCTGACAATTGCCAGCACAACATCGTTTACTTTGGCTTCGGGTTGCGTCCGGGCAATTGCTTTGACGTCGCTCAGGTCGAACATGCGACCATCGATTACCCGGTTGGCGGAAACACCGCCGCGATTGAAAACCGTTGAGGGTACTTCGCCCCTGTCGTCGGCGGAGGAGGCAATCTGTGCTTTGACCATGCGCGGTATTGCGCCGCCGATTCCCAGGGCGAGCCGTGCCGATTTTTTCAGGATATTCACGGGGCTTCTTGCGAGCAGCGTTGCCAGCCCTGGCGTCGTTTCCGCGTAATTGCGGATGCCGGGCTTGTAGTCGGATGCATCGGCCTGAATCGGTTCGAGGTCGTGAACGACGGCCTGCAGGGCAGCCCCGGAGACTCCATCGATAGTTGCGTGGTGCATCTTCATGAACAGCGCAAAACAGCCTTTCTTGAATCGCCCGACGTTATCCAGGCCTTCGATAACGTAGACCTCCCAGAGTGGACGGGACTTATCCAACGGCCGCGACTGCAGCCGGGAGACCTGGATCATGAGCTGTCGCCAGTCGCCGGGCTTCGGTAATGCAATGTGCCGGACGTGGTATTCGATGTCGAAGTTTTCATCGTCGACCCAGTACGGGTGGTCGATCGAAAACGGCAGCTCGCGGATCTTGCGCCGAAAAATTCGCGCATTCTCGATGCGGTTGTCAAACGTCGCCAATATTTCCTTGAACCGCACAATGCCGTTGGGCGCCGACGACGGATCGTAAATATGCAGCGAGCTGACCTCCATCGGTATCTTGCTGCTCTCCAGGTAGAGGAACATGGAGTCAAGCCCGGACAGTTGTTTCGGCATGGTCATTTTTGGCTACTCGGTGTTCATGGCTGCGTCGAGTTTCTCGATAAGCTGTTCGCGGCTGTAGGAATACGCCTGCCATTCGTTGAGTTGTATTACTTCCTGCAGCGCTTTGCCGATCGTTATGCCGGCCTCTCGCTCATTGGGCACGACCATATAGCGCAGCAGTGGCTTGTCGCTAGACATAGCGTGCAATGCCGCTTCCGCGACCTCTGCCGGGCTCTTGTACTGGCTGCGATCCCACGGCCTGTTCATCCATTCTTCGAGCTCCTCGGCAAAGTAGGCGCCGGGTTGGGCGTAGTCTTTCTCGCGCATGCGCTTCAGCGCTGTGCTCGCGATCTGTGAATCGTAGTTGCCGGGTTCTATTACGCTGACGCGCACGTCGAATTTCTGCATTTCCGTCGCCAGCGAATCGGTGTACGCCTCGATGGCATGTTTGCTCATGCTGTACGGGCCGGAAAACTTCCCGGACAAGGTGCCCGAGATCGAGCCGATCGTCGTGATGCGACCTTTCGATTCGATGATCATGGGTGCGAATGCCTGGGTGACACGGTAGACGCCGAAGACGTTGACGTCCATCAACCATTGCACCTCTTCGACATCGACGT
>JBATHK010000182.1:0-3349 GCA_049666725.1 Woeseiaceae bacterium
GCCACAGACCGGTCATGGCCGCAAATGCGATGTCCGTAAAGTTGAGCGCGTCGCCGCCCAGCAGGGACCCGCGCTCGTCCTTCAACCAGGTATTGGCCTCGTCGAGCAGCTCCTCGATACGCGCGACGGCGCGCGCATAGTTTTCGTCTGTAATACGGAAGGATTTCCGGATAAGAAGCCGGAGCACCGGGAACAGCACCCTCAGGACCGGCCGCTGCCAGAATGGTGTCGCCGGGTTATTAGCGCCCCATGCGTGCAGCGTAAGCTCACGATCATTCAACAAGTGGTAGTACACCCACACCTGGAGGTTTACACCATAGCGATCAAGCCGCGCCTCGAGTTCGACTCGCTCTTTGGTGGGCTCGAGGAAGTTTGCTGCCGTCGGCTTCTCAAACGCGTAGCGGCCCCAGAGGTAGCGCAGGATCTCGGCCGAGTTGCCGATGCTTGACTGAACGCTGCCCGTGCGCACTTTGAGTTGCGGCACGGTTCGGCCACGAAAGAACGCCCCCAGCGTACCCCCCGACGTTTGTTCGACATAGTCGAGACCGAGGCGGTCCATGCTCCAGCGCACTTTTTCGACAAAGTGGCTTGCAGAAATCGTCGCAAGAACCAGCTCCGGCGTTTTTTCCGGCACAACAAGCCCGCTGAGCACAATGAGCCAACGCCACAGCAGGAGTGACAGTACAAGCAGTACGGCGGCAAGAACCGACATGCCAAACCAGGCAACAATAATCGGCGCAAGCGCCAGGAAAACCGCGTGGATAAACAGGCGGCGCCCGATCATATGTCGAGGTTTTCTACCGTTAGCGCATTCTTCTCTATGAAGTCGCGGCGCGGCTCTACCTGGTCGCCCATCAGCGTCGTAAATATTTCGTCGGCCTTTACGGCGTCCTCGATTTTCACCTGCAATAGTCGGCGCGTCTCAGGGTTCACCGTTGTGTCCCACAGCTGGTCGGGGTTCATCTCGCCGAGGCCTTTATAGCGCTGGATCGACTGCCCGCGTCGCGCTTCACTCATCAACCACTCTACGGCTTCGGCAAACGACTCGATCTGCGCCTCACGATCACCGCGCCGGACGAACGCGCCCTCGGACAACAGGTCGCTCAATTTTTCCGACAGCGCCATGATGTGTCGATATTCGTTGGTGCCGAAGAACTCGCGAGGAATGTACCGGGTTGCGCCCAGCCCATGTTGCACTTTCGTAATACCGATGCGAACGCCCTCGCCGTCTTCATCGCCCCGATCGAGCGTCGCCGAGTAGCTGCCGCCATTGCCGTTTTCCGCGCGGTCACCACTGTGCTTTGGCAGCGCAACGCTCAGCTTTTCTGCCCAGGCGTCAAGCGCATCCAGGTCGTCGGCCAGTTCGCTCGTAACGGTGGGAAGGCGGCTCATCGCGCGCAACACAACCTCGTCGTAACGCTTCGACAGGCGCGCAAAAATACCCTCTGACGCCATGTATTCTTTGGCGAGGGATTCGAGGCCCAACCCGGATAGCGGCGGCGCCTCACTGTTTACGTGTAGCGCGGCACTGTCCATTGCCGCGCTGAGCAGGTGCGCGTTTAGTTCTGCATCGTCCTTGACGTAAACCTCCTGTTTGCCTCGCTTGATCTTGTACAGCGGTGGCTGCGCGATGTAGATGTGCCCCCGCTCGATGAGCTCATGCATCTGGCGATAGAAGAACGTTAACAGCAGTGTTCGAATGTGCGAGCCGTCGACGTCCGCGTCGGTCATGATAATGACCCGGTGGTAGCGCAACTTGTCAGGATCAAAGTCGTCGCGACCGATGCCGCAGCCAAGCGCCGTTATCAACGTCCCCACTTCGGCGGATGCGAGCATCTTGTCAAAGCGTGCTTTTTCGACGTTGAGTATTTTTCCTTTCAACGGAAGGATCGCCTGGGTGCGTCGGTCGCGGCCCTGTTTCGCGGAACCGCCGGCCGAGTCGCCCTCGACCAGGAACAGCTCTGACAGCGCCGGGTCTTTTTCCTGGCAGTCCGCCAGCTTGCCGGGCAGCCCGGCAATGTCGAGCGCACCTTTGCGACGGGTCATCTCGCGCGCTTTTCGAGCCGCCTCCCTGGCACGCGAGGCATCTACAATCTTCGAGACGATCGCTTTGGCGTCCTGCGGATGCTCGAGCAGGAATTCTTCGAGCCGGCCGGCCATGGCCTGTTCAACGACGCCTTTAATTTCAGATGAAACCAATTTGTCCTTGGTCTGTGAGGAGAACTTGGGGTCCGGCACCTTCACCGACAGCACCGCGGTCAGGCCCTCGCGGGCATCGTCGCCGCTCGGCGTGTATTTTTCCTTGCGGGTGCTGGGCTGTTTCTCGATGTAGTTATTCAACGTTCGCGTCAGCGCGCTGCGAAATCCCGCCAGGTGCGTGCCGCCGTCGCGCTGCGGAATGTTGTTCGTATAACAGAACATATTTTCCTGGTAGCCGTCATTCCACTGCATGGCGGCCTCAACGGCGACACCGTCCTTGATGGCTATGAAATGAAACACGGTCCCATGCACCGGCGTCTTGTTGCGATTAAGGTGTTCGACGAATGCGTGGATGCCGCCCTGGTATTCGAAGACCTCCTGCTTTTCGTCGCGCTCGTCAACGAGCTTAATGCGGACACCCGAGTTCAGGAATGAAAGCTCGCGCAGCCGTCGCGCGAGGATGTCGTAATGAAACTCGATGTTGGTAAAGGTACGGGAGCTTGGCTTGAAGCGAAGCGTCGTGCCGGTTCGGTCGGAGTCACCGATAACCGCCAATGGTGCCGTCGGCTCGCCGTGCACATACTCCTGCTGGAAGGCCTGGCCGTCGCGGTGAATCGTCAGGATCAACTGCTCGGAGAGCGCGTTCACGACCGAGACACCAACGCCGTGCAGACCGCCGCTGACCTTGTATGAGTTGTCGTCGAACTTGCCGCCCGCATGCAGCACGGTCATGATGACCTCAGCAGCGGATCGCCCCTCCTCGGGGTGCAGGTCCACGGGAATGCCGCGGCCGTCATCGCTGACGGTCACCGATTCATCGGCATGAATCGTCACCGTAATCGTGTCGCAATGGCCTGCCAGCGCCTCGTCGATCGAGTTATCGACGACCTCGAAAACCATGTGGTGCAGGCCGGTGCCATCGTCGGTGTCGCCAATATACATGCCCGGCCGTTTTCGGACGGCCTCAAGGCCCTTTAAGACCTTGATATTACTGGAAGTATATTCTGATTCGTCGGTCATTCCATATCCTCTGGGCGTAACCGGCGTATTGTACCAAAAGCGGCCCCCGAAAGTAGCCTCAAAGCATTCTTTTTTAAGGTGTTTTAGGGCCTGTCTGGCCGGCGCTTCGGGCGCCGCTGTCCGGCGCCGC
>JBATHK010000183.1:0-18210 GCA_049666725.1 Woeseiaceae bacterium
GTTCGACCCCGGTTCTGATTCAGGCGCCGACAGCCATCTCAACTGACTCTTCGATCGCGACCTTCTTCTTGTCTACTCGCGCGTAGTCGTACAAGCCGGCTTCGTCGTAGATGACCCGGTCTTCGTAATCATCGAACCAGATCGCATCCGGATTGCGTCCGACGATGCAGACTTTTCCTCGGTCCGGGGCGTCCAGTGCATTGCGCAGAATCTTGAAGATCACCACACCGTTCTCGGTTCCGGGGACACCGGGGATTGCCTTGTTGGTGACGGCCGCCACCTCGGTCTTGCCCTTGTAGTGTGTAATTGACAGGCGCGCATGTGTTTCTACTCCGGAGAGTCCCTTCTGAGATTCGTTGAGGAGGTTCCACACCGTTTCGATCGGCACGTTGAAGTGCCGGTACGCAATTATGTCTCTGCCGCAGAAGAAGTAGTGGTTGCCAACGCCGACCCGGTAAAGGGCGCGTTGCATTACTCTGAGCGCATCGGAGTCGTCGTTGATTCCCTTGATGATCGGTGCCTGGTTCTCGACGTTGATCCAGCCGCGCGATGTAACCCCCTCAATTGCCCTGCGTGTGTCTTCGTGCCACTTGAGTGAGCCGTTCGGATTCTCGAGGTACTCACCGTCTTCACCCTTGAGCAGGAATTCGTCGGGATGATTGAAGTGAATCATCAAGCGGAAACCAACGTCAGGATAGCTCTCATGAAAGTTGTCCATCATTGACAGGAAAGCCTCGTCGAAACGCTTCGGGTGAAAAGACATTTCCTTGGTGCCGAGTCGAATCGATTCCACGCCCGCCTCGGCGAGCGCCGCGATCCACGCGCCAATCTTGCGATTGGGCAGCACCATCGGGTCGCCGCCGGACAACAGGACTTCCCTGAGTTTTTCGCGACCCGTCTCCGGATGCAGCCCGCCGTTTGCAGCAACGATTTCGTTGTGTGCACGCACGTAATCCGTAACGTCCTTGATTTTCGCCAGGCCCTTCTTGGCGACCGTGCCGTCCTGGCGCTCGACTTCCTTCTGGCTGATCAGCTCTTCGCGATAGCAGAAGCGGCAGTGTGCCGAGCAGGTGGAGACCGTGTACAACAAGCCCATTTCGTATTTGTGCAGCAGCCCTTCAACCGGTGCGAAGTCCATCTGGTGACCCGGATCCTCGGATCCCGCCAGGTTGAGTGTTTCGTCCGGGTTGGCCTTGACGAGATTTTGCAGCGGCAGGCTGTTTTGCGCCATTTCGTAGAAGTGGCGGGTCATCTTCACCGGCATACGATTCTCTACATCGCGCTCCGTATCCTTAAGTTCCAGCAATGCCGCGAGTTCATCCCTGGAGTAGAACCCCTTGATGGCATCAGGTGCCTTGTCCTCGAAGAACGGTTTCAGGCCGATGATGATGTCCCGCTCGTATTTCGGATTCTCGATGGTGCTCTGGAAAGCCTGTTCCCTGTCCGTTGGTACGTACCTGCCTTTTGTCGCCACGTCACACCTCAAAATGATGCTGCCAATTTTCAATAATGTAACACATTGACCGATTAATTTGTGATAATGTAACAATATGAACAAAAATGGCCCAAGGACGTCTACCCTGGACCTGGTTGCCGCGGTCAGCAGCCAGCTGACCCCGACGGAGCGCCGCGTCGCGGAGGCAGTGCTTGCCGAGCCAACCCTGCTGGCATTCGGCACGGTTTCCGACCTGGCTGGCCGAGTGGGCACGAGCCGCCCGTCCATCGTTCGCTTCGCGACGAAGCTCGGATTCGGCGGCTACACGGAGCTGCAACAACACGTTCGCCGCGACCTGTCCCACCGCCTGTCGCGCCCGAGCGAGCGCATCAGAAGCGACGGCCAGACCGAGGTGCCGGCGCGCGTAGCGATCAACGACGCCATTTCAACCGTATTTGATGCATTGGACGGTGAGCGATTGTCGGAACTTGCCCAACCTGTCGCACGTGCCGAGAAGGTATGGATTCTGTCGGGAGAAACCTCGCAGGCTGGTGCCCATGCGTTACATAGCGGCCTGTCCATGGTGCGACCAGGCGTACGCGCACTCGAGGAACACTCGTATGCTACCGACCTGTGCGATATGGGACCGCGAGATGCGGCCGTGGTGTTCGACTTCTTCCGCTACCGGAAACAAGTCGCAACCGCCGCACGTGTCTTCGTCGACGCCGGAGCGACGGTCGTGGCGATCACTGATAGCCCATTATCACCCCTGGTCGAGTTGGCGGATACCTGGGTTCAGATCGAAGTGCCCGCCATCGGTCCGTTCGATAGTTCGGTGCCCGTTGTAGCGACGTGCGAGTTGCTCGTTGCGCGAGTTGCAAAAGAGCTTCATGACGAGGCGACGAATCGTATCGATCGTATCGAGGCACTCTGGGAGGAAACAGAGGTGTTCCTGTAGGCCTTTGTTGAACGGCAGGAGTAGTAACACGTGATTGACAAGAAATACCCTTCGGTCGCCGCTGCAGTAGCCGATATACCGGACGGGGCTACTGTGATGATTGGTGGATTCGGCGCCTCGGGCAGCCCGGTCGAACTGATTCACGCCTTGATCGATCAGGGCGCAACTGACCTTACCGTGATTAACAACAATACCGGCAACGGCGAAGTGGGGCTGGCTGCGCTGATTGGCAACGGCCAGGTCAGCAAGATGATCTGTTCCTTTCCGAGATCCAGCCAATCCAAAGTGTTCCCGGCGCTTTACAGGGAAGGGAAAATTGAGCTCGAGATCGTGCCGCAGGGCACGCTCGCAGAACGCATCCGTGCTGCGGGCGCCGGCATACCGGCCTTCTACACGCCAACAACCGTCGGCACGATCCTGGCTGAAGGTAAGGAGCAGCGGCAATTCAATGGTCGTGCCTACGTTCTGGAACCATGGCTAAAGGCTGATGTTGCGTTGATAAAATGCGAGGTCGCCGATCCGCTGGGCAACCTGACGTTCAACAAGACCGGTCGCAACTTCTGCCCGCTGATGTGTATGGCGGCGACAACGACTATTGTCCAGACGAAAAAACTCGTGGCGCGGGGCGGCATCGATCCCGAGCATGTCATTACGCCGGGTATTTTTGTTAACCGCATTGTCGACGTTCCTGATCCTGTGCATGAGGACACCCTCATTGCCGAGGGAAGGAGTTACCCATGAGCACTGGCTGGACGCGAGAACAAATGGCGGCAAGAGCCGCCCAGGACATACCCGACGGCTCTTACGTTAACTTGGGCATAGGCATTCCGGAACTGGTCACGCGGTTTGTGCCGGAAGGCCGCGAGTTTATTTATCACACCGAGAACGGGATGCTTGGCATGGGGCCGCCCCCCGAGGAAGCCGAACGCGACCTCGACCTGATGAATGCTGGCAAGAAATACGTTACGGCGTTACCCGGTGCGGCCTATTTTCACCACGCCGACAGCTTCAGTATGATTCGTGGCGGGCACATAGACGTCTGCGTGCTCGGCACAATGCAGGTCGCGGCAAACGGCGATATTGCCAACTGGTCTACCGGCGCGCCGGACGCCATTCCAGCGGTCGGCGGCGCGATGGATCTGGTGCAGGGTGTGAAACGTATTTACGTGATTACCCAGCACACAACCAAGACTGGCGAGCCCAAGCTGGTCGAGACCTGCAGCTACCCGCTGACAGGGCCGGGAGTCGTAACGCGTATTTTCACCGACCTCGCGGTAGTCGATGTCACGCCGGACGGATTCCGGGTGGCCGAGTTGGCACCCGGCGTGACGTTCGAAGAGGTACAACAGAAGACCGGTGCGCCGATACTGCCGCCGAACTAGCCGCGCGAAGCTGAGGATCTCAAAAATGACCGATGTATTCCTTATTGATGGCATCCGGACGCCCGTCGGACGTTACGGCGGGAGTCTTTCTTCGGTTCGAACCGATGACCTCGCGGCAATACCGATTGCTGCGCTGATGGAGCGTAATCCCGGCGTCGACTGGGCCGTCGTCGATGACGTCATGCTCGGTTGTGCCAACCAGGCCGGTGAAGACAACCGCAACGTCGCGCGCATGAGCAGCCTGTTGGCTGGCCTGCCGCAGGACGTGCCGGCCTGCACGATCAACCGCTTGTGCGGGTCGGGGCTGAACGCCGTAGGCAGTTGTGCCAACGCGATACGGTCGGGCGAGGGCGATTTGATGATCGCCGGCGGCGTCGAGAGCATGTCGCGCTCACCGTTCGTCATCGGCAAAGCCGAAACAGCTTTCGGACGCACACCGGAAATGTATGACACCACCATGGGGTGGCGGTTCGTCAACAAGAAAATGGAAGCGAAGTACGGCACGGATGCCATGCCGCAGACGGCGGAGAACCTGGCTAATGAGCTATCGATCAGCCGCGAGGACCAAGACCGATTCGCGCTGTGGAGCCAGGAAAAAGCGGCGGCCGCGCAACGGGATGGTCGCCTTGCGCGCGAGATTACTCCGGTCAGCGTTGCACAGCGCAAGAAGGACCCTTTGCGGATCGATACGGATGAGCATCCACGCGAAACCTCATTATCAAAGCTCGCGCAGCTGAAACCGCTGTTTCCCGGAGGCACCGTCACGGCCGGCAATGCGTCGGGTATCAACGATGGCGCGGCAGCCGTGCTGCTGGCATCGGAGGAAGGCGCCAGGCGCCACAAGCTCGAACCCCGGGCACGTGTTCTTGGCATGGCTGTTGCCGGGGTGCCACCGCGGACCATGGGCATCGGGCCGGTTCCGGCAACCAACAAGTTACTGGCTCGTTTGGGCATGAGCCTGGATGACTTTGATGTCATCGAGATCAACGAAGCCTTTTCGGCCCAGGCGCTCGCTTGCACCAGGCAGCTGGGTCTGGCCGATAACGATCCTAGAACCAACACGCGCGGTGGCGCCATCGCGCTGGGCCACCCACTTGGAATGAGCGGCACGCGACTTGCGATAACAGCCCTGGATCAACTTCAGCAAGGTGGCGGCAAACTGGCGCTTTGTACGATGTGCATTGGCGTTGGCCAGGGCATCGCCCTGGTCCTCGAGTCACTGGCGTAGGCAAGAAGAAATGGAACAACTCAATCACGCAATTGAAGACGCTCGCTCGCGATACGCGTCTGCAAACCCTCTGAGCCAGGCCGCGGACGCAAGTGCTGCGCGTTATCTGCCCGGCGGCAACACGCGAAC
This sequence comes from Woeseiaceae bacterium, assembly GCA_049666725.1. Lineage (GTDB taxonomy): Bacteria > Pseudomonadota > Gammaproteobacteria > Steroidobacterales > Woeseiaceae > UBA1847. The sequence continues at coordinate 5,133 of JBATHK010000183.1, forward strand.
GGTTCTTCATTTCGAGCCTTTCCCGCTGACGATGGTCCGAGGGGAAGGGGCCGAGCTGACGGATCTCGACGGTCATCGTTACATCGACATGGTGGGTGAGTATTCCGCCGGCCTGTTCGGTCATTCGGACAAAATCATCAAGGCGGCGATACACGAAGCCCTCGACAGCGGTGTCGCCCTGGGCGCGCCAACCGCCTACGAACGCGAGCTCGCGGGATTGTTGTGCGAGCGCTATCCGTCTCTTGAGCAGGTCCGCTTCTGTAATTCAGGCACCGAAGCCAACCTCATGGCATTGACCACGGCGCGAGTCGTAACCGGGCGCAACAAACTACTGGCCTTCAACGATGCCTACCACGGCGGAGTGATCAAGTTTCTCGGCGGCCGTTGCGAACTTAATATTCCGTTTGAATTCGTGCTCGCGGACTACAACGACATCGAGGGCACCGCGGAACTCATCCGCAGCGAAAGCGAAGAACTTGCTGCCGTAATTGTCGAGCCGATCCTGGGTGCCGGCGGCAATATCCAGGGCAATCGAAAATTTCTGCAAATGCTGCGGCGAATGACCGAAGAGATTGGCGCCCTGCTGATTTTTGATGAGGTAAAAACGGCCCGCCTTGGCCCGTCGGGGACGCAGGGAATGCTTGGTATCAACCCCGACCTGACGACCCTGGGCAAATTCATCGGTGGGGGGCTGCCGACGGGCGCGTTTGGTGGCAGTTCCGAAGTCATGGCGCATTACGACCCGAGAAGGAATGGTAGCCTCGCCCACGCAGGCACTTTCAACAACAACGTTTGTTCGATGGCCGCCGGATGCGCTGGGTTGAGCAAGATCTACACGCCGCAGCGTGCTGCGGAATTTCTCGAATGGTCCGAGGCGTTTCGGCTCTCCCTCAACGACATGTTCGCGTCGAAAGCCGTGCCGATGTATGCCAATGGCATGGGCTCAATGATTGCGATTCACTTTTCGAGGGAAGCGACGAAAAGACCGTCTGACATCACCGCTGGATGCCGTGCCCTGCGTCCACTATTGCACCTGGAGTTGCTTCTCGACGGCGTGCTGCTCTGTAGTCGTGGCGACCTGTTTCTGTCATTGCCCATGAACGACTCGCATCTCTCCAAGGCACGCGTTGCCCTGGAGAATTTCGCCGATTGTTACAAGCCGCTAATTGAGCATACTTTGCAGGTGTGAGTCGCAAGTAAAACCGGGGTCGAACCGAGGTTTCCCGGTTTCTTGATTCGACCACCCCATTCAAAATGCGTATTGGGTAGACTTGCCTGCCCTGATTAGTATTTGCGTCGCGAAAATCCATGCTGTCACCTCTCCGCCATTTCAACCAGCAAACGATGCTCGAGCTGCTGCGTATTGCCCTGCCCATGGTGGTATCACAGGGCACATTCGCCGTGATGATTTTTACCGACCGATACTTCATGTCGCAAATCGACCCCGCCCACATGGCGGCGGCGCTGGGTGGCGGTGTCGCGTCGTTCTTCTCGTTCTGTTTTTTCATTGGGTTGCTCTCGTACGCAAACGCGCTGGCCGCACAGTACCTGGGCGCGGGCGAGGCGGAAAAATGTCCGAAAGTCGTCACCCAGGGCATGATCATGACATTAATGAGTGTGCCGTTTCTGACACTGATTACGTTTCTGGTCGCCGGAATTTTCGAGGGCATGGGGCACGAGCCGGCGCAGGTCGAACTTGAGCGTACCTACTACCTGATCCTGATGTCCGGTGTGCTTGTCACCCTGGCCAAGACCTGCATCTCGTCCTACTTTGCCGGGATCGGGCGGACCCACGTGGTTATGATCTGCGACGTGTTCGGCCTGGTCATCAACATCCCGCTCTGCTACGTGATGGTGTTCGGAAAACTGGGATTCCCGGCAATGGGGATCGTTGGTGCCGGCCTCTCCACCGTCGTCGCCACGGTCCTTGCCTTCGTGCTTTTTGTCGCGTTCTATTTTCGAAAGGAGCACCGCGACACGTTCGCCGTGCTGCGTTCTTTTTCGCTCGACGTAAAAATCCTGCGACGCTTCTGGCGTCTCGGCTTTCCATCCGGACTGGAGCTGTTTCTCAACGTTGCCGCATTTAACCTGTTCTTGCTCATGTTCCAGTCCTACGGCATTGTCGAGGGCGCCGCAGCCGCCATCGTGTTCAACTGGGACGTTCTTTCCTTCATTCCGATGATTGGACTTAACGTCGGCGTTATCAGCCTTATCGGGCGGTTCGTCGGCGCACGTGACATGACGCGTGTCAACGAAGTCATGACCGCCGCATTCGCTGTTGCTTTCGCCTATTCCGCGGTGCTCGCGGTCGTTTACATCACGCATCGATATCCGCTCGTCGAGGTTTTTGCGCCGCCGCGTGGTGATTTTTCCGCCATCCGGGAACTGTCTGCGTTCATGATGATAGGACTGTCCAGCTACGTGATGGCCGATGCGGTGATTCTCGTGTCCGGCGGCATCCTGCGGGGCGCGGGTGACACGCGCTGGCTGATGGTCGCCTCGGTGTCCCTGCACTGGGCGATGCTCGTCGCTCAGTTTTTCATCATTCGGGTGTTCGAGCTCAGCCCCAGGGTGTCGTGGATCGTTCTTGTGGCACTGGTTTTCGCCATCGCCCTGGTTTATGCGCTGCGCCTGAGAAGCGGGCGCTGGCGTGACCCGGAAGTGCTGCAAAGGGTAATGGCCGAATAATTATTTTGGAGATGGCGTTGCTCATTCAACCATCGTTGAGACCGCTTTTTTGTTTACAATGATGCGCAGCTTGCTCCCTCGATTCTCACGCAAACAGTTTCGACCGGGCCGTGTCAGTAATCAATACGACTGATGGATGCTTGAGGCGGCGCTCCGGCGAGATGGCGTAGAACCGCTCTTTTATCTCATCGGTTTGTCCAATTACTGACATGCGGTACATGCGGCATACTTCCTCCTCAATTACCGTCGGCGCTGCGAATATACCGGCGCCAGCCTCGCCGAATGCCTTGAGAAGCGCGCTGTCGTCGAATTCGCCGGCAATGTGTGGTGAGAGTTCGTGGCTTTCAAACCAGTCATCGAGACGACGCCGCAAAGCCGAGTGCTGCGAGGGCAGGAGTAGCGGCGCGTTCGTCAGGCTTTCGGGAAAGCCGGCGCGATAGCGCCTGGCGTGTCTGCGCTGTGAAAAAAAAGACATGCCGCTCTCACCGAGCCGGTGGTTGAAGGCTTTTATGCTCAAGCCGTCTGGCACCGGCTGGTCCGACAGGACGAGGTCCAGCCTGTGCACGGCGAGTTCAGACAACAGCTGCTCCAGCGACGACTCATGGCAGCGCACTCTAACCGGCGGATCAACCATCATTGCAGGCGCGACTATGCGTTCCGCAATCAGCTTGGGCATTGAGCTTACGATCCCCAGGGCCAGAGTCGTCGGGCCCCGCATTTGGTTGCCGCGAACTGCGCTGGCAAGTTCCGCCCCGACCGAGAAGATGTCGTCGGCGTACTCAAAAACAAGCCGTCCCATGTCCGACAATACCAGTCGCCGGCCTACCCGATTAAAGAGCGGCTGCCCAACCGCCTCGTCAAGCAGCTTCAGCTGTCCGCTGATGGTTTGCGGCGTTACATGCAGCGACTTCGATGCCATTGAAATGCTTCCTTCACGGGCTACCGCCCAGAAGTAATGCAGGTGACTGTAGTTCAGGTGGCGCATGGCGATATCATATCAGGCCGAACATTAAGTCCTCAAACCTCGAGATTCTCGAAGTATTGAAAGCCTCGGTTTGGTCGATATAACAGATCGGATACTTCGAATGGACCGACCAATGGTCACGGGTATGCTGGAGTTTCAGACAACCAAGGAGACGTTCGATGAACATCACGACAAGGGCACAGGACTTCGAAATGAGTCAGGCAATCGACCAGTTTGCGCGCAACCAGGTACGCGCGGCACTGCAGCGTCTCAGCGACGACATCCTGGCGGTCGATGTATTCATGAGAGACAGCAACGGACCCAAGGGTGGCATCGACAAGCAGGCGCTTATTCGCGTTCGGCTGCGCAACCGACAGGTAATTGCGCTGGAGACGGAACACCAAAACCTTTACGCGGCCATCAAGAAGGGCTCAAAGCGGACCAAGCGTGCTGTACGGCGGCACCTGCGAAAATCCCGGCGAGTTCAAAAACAGCGCATGCGCGACAACCTCAAAGATCCGGGCATCCCGACGACGATATGAAGTTGATTGACGCTCCAGCCCAGGCCCCGCTCAGCGGAGCGGTGACGCTGCGACGTGTGGTTGAGTCGCGCACGTTCAGTTCAGTGATCACGTTCGTAATCGTGATCAACGCCATTACGCTGGGGCTCGAGACTTCGCCTCGAGTGATGAGCGTTGCCGGCCCGCTGTTGCTCGCAATCGACACTGCTGCGCTTTGGATATTCACGGTAGAGATCGCTCTGAAGCTGTGGATGTACCGATCGCGCTTCACTCGCGACGGCTGGAATATCTTCGACTTCGTGATCGTGGCGGCGGCCTGGCTACCGTCTGCAGGTCCCTTGTCGGTTCTTCGCGCCTTGAGAATTATGCGCGTGCTGCGACTGGTTTCAGTTGTACCGCAAATGCGCGCCGTCGTCGGCGCATTGTTCAAGGCATTGCCCGGCATGGGCTCTATCCTGGCCGTCCTTGTACTGGTCTTCTACGTTTCCGCCGTTATGGCAACGAAGCTCTTTGGCGAGGGTTTCCCGGACTGGTTTGGCAGCATCGGCGCTTCCATGTACAGCCTGTTTCAGATCATGACGCTGGAAAGCTGGTCGATGGGGATCGTTCGCCCAGTGATGGAGCAATATCCCGGCGCGTGGGCGTTCTTCGTACCGTTCATCATCGTGACGACGTTTACCGTTCTGAATCTGTTCATTGCCTTAATGGTCAGCTCGATGCAGTCACTCAAGGCCGAGACTGACGAAAGCCTGCAAATCGAAGCCGCCGTCGCCCACGACGAGCGAGCATTATTGTTACGGCGGATCGAAGCGTTGACGAAAGAAGTTCAGCATATTCGCAACATGTTGCAGCGAGAGTAAGTACGCGTAACTTTTTGTTTCGGCGCCACCGCTTGACGTAATCCTGCGTTACACTCCGGCGCCATATAACCATTCTTCGGAGTCACTAATGCCCATCGAGTTTCCTGGATTACCTTACGCCGCTGATGCGCTGGAGCCCCATGTTTCTGCAAGAACGCTGGAAGTCCATCACGGCAAACACCACAAGGCCTACGTCGACAAGCTAAACGCAGCTATCGCAGGCACAAGCTACGAGAGCCAGTCACTCGAAAAGATTATTTCCGCGTCGCATGAAGCAGGTCATGCCAGCGTATTCAACAATGCTGCCCAAGCGTGGAACCACACTTTCCTTTGGCACAGCATGTCGCCTGGCGGCGGCGGAGAACCCTCGGGACCTTTGGCCGATGCTATTAAAGATCGATTCGGCGACCTGAACGGGTTTCGCGAAGCGTTCAAAAGTTCGGCGCTGGGGCAATTCGGCAGCGGCTGGACCTGGCTGGTGCGCACCCCGAAAGGTGTCGATATCGTCAGCACCGGGAATGCCGATACGCCGCTGATTCACGGCGCTACGCCTTTGCTAACGCTCGATGTCTGGGAGCACGCGTATTATCTCGACTACCAGAACAGGCGCGATGCGTACGTCGACACCTACCTGGGCGAACTCATCAACTGGGAATTCGCTGCGCGAAACGAATCTGGATAGCGAGGCCGCACCCGCAGGGCTTTACTTAAGTGAGTTGATATAGCTTGCGACGTCCCGAATCGCTGCATCGTCAGCCAGCACTCCAGCCATCGGCCGCATCTGTTGGCCGTAGGTATCATCCGGGTGGGCTCCGCGGAGACCCTTCTTGAACAGCTGTAGTTGACGGACCTGGTACCAGTCGCCCGTTGTTGAAAGGGCAGGCGCATTCAGTGCCGGGTTTCCCTCAGCGGCGGCGCCGTGGCAAGCCGCGCAGGCCGCGTAGTGGTTCTTTCCTTGGCTCGCATCGCCATCGACCGTGCTTTCCGGTTTCGGCGTGGGCAGTTTGCCGATGTAGGCAACGATGTCGGAAATAGTTTCGTCGGACGCGAGGCCGCGGGTCATTTGCGCCATAGCATGGCCCTGCGCGTCGTCAGTCGAAGCGCCGCGCACACCGTCGCGAAAATTTCGGATCTGCCGTTCGAGGTACCAGTCTTCCTGCCCGGCGAGTGCCGGTGCATTCACCAGCGGGTTGCCCTGGCCTTTGAATCCGTGACAGCTGGCGCAGAGCTTGTAGTCCTCTGCACCGTGCCCGACGTCCTGCGCGAGGCTCGGGGCAGCGAATAGTGCAAGCCCGATGGTGAGAGCGGCAACGGTGAAATTTCTCATAGCTTTGATCGCTTCTGTTGGGGTGCCCACGGAAATCCACCAGCGTGGCTCCGATTCCATGACTGAATCTAGGCGCAGAGTCGGCAGCCCGCCTTGACCTGGATCAAGGACTCTCCGTCCCCGATCTCTAGACTGGCAGCAATTCTCGAGGAGGAAAGTCGATGGGCGAGCCGTTGGGTTTGCAGGACATGTTCTTCGGCACCATGGCCGGAGCCGCAATTGTCCTGATGGGTGCGTCCTACGCACTGTTTTTCGCGCTCGGCCGACTTCACCAAAGCCGTTCCATGAGCGCCGCGTCGCTGGTCTCGTATGGCCTTTTGGCCGTAGCCGCTTATGTCCTGGTAGACGCGTTCTCGCTGAGCGGCGTCTGGATTCTTGTCACGACCGTCATGTTGGTCGGTTATTTCTTACTGCCGCGTGCAATCTGGCAACTGTGCGTTGGCACACACGCCGACGAGTCGGCAGATACTCATTCGAGGGCAACACAATGAACGACGTAGTCTGGTGGTCCAGCGAATCGTTTTGGCGAAAAATGGCGATCTGGGTTACGGCCTTTATGGCCGTGGTCCTGATCCTTCTGACGTTTGACACCGTGCGCCAGATTACGGCGGGCGGCGAGCGTGTACCGGCTTTCAGCGTAATCAATCAGAAAATCTTTTTTGAATACGACGATGCGCGCGGCTACCAGGTTCCGCGCATTGGTGAAACGGCGGCGCTGTTTGGCGACGCACTCGATGAAACGAATGCAGAGGCGCTCGTCACACTGGGCAAGCTCACAGTGCAGTCAAAGAACTGCATGAACTGCCATACATTGCTCGGTAATGGCGCGTACTACGCGCCGGACCTGACCAAGGCCTGGCTGGATCAGGGTTGGGTACACGAGGATCTGCGCGAGCAACTGATGGTGCAGTTCCTGCTGGACCCTGAAAGCAACGCACGCACGTTCGGCACCGGACGTCGCATGCCAAACCTCGGCATCACCGAAGAAGAAGCGCGCGGCATCGTTGCGTTCCTGAAATGGATGTCGTCTATCGACACAAATGGCTTTCCGCGCGGCTTTACGCCGCTCGACCAGGAGGACGGAGCATGAACACAGCAACGGCGAACGCAACGGCTGCCGGTCCTCTGACGGCCGGACAGCGGATTGCAATGTACTACTTCGTGGCCGCGATGGTGCTGTTCTTTGCGCAGATTCTGTTCGGCATGATCTCCGGGATGCAGTACATCATGCCGGACCTTTTTTACAACCAGCTTGATTTCAACGTGACGCGCATGGTGCACATCAACGCGATGGTGGTGTGGCTGTTGTTCGGCTTTATCGGTTCGGTGTACTGGCTGGTCGAAGACGAAGCGGGCACAGAGCTGGTCGGCGCGAAGCTGGCAATGATTAATTTCTGGATCCTGACTTCCGCCGTTGCCCTGGTCGTAGTCGTCTACCTGTTCGTCCAGGTCGGTCCAGGTGAACTCAAATCGATCTGGCTCATCAATGAAGGCCGCGAATACATCGAAGCGCCGCGATGGGCGGACATCGGCATCGTCTTTTGCATGCTCGTGTTTTTCTACAACGTCGCCGCCACTTTCATGAGAGGCCGCTGGAGCGGTATCTCCGGCGTGCTCGTGCTCGATCTCGTGGCTCTCGCAGGCCTGTATCTTGCCGGCATGTATTTCACCCCGAACGTGTCGGTCGACCAGCACTGGTGGTGGTGGGTGATTCACCTCTGGGTGGAGGCCACATGGGAAGTACTGGTGGGCTGCATCATGGCCTGGGGTCTCATTAAAACGCTCGGCGCAAACCGCAAGATCGTAACGACCTGGCTGTACATCGAGGTTGCGATGATGTTCGGCTCCGGAATACTGGGGCTGGGCCACCACTATTTCTGGATAGGCACGCCGGAGTATTGGTTAACGATCGGTGGTTTCTTCTCCGCGCTCGAACCAATACCGCTGGTGGCGATGGTTGTGCACGCGGTTTACGATTCGGGCCGCCACGGCTTCAAGAGCTCGAATCACCCGGCGCTGGCATGGCTCATCGCGCACGCGTTCGGTAACTTCTTCGGCGCCGGCGTGTGGGGCTTCATGCACACCTTGCCGCAGATCAACCTGTATACACACGGTACGCAGTGGACGTCGTCGCATGGCCACCTGGCGTTTTTCGGTGCCTACGCAACGATCAACATCGCGATGATCTACATGGCGATCCAGCGCGTTCGTGGCAATGTCTGGATGTCCGCTGGTCTCGCCGATAACGGCTGGAAGTGGAAATGGTCGCTCGGATTACTCAATGGCGGCATGCTTGGCATGACCATGGCGCTGCTGATTGCCGGCTATGACCAGTCATTCATAGAGCGCGCGCTCGAGGGCTCAACCTGGAGTGGCTACTTCCTCGCGCAGCAGTCGGCCTGGTTCGTGCAGTCGATGCACTGGCGCATGGTATTCGGTGTCATGATGACAATGGGCATCGTCCTGCTGTTCTGGGACATGCTGACGATTGGGCGCAAGGAGACGCGGCCGGTACAGGTATTGTCACCGGCACCGGCCTGAGGTTTCGTTGAACGCGCGGGCGGTGATGCGCGACAAGGGGGTGCTAGACTCTGCATTCATGGACTCTGGCTCCCCCCTCTACGAAACGCTGCGGCAGCACTACCTGTTTTCGGGTCTCGATCAGGATGATTACAATACCCTGGTTGCCGGAGTTTCGCCGAAAGCGCTGAAGAAAGGCGAAGTGCTTTTTCATCGCGGTGACGCGGCGACCAGCTTCTATTTCCTCGACCTTGGATTGATCGAGCTAAATCTTATTGCGGCCAATGGCGAGAAAAAGGTGCTCGAGGTGGTCAGCCCCGGTCGCACGTTTGGCGAAGCGATTGCGTTCATGCAGGAGCTCAAATACCCGGTGACAGCTGAAGCGCTCGCGGACAGCTCGCTGTGCCAGATACCTATCCGGGCGTATATCGACCTGGTCTATGCCAATCCCGATGCCTGCATGCGACTGTTGAGCGACGTGTGCCGACACCTGCATGCTCGCGTCCGGGAAATTGAATACCTGACCGTGCAAAATGCACGCAGTCGGCTGACGAGCTATTTACTCGATCACATCGTGGAAACCAATGACGACGAAGCGACCGTGCGTCTCGAGCTGCCGCGCCACGTTATTGCTTCACGACTGTCTATTCAGCCGGAGACTCTGTCGCGCCTGCTGCGAAGCATGGTCGACGACGGCGTGCTGACGATCGAGGATCGCGTAATTTTCGTGCATAGCCTCGCACGACTGCGGCCGTACGACTAAAGCGACTGGCCAAAGACAGCAGATTCTACCGCGGGAACCGGTCCTGCTTTTTCGGGCATGAGTCGTGAATCGGCGCGTGGGTGATGAGCGGAGAGGGCGGAAAGGTTATAATCACCCGCTTTTTCTGCCTGTTTCGAAACACCAAAAAAACTGGAGATACCCATGCGCGCGATCGTAATTGCTACCCTGCTTGGTCTTCTGGCCGCAACTGCCAGCGCAGAAACACGACTGCTCAGATTCCCGGACCTGTATGGCGACACGGTGGTCTTCACGTATGCCGGTGACCTTTGGCTGGCCAACCTGGACGGTACCAATGTGCGGAGGCTTACCTCACACCCGGGTCAGGAGCTTTTTGCGCGCTTCTCTCCGGATGGCCAGCATATTGCATTTACGGGTCAGTACGATGGCGGCGAACAGGTTTACGTAATTCCTGTCGCCGGCGGTGAGCCCAAGCGTCTGACCTGGTACCCGTCCGAGGGGCCCTTGCCCGCGCGCTGGGGCTACGACCACCAGGTCTACGGCTGGACCCCGAACGGCGAGGCCGTGCTTTTCCGGTCGGTTCGCGAGGGATTCGGTCTGACGGACTCGCGCCTTTACACGGCGAAATTATCGGGAGGCTTGCCCGAAGCGCTGCCGATGGTTGTCTCCGGGGCCGGTGTGATATCGCCCGAAGGCAAGCGGGTTCTGTTTTCACCCCTGTTCCGTGATTTCCGGACCTGGAAGCGCTACCAGGGCGGCTGGGCCCAGGAACTTTTTGTCTTCGAGCTCGACGGATCGGGATCACGAAACATTACCAACAACATACGCACGGATCGCGATCCGATGTGGATGAAAGACGGCATCTTTTTTGTATCGGACCGTGACGATTACCTGAATATTTATGCCTACGACCTCGACGACCAGCAGACTCGCCAGCTCACCCGGCACCAGGGCCGTGACGTGCGCTGGGCAAGCGACGACGGCTCCCATCGTATCGTTTACGAACTGGATGGCGCGCTGCATATTCTCGATGTTCGCACCGGCAATGACCGGCCGCTCACAATTACGGTGCCGGCGGATACCGGCTTCAAACTCGCCGAGCAGGTCAAGGTCGCCAAGCAGCTCGAAGGCTTCGACGTTAGCCCGAACGGCGAGCGTATTGTCATGGCTGCAAGAGGCGAAGTGTTTTCGGTGCCTGTCGAACACGGCGTATCGCGTAACCTGACGAACAGTGCCGGCGCTCACGAACGCGAAGTCGCCTGGTCCGCCAAAGGGGATCGCGTCGCCTGGATATCCGACGCGAGTGGCGAAGAAGAGATATATGTCGGCGACCACCTGGGGCAATCGGCGGCGACGCAGGTGACGTCCGGCTCGACAACGCGCCTCTATCGCCCGCTGTTTTCGCCAGATGGAAGCAGGATTGCTTACGGCGATTCGGAAGCAAGGATCTTTGTCGTAGACAGCGACGGTAGCAACAAGCGACAGGTCGCGGATGATCCCGGGTATCCTCAGCACGACTTTTCCTGGTCGCCTGACTCGCGCTGGATCGCGTATTCTATGGCGAATTCGAACGGCTATCGCTCTTTGTATATTTGGGATAGCAAATCCGGCAAGTCACAGCGCGTTACGGGCGAGACGTTCAGCGAGTACAACCCGGTATTCGCACCAGGCGGTGGTCAACTTTTCTTCTTGTCCGATCGGATGTTCGCTCCCCAGATCGACCTGCTGGAGTGGAACTACGCAAACAACCGCGGCACCGGCATCTATGCACTGATGCTGACTGCAAGCGTCGAGAATCCGTTTGCCCCGCGGAACCTGGAAGGGATACCGAAGGACAAGAACGAAGACAAAGACAATGATGACAAACCGGACGCGGTAAAGGTAAATATTGAATTCGACGGCCTGGCCACCAGGGTCGCCCGTGCACCGATTGATTTCGACAATTTCGGCAGCCTGTCAGCGTCCGGTGAGCACCTGCTTTTCGCGGCCAACACGGCGTTCTTTTACGGTCGTGACATCGAGCCGGGCACAGAGCTGCGCGCCTATTCTTTGCAGGACAGGGAGGTGTTCACGATTACGAGCAAGGTCGACGACTACGCGCTTGCACAGTCCGCTAAACAGGTTGTCGTGGCGCAGGAAGGTGCGCTCAGCCGCTTTGACATCAAAAAGGATGAGCAGGAGGCCAAGAAAGTCGACCTCGACAGTTTGACGACGCAGCGTGTGCGCGCCGTTGAGTACGCACAGATATTCGACGAGGTCTGGCGCCGCTACCGCGATCACTTCTATGTCAGGAACATGCACGGCTACGACTGGGCCGCACTGCGCGATCGCTACCGACCTCTTCTCAAATATGTAGCACATCGTGCTGACCTGAATTACCTGATCGGCGAGATGATCGCTGAGCTGAACGTCGGGCATGCGTACATAGCGGGTGGCGACATTGCCAGTACTGAACGCTCGAGCGATGCGCTGCTCGGAGCGACATTCGAACTGGACGTTTCGTCTGGCCTGTACCGGATCGGCAAGACCTATGCCGGCCAGAACGAAGAAGACAGGTACCGCTCGCCGCTGACCGAGCCCGGACTGATGGCCGGGGCTGGCGACTACGTACTCGCCATCAACGGTCGCAAACTGTCCGCCAACGTCAACCCCTATTCACTTCTTACAGGGCAGGGCGGACGCCTGCTGGAGCTGACGCTCGCGGATGACGCCCGCGGCAAGAACCAACGCACCGTGCTTGTCAACCCGATTGCCAGCGAAAACAATCTGCTGTACCTGCAATGGGCGACCCGGAATCGAGATTACGTTACGCAAAAGACGGACGGCAAGGTTGGCTACCTGCACATACCGGATATGGGCGCAGACGGCATTTATGAATTCACGAAGTGGTTCTACGGCCAGATTCGAAAACAGGGAATGATCATTGACGTGCGCGGCAACGGTGGCGGCAACGTGTCGCAGATGGTTATCAACCGTCTCGCTCGCAGCCTCGTCTTCATGGGGTATGATCGCGGCGTCGACAATCTCGACACCTATCCGAACATTGTCTTCACCGGGCCAATGGTTGCGCTACTGAGCCAGGATTCGGCGTCCGACGGCGATATCTTCCCCGCCGCTTTCCAGGCGTTGGAGCTCGGGCCGCTAATTGGTAAGCGGAGTTGGGGCGGCATCATCGGCATCACCGACCTTGGCCCGTTGATAGACGGTGGCACGGTATTTGTGCCGCAGTTTGCAACGACGTCAGCCGCCGGTGAATGGGCCATCGAAGGCGTTGGTGTCAGTCCGGACATAGAGGTCGACAACCCGCCGGAGGCTGTGCTGCGGGGCGAGGATGCGCAGCTTGATCGGGCAATCCGGGAAACCCTGCAGCGGCTGCAGACCCAGCCGGGCACGCTGCCGCCACGGCCGGCCGATCCTGTAAAAACGCCCGGCGACAAGTAGGGTGTGGGGCGGCCC
>JBATHK010000184.1:0-7481 GCA_049666725.1 Woeseiaceae bacterium
CGGTAAAACCGCGCTAACGGATCCTCGTGAACGGCACAAGCTCGAGTTCGTCCGCGTAAAGCGAAACGAGAACCTCAACGTCGCGGACCTGACTCCTGAAAAACCGCCGAAGCCACCCGAGACGCCACCGGAGACGCCACCCCAGGAACTGGACAACATCAACCCCGACGCGCCCAGCATCAGTGTGGCACCGCCGACCGTAACCGCGGACACGAGTATCGGTGGTCCCGGCGGCATGAATATTGCGGAGGGAGACTACCTGCCGATCGTGCGCGTTGCTCCGGTTTACCCGGCGCGAGCCCTGTCGAGGGGCCTCGAGGGCTTCGTCGATTTGTCCTTCACGGTCACGACCGCAGGAACAGTGAAGGACCCGATCGTCCTGCAATCGTCAAGCACTTTGTTCGAGCGTGCGGCCATCCGTGCCGTCCTGAAGTTCAAGTACAAACCGAGGGTGGTCGACGGCGTCCCGGTTGAAGTGTCGGGCGTAAAAACACGAATTTCATTCCAGCTTGAGGAATGACGCCTGCTGCTGGCTAATGCGGAAAAGGCAATCCAAGAGGACTTTTTTGACATGAACATGAATCGCGGAATCTCCCTGAAGCTTTGCCTTGCCGTGGTGGTTGGCGTACTTGCGTTTGGCAGTGCCGGGGCGCAAAGAGCAACCGACGAAGACAGGGATAAAACCAAGACCAAGCAGGCGCAGGCCGTTAGCAAGGAAGTGTATGAGCGCATTCAAAAAGCCCAGGAGATGGTGGATGCGAAAAACTACAACGGCGCACTGAAGAGCCTGAATAGCCTTTACAATCCTGACAAGCTTACCGAGTACGAACAGGCCAATGTTCTGAACTACATTGGCTTCGTCTATTACAATATGGACGATGCGAAAAACGCGATTCGCACCTATGAAAAGATGCTTGCGATCCCGACGCTTGAGCCACAGTTGGCGAAGCAAACGACGTTTACGATGGCGCAGCTGTTGACGATGGAAGAGCAGTATGGGAAGGCGCTGAATACGTTGGACAAGTGGTTCGTGCTCGAGACCAACCCCGCACCCGAGCCATTTATCCTGCGCGCGCAGATCCTCTACAACCTCGATCGTTTCAAAGAGATGGTATCGCCAATCGAAAACGCGATGCGCGTAGCGAAGGAACGCGGCCTGCCAGCGAAAGAGAACTGGTACGGCTTGCTCAATTTCGCGTATTTCCAGCAGGAAAACTACGCAAAAGTGCGTGATATTCAAATTATCCTGCTTGAGAACTGGCCAAAAGCGCGTTACTGGAAGTCTCTTGCCGGTGCGTTCACGGAGCTCGGTGAAGATGAGAAGCTGATATACGCCTACGACGCCGCGCACACGCAGGGCATGTTGGAGAAAGACACCGAGTTTGTGACCATGGCACAGCTTTATTTGCAGGCAGAGGTCCCCTACAAAGCGGCAACACTACTCGAAGAAAAAATGAACGCCGGCATCGTCCCGAAGAACGAGAAGAACTATCGTCTGTTGTCACAAGCCTGGACGCTGGCCCAGGAAGACAAGAAAGCAATTCCGGCGCTGCAGGCAGCGGCGCAACTTGCTTCTCACGGCGAACTGGATCAAAGGCTCGCTAACGCCTATCTGAATATTGGTAATTACTCGGAGTGTGTGAAATCGGCCAACACGTCGATTCGAAAAGGCGGCCTCAAGAATCCTGACAACATGCAGATCTCGCTTGGCATGTGCCTGTACAATCTGCGTCGCTACTCGGATGCCAAAGACGCTTTCGGCAGGGCCGCTGCGACGCCGCGCTCTGCGCGGACGGCCAGTCAGTGGATAACTGTCATTGATGCTGACGTTGAGCGTAATCGGCAGATCAAGCTCGCTGAAGAGGCCGCTCGCAAGAAACGCCAGCAACTGGACGCCAAGAAAGCCAAAGCCCTTCGCGTTTAGAACGGCAGAGCAGCAACAACACCCCGCGTTTTGCATTTACTGACTGGGGCGTTGACCGGAAACGGTCAGCGCCCCTAAAATTGTGCGTTGATATTTACGGGATACACAAATGCCAAAGATCACCTATGTCTCCACGGATGGAGTCCGTCATGAAGTCGAAGTTGAAAACGGCTATTCCGTTATGGAAGGCGCCATTAACAATGATATAGACGGCATAGTGGCCGAGTGCGGGGGCGCGTGCGCTTGCGCGACCTGCCACAGCTATATAGACGAAGCCTGGCTCGAAAAAATGCCGGAAATGGACGATATGGAAGACAGCATGCTCGATGCCGCCTTCGAGCGTAAGCCGAACAGTCGACTGACCTGCCAGATTGAAGTGTCAGACAAACTGGACGGGCTGGTTGTCCATGTTGCGGAAAACGACTACTGAGGGCTAACCGTCTCCGTTATCGCGCGCTAAGGCGCGCTCCTACGATTCTTCAACACGATCATCTTAATCCGGTCTCGGCCCGCCCGATCACCATGCGTTGAATCTCGCTGGTGCCTTCATAAATCTCGGTGATTTTCGCGTCGCGGAAATACCTTTCCAGCGGCAACTCCTTGCTGTAGCCCATGCCACCGTGAATCTGCAGTGCCTGGTGTGTCACGAACATTGCCGTTTCAGAGGCATAGAGCTTCGCGATGCTCGAATTCAGCGTATTTCGAGCACCGGTCTTCTTTGCCTGTTGCTTTGACCAGGCCGCGCGCAATACCAGCAGCTGTGATGCGTCGATACGCATTTTCATGTCGGCGATCTTGTCCTGGATCGCCTGGAAGCTGCCTATCGCCGCGCCGAAGGCCTTCCGCTCCCGCGAATACTCGACGGCCGCAGCGTAAGCCGCTTGAGCAATACCTATGGCTTGTGCTGCAACGCCGACCCGTCCGGCATCGAGCACCGTAAGCGCAATCTTGAAGCCTTTACCTTCATCGCCGATGCGATTCTCAGCCGGGCAAACATAGTCTTCGAATTCAATTTCGCAGGTTGCCGACGCGCGGATCCCGAGTTTCGGCTCTGTCTTGCCAACGCGGAACCCCGGTTTGTCGGTGTCGATCACGAAAGCGCTGATACCCACGGATTCGCCGCGGCTATCGAGCGTCTGCGTAAAGACGATCATGTATTTTGCAACGGGCCCGGATGTGATCCACGCTTTCTTGCCGTTCAGCGTGTAGGTCGAACCGTCCGCAGAGCGCTCCGCGCGCGTGCGCATGGTCGCCGCATCGGATCCCGACTGCGGTTCGGTGAGGGCGTAAGCACCGTTGACCTCACCGGACGCGACCGGACGAAGGTACTTTTGTTTCTGTTCTTCAGTCCCGTAATCAAGCAGTGGCACGCCAAACAGCGAGTTGTTCACCGATACGATCGTGCCGTGTGCGGCATCTGCTGCGGAAATCTCTTCCATTACAAGCACATAGCTGATCGAGTCCAGGCCGGATCCGCCGTATTCCTCAGGCACCTCGATGCCCATGAAGCCCAGTTCACCGGCCTGCCGAATTGTCTCCACCGGGAACTCGCCGCTTGCATCAAACTCTGCGGCGACAGGGACTATTTCGTTCTGGGCAAATTCACGTGCGGCATTCTGAATGAGCTGCTGTTCCTCGGTCAATGCAAAGTCCATGGCGTTTCTCTTCCTGCTAGAATCGAACAAAGGCGGGCAAAAAGCATTGCCGATTATGCCCACGATCTCAATACCTCAACAGGAGTAATTATTGATGACCATTTCAGTTGGCCAGAAAATGCCCACCGGCGCTTTTGGCATCATGACCGACAAAGGCCCCGGCGCCATATCCAGCAATGACTTATTCGCGGGGAAAAAAGTAGTGCTCGTTTCCGTGCCCGGTGCTTTCACACCGACATGCTCGATGAATCATCTACCGGGATTTGTCGATGAAGCGGCCAAGCTGCAGGCCAAGGGTGTTGATACGATTGCCTGTATGGCGGTCAATGACGTCTTCGTTATGGATGCCTGGGGCAAGGATCGAGGTGTCGGCGACAATGTCATGATGCTCGCCGATGGCAACGGCGAATACAGCAGGGCATTAGGGCTCGAGATGGACGCCACGGGCTTTGGCATGGGCATGCGTGGCCAGCGGTTCGCTATTGTCGTAGACGATGGCGTCGCTACTCACGTCGCCGTCGAAGCGCCAGGCCAATTCGAAGTCAGCAAAGCGGAAGCCATCCTCGCCGCTCTCTAGGCGCCGGGAAAGGTGAGTCCTAGTTCAGCGCGTCCGTCAGTTCCGGGACGATGCTGAACAGGTCGCCGACGAGCCCGATATCCGAAACCTCGAAGATCGGGGCTTCCTCGTCTTTGTTGATCGCAACGATGGTCCCCGCATCCTTGATGCCAGTGATGTGCTGAATGGCTCCGGAAATGCCGATAGCAATGTACAGGTCCGGCGCAATGATCTGACCCGTTTGTCCCACCTGGGTCTCCGGTGGCACATAGCCGGCGTCGACTGCGGCGCGGGATGAGCCGATTGCTGCGCCGAGCTTATCGGCCAGCTTGTAGATCAGCTCGAAATTCTCTTCACTTCCCAACGCCCGACCGCCAGAGACCACTTTGGCTGCCGCCTGCAGGTCAGGACGATCAGACTGGCCGGTCTGCACGTCGACAAAGCGCGTGTGCGTCGGCAGCTCAACATCAACCGTCGTGCTTTCGATCGCAGCGGAGTTGCCGCCCTCGGCGGCCTGGTACGAAGCGGTTCGAACCGTTGCTACGACCACACCTCCTTCGGGTGCCTCGACCGTGAGAATCGCGTTGCCGGCATAGATCGGCCGCTTGAAGCGATGCGTACCTTCGACGCTCATGATATCGCTGATCTGGTTGACCCCGAGCAAGGCAGCGGCGCGCGGCATGACGTCCTTCCCGAAGGCCGTCGACGGTCCGAACACGTGGCTGTAGGAAGACGCCAGCGCGGCTATTTGCGGTGCAAGAAGCGCAGCGATAGCAGGATCATTCTCTGCGCGCTCTACGGTAAGTACGCGACCGACGCCGCTGATCTGCGCCGCTTCAGCGGCAACGGCGGCAGCGGAGGCTGCAAAGACGGCAACATCGATCTCGGCACCTTCAATTTGTTTCGCGCATGCAACACACTTGGCCGTGCTTGGATTCAGTGCTGCACCATTGTGCTCTGCAATTACCAGTACTTTCGACATCACACGAGTCCTTTGTCTTTAAGGGCGGCTACCAGGCCGGCCACGTCTTCTACCATGATGCCGCGCTGGCGGCCCTCAGGCGGCTCGAATTTCAATTCATTCGTGCGCGGCGCGGATTCGACGCCAAGTTCGCTGAAAGCAATTTGATCAAGTGGCTTTTTCTTTGCTTTCATGATGTCCGGCAACTTGACGTAGCGAGGTTCGTTCAGCCGCAAATCCACGGTGATCACCGCCGGCAAGTCGATCTCGATGGTCTCAAGCCCGATATCAACTTCGCGTGTGACACGCGCCGTTCCCCCATCAAGGCTTACTTCCGATGCAAACGTCGCCTGCGGGCGCCCCCAGACAGCCGCCAGCATCTGGCCGGTTTGACTGTTGTCATCATCGATGGCCTGCTTGCCAAGGATAACGAGGTCGACGTTTTCGCGATCAATTATCGCTTTGAAGATACGCGCCGCAGTCAGGGGATCCGCCGGTGCGTCTGTCTCAACCAGGATCGCCCGATCCGCACCCATGGCCAGGCCCGTGCGTAGCTGCTGCTGTGAATCTGCGGTCCCGATGGACACAACGATAACCTCGGACGCTTCACCCCGTTCTTTGATGCGCAAAGCTTCTTCGAGCGCGATTTCATCAAACGGATTGATGCTCATCTTTACGCCGTCCGTTTCGACACCGCTGCCGTCACTCTTGACCTGAACCCTGACGTTGTAATCAACAACACGCTTCAAGCCGACTAGGATCTTTTCCACTTCTCTGACTCCCTGTTTGCCGGCAGTTCGACTGCAGGCTTCTCTTTCGGCACGCTATTGTCTATGAGGGGCCCGCCGTGTACAAGATCAATGGCGCGGAACTGCGAGGGCGACGATGGCACACGTCAGCAATCTGATTAATGCAAATGAGTTGCAATCGCGGATTCACGATCCGGATTTGCGCATTGTCGATTGTCGCTTTGAGCTTGCCGATCCGGATGCGGGCCGGAAAGCCTATCTGCAGACGCATATTCCGGGTGCGGTGTTCGCCGACCTCGACCAGGACCTTGCCGCACCGATCAGTTCGCGGAGTGGCCGCCATCCGCTCCCGGAGGTGGAGAGGTTTGCGGCGACGCTAGGTCGACTGGGAATTAGCAATACTTCCAACGTCGTTGTTTACGACGCGGCCAACGGGTCGCTGGCGGCTCGCGCCTGGTGGCTGCTGCGCTGGCTCGGTCATGAGCGTGTGCGGTTACTGGACGGAGGATTTGCTCACTGGGTTGCGACTGGCGGAGGCGTGGTCAGCGGCGCCGAACAGGTTTCGGCGGCGCAGTTCCGGCCTGAGCCGCGCCAGGAGCTGGTCCTGACAACCGCGGAGCTGGAGAACGATATTGATGCCATCGCAGGCATGCGCTTATTTGATGCGCGCGATGCCGCCCGCTTCCGCGGGGAAATCGAACCAATTGACCCGGTCGCCGGGCATGTGCCGGGCTCTCTGAACCTGCCGTTTCCGGTCAGCCTGGATCAGAATGGCCGCTGGAAGACGAAAAAAGCGCTCGCTGAGCTTTGGCTGTCGGTGCTGGGCGAGGACAGGCAGGCACCCTGGGCCGTCATGTGCGGTTCAGGCGTAACTGCCTGTCATTTAGCCGTTTCTGCGTTGGAGGCCGGCTACATGGAGCCACGTTTGTACGTGGGCTCCTGGAGTGAGTGGATACGCGATCCTGAGCGCCCGATCGGGCTCGGGGATGGCTCGAATCCCGCGTCCGGGACTGCGGATTTGGCGTAAACTAAATCCGGATTCGCGGTCTAATCCCGATGTAAGTGGTCCGATTGCTCAACGCTGGAGGTGGCTATGCTTCCAAATGCAGAAAGAAATAAAGTCGCTATTAAACAATGCTTTACAGTACTTTGCTTAAGTGTTTTAGTAGCATGTGCCGGCACAAATAGCGACGAGGGCGAGTCAGTTTCGCGGGGCTCGGATTGCATCTATGAGCCAAGTATCCGAGGATACAGCGTCCTTGATGAGTCGAATCTGATCGTGTCGACGTCGGGACGCCGTAAGTACCATGTCACGCTGCATCGACGGGCTTTCGGCCTCCAGTCAAGTTGGGGAATCGCCTTCAGATCGCAGACAAGCAACATTTGCTCATCGTTCAGTGACGTCATATTTGAAGGCCATTTCGACAACGAATCGATCAGAATCGCGAGCATTAGGCGACTGAGCCCGGAAGAGGAGGAAGGACTCCTGATCCGGTACGGCAAGAAAAAGCCGGAATTCGAACACACACCGGTACCCAAGGACGTGAAGGGTGCCGAGGTAGAAGAGCTGGACCCGGGCGCTGACGACGAATAATCGCGCGACCGAGTCACGCAATCCGCAATCTCCGTGCGGACC
>JBATHK010000185.1:0-4778 GCA_049666725.1 Woeseiaceae bacterium
GTATAACGCAGGCGTCATTCATTGGGAATTGCATCAAGACTGCGCCGTCACCGAAAAGTACTTTGCGATGGGCGCGCCGTTCATGGATGACGCAAAGAAAGCTCTAGAGGAAATTCGGACGCTTGAACCCTGTGCTTCGGAGTTATCGAAGTAATTTGACGAACGGCTGCTTCGGGTCATTAGCGGAACTCAATAATACCCCGAAAGCAGCCGTTTGAGCGGCTGGTATTGAGGGTATAGCGGACCTCGCCATTCGCCGAAAGCGGCCATTCGCGAGCGGCAAGTTCCAGGAAACAACCAGGGAGCTCGAGCGGCAAGTATTGGCCGAATACTCTCGTTCGTAACTTTATTTAGTTGTTCATTACATTATTAAGGACAACCAACCATGCAGCCTCGCCGACAGCGCTACTCGACGGTTACAGACTTCGCGAGATTCCTCGGTTGATCAACGTCGGTACCCAACAGTACTGCCACATGATAGGCGAGCAGTTGCAGCGGAACCGTATAGACGATTGGGGCAATCATCCGATCCGCGTGCGGCATTGCAATTACCTTCATGCCCGGTTCGCTCTTGATGCCCGTCTCCTGGTCCGCAAAGACATACAGCTGACCACCGCGCGCACGCACTACCTGCATGTTCGACTTGAGCTTGTCGAGCAACTCGTTGTTTGGCGCAACAACAACAACCGGCATTTCGTCATCAATCAATGCCAGCGGGCCGTGCTTCAGCTCACCCGCGGCATACGCTTCTGCATGAATGTAAGAGATTTCCTTGAGCTTTAGTGCGCCCTCCATTGCAATCGGCCACATTGGTCCGCGCCCAAGAAAAAGCGTGTGCTGCTTGTCGGCGAAGTCTTTGGCGAGTTCCTGTAGTTCGTCGTTCATTCGCAGCGCCAGGTCCGAGGCAGCGGCGGCATGCGTGAGGTTTGCGACAAACTCTTTCTCTCGTTCGCTGGATAAGCCGCGGTGCTTTGCCATCATCAGGGTAACGATGAGCACCGACAGCAGTTGGGTCGTAAATGCTTTTGTGCTCGCAACACCTATCTCGGGCCCAGCCTGCGTCATCATCACAAGATCGGACTCTCGTACCATCGAACTGTGTGCACTGTTGCAGATCGTTAACGTGCCAAGGTAACCCAGTTCCTTTGCAATACGCAGCGCCTCCAGGGTGTCCGCGGTCTCGCCGGACTGCGAGAGCGTAACGAACAGGGTTTTTGGCGGGACAACCACATGACGGTAGCGGTACTCACTGGCAATTTCGACCTGGCACGGCACTCCGGCCAGCGATTCTATCCAGTACTTCGCAACGCAGCCCGCATGGTAGCTGGTGCCACACGCAACGATGTGGATATGCTCTACCTGGTCCAGTAGCTCTTCCGCCTTCGGTCCGAGCGACTCCGGCAGAACCCGCTGGTTCGACACCCGGCCATAGAGCGTGTCCGCCAACGCACTTGGTTGGTCGAAGATCTCTTTCAGCATGAAGTGGCTGTACGGTGCTTTTTCGGCCGACGCGCTGTCCCACTCTGTCTCGTGAACCTCGCGCGTGACTTCCTTGCCATCCATGGCAACGATACGCACACCATCGCGGCGAATTTCCGCCAGGTCGCCCTGTTCAAGATAGATAAAGCGCTTCGTAACCGGCAGCAGGGCGGGCACTCCGCTGGCGACGAAATTCTCTCCGTCCCCCAGGCCGATAACGAGTGGACTTGCGACGCGGCTAACGACAATTCTATCGGGGTCCTCCACATCGACAACGAGCAGCGCATATGCGCCCTCGAATCGTTCAACGGCCTTGCCGACAGCGCCGACGAGGTCAAGCCCCTGCTTCAGATGCTCATGAACGAGGTGGGCCGCTACTTCCGTGTCGGTCTCCGATTCGAAGACATAGCCTTTCTGCAGTAATTCGTCCTTGATCGGCTGGAAGTTCTCAATGATGCCGTTGTGAATGACGGCGACCCGCCCACCCGACACATGCGGATGCGCGTTTGCTTCGGTCACACCACCGTGCGTCGCCCAGCGCGTGTGCGCGACGCCGATGTGGCCGCGCAGCGGTGACTTCGAGAGCTTCTCGTCAAGTTCGGCGACCTTGCCGATCGTGCGGCACAGCCCGATCTTGTTGTCGCTGCCGATTACTGCAACGCCGGCCGAATCGTAGCCACGATACTCGAGGCGGCGCAGCCCTTCGACCAGCACGGGGACGACATTCCTTTCTGCAATCGCGCCGACAATTCCGCACATTGACTAGCTTCCTTTCTTAACCGGCCGCTTCCAGCCTTTTATGGTTGTTTGCTTGGCGCGCGTCAGCGTCAGCTGGTTGGCAGGCGCGGATTTTGAAATCGTCGAACCCGCACCGATGTTTGCGCCTTCACCAATTTCAACGGGAGCGACCAGGTTGACGTTTGAGCCAATAAACGCACCATCGCCGATCCTGGTTTTGTGTTTTTTGGCGCCATCGTAGTTGCAGGTAATTGTGCCGGCACCAACATTGACGCCCGTCCCGACCTGGCTATCGCCGATGTAACTCAGGTGGTTCACCTTGCTGCCGTCGCCGACAGTGCTCTTTTTGATTTCGACGAAGTTGCCGACTTTCACGTTGTTCGCAAGCTCTGCGCCCGGCCGCATACGCGCGAATGGGCCGATCTCGCAATTGCTGCCCGTTGTGGCGCCTTCGAGATGGCAGTTCGAGTGTACGAGAGTGCCGGCGCCCAATTTGCTGTCACGAATCAGGTTGTTCGATTCAATTCTGGTGCCATCACCGAGTTCGACATTGCCCTCAAACACGGCATTGACGTCGATAAAGACGTCTCTGCCGCAGGTCAGCGTGCCACGAATATCGACCCGCGCCGGATCGGCAAACCCAACGCCAGATTCCATAAGTTCATCGACCAGGCGTGCCTGTAGCGCGCGCTCCGCTTCCGCCAGCTGTTTCTTGTCGTTAATCCCCATAACCTCCACCGGGCTGCTCGCCTTGATGCCGTGCACTTCAATCTTATCATTGACGGCCATGGCGATGACGTCGGTCAGATAGTACTCGCCCTGTGCATTGTCGTTGCTCAAATCCTTGAGCCAGCCTTTAAGTTTATCCGCCGGACATAGCATGACGCCCGTGTTAATTTCGCGAACGGCTTTTTCGTCAACGCCGGCATCTTTTTCCTCGACAATGGAGCTGACGCTGCCGCGCTCGCGAATGATGCGCCCGTAGCCTGTCGGGTCCTTCATGTCGACAGTCAGCACCGCCACGTCGTTTGCTGGTGTTTCCTCCAGCAATATCGACAGCGTCTCCGGCATCAGCAGCGGCACATCGCCAAACAACACCAGGACACGATTCTTATCCGGGGTTTCGGGCATGGCTTTTTGCATCGCATGGCCGGTACCCAGCTGCTCGGCCTGCAAAGCCCAGCGCAGTGGCTCATCCGCAAAGACCGACCGAACCGCGTCAGCGCCATGTCCGTAGACAACGCAGATATCGTCGGCCGAGAGCGCTTTGCAGCAGTCCAGCACGTGCGACAGCAGGGGCCTGCCCGCTAGCGGCTGCAGCACTTTCGGCAGGTCGGAACGCATGCGCGTACCCTGTCCTGCGGCTAGAATTATGATGCTCAGGCCCAAGTGACCCTCTCCGACTTTCCTGGCCTGCGAATGATACAGGAAGTCCGGGAATGCGAACTTGATTCAGGTCTCGTTAATCGTTGCGATATATGCTCCGTACCATGCGCAAACTTGTTTTTTTGCTCCTCCTGCCGCTCGCCGCCTGCAACAGCGAGATTTACACCCGCGACGGCGTCACGGACGGCGACTCGTTTTACCTCGCGCCGCGTGCTTTCGAGTCCGATGACCCGGTTCTGCAAAGCTGGGTATCGTACAGCCTGATGAAAAGCGCCTGCCAGCTAGACGTGGGCGGCCCGGTTCCGGCGCGCGTGAGCAACTACAGCTGCGAATACACGGCCCGCCGACACCTTGTCGAAACCTGGGAGGAGCAGCGGCTGGAACATGCTGACGCCTCTGACCCCTACCTCGACGACCTCCTCGCTGTACAGGAAGCCGGGTATCTCGATGAGTACACGGTGAGATATTTCGGTCGCGACGAATGGCAGGTGCCGATCGAGGTACGGGTGGACGATTTCCGTCGCTGGCAGCGCGCGAACCTGCCCCGGCACGCACCGCAGACCCGCATCATCGGCTCATGGGGCTACCACCAGCGGTAGCCTATCTCCTGGCTCGAGCCGCCCTCAACCGGATGCTCGGTGAGGAAGCCTAGCGTTTGCCTTTGAGCTTTTGGGCGGCACGATAACGTGCGGTTGCTTCTTCGAGCTCGGCCTGTGCTCGTGCGACGTCCGTTTCTTTCGAGGCGCCTCTGAGCGCCTCTTCGGCGTGCTTTTGCGCCGCCAGGGCCGCCGCCGCATCAAGCTGATCACCGCGCAGCGCCGTGTCAGCCAGAATGGTCACCTTTGACGGCTGCACCTCGAGCATGCCGCCCGTCACATAGAAGGTCTTTTCCTTGCCGTCCTCTGTCTGAACGCGAACCTCTCCGGGCTTCAGCGTCGTCAGCATCGGTGCATGGCGCGGCGCGATACCGACCTCGCCCATTCGCGCGGGCGCAAACACCATGACGGCCTCGCCTTTATGAATCTCGCCTTCTGCAGATACGATGTCGACCTGAATGGTACTCATACGTCTTCCTGGTTGGGGTCGAACCGAGTATTTCGAAAACCTCGGTTTGGCCCCGGTTTGTTACGCGAACTTCTTGGCGTTTTCGACCGCTTCGTCAATCGTGCCAACCA
>JBATHK010000186.1:0-10702 GCA_049666725.1 Woeseiaceae bacterium
GATCCCCCGCTTTCATGCCTGATTATTCTTTTTTCTTTGGCGTCGAAAGTTCTTCGTCATACACCCAAACGCCGTAATCGGAGCTCTCGAACCCCGCACCAAACTTCGTAAACATCTCGCTGGCAGCTTCGGGCGAGCCCATCTTGTCCGCCAGAAAATCGAAAAAGCTCATCTCGTCCGGCGCCATGTCAGCGAAGCTCTCGAAACTCGATACGAGCGTCAGGACGGGTTTGCCACCCATTCTTTCCATCCAAAGCCAGTTGTGGCCATCGCCAGCCTCGCCCCATCCTTCTTTCTTGGCGGTCTGGCTAAACGCCTTGCGCACTTCATCCGGTCCGGGGCCTGCGCCCTGTTTCCAGGTCCAGGACGTTACCCCATAGTACGGTCCGTCCGAACCCTCCGGCCAATGGCTGTTTTCCCAATCGGTTTCTTCCAGGTAATGGTGGTAGTGGTCGACGTATTGATCTACGTTCTTGTTCCAGTCGGCGCCCAGGCCCAGTTTCTCGTCCTCGGCCATATAGGCATCCTGGTCGGCATAGTCAAAACAGCAGGCCCGGTATTGGAGGACGTTCAATTTGTCGCCAATCACCTGGCGGTAGGCCATCCATGTCCGCGACTCACCCGCTTTGACGCGGAACGCCATGTGCTTCTTCACAGCTTCCGTGAATTTCGCGTCCATTCCCCCTTTGATCGCCATTATCCAGACGTCACTTAGTGGCGCGGGTGCTTCCGGTGCCTCGTGGCTGTCGGCCAGTGCGCCCAGCGGTAATGCCAACGCCGCGAACACGGCAATCCAAGAATATTTTTTCATTTTTGTTCTCCTGAAATTTGTCTCACCGTCAGTATAGAACATTGTGCGCGGAATGCTCGGGGCCCGGCTGCGGCGTATCGTGATAATGTATCGACGATGAACCCGGACCTGTCCCGATATCACCGTCAGATGCTGCTTTCAGGCTTCGGCAAAGACGGCCAGCAGCGGCTCCTCAACGCCACAGCGATGGTGCTCGGCTGCGGCGCGCTCGGCTGCGTCATTGCCGATTTGCTGGCGCGTGCGGGTGTCGGTCACCTCGTTATCGTCGATCGGGACTTTATCGAACTAACCAATCTGCAGCGGCAGGTACTGTTTGACGAGGACGACGTCGCCGACGCCATTCCAAAAGCGGCAGCCGCAAAACGCAGGATTGCGGAAGTCAATTCCGATGTGCAGGTCACGGCAATCGTCGATGACATCAATCACACGAATATTGAACGCTACGCGACCGGTGTCGATGTCATCGTTGACGGACTGGATAACATCGAGACGCGCTACCTCGCAAACGACCTTGCGGTAAAAAGCGCGCGGCCGTATGTATACGGCGCCGCGGTCGGCACGACCGGCATGTCGTTCACTGTATTGCCGCACGGCTCTGGCGACGCACCTTGGGAAACTTTTGCGAGCGGCAGCCTCGCGACGCCCTGTTTTCGCTGCCTGTTCGAAGACGCGCCACCGCCCGGCAGCAGCGCCACCTGCGACACGGTTGGTGTCATCGCTCCCGCCGTTGGTGTCATTGCCAATTTCCAGGCCGCCGAGACGCTCAAGATCCTGACCGGCAACTTCGAGCGCGTCAGCCGGACGTTGCTCAATCTCGATTTGTGGGCGAATGAAATCCTGCAGCTCAAAGTCAACAACGCGTATGAAGACGGCGATTGCCCCTGCTGCAAGCATCGGCAATTCCACTACCTTGACGGTGCCGCGGGATCGAGCGCCGCAACGCTGTGCGGGCGCAATGCTGTGCAGCTGCGGCACCGTCAGCAGGCCGACGCCATTGACCTGGACGCACTCGCGGTGCGCCTGCGAGAGCTCGGCGCCGTCACCGTCAATGAGTTTATGCTGCGGACGCAAATAAGCGACAATGACAAGCAATACGAAATTACGCTGTTTCAGGACGGACGTGCGATCATAAAAGGGACTGAAGAGCCCGGCATTGCGCGCAGCGTGTATGCAAAATACATTGGGGCTTAGCCCGGCATCTCATGCCTCACAATAACGAGGGAATATAGCCATGACCGCCATCCGTATTCTCGTCGGCACCCGAAAAGGGGCTTTCATCCTTAGCTCCGATGCCAAGCGCAAGAAGTGGTCGATCGACGGACCGCATTTCGCAGGCTGGGAGATCTACCATGTGAAAGGCTCCCCGGTGCAGCCTGACCGCATTTTCGCCTCGCAGACTTCAAGCTGGTTCGGGCAAATCATCCAGCGCTCTGATGATGGCGGCAAAACCTGGTCACAGCCGGGATCGGACGGTGAGGCCGAAAAAGCTGCGTCTGGGGGCATGCCGCAGGGCGAAAGCAACATGTTTGTTTACGACCTATCCGAGACGACCGGCCGGCCGCTGACCACCCACCAGTGGTATGACGGTACGCAGCATCCGTGGGAGTTTGCACGGGTCTGGCATCTTGAACCGTCGCTTGATGATCCGGATACCTGTTACGCGGGCGTTGAAGACGCGGCGTTGTTCAAGACCACCGACGGTGGTGTGACCTGGCACGAACTGGCAGGCCTGCGCGGGCACGAGTCAGGACCGAACTGGGCGCCCGGTGCCGGCGGCATGTGCCTGCACACCGTAGTGCTGGACCCGACTAACTCGAGCCGCATCTATTGTGCGATTTCCGCGGCGGGCACGTTTCGCTCGGACGACGCGGGCAAAACTTGGACACCGATTAATTTGGGCCTCAAGTCGAATCACATTCCCGACCCGACGGCCGAAGTCGGGCACTGCGTGCACCGCATCGCGATTCATCCCTCCAATCCAAACACGCTGTTCATGCAAAAGCACTGGGACGTCATGCGCAGCGATGACGGCGGCGACTCCTGGCGCGAGGTCAGCGGCAACCTACCGAGCGACTTCGGCTTTCCGATCGCCGTGCATGCTCACGAGCCTGAGACAATTTACGTGGTTCCGATCCTGAGCGACTCACTGCACTACCCGCCGGGCGGGAAACTGCGGGTCTATCGCAGCCGTTCCGGCGGCGAGGAGTGGGAGGCGCTGACCAGGGGACTGCCGCAGCAACATTGTTACGTGAATGTGCTCCGCGACGCGATGGCCGTGGATACGGCCGACCCCTGCGGAATTTACTTCGGCACAACCGGCGGTCAGCTCTACGCATCGAGGGACAGTGGCGACAGCTGGGAAGCGATCGTGCGCGATCTGCCCGCCGTACTGTCGGTGGAGGCACAGACGATCTGATGGTACGGGTAGTACTCCCACACCATCTGCAAACTCTCGCAGGCTGTGACCGCGAGATAAGGATCGATGTTGCCGGCACAGTTACACAACGCGCCGTGCTGGATGCGCTCGAGGCTCGTTACCCGATGCTGCGCGGCACCGTGCGTGAGCACGTGACATTGAAACGCCGGCCGCGGGTCCGGTTCTTTGCCGATGGCAATGATATCTCGCACAGGTCACCGGATGCCGAGTTGCCCGAATCGATTGTGTCAGGCGATCAGCCCTTTATGATTGTCGGCGCAATCGCCGGCGGATAATCGCAATTTCAATCGGCTCGTAAAAGCCGAGACAAGACAAACCGGAATAAGCCCATGTATTTGCAAAGCCTCGATTACGCTGTTGTTGCCACTTACGCCATCGTGCTGCTGGTACTTGCGCAATGGGTATCACGAGAGAAAGCCGGGCACGAAAAAAACTCGAGCGACTATTTTCTGGCCGGCCGCAACTTGCCATGGTGGGCGATCGGCGCTTCGCTGATTGCGGCCAATATTTCCGCTGAGCAAATCATCGGCATGTCGGGATCGGCATTCGTGTTGGGCATCGCGATTGGCGTTTATGAATGGACGGCGGCAATTGCGCTGATCATTGTCGCCAAGTGGTTGCTGCCGGTGTTTCTGAAGCACGAGATTTACACGATGCCGCAGTTTCTCGAGCAGCGTTTTGACCATCGCGTCAGAAACGTCATGGCGATGTTCTGGCTGGGGATTTACGTCTTCGTCAACCTCACCTCCATCCTGTGGCTCGGCGCTCTGGCAGTCAATACGGTTACGGGCCTGAGCCTGGTGTGGGGCCTTGTCGGCCTGGGTTCGTTTGCCGTTGCCTATTCGCTGTACGGCGGGCTCAAGGCTGTCGCGCTCACGGACATCATCCAGGTGACGCTGCTGGTACTGGGTGGGATCCTCATTGCCATCATTTCATTGAACGAGGTGTCCGGCGGACAGGGCACGATCGCTGGCTTCAATATCCTCATGGAAAAGATGCCGGGGCATTTCGACCTGATTTTCACCAGGGACTCGCCGCACTACATGGACCTGCCGGGAATCTCCGTGCTCGTCGGCGGCATGTGGGTCATGCACCTGTCGTACTGGGGTTTTAATCAATACATCATCCAGCGCGGGCTCGCTGCCAGGAGCACGCGGGAAGCGCAAAAAGGACTCATATTCGCGGCCTTTCTGAAGATGGTGATGCCGCTCATCATCGTGTTGCCCGGTGTCGCCGCCGTTGTCCTGGTTCCTGACCTCTATCCGACGGACAAGGCTTATCCGACGGTCATGAACCTGTTGCCGGTCGGCATTCTAGGCCTGGTTTTCGCGGCGCTGATTGCGGCTATTGTCTCGTCCCTGGCGTCGATGATGAACTCGATATCGACCATATTCACGATGGACCTGTATCGGCATTTCAGAAAAGGCGAAGAATCCGAAAGACAGCTGGTAACCGTGGGTCGAACCGTCAGTCTTTTCGCGATGATAACGGCGATGATCCTGGCCAAGCCGCTGCTCGGAAATTTCACGCAGGCGTTCCAGTACATCCAGGAGTTCACCGGGTTCTTCACGCCGGGAGTTTGCGCCCTGTTCCTGCTTGGCTTTTTCTGGAACAGGACGACTTCGAACGGCGCTTTGGCTGCCGCCATCGGATCGGCCGTGTTTTCAGTGGCGTTCAAGTTGGGGTGGCCCGACCTGCCGTTCATCGACCGGGTCGGAATCGTCTTCCTGCTGTGCATGGCCGTTGGCATCGGCGTTTCCGCGATCCAGGGTGCCGAACCTCATCCTGACGCAATTGACTACAAAGACGTCGATACATCCACCACTACGGGCTTCAATGTCGCCGCAGTGGTGATCGTGCTAATGCTTGCCGCACTTTATGCGACCTGGTGGTGAGTGACGCCCGAGACAATCAGGGACGCGGCTAGCGCCGGGTTTTCCATCGGCATGAAATGGCTGTACTCAGGAAGATACTTGTCGTGGCCGTTGGCGAACTGGCTGGCCAACTCCGGCCAGGTCGGCGATGTGGAGAAGTCTCTTGCTGCGGCCTCCAAGCCGCGCGCCTCGGCCCTGACCACTGTGACCGGGATATCGACCGAGCGTATGTAGTCAAAGATGTTCATGTCCATCGACGACGTGTAAATTCCGGCCTCTACGTCGGGCGGACAGGCCAGCTTGTAGATATCATCATCCCGCACCAGGCCATAGTGACAGTAGTCGCGCAGGACATCAGGATGCCAGCGGCAAAACGGCGCGCGATCCTTGAACTTGTCGATCATCTGCTGCGGCGACTCCCAGGCATTGCGGCGCTTCGCGACCGGGTGTTGCGCCCCTTCCCTGCGTGGCGCCATTGCATAAACAGAGGGTTCCATTATCACGGGATCAAAAAGTGTCAAACGCCGGAATCGTTCTTGCTCGCTCGCTGCCGCCTGCACCATGCAATGCCCGCCCATTGAATGGCCGACGCCGTGGATGTCGCTTAAATCGAGTTTGACGATCAGAGCGATAAGATCAGCGCCAAATTGATCCCAGCCATAGGGCGGCGTGTTGCTGCTTTGTCCGTGACCGCGATGATCGGTCGCGATAACGTGAAAACCGTCGAGATGGGATACGACCGCGTCCCAACAGCGGGCGTGAAGGCCTGTTGCATGGGACAGGAATATCAACGGCTCGCCCGGTGTGCCCCATTCATACCAGGCGATTTCAGCATCATTGATGACCGTACGATGTTGTCTTGGCTCCATTCTCTTTGCTTGTGACCGCTATATTTCCCTAGCCGGTCTTACTTGCCTTTCCCCAAAAATAATAGAATCCGAGCGGCTTTTGTTCGTATGTCTCCGTTTCGAAGCCGAGGTTTTTCAGCTCATCCAGGAACTCCTGCCGCCCGAACATCTGATCGTAAGGATGATCCAGGATCTTCTTGAGAGGCTTTCCAATACCTTGCTCCCAGGTCTCCAGCGAAAGTTCCTCGAACAGGAACTCGCCGTTCGTTTTTAATGTCCTGTGAACCTCGGCCAACGCTTCCCGCCAGTTCGGGATGTGGTGGATAATCCCGAAATCGACAACGAGATCGAAAGATTCGTCGTGAAAAGCAAGGCTTGCGGCATCGCCCTGCAAAAACTCGGCGTTCGCAAGGCGTCGCCCTTTTCTCCTGGCCCTTTCAATCATCTTTGGATCGAGATCGATGCCGACGTATTTCCGGGGAACAAAGCTATCGCAAATAAACTTCGCTCCCACGCCCTGTCCACAACCGATTTCTAATACGGCGTTCTTTTGCCCCCTGGAAAGGCGTTTCAGACGAGGAATTTCGTAATACTTCTGAATAAGTCCGCGGATGGGATTATTCACCAACCAGAATTCGATGGAGTTCATTAGCATCGTGTCTTTACCTTTTCTCGAATAAATCAAGAATACGGGGTAAGCACCTCGCAAAGAAGAACGGCGGCGTGTTTAACGCCGCCGTCCATTTCTACTCTAGTCAGGCAATGCTTTAGCGGTTTGCGTAAACCTCGCCTCGCTGAGACGCATTCAGATCGAAGCGATCGAGCGTCATTACCTTGGTCCATGCGTCTACAAAGTCGTTGACGAATTTTTTCTCTCCGCCGTTCTCCGCATAGACTTCCGAAATAGCACGCAACTCGGCATGCGATCCGAACACGAGGTCGACAGGGGTCGCCGTCCACTGCAATTTGCCTGTGGCGCGATCACGCCCTTCGTAAATGCCCGCGTCCTTGGATGACTTCGTCCAGGTCGTCGACATGCTGAGCAAGTTCAAAAAGAAATCATTGCTCAGGGTTCCGGGCTTGGCGGTGAACACACCGTGCTTCGCACCTCCTGCGTTCGCATCCAGGGCCCGCATGCCGCCGACAAGAGCCGTCATTTCAGGAGCGGTCAGCGTCAGCAGGTCGGCTTTGTCTACCAGCATTTCCGCTGGTGAACGGCGGTTAGCTTCTCCAAAATAGTTGCGGAATCCATCTGCCGTCGGCTTCAGCACGGCAAATGACTCGACCTCGGTCTGCGCCTGGCTGGCGTCGGTGCGTCCCGGTGTAAAGGGAACCTGCACATCGTGACCGGCCTTCTTTGCGGCCGCCTCGATAGCTGCAGCCCCGCCAAGAACGATCACATCGGCGAGGGATACTTTCTTCCCGCCCTTCTGCGCACCATTAAAGTCCTTCTGCACGCGCTCCAGTCGCTTCAGCACCTTTGCAAGCTCATCCGGATTGTTAACATCCCAATTGCTTTGCGGCGCCAGGCGAATACGCGCACCGTTGGCGCCTCCGCGCATGTCGGAGCCGCGGAAGGTCGAGGCCGATGCCCAGGCGGTTCTTACGAGTTGCGGTACCGTCAGGCCCGAATCCAGAATCTGTGACTTCAGCTTCGCGATGTCGTCGGCATCAATCAGAGGATGATCGACCGC
This sequence comes from Woeseiaceae bacterium, assembly GCA_049666725.1. GTDB lineage: Bacteria > Pseudomonadota > Gammaproteobacteria > Steroidobacterales > Woeseiaceae > UBA1847. The sequence goes on from JBATHK010000186.1 coordinate 7,665, forward strand.
CGGCACAGGATCCTGCCAAAGCAATACTTCGTCAGGAATCTCGTTGCCAACATAACGAGCGCGCGGACCCATGTCACGATGCGTCAACTTGAACCACGCTTTGGCAAACGCGAGCTTGAATTCCTCCGGATTCTCCAGGAAACGCTTCGAGATTTTCTCGTAGCTGGGATCGAACCTCAGCGACAGGTCGGTCGTGTACATAATCGGTGCATGTCGCTTCGTCGGATCGTGAGCATCCGGCACGAGATTCGATGCGCCCTCGCTCTTCGGAACCCACAGGGTTGCGCCCGCGGGGCTCTTCGTCTGCACCCACTCGAAGGCAAACAGGTTCTGCAGGTAATTCATGCTGAATTGAGCCGGGGTAACTGTCCATGCGCCTTCCAGGCCGCTAGTGATCGTGTCTCCAGCATTTCCACTGCCGCATTTGTTTTCCCAGCCGAAGCCCTGCTTTTCGATGCCGGCCGCTGCGGGCTCAGCCCCCACGCAATCCCCCGGCGGAGCGGCACCATGGCCTTTACCGAAGGTATGCCCGCCGGCGATGAGTGCAACGGTTTCTTCATCGTTCATTGCCATGCGACCGAAGGTGTCGCGAATGTCCTTGGCGGCGAGCAGCGGATCCGGGTTGCCGTTCGGGCCCTCCGGGTTCACATAGATCAGGCCCATCTGAACCGCAGCCAGCGGCTTTTCGAGCATCCTGTCACCGCTGTAGCGCTTGTCAGCAAGAAACTCATTTTCCGGTCCCCAGTAGACCAGGTCGGCCTCCCAGTCGTCCTCGCGACCGCCGGCAAAGCCGAAGGTCTCGAAGCCCATGTTTTCCAGCGCGACATTGCCCGCCAGCACCATCAGGTCGGCCCATGAAAGACTTCGACCGTACTTCTGTTTTACCGGCCAGAGCAGGCGCCGTGCCTTATCGAGGTTCGCGTTGTCCGGCCAGCTGTTGAGCGGCTCGAATCGCTGCTGACCGCCACCGGCGCCACCGCGGCCATCAAGCGTGCGGTACGTTCCGGCACTGTGCCAGGCCATGCGGATGAAGAACGGCCCGTAGTTTCCGTAGTCCGCGGGCCACCAGTCCTGAGACGTCACCAGCAGCTTGTCGATGTCGGTTTTAACGGCGTCGAGGTCAAGACTGGCAAATGCTTCGGCGTAGTTGAAGTCTGCGCCCATCGGATCCGACGTAACATCGTGATCCCGAAGAGGACTGAGGTCCAGATTGTCCGGCCACCAGTATTGATTTGATTTCGGCTGTCCCTGCGCAAATACAGGATTTGCCGGCGCCGAAAGCGCCACCACTGCCGCTAGAGCGGCGAATAAGGTCATTGTTTTCTTAAGCATTTGAATAATTCCCCTTGGAGAAATACATAATCAGCCGGTGCATTAGACCAGATCTAAAGCCTGAAATCGATACAAAAATATTGTTGGCCAGCCGACAAATCAGAACCCTGTCGTCGTCTGTCGATCAGGACACGGTGGAAGCCCAACGATGTGGCGCTTGTCGATGAATTACCGCCGACCGCAAGCGGCTGGCTCTGCTTTTGCAGCCGCACGTACAACCACTATCGCTGCACGCGCCCCGACCCGTCACCGCCCATCAGGTTCTCGACCTCGGCCACGGTAACACGGTTGAAGTCTCCCTGGATCGTATGTTTCAGACAACTTCCCGCGACGGCAAATTCAAGCGATTGCTGCCGGTCATCGTAGGCATTGAGGCCATAGATAAGCGCTGATGCGAAGCTGTCGCCGCCACCGACGCGGTCGACGATGTCAGTCAGTTCATAATGGCGCGACAGGCGGAAGCCACCGGCGTCGCGCAGGCATGCCGACCAGCCGTTGCGGTCCGCGCTCTTCGATTCACGGAGCGTTACGGCGATAGTCGACATATTCGGAAACGTCTTCAGAACCTTCTTCGTCAGTGCTTCGTATTTGCCGGTATCGAGTTCGCCACTTTCGACGTGCACGTCGGCTTCGATACCCAGCGACTTCTGGCAGTCTTCTTCATTGGCGATACCGACGTCGACGTATTTGACGAGTTCGTTCATGACCTCGGGCGCGGTCTTGCCGTACTTCCAAAGCTTGCCGCGATAATTAAAGTCGCAGGAGACCGTAACACCGGCGTCTTTCGCCGCCTTCACCGCTTCGAGCGAAAGGTCGGCGGCGCTCTGGCTCAGCGCGGGCGTGATTCCCGTGATGTGAAACCACTTTGCCTCGCTGAATATGGCCTTCCAGTCGAAGTCGCCGGGGCCCGCCTCGGCAATCGAGGCGTTCGCGCGATCGTAGACGACCTTCGAGGGTCGCTGGTTAGAACCGGTTTCGAGAAAATAGATGCCCACTCGTGAACCTGAGCGGCGCACATGCGACACGTCGACACCGAATCCCCGCAACTCGCGGAGCGCCGCATCGCCGATATCGTTAGCCGGCAGCGCCGAGACGAACACTGCGTCAAAACCATAGTTCGACAGCGATACGGCGACATTGGCCTCGCCGCCGCCGAATGTCGCTTCGAACGCCGGTGACTGGAAAAAGCGTTCATGCACAGGGGTCTTAAGGCGCAGCATGATTTCGCCAAGTGAAACATATTTGCTCATTTATTCAATCCTCTCGCCTTGCGCGCAATTGCGACTGCTTCGGCGGCAAGCTTTGTGATCGCCTCGTAGTCGCCCGCGGCGATTTTGTCAGCCGGCGTCAACCAGCTTCCGCCGCATGCCAGTACCGCCGGTACTGCGAGAAAATCGGCAAGGTTGCCGGGGCTCACGCCGCCTGTCGGCATGAATTTCATGGTGCGAAAGACGCTTGCGAGCGCTTTGAGTGCCGGCACGCCGCCCGCAATCGATGCCGGAAAAAATTTGACGGTGTCGAGGCCGAGGTTGAAAGCGTGCTGGACCTCGCTCGGCGTCATCGTACCCGGGTAAACCGGCACGCCCCTTTCCTTTGCAACTCCGACAACGCCGTCGTCAAGCCCCGGGGACACGATGAACTTTGCGCCGTGGTCGAGCGCGGCGTTAGCCTGCTCCGCGCTGAGCACGGTGCCGGCACCCGCAATC
>JBATHK010000187.1:0-9319 GCA_049666725.1 Woeseiaceae bacterium
GCACGAAGTTCGTCACAAGCTTCGTCAGGAAGGTCGTGAAAGCCGTACCTGTGAGCTGGTTAATAACGATGATCGGCTCACCGGATCGCGGGTCGATGAAGCTGTACGTCACGTACGACAGCAGCCACGAAAGCACCCAGACGATAAACAGCAGCGCGATAAACAGCACGGCCGGGTCTGGAAGTTTGTTACCTACGCGCTCGACCGTGCCAAGAAAACCACCGCCTGCGTTCTTTTGTTTTGCTCGTGCCATGAGACCCCCTGCTTGTTTGTTCCTAAGCTACCAACCGCAGCTGCGGCCTTCGTTTTGTTTTTCGAGATAGCCCATGAGTGGTGCGAAATAGTCGATGATTGCCGTGGCGTCCATTTCCCGCGTGCCCGTAAGCTTTTCGAGCGCGTCCTGCCACGGCTCGCTTTGTCCGGATGCCATCATGGCGTAGAAGCGTTCGCCGGCTTCCTTGTCACCGAATATTGAACAGGACGCAAGGTCACCGCTGTGCCCAGCGATCTCACACAGCGAGCGCTGGAACTGGAACTGCAGGATATGCGCGAGGAAATAACGCGTGTAGGAAACGTTGGCCGGGACGTGGTATTTCGCGCCCGGGTCAAAATCGGCTTCGCTGCGCGGCACCGGCGGCGTGATGCCCTGGTACTTCGTGCGCAGGTTCCACCAGGCCGCGTTGTAGTTTTCAGGCGTGATGTCGCCGGAAAAAACACCCCAGCGCCATTCGTCGATAAGTTTGCCGAACGGCAGGAACGCGATCTTGTCGAGCGCCATCTGCATCTGCCGGTTGATCACGGCCTCCTCGCTTTCCCCGGCGGCGCGGACAAGGCCAACCTCGGCGAGATACTGAGGTGTCATCGAAAGCGTTACCGTATCGCCGATTGCCTCGTGGAACCCGGCATTCGCTCCGCCCTGGAACAGCCGCGGCTGATCCTTGTAAGCGCCCTGGTAATAGTTATGTCCGAGTTCGTGATAGATGGTGCGCAGTTCGTCGTAGGTCTGCTTGATGCACATCTTGATGCGCAGGTCGTTGCCGCCATCGATTCCCCAGGCGCTGGCGTGACAAACCACTTCCCGATCTCTCGGCTTCGTAAACTGCGAGCGTTCCCAGAAAGTCTCCGGCAGCCGTGGCATGCCTAACGAAACGTAGAAGTTTTCGGCGGAGCGCACCATCTCCTGGGGCGAATAGTTTTTCTTCTTCAGGGTGCTGTCGACGTCGAGATCAGCGATGCCCGGGTAGGGTTCGATCAGGTCGTAAATAAAACTCCAGCCCTGTGACCACATGTTGCCGAGCAGGTGTGCCGGAATCGGGCCGTCCTGTGGCACCTTGTCGATGCCGTAAGTTTCTCCGAGTTTTGCGCGGACATGGCAATGCAGCTCGTCATACAGCGGCTTGACCTGCTCCCACAGGCGAGCGGTTTCCTGCTCGAAGTCGGCCGGGCTCATGTCGAAGCCGGCGCGCCACATCTCGCCGAGGTCGCCGTAACCCAGCTGGTTTGCGCCCTCATTCACCAGCTCGACATAGCGCTGGTATTTCGCGCGCATGGGCGGCGCGATTGTGCGCCAGCCCTGCCAGGCATCGGTCAGCGCGTCATAGTCGCGGCTGTTGGCAAGAACGTCCTCGAGTTCCGGCAAGGCCTTGCAGTCTCCGTCGCTGCGGCAATAGCTGCCTGCCCCGTACATGCCTTCGAGGTCGGTTGCGATCATCGTAAGCTCTTTGCGTTTGCGAGCGTCGGCCGGCGTTGGCAGCGTTGTACCAAGCTTCAAAAGGTCGATCGCGCGCCGGGTCTCTGCGTCAAGTTTCTGGTCGTCGTATTGCAGTGCCTGCTTCACCATGCCGCTGTGCCACTCCGCGTATTTCTCGCTGGCGGCTGACGCGATAACGGCGGTGTCCAGCGTGATGTAGGTTGCGCGCACCCACTCGGCCGCTTCCAGCTCCCTGCCGAGCTCGGCCAGCTCGGCGTTCGCGCGGGCAACAAACTCGTCAGCGGTTTCTGTCGGTGCGGTGCCCGTGATCCTGTCGGCATCCTGTTGACCACAGGCGCTGAGTATCAACACGAGACCCAGGCCCGCAAGGAGTTTCACGAGGTGTTTCATGAGTGCCTTCCAGTCTTTGTTGGTGTCTGATTAATGTATGCCATGCATCCAGCGACGCAGGATCGGTGAAATGATGATCATCAAAGCGCCCGTCCCCAGCCCGAACCACATCAGGAATTCGAACAGCTGCGTATAGGTGGCGAGCGCTGTTGCAGCGTCAGGAATATCGCCACCGTCAGTGCTGATCGCCGCGAGCTTTCCAAGGCGCGTCGCTACCGTTTCGGAGAGCGCGGTGGCCAGGAACCAGGTACCCATGCTGACGCCGACGACATTGCCTATAGAGAGCTTGGTCACGGCGGAAAGTCCGACCGGTGACAGGCACAGTTCGCCTGTCGTGTGAAACAGGTAGGCGAGTATCAGCCAGATCATCGCAACCTGGCCGTATTGATCGGGATGCTGCGCGCCGTAAACCAGTGCGCCAAAGCCGAGGCCGGCCTGGAATATGCCGAGCCCGAATTTGACCGGCGTGGAGGGTTCAAGCTGCTTCTTCGCGAGCCAGGTCCACAAGGCGGCAAACGGGATGGCGAGCAGCATGATGAACCCGGCGTTCAGCGAGCCGAACTGCGCGGCCGTAAACGTCGTATCGCCAACAGATCGATCAACGACGCGATCCGCAAACAGGGTCATGGAACCGGCGGACTGCTCGAACAGTGCCCAGAATACGATGGTGGACAGAATCAGAATCATCAGCACAACCGTGCGACCGAACTCCGCCGAGTTATGCGTGATGAAGCCGTAAATCACGAAAGCAATGACCAGAACAATCGACCCGTACAGCACATTTTCTGCCAGGGACTCTGAGCCCGGAATGAAATGCAGGTTCACGCCGATGGCATACAGTGCCGCAACGGCCGCTGTGCCCGCTACCGTGTAGGCGATGGTGTTGTTCTGGTCCTGCTTGGTATGCACCATCGAATAAAGAATCAGGCCCACGATCGCGATCACGAGGAAGACGTTCTGCATCAGGTATACGACCGGTTCATGCTGGACCAGCAGCCACAGCACGCCGAGTACGGGCAGGCTCAGGAGATAGATAGACCACTCGACGTTGATGGGTCCTAAGAAACTCTTCTTGAGCTTTTCGGGCTCGGACGGCTCCGCATGGCCCATCAGGTACTTTTGCCCGTACATGAATGTGAACAGGCCGATGATCATGCCGATACCCGCGGCGCCGAAACCATACTTCCAGCCGTAGGTCTCACCGAGCCAGCCGCACAGCAATGTTGCTGCGAATGAGCCGATGTTTATGCCCATGTAGAAGATCGTGAAGCCGGAGTCGCGACGCGGATCATCGATGGAATACAGCTTGCCGACGATCGTGGAAATATTGGGTTTCAGGTAACCAACGCCCATGACAATAAGGGCCAGCGCGAAGTAGAAGACCTTGAGCGCTTCGGTGTCGCGGAACGTAATAGCCTCGCTCAGCACTGTACCCGCGGCCAGTACTTCACCGCTTGCGAGCGTGAGATCGTTAGTCAGCAGCGTGCCTGCCGCGTAGTTGATTGCCTGGAAGCCTTCGACAGCCATGAGTATGTGTCCGAGGGACAGCAGGATGCCGCCGAACAGGACCGATTTGCGCATACCGAGAAAACGGTCGGCTATCATGCCGCCGATCAGCGGCAACGCGTAAACGAGGCCTGCATAGGATCCGAGCACGTCGAGGCCGGCTTCGTCGGTAAAGAGATGGTATTTGGTCAGGTAAAGCAGCAGCAGGTATTTCATCCCGTAGAATGAAAATCGCTCCCAAAGCTCCGTCGTGAAGCAGACGTAGAGGCCTTTCGGATGGCCCAGGAATTCGCCGTCCCGTGAAAGGTCGTCCGCGGTCGCGGCAACGGAATCAGTCATGGTTTCCCCTGAATTGTATAGGCCGCCATTTGCTTTAGTTTTACGGGCCGAGGCTGTGCATTAAACACCATTTCGCGCCCATCCCGCCACCTGACGGGGCGCTAGGCGTCTGTCGCCGCCGGCTCTTCGGCCTTATCGCTTGCTTTTGGCGCCAATAAACGCGCCATGATGATTCCCAGCTCATAGAGCAGGTATATCGGAACGGCGAGCAGCGTCTGGCTGATTACGTCGGGCGGTGTCAGAAACATGCCAACGATGAAGGCGCCAAGGAAGACGTATGGCCGCGCTTTGGCCAGCTGTTCGATGCTTGTGAGACCTGTCCAGACGATCAGCACGGCTGCGATGGGTACTTCGAATGCGAGGCCAAAGGCCAGCACAATCATCATGATGAAGTCGAGGTAGGCCGTGACATCGGTCATGACCTCGACGCCCTCGGGCGCGATGCCGGTCATGAAGCCGAAAATCAACGGGAAGACGATGTAGTACGCGAACGCAATTCCCGAATAGAAAAGCAGAATGCTCGATGCGAGCAAAGGCACCGCGAAGCGCTTTTCTTTTTTGTAGAGCCCCGGTGCGACGAAGGCCCAGGTCTGGTAGAGCACGATCGGCATGGCAATGAAGAGCGCTACGTAAAACGTCAGCTTGAACGGAGCGAGCAATGGTGAAGCGACCGCCGTTGCGATCATCTGACCACCGGGAAGAACATCGCGCAGTGGCGCGGAGACAAACTCGAAGATTCTCCGGGCAAACGGCAACAGCGCGACAAACACGAGGATCACAGCGGCCGCAACCTTCAGCAAGCGGCTTCGGAGTTCGACGAGATGGGAAAGCAAGGTGCCCTCTCCAGACTTGTCGCCAGGCTTTTCCGAAGGCTCAGTCACTCGGACTTCTCTTTGCTGGTGTCCTCTTCAACGTGCAGGGGTGAATACGAGTCGTCTTCTCGCGGCGTCAGTAGATCGTCGGGATTGATACCAATGTTCTTTTCGACGCTGAGCTCTTCTTCGAGCTGGCGTTTCATTACGCGCGTCATGCGGCGCGCCTGTCCCAGCCAGGTGCCAAGCTGGCTGGCAACGCGCGGCAATCTCTCGGGCCCGAGAACCAGGAGCCCGATCAGGCAAAGCAGTAGAAATTCCGAACCGCCGATTCCGGACATGGTTGATAATTAACGGGCGTCGTTTTCTTTGCGCGGTTCTTCGGCAGGGGTGTTGTCGAAGTCGGCGTCTTTTGAGGACTCGCTGATTTGCTCGTTCTCCTTGTCTGCGTCATTGACGGCTGAGCGAAAACCTTTGACGGCGCTGCCCAGGTCCGAACCCAGCGTGCGCAGACGTTTGGTGCCAAAGATCGCCAAAACGATAACGAGCACAATAATCAGTTGTACGGGCCCGATGTTGGAAAACATCTCAAAACTCCTGGGGCGCTGCCCCGCGTTTAGTGCGTGGTTTCAGGCACCGGCAAAGGCCGGGTGCGAATTATGTTCATGATACCTCCGCGTGAGCAACAAAACCGTACCGGCGTCACAGGGGGCTCAGCTTTCGAGCCAGAAGGTCACCGGCCCATCGTTGGTCAGGCTGACCTGCATATCCGCTCCGAAAGAGCCGGTTTCAACGGTGGCGAGCTCGCGGCGGCAAATATCGACGAATTTGTCGAAGTAAAGAGCCGCCTTCTCCGGCGATGCGGCCTTCGTGAAACTGGCCCGCGTGCCTTTCTTCGTGTCGGCGGCGAGCGTGAACTGCGGCACCAGCAACAGGCCTCCCGACTCATCCCGCAGGCTACTGTTCATGCGGCCCGCGGCGTCGGGGAAGACTCGGTAGCCGAGGATACGTTCAGCCAGCCGCCCGATGTCCCGCTCGGAATCATTGCGCTGAACCGCGACGAGCACGAGCAATCCCCGGCCGATCCGGCCGATAACCTCCCCGCCGACACTGACCTCGGCGTGGCTGACGCGCTGCAGCAGTCCTATCATATCGCCCTGATTTCCCAAGAATCGGGCCCGCCGGGGCCCTTTGTCGATGCATCACGCAGAATGATAAGCCACAACGCGCGCCGGGAGATGGGAGACTCGCTCGACCGGCCGGTGGGAAAGATTGTCAAAAAAGGGGGCCACTTTTTGAGCCAGGGACGGCAATGGGGGCCCTTTCCCGTCGGCCGGACCACGGAAGGGCGGGCCCCGATCGAAAGATCGGGGCTTTTTGGTAATTAGTGGGATAAAAAAGCAATACTTGGCCAATAATATCGATTTAGGTGGGAGATAGACCTTCTCTTTTTGCCCCACCTCTGTGATTGGCATCGTGGCGGGTGCACCATAGACTAGCCGCAACGCAGCCAATCTATGGACGCCTCATGAAAAGAAGACAATTTGTAGGGAGCCTCGCAGCAGCGGCGACCCTTTCGGCCTGTGCGAAAAGTGACCCGGGTCGCGGCACTGACTGCAAGGGCGGCCAGGAGACCTTCGAGTGGTCCTGCGTTACGTCCTGGCCACCGAAATTTCCAGGCCTTGGAATGGCCCCGGAAAACCTCGCCACGAGAGTCGAGGCGGCCTCGGCCGGTCGGCTCAAGATTAAGGTCTACGGCGGTGGCGAGCTGGTGCCGGCATTCGAGGTATTCGATGCCGTCAGCCGCGGCACCGTGGAGATGGGTCACGGCGCGTCTTACTACCACAAGGGCAAGGTTGACGCGGCGCAGTTCTTTACGGCGATTCCTTTCGGCATGACCAACCTCGAGCTGAATGGCTGGCTTTACTACGGTGGCGGAATGGCGCTTTGGCGCGAGCTTTACGCGCCCTTTAACCTGGTGCCGTTCCCGACCGGTAATACGGGTGTGCAGATGGGTGGTTGGTTCAACAAGGAGATAAATTCCGTCAACGACCTGAAGGGATTGAAGATGCGCATCCCGGGCCTGGGCGGCGAGGTGCTGCGCCGCGCTGGCGGCACGCCGGTCACGCTCCCCGGATCGGAAATTTTCACGGCATTGCAGACCGGTGCGATTGATGCAACGGAGTGGGTAGGTCCGTACAACGACGCGTCTTTCGGTTTGCATAAAGCGGCGCGGTATTACTACTCCCCGGGCTGGCAGGAACCGGGCCCCGGCCTTGAAACCATCATCAACAAGGAAGCGTGGGATTCGTTGCCGGCCGACCTGAAGGAAATTGTTCGCACGACCTGCCAGGCGATAACTACAGACATGGCGGCGGAGTACACCAACGGCAATGCAAAATCCTTACAGCAACTGAAGAAAGACCCGAACATAGAGCTTCGCCGCTTCCCGTCCGCGGTTATCGAACTGCTGCGCTCGATGACGCAAGAAGTCGTTGCCGAACTGATGGCGTCCGATCCCGCCGCGGCCAAAATTGGCAAAGCGTATTTCGACTATCTTGAAATCGTCGCCGCCAATTCGAGCATTGCCGAAACGGCTTACCTCAACACGCGCGAACCCTGATTTCGAACTAGCTTCCGTAGATCCTGCCGGGCAGCCAGGTAACGAGACCCGGGAATATCGCGAGCAACAGCAGTGCCAGTAGCTGGATGGCGACGAAAGGAATTGCACCGCGATAGATTTGTGCCGTCGTAACGGATGCTGGCGCCACGCCGCGAAGATAGAACAACGCAAAGCCAAACGGCGGTGTCAGGAAAGAGGTCTGCAGATTGATGGCGATCATGATGCCGAGCCAGACAGGGTCGAGGCCCATAGCGAGCAATACGGGACCTACGATCGGTACGACGACAAACGTTATTTCAATGAAGTCGAGTACGAAGCCGAGCAGGAACATGACCAGCATCACGACAACGACCGCGCCGATGACGCCGCCAGGCAGCGCCTCGAGGATGAAACGCACGCCATCGTCGCCGCCATAGCCGCGGAACACCAGCGAAAAAATCGAGGCGCCTATCAGGATAAGAAACACCATGCTGCTGATGCGCAGCGTGGTCTGCATAATTTCCCTGAGCCGCGTGAGGTCCATTTGTCGTCGCTGCATGGCAAGCAGCAATGCGCCCATGCCACCGACACCGGCCGCTTCGGTGGGTGTTGCGAGGCCTTTGAGAATGGAACCGAGTACCGCCAGGATCAATAGCAACGGAGGCAACAACGCACGCAGCACCTGGCCGATGGAAATCGGCCGCTCTTGCTCTGGACGGTGCGCAGGCATCGCCGTGGGCCGAAAAAACGCGACCCCCAGAATATAGAGCATGTACAAGCCTACGAGCATGAGGCCGGGAATCAATGCGCCGGCGAACAGGTCACCGACCGACACGGTCTTGGGCGAATAAATGCCCATCTCCAGCTGTGCCTGCTGGTAAGCGGTCGTCATGACGTCGCCCAGCATCACGAGGATGATCGATGGCGGAATAATCTGCCCGAGCGTGCCCGACGCACAGATCGTGCCGGCCGCGACTTCCGGCGAGTAGCCTCGTTTGAGCATGGTGGGCAGCGACAGCAGACCCATCGTGACAACCGTAGCGCCGACGATGCCAGTGCTCGCCGCGAGGAGCATCCCGACGAGCGTTACCGAGATGCCGAGTCCGCCGCGCAGCGTGCCGAACAAAGCGCTCATCGTTTCGAGCAGCTCCTCGGCTATGCGGGCGCGCTCCAGCGTGACACCCATGAAGACAAACAGCGGCACGGCAACCAGCGTTTCATTGGTCATGATGCCGAAAATCCGGTTGGGCAAGCCGGACAGCAAAGCCTCGTTAAAGCTGCCGCCAAGGATACCGAACCCCGCAAAAATCAGCGCCGTGCCACCGAGCGTGAATGCGACCGGAAAACCCGCCAGCAGCACAACAACCACCGCGACAAACAGCAGGCCGGCCACCCACTCCATGTCAGGCCTGCCTCAGTGTCTTAAGCGAGCGCAGCAGCAAAGAGCTGCCCTGCAGCGCCACGCCGATCGGCATCAGGAGCAACACGGTCTTGAGCATCGGGATCAATGGATACGGCAAGCCACCGGACTCCCGCGAGGATTCGTGCAGGCCCCAGGAGACGGCGACAAAATCAAACGACTTCCATCCGAGGAATACGCACAGGGGAAGCAGGAAAAGAATCACGCCAAGCAGGTCGACCCACGCGCGCCGCCTGGCGCTCATCGTTCGATAGAAAACGTCGACCCGCACATGGTCTTCTTGCTGCAATGTGTAGGCGGCGCCCATCATGAAGACCACGGCGTGCATCCAGATGACGGATTCCTGCAGCCAGATCAGCCCGGCATCGAACACGTATCGCATCACGACAATAACGAAGGTTACGATGACCATGAACAGGGTCATCCAGGCGGCTGCCTTGCCGGTTGTGCGGCTTATCTTGTCGGGCAGGGCTGTTGGCGATTCGTCCTTCACGGCAACAAAGCAGCGCTCAGGTGCGCCAAAATGTCGGCGTGATCAG